>JAZDPL010000075.1:0-11467 GCA_043797665.1 Candidatus Omnitrophota bacterium
ACCGCCGGATGATTGAGATGGCCAAAGGAGTTGTTCTTATGACTTAACTGAGCATGTTTTTTCATTTGATATATTTGGGGAGAATATGGTATAATTTTTCATCTCTCGCAATCCCCCTCCTACCTTCCTCCCTACATAGATGTACCCTGGTAGACGGGGTGGTCGCCAGAATATGGACACGCGGGTCATAATCCAGAAGGTACTGCTCATCCTGCACCTTGTATTCATAGACCGGCCACTTCTCCCAGTCCTTGACCGTATAACCTTCAATGGATTTCGTCACCGGATGTTCCGTGTCTTTAAGGCTAACGAGATACTCCCGAATAAACGGATGGCCGGTAAAGACTCCCCCGAGCATGGCGATATACTCTGGAGAATCGCGGAAAGAATCTGCGGCCGAGTGAATGCCCACGAAACCCTTGCCCCCGGCAACCCATTCTCCAATGCCACGCTTCTGCTCCACGCTTAGGGTACCACCAGTATGGTAGAGAACACAGATTCCGGCAAAATCGTGACAACCCCCACCACCAAACAGAAGAACTCTCTTTTCCTCTTCAGACATACACCCTCCCATCCTGTCTAATTGAAATGAAAATTTTATAATAGTAATCGTCTAAAGTTTGGTGAAGATTTTTTATAGATTCATCATCCTTCTTTTTCCAGTACATTCCGTTATAACCAAAAATCATTAAAGGATGCTCTTTTAAATACTTGAAGTGGTCTTTAATGGTTTCTTCCTCCTTGCCCAAAATTAATTCCTCGCCTACTGATAGGATAATCGGTTTCCCTTTTATCCTGCTGATTGCCTGCTCCACGGTCAAAAAACCAGCACAGGCGCAGGGAATAATACCACATTCAGTATATCTGACTCCCGGTAATTCCTCAAGCGTAACCTCAAATACGTGGGAACCGGAACAGGTGTGAATAGCAATCTCACCTTTCCAGAAATCGGTTAGTTTTCTATCGTAAGGGGCCACAAATTCTTTATATAAATCTTTTGAAATGAGATTGGACGAACATTCCGCGATGCGTTTAGTAGAGCCTATCCAGGGAACCCAGCGGCTTTCCGGTATCCAGTTTTTGAATAGTTGATAACATTTGATATAGTAATCTGTTACCAAATTCATCAAAAAATGGACCTTTTCCGGTTTGTCTTTCATCAGAAAAAATATCTCCGAACCAAGAATAGAATGAGCGATATTAAACGGACCCTGCATATCAGGCAGACCAATTTTAAAATCTTCCGGAGTATATTCCAGATAAAAATCTATTTTTTCTTTCAATTTTTTAAAACGCTCTTCTTTTTCCGGCTCCGGAACTTTTATCTTTTCTATCTCTTCTATTGTTAAATGCTTTTCCACGCCTCCCGGATAAGAAGGATTTGGAGAAATCTTTATCCCGAAGCCGGCTGGCATAAAACCTGTTCCTTCACCTATATCAAGAGATAAACACGGAGCGGTAGGATTTTCCAATTGCAGGGGTTTCAAAATGCCGGCTATTTGGAAAACAAGTTTTTCTTCTGAACCTTCGGGTGGTTTCTCAATCGGGTCTTCCGGGTCAGCCTGCCGACCAATAGTTAAAGGGCAATATCTTGGTCTGTTGCCCTTTTCCAAATCAGCCCAGATATTAAAAAGATTTTTTTCTGGTCTTTTCCTAAGGGTGTCTAAAACCGTATCAATCGCTTCGGTTAAATTCATTTTGGTTCTTTCGTAAATAAGTTGCAAAGAATTTTATTTTGGTTCCGGTAGTTTAACTTCAAATTCAGATTCATAGCGGGCGATATTGGACAGGCGTAATTCGTCAATCAGCCCGTCAAACGAGTTCCAGCCCGGATTATTACCCCAGGCGCCGATGTAACCTTCTTCGTTATTCGATAGCGATGCCCCGGCCTTGGCGCTGATATCTATTTTGCCGTTTTCTTTACCGTCAAGATATATCGCCATGCTACTGCTTCTTTTCACCACCAGGGCTACATGATGCCATTCGCCGGTTGTAACCACGGTCGCTGCTCCGGCCAAGTTCACGTTATTCTCACTACCGCCGGGGCTGAAACAAATCTGCGCCCTGACCATCCCGTCCCCCCGGCTGCTGACGAAAAGAAAAATCCCGGGGATATATGTTATGGCCCCGTCAGCGAAGATGGCACATTCGCTTTTGAATGAATTCCCTTTTATCCAGGCCTCAATCGTAAAATCACCGGTGCCCAGGTCAAGGGTTTTGCTTATGCTACCCAGCCTAATGAAGCCGCTTTCCCCGTGAAAGGCAACCGCGGAACCGAATCTGCCCTGTTTTTCCCAGTCAGTATCGACGAGCTTGCCATCGTTTTTATTTACGCTGCTGTCTCCGGCTACCTGACCGGTACCTTCATCAAAATGCATTAAAAACAAGGTGCTTTTATCCGGTGTGAATGGTCCCGCAACAACTGCCTTTTCTGCTGCCAGGGCGCTTGTTGCAAAAAAGACCAGCGCACCTGCCAGAACCATTCCGGCAATTCCATTTCTCATCTTCTCCATATTTTTCCTCCGTGTTCCCCATGAGTGATTATCTATTTCCTAATTCAGCGGCGCCGGCATCGCAGTTGGTGGAACTTGCCATTATCCGTAACGGTTGTGACAACGAAGAAATATCCCATTTTGTTTTTATCCGCCACGCTACCTTCCTGGACTCTCCGGCCCGAATCTGCCCCAGCATTACGGTAGCCGGCGAAGAACCTTCTTCCAAAGAGAGGCCTCGCGGCAGAGACAGGGTTACCACCACCTCTCTGGCAACAGCCGCCTCAGGTGTCTGGTAAAAGGTTTCATCTCTTGGATTTTGAATCTCGGCCGCCAACTCCAGAATAACGCCTTTTTTCAACTCTTTGCCTAAGGAAAACTCACCTGTCGTTCCGGGAAGAAAAACTTTTGCGGCAACTTTCAGGGGATAATAACGGTTGACCACATCCATACCGATATTCTCACGGGCGCAGTGCCGCCGGAGATGGTACGGTATGCTTTCTGTCTCAAGATTGTGTTCTTTTCCGGCAAGGGAAGGGTCCATATCATCATTAGCTCGGCCTTGAACACAATTGCCTTCACAGTAGAAGTAGTATCCCATATTCTGCGGGTCGCGGATTTTGGCGTTAGATACCGCCTCGGACCATCTGTTTAGGCGCTGGTGTCCGGAGTGCTTGAGGTCAAAAATGACCTGCCAGCCGCGCTCCCTGGCATATCGCCACGTTGCGGCATATGAGTCCGCGCTTTCCGGCCAGCCGATGAAACAGTCAACAATGCCGCCGTCAATCTCTTCCAGGTGAAAAGGGTAAAAATTCTGCAACGGAGAATACCCGAAAATCTCTGCATTTTCAAGCAGTTCGTGCCCCAGGGAATCAAAGGTGGAGGTGCCGCCCAGATGCCAGTAAAGAAGCATCTTATCCGGCGCTGCGGCCTTGATAACCCGATGTATTTCGGCAATGCTTTCCGTAAAGACCCGGCCCACCCAAAGAAAGGTCTCTTTGTCCCAGACCAGAGGTTTGCCCCGCTCCTTTTCTATCTGGCCGCGATATTCCTCAAGGATGGAGGGCAAGTTCTTGGAATACATCTGGTCCTGGCAACCCCAGCAACCCGGCAATTCCTCGACAAAACTGAAGCCCACGACATTCTCCGGTTTGTTAATATCGCCTAACACCATTTTTATAGTTTTTTTCAAACCCAATATTATCGCTTCTCTGACCCCGGGTTTATAGCGGTAGTCAAATATCACGGCCACTCCGGAGTAACGTTTAGGATTGCCGAGGTGACAGACCGGGCCAAGTTGAACAATATATTTCTGCCTGGGGTTAATGGCCAGGTTGCGGTTAATGCGGTTCTTAATGGTGGAGGAATTTACCGGTGTGTTATTCTCGTGCAGGCAAATCCAATCAAAGCGCGCTTCGTCCAGAGGATTGTCACTGGCAACACCGGTATATAAACCATTACCCAGTTCCCAGAAACGTTCCCGCTCTGACTCAGCAGTACTTCGCATACTCCCGAGTACCAGCCACATTATCAGAAAAAACACCACAAACAATAGGTTCCTTCGCAAATAAGCGCCAGGTGTCAAACTTTTGAACCACATAGAGCACCTCCCTACTTTTTCACCATGGACCGGTTCCTCTTACTTGCTTAGTTCAAGACATGTTCCATCACCGGCCGCTAACCTCACATTGATGATAGTTCTGGTGTCTTTTACCCGGGTTGAGACTGGAAATCCACCTTCTATGCCCAGGTCATTCACCCTGGTATATTTTCCTTGAATAGAAATCTCAGCGATTACCGGTTTATCGGAATTATGGTTGGTGATAAAAAGATATCTGGCACCGGATGCTGTTTCCCTTACTACATACCCGATAGCATCCGGAACATTGGCTTTCACCAGCGGTTCAGGGTAATATTCTTTCGCTTTCTGGAGCACAAAATCTTTAAAGCCGTTAATACCCAATCCGAAAGAGGACAGAAGAACACGTCCTTTTCCATAGTTAACCTCCGCCACCCCTATTTTGTTGCTATCCGCAAGTTTCATGAAGACTTTCGTGGCCGGGCCTGCATCTGCAAAGGTTATCTCATACAGCCAGCCTTTTACTGAAGTTGTTGTTTTTTCCACTTCGCCTGTCTTTGCTCCCAGCATGGGAATGGGTAATCCACCCGGAAGGGATTCTATTTTCACACCTTGTCCCTGGCCCGGGCCTGTAATACATTTTGCCTCAACCTTTGTCTGGAAAAAGGTATTTAACAGCCTGTTGTCCATCCGGGCATATTGATTGTAAAGACCCGCAGGACCATCAAGTATTAGCGCGCCGCCATTTTTCACCCAGGTGATGATTTTATCAATCAATTCCGCCGGCAGGTACGTGCCTACCGGAATAATAATAAGGTGAAATCTATTTAAATCTTCTTTCCCGTTGATTACATATTCCTCCGGTATTATAAAGGTTGGATAATCGTTCTTGTAGAGCCAGTCATAAATTATTTCTCCTTCATTCTTGACTGCCCAGTTTGGATAAAGATTTGAGAGCGGGTCCAGAATTATCGCAGTGGTGGGATTGAGTATGCCCACCCCGGTCTCTGCGATTTTGGTCTCTCTCAAAAGGTCACCGAATTTCATTGCCCGGTTAACGGATACTCTGATTGCTTCTGCTTCCCGGACCGGCAAAACGAACTTTTCATCATGGAAGTTTCCGTAATAACTTTCTTCACCACTGGCGAAGAAAGTGCGAGCCCACAGGTCAAATCCCCGACAACCCCAGGACATATACATCCAAAAACCACGAAGTCCAGCAGCCTTTATTTTTTCGCTGGGATTGGGCTCACATCCCTCAGCCCCATATGTTACATATTCTGCATCTGCAAAAATTGTGTTGTGGTAGCGCGGGCCCATGTAATTAAAAGCCGCGGTCACCGGTAATGTAGCATAGTGCGTGTTAGAAATGTCAGTGCTGGCCATCAAGTCAGCAAGATTCCAGCCATGGTCTGGTGCCATGTCAAATGTGCTGTAAGGCGAGAACCAGGTGGGGTGGTTGGGGTCTGCTTTCTTATAGGTATCACTCACCATCTTTACGTAATTGGAAAAAGTCTTCTGCCGGAATCTTTCATGTTCGTAGATGAGTGCGGAGGGCTCGCGTGGTTTAGTTGCATCCTGAGTGGGAAGTTCAATCTCCTCAAAACTTTTGTAGGTACTGCTCCATAGTTCATTAAGGGTTCCAATGGTTCCGTGTTTATCTTTTAAATATTGCTGGAAGGATTTTTTGGCAAGTTTTCCATAGCCTCCGGGTATCATTCCTTTACTGCTCCAGACTTTGAACTGGGCTTCACTACCGATACAGACGCCGACGAAGTCTTTATTGTTCCTCCAACTTCTTCCGGCCGATTCCATTACATTTTTCACATACTCAATGTACCCCGGGTGGTAAAGATTTCCGGTCACCATTGAGGGATGTGGTTCTGCTTTTTCTCCCTGGGCACCAGTCGCCCAGAATTCCGGGTCATCTTTGTACTTCTCTATTAGCCAGTCTGGGGTGGGCCCGTTTAATCCACCGTGGAAAATACCGGTGGCAGGCGTAGTTTTGAATCCGAAACGCTCATTCCATTCTATCCAGGTTTTTCCCTGGTCAAGGTCACTGTGAAAAAAACCGTCTTTGTCTACCCAGCAGCCAATGACATTGAAAAGAGTTTTCACGCCCAGAATAGTGTGCGCTTCATACATATAGCGGGGATGGATCTGGAAAAAATCGTCCGGCCAATAAGAGTTCCCAAATCCATGAAAGACAATTTCCTTTTGAAACGCATTGAAGAAACTTTCCTGGTTAGGTTTTAATTCAGGGAAATCAGGGAATTCCCCAAATTTGTACCAGGGAAAACGTTTAGCATCAACCATCTTCTGCAGAATATTTTGGAAAAGTTTTACGTCCTGGCAACATTCCTGTATCTGCATGCGGATACGGTTGTTTCCGCCCTCTACCTCTGCGGCCAGTGTTTTGTATTCATTCCACTTTCCGTCAGCAATGAGAACCAGCCCTTGATGGTAATGAGTATCAATCCTCTCTTCTTGTTGGATGAAAGCACATAAGAGATCAGCATCGGCTTTTTCTATTTCCGGTTGCATTCTTTTCTTTAAGTAGTTTGTCGCTCGCTCGGCCTGGCGAAATTTCTCGGAATACCTGCCGCGTTCCACCACCCGATAAAGGTGTTCTCGGGAAAACAAACCCCAATTTGCTTCCCACTGATTAAGTTGTTCTATCTGGTTTTTCCTCAGTGGAGCAAGCCGGACTTCTTTAATTATTACGGGCTTACGAAAAGTAAAGGTGAGTGTCTTTATTTCTCCTGGGTTCCTGAGCGGTATGGCTCTGGTTTGCCACCGCGCCAATTTCCACGGTTCCAATCCTTGCTTACTACTGCCATATCTCAAGAAACTCCCCTTACTTGCACCTACTACAATGTCCACCCGATTGGAATCCCAGTGTTTGTATTCATTGAAGTAATCAATAATAACAAAAATGTTTTCACCGTCGGCAATTCCGGTCTGTGCCGCATTGATTGAAAATGTCAGTTTGAACTCGCCAGTACCAAGAAAATTTATTCCGCACTGGCCCGTACGCTGGACAACGATACCGGGGATTTCCTCACCCGCAGTTAATTCCAAACCTTGACCCAGTTTAAGATATTCGTTCAATATCTCTTGACGGGTAGGTGCTGACTTGTCAAAGGAAAGGTCTGCCATTTTGATGCCGCCATCTGGCTCGCCCCAACTATTTGCTATGTTAAATTCAATATAGGCCACTTTCTTGAAATAATCTGTGGGAAACTCCGGCAAGAGAATAAACGGTATAGAAAATTCCGTTAATTCCTCAGGTACCGGCACAGCCACCGGAATTGTGTAGTATTTACCTTTGGCGCCTTCGGCAGAAGATACGATATTTACTGTTAAATGCATCGGCCTTGACCTGCCTAAGTAAGAAGTTTGAGCAATCTCTTTTCTGGTTAAGGAACTGACCTTAAACGTAATCTGTTTAAACTCCGAAAGGTCAACCGATGTTTCTTTTCCCTGTCCTACGTTATTCAAGGGGAAGAAATGCAGTCGGATATAACCTGCAGTTGAATTGACCAGTTCCACGTTCATAACACCTTCTGTTTCTTTTGCCTTTTCCCACCAGCACAGGGTGAAAGTTGCCGTGGGCACGTGGCCCCAGTCATACGAGAATTCTTGCCCCTGGCTATCTGCGAAGACCCCGCGTTGTCCATTAGTGGGTGAAGTCTCCATTGAAACACCTTCCAAAGAGAATAAATGTCCCAGCGCAAAGGCACTTACAAGGAATAAAGGTATCTTCAGCACGTTTTCCTCCCTTTTTTATTATTTCAAAATAATTTTTACTGATTTTGCATTCCAGGAAGAGATAATAAGGCAGTTTTCTTTTTCCGGCGGTTTCTTTCCCGGGAACCAGGGATTTATCCTGTCTGTTTTTTTGGCTAAGGTAATTAAAATTTCTTGTTTTTCTTCAGGCCGTAGCCAGAAATAATTGTCCGAACAAACCAGGCAGGCATCAGGATGCGTGGAATCTATTTTGACCGGAAAAGCCGGTTTGGAACCTTTATTCAATATTTCCATGACAACTCTTTTCTCTTCCGATGTCTCTGACACCCTGGTTATTTTTCCTTCCAGAACGGTAGCCGCTTTCTTAATCTGCGGTTCCAGCCAGGGTCCTTTTTCCCAACGTATCATCGGCTGTACCTTTGACCGGTACTTCGTTTTTAATCCCCGGACAGAAAGAAGTGAAGTTACCCGTAACCAGTAACAGTTTCTGGAAAGGAATTCCCTTCCCTTTGTCTGGAGAGAAATCTCCAGGAAAAAATAATGGTCCGCGGTATTATCAGGAATTTTGTATTCAATCTTTTTCGGTTGACTGGGTTTACCTTCTCCCGGAAGAGATACGGTATATTTCCATTTCTTAACCTCTTCCATCGCCGCATCGTATATCCTCACAGACAGTTCGGATTCTTCCTTTTTTCCTTCACTTATCGCGATAACATCGGCCGAGAAGATTTCTCCGGGTGCCCAGGAGAACCAGGGAAACCGGGCCAGAACATGGTAAGGCGCATAGGCTCTTTTCCGGAAGTAGTAGGCGATGTTCGGATTCCCGAACCAATCTACCGTATGCCAGGAACTACACGGACTCAATTGATTAAAGCACCACACAGTCTCCCCGCCGTGGTAGGGAAAAAGAGCCCGCCAGTTTTCCGTAACGTATCCATACATCAGCGCCTGGCCCATCTGGGTATATTCCATAATTTTTCTTATTGAGCACTTGTTGAAATCTCCATATGGCGTCGCTTTCAAAAGGGCTGTTTCCGGTCCCAGGGAACAAGATTCCGCCCAGTGGTCAAAAAGGTCCGGGTGCTTACCAAAAAACCTTTTCCAGTCATAACCAACCGGTTCATCATTCCATTCTTTTTTATCTACTGTTTTTCTGTAAGATTTTTCCGAAATCATCGCCGGACTGCTCCATTCGGAAATGAAATTACTTCCCTTTCCATAATGGAAAAGATACCAATTCTCTTCTGCCTGTAACAGACCGGCCGGGCTATAAGCATGTCTGGTACCTCCGCCCGGCGAAGATGGTCTGAATTCTCTTTCCGGGTCAACCTGCTGACAAATTTCCCGGGAGATTCCAGCTTGCGGAAGTATCTTTTCTTCATAGGGATCAATTTCATTGCCGAATACCCAGAGTGCCAGAGAAGGATGATTACGCAAGCGGTAGACATTTTGTGTAAGTTGCTCTCTCCAGACATCCAGTCGTTTCTCATACGGAGGGGGAGAGCCGGCCATTATCTCCTGCCAAACCAGTATTCCGAACTCATCGCATGAATCATAAAATATTTCAGTCTCAAACGGAACGACTCCACCGTTTAGCCGTAGTAATCTAATGTTACTCTCCCGGGCAAGAGTGAGAAACCACAGGGTACGGTCCGGTAGATACGACATCGTATCGGTTGTCGGAAACCAGCATGCACCGTTGGCATAGAATTCCTTTCCGTTGACACGGAAAAGGAACCGGTAATTCCTGTCTGCTTGAGAGTCAACCAGGTCGCTAATAGCAGATTTCATGTAAGGATTTTGAAATCCTTGCTTGTCAGGAGCAACTTGTGTTTCTTGCGCCATGCCCCGCCAGGCAGGAGCCGAAGAATCTGATGATTCCACCAGAGTAATTGGGCTATTTATGATTCTTGGTTCATCGGGGTCGACTGGATTGCGCACTAATTCTAATTTCCTGATGCCGAACCGGACAAATATTTCATCGCATACTTGATTTTTTTCGTCAGAAAGAGCAAGAACTGCAGAATAAAGATGCGGCTTGCCCAGGCCTGCCGGCCACCATAATTTCGGGTTCGGTATTTTAATACGTTTCTCAAATATGGAACCGCCTGACGGAACCTTTTGAGTAAATTCTTCCCGGAATATCTTTTTAGAACCGGGCCATTCCTGTATTATCAAGGTAAATCTGCCCCGGTAATCATTCTGGTAATTGTTGACCATACCCTGAAACCATAAAACCGCATAATTACCACTAATTTCTTCCGTATAAACGTATGGACATTCCAGAAAACTTTTTCCTGTAGGCACCAGCCGGACTGAATTCCAGATACCTACTGAAGCGAGTTTATTTCCCCAGGAGAAAGCGCCCCGGCGTAACGCCGTTGGCTTGAAAATCGGAGAAACCTCCCGTTCATCCCGGGCCTGTCCTGCCCGGACCAACAGTTCATTGCTTTTCCCAAACAGAAGGAGGTTACTTACCTCAAAAGTAGGCCCTCCGTAGGCACCCTCATGGAACCCCAGATATTTGCCGTTCAGCCATACCCTTCCATAGTAATCCAGATTATCAAATGTCAATCTGACAATATGGTTTTTCCAATCTTCCGGCACAAAAAATCTCTTTTGAAACCACCAGTCAGTATGAAAAATCCATTCCACCTTTCGCCAGTTCTGGCTGTACCAGGGATTGGGAATCTTACCTGCGAAAAAAAGAGCATCCGGCAGGCCGTCTGGTAACCGTACCGTAATCCAGGGAAGACTGTTCAGGTTCTTGGGGTTATCAACATACGGCCTATCAGCAACTGCGATGTTCCAGTTTCCGTCCAATGCCAATTGTTTTTTTCTCTTGCAAACAGGGATAAAACAAAATGTCTTCTGTTCTTCCATATCCAGAGAGTCAAAATCTCTTTACTACGGGTATTGCCACCAGACCGAACCCATTGTAAGAGCAGTTTCTTTGCTGAACCATTCTGCGTGTCCGTCACCGAATCCTACAATTACTCCATTGGTATGCGGATATCCCCATCCGTAATTGACGCCGTTCAAGGGAGCATTGTAGTTTATATCTGCTCCCCACCAGTGGGGTGTATCGGTACTTTTCCAGTCCATTGCATCTGCAATCACCCAAGTTGTGGAAGGTTTTTCCCAGGTATCAAATTTTCTCGGTCTGACACCCCAGTTCCAGAAGCCATCACACATGCCTAGGTAGGCGTTCCAGAGATAGGAACGGTTTAAGTTGGTAACTCCAAACCAGGAATGGTTAGTATAATCCACAACTGGTGTTCTTGTCCGGTCACTGGGACAGTCAAAAATCCATTCTTTGCTTGGTTTGACATAGCCATTTTCAATAAGGAGATGATAGGCACTTTTACTTATGGGTATCAGTTCCGGTGGGGGTACGTAGTCGTAATCCTGAGCATACATCATTACGGCCAAAAGAATCTGCTTTACGTTGCTGATGCATTTAGCTTGCCTAGCTTTCTCCCTTGCCATGCTTAACGCCGGCAGCAACATCGCCGCCAGGATGGCAATGATGGCTATTACCACCAAAAGCTCGATCAACGTAAATCCTTTTTTTGTTCGCACGATTTTCTTCCCCATACCTATCATCTTATACCTCCATCCAAACTGAACACTCCTTCGGGTTTGA
>JAZDPL010000017.1:0-2016 GCA_043797665.1 Candidatus Omnitrophota bacterium
ATACCTTGTCGGCTCGGAAGCGGTGCCGCTTCGCCAGCCTGGATACATTTTATCCATGTCCATCTTGGTTGTCTTGGTTAAGGTGAAATCAGATGCGGTGAGCTTTGCGTTGGCAATCCAGATGATAGTTTCATCAAGCGCGTAATCAAGTGTGCTTGCCACTACAGAGATGTTACAAATAGAAGAAGTTGTGCTATCTTCCAATACCCGCGCGTCGCGGCAGATAATCTTTTCCGCTTCGTTCGCGTAGAGGTTTAATTCAGCGTCTTTCCACGCCTGTATTTTTTCGAGGTCGTTTAGCCGATACCGCGCAAACGATCGAATCTGTAGTAAATTCATTATCTTTCCTCAATCTGCGTTTTTCCCATCCCCTATATGCCGCCTCAACCGTCTTGGGACTACCCTTTTTTATTAATCGTATTTTTTCTTTTGTTTCTTCTGGCATAACATAATGAGTACCAAGTCTGTAACTGCGCAGTCGGTTTTTTACTTCCTCAGATACTGTTTTTCCTTTATGAGAAGCACTAATTTTCTTTTTGGTTTCTTCTGATCTCGGAACACCAGTTCTCGCCAAAGTATAATTCTTTCGCATTTCCGGGGTCCATTTTTTCCCCTTATGCGATTCACTTAACTTTTTTCTGGTTTCTTCTGATATGTGCTTCCCATAACGGTAATGATTTTCCCCGGAAATAGCCGCACTTATTTTTTGTTTTGTTTCTTCTGAGGTTGTCCGCCCCTTTCCTGCCTCACCAATCTTCTGTCTTGTCTCCTCGGAGAATGTATAATTGTGATCTCCACCGCTCGTTAAATTATAACCACTTGGCGAAATTGTTATGAGTTTTGAAATAAAATATTGTTCCCATTCGTTAAGTGAATCCCGCGAATAAACTATCTGTTGAATGTCAAAATTATCGGTCCCGTATTTTCTTAACGCCCGGCTAAAAATAGTCTCCTTTTTTTCATTAAAATGCTTTCTAATTCGAGTGCTAACCTTCCCCCATGTTTGCCCCACATATCGCTTGCCGTTTTCTTTATTTGTTGCGATGTAGATTGTTCCCGTCATCGCGGCCTCCGATGGTTAGGGCAAGGAGACAGTCTATCGTATAGACTGCCTCCCTGCCGAAATTAAAAATTATCGGAGCTGTGCAGCCGCCCACCAGTCAATGTCAAGGTTCTCTGCCGCCCCGGAACCGATTTTCACCCCAAACGTCGGACACATACTTACCGAGATCGGGAAGTTTGTCGCCGTGGTCAGTACCGAAGTGTCCAGTTTGGCCCCGTTAAGGTAGAAATAAACCCTGCCTAATACGGATTTCATGCCAAACTTTATCCAGGCAGCAGTCGCCGTTCCAGCCGTGGCATCCACCGCTACCCTTGCGCCACCAGCTTTCTGATGAATCGTCTGGATAACGGCACAAGGGGCACCAGCCGCAGCGGATATGATCTGGAACCCAAGGGAATTGATAACCTTGAGAACCATGTCATTGGTGTTCATCAGGTCCGCAGCAACTTCAGTCGCACCGGCGAAGCCGATGAAAATGCCGTGTTCTGCCGCCACCTGAGATGGTTTCAATCTTGCTTCAAACCACCAGTCATAGAACGGGTCGGTTGTCGCATCCATCTGGATAATCCCGGATGCCTGGTTATAAACCGCAAAGCACTCGTCATTATCCGTACCGGACAAAGCAAACCTTCCCACCCCGCCTCGCTGTCCCGTCAGGGATGTGAACGTGTCGGTCGTGTCGGTATAGACCGTGTAGGGATACCCGCTTGCCTGAATGACAGGGAAATCATCCATGACAAACAGACCCAGACGCGGATCAGATTGCAGGGTTCCAATGGGGCAGTCATCCCAAACATCAGGTGAAAGTCCCGCTCCGGATGAAGTCATCCCATCAATATGTAGCTTCTCAAAAGAACCCTTGGTCGCACCAAACTCTGCATATCTCTTCATATTTTTATCCTCAAGTTAGTCGAGAGGGGGGAATAGCGAAATAGCCCACCCCCCTCTCTACA
>JAZDPL010000060.1:0-55867 GCA_043797665.1 Candidatus Omnitrophota bacterium
AGGTGTATGACAGGATTCTTTCCAAATTCAGACAAACAATAAAACTTTGTAAGAACGCAAAAACCGTTGGCACACAAAGCGTTCCTGAACAATCAGCCCAAGAAAAAACCTCTGTTTAAAATTGCACCCAGCGGACTGCACGTCCACTGGGTAATAGTTACACTTCTTTTTATTTCCAAGGAATAATATTAGCGAATAAACAATAACGGTTCTATCGCGCCGGCAGGTTGGATTTAGCCCAACTGTAAAATCTCTCAGCCGTTTTTGTTATCTCCAAGGCCTCAACCCGACGAAACTCCCTGTTTTCGTAAGCGATGAGGTTTTTCTTGGCAACTATCCTTTTGAACGTGGCAACCTCTCCGGTCAGTTTTTGGGGTAGGCGCAGCAAGAGATCGGCTGCCTGCATATGGTCCTCACCGATTGACCGAACACCAAGATGAAAAACCAACAACGCATCGCAGCATGATATGGCACAATGCACGGCATTAAGGCCTGCGGCGGTCCAATTCGCTGAATCAAAAACCTTCAGCATGATATCGTGAAAATCGGCTGCCTTCTTGAGATAGATGCGGTAATCGCTCTTTTCCACTGTTTCTATTTTTAATTTCTTGGGAGTCATAATATTTCTTTGGCCTCCTTTCCGTAAATCCGTTTGTTGTTGAGTAATATGTTTCTTATAACTGCCAATTTTTTCTTGCATTTGGCCCTGAACTCGGCTTCCGTGTTGATATAAGGCGAAACGGTATTCCCGAATTTCGAAGATATCTCCTTATCTATTTCCTCAAATAAACTCTCCACTTTCTGTCGGCGCTTTGCGTTTCGTATAATTACGGCCAGATCAATATCGCTGGTGGATCGTTCCTTGGCCAGACTTACACTGCCGAACAAAGAGACGCTTACAATATCTTTCTTGGTGTTAGTAGAAGCGCCTATTTTGTCCTTTATCGTTTCTACGATGTTGTTCAATACTTTATCTTCTTTGGTAAAAAGAGGTCGCAATAGATCTGAAACCAAATAGGTATCCTCTTTAAGGTTATAGAGATGGGTCTTACCGACATTCCGAAGGATAAGCGCGCCCTCTTTGTATAGACCTTGAAGGGCTTTGTGGGCTGTAGCAGGAGCTACGCCAACCTCCTTTGCGATCTGCCGGCCGTTCCACTGCCCGGTTGTTTTAATAAAGAACCTCAAGATTTTAACCTTTACCTCATTATCTAAAATTTTGTTTAAGGGGTCGTTGATCTTCATAAACTCGCTAATTCCTTTGTTTACGCTTCTAAACAAGTGTTTAGAGATTTAAACAAGTATAGCATTGATAAATAACTTATGTCAACAGAAATTACAGCTCAGGATTATTGTAGAACAGTTTACCTTTTTCAAAAGTTTGTTTTTCAAGTTAATTACGACTGGATGGTGGGGTATAGTTGATAACAAAATCCGGCAAAGATAGAGGCGGGGATTAAATAAAGAGTTGGTATACAGCCGATTATGGGAAGATTATCGCGAAATTATCTCAGATATCTCTTTCTTAACCTTGGCCAACCTTTCCCAGGTCTCTTTCACGAAAGAATCGTCCCTGGCTAAGGTATGGCTGGAACGATAATCCGGAATTACTCTTATCCCGCGCGCATCATCCTTTTCCCGGGAACTCTGGGTATCGGCGGCAATTTTTTCTTCCATCGTTTTAAGTTCCGTCAAAATTTCTTTAATACCCTGCCCGGGAAATTCCGCAATTAAGATTCCCCTTTCGTGTTCCCAACGGCGGTCATCGGAGAAAATATCAAGAATCCGGTTCAGGTTCTCTTTCTCACCTTTTGTAATGAGTTCCTTTACTTTTCTGAACAGACCGTCAGCAGCATAGTGCTTAATATAAAAAGAATATGTTTCTATTCCTTTTTTGCGGTTGGCTTCCAATAGATAGTTTTTGCCTAACCCCGGGATATCTTTTTCCAAATAAAAATCCTTAGTCTTTTTAACATTGGAAAGTCTTGTCCGGCCGGAAATCATCATCTCCACAATCTCCGTCCGGAAAACCTCAAAATCAAATTGGGTCCGCCGGGCTTTATTTCTCTTCCGGTACTTTCCCTCGTTTCTTTTGATAGTATAGACATCGTCCGAAAGAACCCAGCCGGGCATAATTTCACTGAAGGCAGGCGATATACCGGGCAAATTTCTACCGGGAGTATTGAGCAAAGAAAAAGGAAAGGTGACCTTTCCCGGAAGAACCATTACCCCGGTGGCGATGATGGAGTAAGGTGCCTGGGAAAAATCAGCCGGATATTTAATATTCACGCCCAGGCCAAAGAATATCCCTTCACCGCACCAGACTTCCTGGTCGGGCATCCTGGAGGGATGGTTACTTCCTATATTGGCACCATATCCGACATTCCCCTTTCCCTCGGGCCAATAGGCAGCGATTAAAAGAGCCTGATGATGAAAACCCACAAACGGACCAACCAGCGATGAGGTAATCTCCCCTTCCCCTACGCCTGAATTCGGCGCGATGAAACTTTCGGTGACCTTGCCGTGCCTTTCGCAATTCGAATGTTCAGCCATCACTGAATTCACGCAGAGCCCGAAAGTCGTCACCTCGCTTCCCCACTGAAGAATTGAATTCTTCACAAACCCGCCGTGAGAAACCTCGGTCCTTTCTTCCGCGTTACTCAAAACGGTGCTGTTGATAACCGCACAAGCACCGTCAATCCTCCCGGCCGGGCCGATGTATGAGTCTTCCACAGTAGGTGTATCTAATAATACTGCGGATTCGTCAATTATTCCTTTTTCCGCATTTATTTTGCCAAGGTAGTTTTCAATGAATTTGTCGTATGAATCTAAGAACCGCTCTTCTCTTCTGGTGGCTACCTCGACAGCAATCTTCAAATCAATCTCGGCAAATCCTTTCACATTCCGGCCGCCGGTTTCGATACAGAGAACCAGAGGATGACCATTACCGAATTTTACGCCTCTTCCACAGGTTACTCTTCCCAGATCAAAGAGGACCGCTCCTTTCCGAACCAGATAGTTGGAAAGAAGTCTTACGTTCTTTATCAGGACATCGTCCTCAATTTTACAGTCTGTCAGGGTGGCGTTATAGATACCGGCAGGATGAAGGAATTCTTCCGCAACACCTTTAAAAGAACCCAGATAGACCTCCCCGAAGAAAAAGGAGTTTCTTATTCTTTCCGGGTTGAACCCATCACTTACTTTAACCTTCTTCCAGTCCGCCGCGAAGTTCCCGTTTTTCTCCAGTTTCTTTATCTGGATTAAGGTAAGACTCTTAAACCTCTTCCCGTCTTTCCGGGAAATCCTCCGGAGAAATTCGGATTTAGACAACAATCCGGTAAAATCAATTTCCAACCTGACCTCCGTAAATGTAAAATTATACCACACCTCAAAAACCCGGTTTCTCCACTTTAATCCCGTAGAGGCTCTCGGCATTTTCGTAGGCAACCTTGCGCGCCACCTCAGGAGAAAGTTGAGAAAGAATCAGCCTGGATCCCCTGGTACTGTCGGGAAACTGCTGCGGAAGTTTAGGATCGCAATAGAACATATCACTTCCCAGTAAAAACCTGCCCGGGAAATCACCGATAATTTTCTTCCACTCAGGTTTAAGTTTGCCGGTGCTGTCAAGAATTCGGTTCCGGGAAAAACTGTGGCTATGGTCTTTCAAACTGAAATAGAGATTGGGATGTTTCGCTAAAAGACGCCGGATTAATTCTACCGTCATCGCTCCGGTATGGTCCCAACCGGCGTGCGCCCAGACAATGCGGACTTTTCGATTGTATGCCAGCAAACGCTCCAACAGTTTGATATTTTCCTTCAGGAATTCCGGGTTTTTGTCACTGCGTTTAGTAAACTGGTCCTGCGGAAAAGAGAAATCATCCCGGGGTACCGCCTCCATATGAATGTCGATGGGCAAATTATGCTCCGCGGCGATATCAGACAGAAGCCGAAAAAGCGGATGGTCTGGAGAAACGGAAAGATAAGGGTGATTCTGAAAAAAGGAAAAATGTTCCATGGCAAACTCACCAAACCCAACCGCACCCGCCTTGACAATCTCTTCCGCCTTTCCCCTGAACTCCTTGCGCATTGCCTCAGTCACCCTTCCCGCTTTAGCGGACTTATAGATCATCGGATTGAGCAACCCACCGCCACCGAGAAAAGCAAAACGTGCGGGATTTTTTTTAACTATCTCTGCCAGAACCTGGTAGTCATAAAGGTTCGGGTTATCAGAGGTAAACGGCTGAGGCATCAGTAAACATTTCCGGATACCTAAACTGTCCATAGAGTTCAAAGCCGCCTCCGTCGCGGCATTAAACCCGGCATCTGAGTTCGCGGTAAGATGCACGTGGGTCTCTACGTAACGAATAGACGTAGACTCAGCCCTACCCTCCCCCTTCTTTCCCTCAGCCAAAACATTCCGGGGATAACCAATAAGTAAACCCAGCAACAAAACAGACCGGCCATAATAATAAAATCCCTTTCTCATATCTTTCCTCCTCACGTAGTGCACCATTCAGGAAGCGGAGAGGGTGGGATTCGGCGCCCTCAGCTTTCACTACGCTTCGGGTCGGCCACCCGCTGGAATTGCTGCCTATTCGTCGCAATTCCTGACTTCGCTCCCTTCGAATCCCTTCAGGAAGATTAGCGGAGAGGGTGGGATTCGAACCCACGAGCCTTTTGAGGGGCTACACGATTTCCAATCGTGCCGGTTCAGCCGCTCTCGCACCTCTCCGTAAATCTAATACAAACGAGGTAGGGGTTTGATTTATCAAACCCGACCACTTTCGGGCTCAATAAATTGAGCCCCTACCTTTCAAGGGAAACGGTGTTGTGGTGAAGAATTTCTTTCAGGCTGCGTTTGGGTACGTGAAGGTTTCCTTTTTCGTCCAACCAGTATTTGACCGAGCCGGTAAATTCTTCGGCAAAACTTTCCTGGTCCGGATAGCCCAGGGCTAAAACCGAGTCAACGGCATATTTGTCCGGTATCTTTAAGATTTCGGCAAGTTCCTTCCGGTAGACCGAACCCAACCAGCAGATTGCCACCCCTTCTTCTAACGCGGTTAAAATCATATTTTCAATCGCGGCGGACGCATCAACCGTACCGTACGGAGCATCCTTCTCCTGTTTGAGAAGAACAATAACGTAAGCGGTTGGTCTCTTCCCTTCCGGCGGATCTCCGGCAGGCGCGATGTAACCGGCCCACTTCAGGGTGGTAAATACTTCTGCCACCAGAGCCGGTTCATCAACCACCAGGTATTCACACGGCTGTAAGTTTGCCGCGGAAGGAGCCAGCCTGGCTGCATTGACCATCTTTTCCATGACCGCATAAGGAACCGGTTTGGGTTGAAACCGCCGAATCGTGCGCCGTTTCAGAATCGTTTCATAGACCGTCATCGCTAACCTCCTTTAAAACGCAACATCAACCATGTCGGATTTGGTGATGACCTGGATGATAAATTTTACCATCTCAAAGTACCCGTGCGCAAAGTTCTGCCGGGGAAAGAAACCATCTAACAGACCCGCCAGGTTGAAGAAGATAAAGAGGATACCGAAGAAGAGCGCGGAGTAACCTCTCCAGCGGAGATTGCCCAATAGTTCCTTTTCACTCCGGGTGGCAAGGATAAACGGACGGTGGGTTGAAGGTTTGGCAACGATTAAGGTTTCCAAAGGATGGCTGCTGGCTTCGGTAAATAATTTTTCCTTTACCTTTTCTTCGGTCTCCGCTACCGCTTTATCCCACTCCTGAAAGTCTAATTTACCATCTTTGTTCTCATCGTAGGCGGCTGTCTTCTCCGGACTGCCCCGGAGGACCGCTAACTGGTCACCAACCTCTTCCTGCAAATCAGACAGAGAGGTCCGTTTCTTTACCTCACCCATTATGTAAAGAAACATCCGGGGGTAGATTGCCCGTTCCAAATAACGGGTGGTACCCTCTTCAATCTTAACGAAACCGGAATCGAACTTAGTATAGTAAGTCTCACAGGGTAAATCCAACTCTGCGTCGGCTGGGTCAACCAGAACTTTGTTTCCCTTTTCATCCTTAAGGTAAAACGGGACAAAAAGAAACCCGGAGTCAATGGTATGCCAGGAAGTAGTCCGGCCGCGCCTGGTATAGGTAACCCGCAGTTCCTGACATTTATACTTAGTCAGACAACACTTTTGTCCGGTCGCCGGACTGATAACGGGGTCTCGTAACTCAACGAAACCGTTGATTTCCGCTAAACCAAGTGCCAGCGAACGAATCCGGGAAGTAGGTGTCGCGGTAATCCAGACTACCTGGGGTAAGAGTTTAAAAAAACTGCGGAAGAAGAGGTAAAAACCGAAGAGGAGAAAGAGGGTAAGGACGACAAGTGTGGGCGATTCTCCTGCCACCATACACAATTTTGTGGGGGTTCAAACGTCAAAAATTATACTGCGGTTGTGGTGGCGAAGGCACGGTCCAAAACTTCTTCGATGCTGTCCACCGGAATAATCTCCAGACCGGTCAGTTCGCGCTTCGGAATTTCGGCAAGGTCTTTCTGGTTATCCTTGGGAATGATGACCCTCTTGATTCCGGCCCGGGAAGCAGCCAGAAGCTTCGCCCGCAAGCCTCCGATAGGCATAACCTTGCCCCGTAAAGTTATTTCGCCGGTCATCGCCAGGTCTCCGGGAACCGGCTTTTGGGCTAAGCGCGAGGCTAAGGCGGTGGCGATAGTAATTCCAGCCGAAGGACCATCCTTGGGAACTGCCCCTGAAGGGATATGGATGTGCAGGTCTTGCTTGCGGAAAGAGTCCGGGTCTATCTTCAGATCTTCACTGTGCATGCGCACTAAACTCAAGGCAATACGGCAGGATTCTTTCATTACGTCACCCAGACGGCCGGTAATAATCAGATTACCCTTACCTTTTAATACCCCAACCTCCGTGAAGATAACGTCACCGCCATATTCGGTCCAGGCTAAACCGGTAACCACACCAATCTTGGGAACTAAGTCTGATTTTTCGTCCAGGTACTGGGGAACGCCTAAGTATTTAGAAGCCAGGCGTTTGGTAACTCTTATCAGGCTTCCGTTACCCGGGCCGTTCAATTCCTTTTCTTTGACTACCTTCCGGCAGATGGTGGCAATCCGGCGCTGAAGGTTACGGACGCCTGCTTCCCGGGTGTAAGCTCTGATAACCTCGGCAAGCGACTCTTCGGTGAAAAGTAGTTCCTCCGGTTTTAAACCGTTATCCGTAATCTCGCGGGGAATTAAGAATTTTTTGGCTATTTCAATCTTTTCGGTCAGGGTGTAGCCGGGCAACGAAATAATTTCCATCCGGTCCAGAAGGGGCGGAGGAATCGTGGCCTCATTATTGGCGGTCGTAATAAATAAAACCTGGGAGAGGTCAAAATCCACCTCCAGGTAATGGTCATTAAAGGTATTGTTCTGCTCCGGGTCTAAAACCTCTAAGAGCGCATAGGATGGGTCACCACGAAAATCTATGCCAATCTTGTCCACCTCGTCCAGGAGAAAAACCGGGTTCCTTACACTGACCTTCCGAAGAGACTGGATAATCCGGCCGGGTAAAGAGCCGATGTAGGTCCGGCGATGTCCCCGGATTTCCGCCTCGTCGCGAACTCCGCCCAACGAAATCCGGGTAAACTGCCGGTCTAAAGCCCGGGCAATGGATTTGCCCAACGAGGTTTTACCGCTGCCGGGCGGACCCACAAAACAGAGAATCGGACCTTTCAGATTGGGGTTTCTTTTCCGCACCGCCAAGTACTCCAGGATACGCTCTTTTGGCTTTTCCAGACCGTAGTGATCTTCCTCTAAAATGGTCCCGGCGCGCCTGATATCTAAGTTATCCTCGGTTACCTTTTGCCAGGGAAGGTTAACCATCCAGTCAAGATAGTTCCGGATGACCGTGGCTTCCGGAGAAAGGCTCATCATCTTGGAGAACCGGTCCAGTTCCTCCATCGCTTTCTTCTTGACCGTCTCCGGCATGCCCGCGGCTTCAATCTTTTCCTGAATTGACTTGACTTCCGAACTTTCGGTTTCTTTACCCAGCTCCTGCTGGATGGTCTTAATCTGTTCCTGGAGTATATAATCCCGCTGGTTCTTCTCTATCTTTTTGAATACCTCGCCCTGAATCTTATGCTGAATCTCCAGGACCTCAATCTCTTTTTTCAATATTTGCAGAAGGAGCCGGAACCGGTTGGGAAGGTCGTCAATCTCCAGAACCTTCGCCTTATCCTCTTTCTTTAAGGGCAGGTACCCGGACACCATATCGGTCAACTTTTCCGGGTCATTGAAGGAAAAGAGGTTGCCTTGAAGTTCCCGGGGGATAATGGGGTTAAGGCGGAGATAAATCTCCACCGTCTCTCCAAGCAGGCGTACACTCGCCTCTTCTTCAGGACCGGGCTGACGGAAAACGGCTAAAACCTCTACGCCGGTGGCAAAGTAGCGCGATTCTACGTAGACCGTATTTATTCGTACCCGGAAGAGCGCTTCTACCAGAACTTTTACCTGTCCGTTATTCTGGTGGACCACCTGAAGGATTTTCGCCACCACCCCTACCGAAAAGAGGTCTGCCTTAGACGGTTCCTCGGTCTCGGAATTCTTCTGGAAAACCAGGACCGCCAGGTTATCGGTAACCCGTGCTTCTTCTATCGCGTTGACGGTCTTTGGCCTGCCCACCAGAAGGGGTACCACCATTCCGGGAAAGACTATGATATCCCTTAAGGGAATGGTGGGCATAATCTCGTGAAGACGAATTTCCTCAACTTTGGACTGATTCTTCACCAAATCCAGAACCTCATCCTTTTTTCGGAACCGTGCCATCTTTTTCCTATTGGGGTTGCTAAACCCCTTTCACTAAAATGGTGTCGCAGATGCCGTATCTAACCGCCTCTTCTGCGGACATATAGAAATCACGCTCGGTATCCTTGGCGATACGCCGTATTGACTTGCCGGTATGATAGGCAAGAATATGATTGACCCCGTCCCTCAGCCGCAGCATTTCTTTAGTCTGAATGGAAACCTCGGACACATCTCCCTGAAAACCTCCCCAGGGCTGGTGGATAAGGACCCGGGCATTGGGCAAGACATAACGTTTCCCTTTCGTACCGCCGGCCAGAAGAACAACCGCCATACTGCTGGTCTGCCCCAGACAGTACGTGGCTACGTCGCAACCGATAAACTGCATCGTATCATAAACCGCCATGCCTGCAGTTACTATGCCGCCCGGGCTGTTGAGATAGAGATGAACGTCTTTCTTGGGATTCTCACTCTGGAGGTAAAGCAATTGCGCCACCACCACGTTGGCTACCTGGTCATCCAACGAAGTACCGATAAAGATAATCCGGTCTTTCAGCAGCCGGGAGTAAATATCGTAAGCCCGTTCTCCGGACGGCGAGGCTTCAATAATGTATGGAATTGACATTTTACACTTTGATAATCTTCGGTTTCTCAACCAGCAAAGCACGCCGTTTCAAGAGGTTCAACGTCTTCTCTATCCTCATCTGGTTTCGCAAATCATCCTTCTTTTCCGGGTCAAAGAGTTTTGCATACTCTTCTTTCTCCCTTCCGGCCAACTTAGCCAGAATCTCAATCCGCTTGTTCACGTCATCATCAGTTACTTCCACCTTTTCCCGGCCGGCAATTTCCGAAAGGACAAAAGACGCTTTCACTTCCCGTTCCGCCCGGGGTTTTAACTTCGTCATAAGTTCGGAAACGACCTTTTTCTGTTCCTCCTGGGGTTTTTTGGCAAAGTCAGGGGTGCTGACCGCGGCTTCTCTCACTAATTCCATGGTCCTCCGCTGGACCAGGCTTTCCGGTGCGGAAATCTCTGCCCGCTCCAGAAGTTGGTTGATGAGCCTTTCATCTTCCTCCTGTTCCGCCAGCGCTTTAGTCTGAACCTCCAGACGTTGGCGCACCGAACTTTTGAGATTCTCCCTTACCTTTAAATCGCGGGCTTGAATCTGTAACTGGGGATTATGTTTTAAAACCTCTTCCAAAACGCGATTGGTCTCTTCTTCGGAAATATCCGTTTTCTTTTGTTCCAGCGAAAGGCCGCCGTAAGATTCCAATTTCACCTTCGGGGCAACGTCAAAAACCGCGGTATAAACCAGCCGGTCTTCAATACTTTCCACCTCGGATATGGCCGGTTCACTGACCGGTTGGAGATCTTTCTCTTTCAAAGATTCCTGGTAGGTCTCCGGTATCAGACGTTCCATGACCTCGTGATTAATTGAGTCTTGAAACCGGCTTTTAATCAGATTGCGGGGTGCTTTACCGGGCCGAAAACCCGGAATAACCGCTTTCTTCTCAACACCATTTAAAACCTCTTCCCAGGTTTTCTTAACCTTTTCCGGGTCAGCCTCCACCCGCAAACTGCGGCGACACCCTTCCAGTTCCTTCAGTTCTGCTTTAATCATATTATTTCTTAAAAGTGGGCAGGGGAGGATTTGGCGCCCTCCGCCGATAAATTCTTAATGCGGATTTCATCCGCATCGGCTCCGGGTCGGCCATTCGACCATTCGTTGCTCCCTATTTCTTCGCCACTCATAACCGGTCTCTCTTCAAATCCTCCGTGCCGTTTCCACATTAAACTTTTCTGTTTCTCCCAAACAATTCCGCTTTCTCTAAATTTTGGTGGGCAGGGGAGGATTTGAACCTCCGAAGACCTTCCGGTCGCCAGATTTACAGTCTGGTGCGATTGGCCGCTCCGCCACCTACCCTATAGATATTATGTCATTGAATATATAATTATACTTCTTCTGAGGGGATTTCGTCAAAAGGGAAGAGATTTAATAGCTTCTGTATTTTTCCGCGGTCTCGCGCATCAGGAGAAAATTCTCCGCCGGTACTCCCCAGTGGATAGAATTGGAAGAACCAAAGATATAGTTCCCTCCGGGTTTGCCCTTCTCAAAACATTCCTTTACCTCTTTCTCAATCCGCTCCCTGGGTCCGTTAACCAGAGTCTCTCCGCAGTCCAGGTTGCCCCACAGAACCAGATTCGGAAACTTTTCTTTCAATTTCACCAAATCCATCCCGGCGGTGGACTGAATCTCCCCAAAACCATCCGCACCAGACTTTACCAGAAGGTCATCGGCAATTTGCCAGATATTACCGTCGGTCCGAAAAATATAGGGAAGGTTTAATTGATGGCACCGTTCAATCAATTTCTGGAAACGCGGCAGGACCATTTCCCGGAAGACCTTTGGCGAATAGACCGGACCATTTTTGTCCGCCAAATCTCCGCCGCCATTGATAAAATCAATACCGTGCCTGGCTGCCTCTTCCACGTATGCCAGACTCCAATGGAGGGCATTATCCAGGTGGAGTTCCACTATCTCCGGTTTTAGCAATACCGCCTGAAGCCAAGCCGGCTGGATGGGAATAGCAAATGCCTGGCTAATACAAATTGCTCTTTCCTTACCCAACCTCTGGACAACCTCGTCAACCGCCTCCCACTCTGATGGGTTAAAGACTACTTCTTTTTCCAGGTTTTCTTTCAATTCCTCTTCCAAAGATTTCAAGTCTTCAACCTTCTGGCAAGAAGAACCTTCAGCTACCGTAAAAAATTCGCCCGAGGACGGACTAAACTTACGAACAAGCGTAGATTTACTTTTGTCTTTGGGGTCTATGTAACGATAGGTGTACTCATCCACTCGCTCTGGCAGAGAATCTATCTTCCCTTTCTTCGGCACCAGCCCTACCGGTACGATGTCCATATCCAGTTTTTGATATAACTCAATCGTATCCTCAATAGAGCGCCTGACCAACCAGTCCCGTTTACCTTCTATTAAGGCATCCAGAGAATCTTTGGCGAATTCTCCGCCGCCGGTGTAGGCGTACCGTCCCAAAATTTGAGCAGCAACCCGGGAGACGACCAATTGCTCAAAGACCGGCACCTTATCCGGAATCTCGTGCCGGAAAACCTTTTTTACCCTTTCTTTTGACGTCATTCCCTTCTTTTCCAGCCCTGGTCAAGCATCGTTAAGTAATTTTCTACCGGGACGTAATCAGTGATACTGTTCCCGGAACCGAGCGCATAACCTCCGGAACCGCCCACCTCTTTGAGCAAATAATTCACGTAATCTCTTACCTCTTTTCCCGAATTCCGGCAGAGCCGGTCAACGTCAAAACCACCCAGGAGGGCAATCCGGTCTCCGTAAATCTTTTTTGCTTGCGTAACCGGTAATATCGCATCCTCATAAGAGTGTTTGGCATCTATCCCGACATCTTCAATTATATCCTCCATTATCAGAGAAAGGTTCCCGCAGGAATGCAGGATACAGGGCTTGTTATGTTCGTGGATAATCTTGGCCAGTCTTTTGTGCCAGGGTAAAACAAATTCCCGGAGGTCCTGGGGGGAAATCAGGGTCTGGGTCTTAAAACCCAGATCGTCACTGATGACCAGGGCACCGACCTCGGGAATAGCCGCCATTCCGGAATAGAGCCTTTCGTACAGTATACCTATGTGTTCAAAAATTTCGTGAACCAGACCGCGGTCATCGGCCAACAAACAACACAGGTTCTGGTATCCGCAAATATATTCCGCCATCTCAAAGATACCGCCGGTCTGACCAATCATCTTCATCCCGGCCGGCAGTATTGGAATCACCGCCTCAAACTCCGAAAATCTGATTGAGGATGGCTCCGGCCAGGAGTAACGCTCAAAATCCTCACGATTGGTGACCGGATAACCCGGCCTGGTATCAATAAGACTTCCCACTTTAAACCCTAATGGGTCGGGCCAGACCGGCAGATAGTCATACCCGGACCGGTAATAAAATTCCACAGTGGATACCCGGTCCGGAAGTTTCCTGCCCAGAATGGCTTCCATAACTCCAGGGTTAACGAAGAGTTCGTAGAACGGGACATAATCCGGCTTGCCCTTCCGCCACAGAACATTCAACAACTGGTTGAAGTCCGGCGCCGGCTTAATGGCGGTCTCTTCTAAGGATTTAAAGTGGGACATAATTATCGGAAAGGGCAATTCTAAAGTTTTATTGCTTTTCCAATCTTGGAGGAGCGGTAGATGCCGTCCAGCATCTGAAGCATCTCCACACCCTGGCCGGCTGAAGAAATCGGCTCGGAATCAATAAGGATGCTTTCCACGAAGTGTTCAAACTGGGTTTGATACTTCCGGCTGCTCAAATCAGGCGTTTCCACCTTAGTCTTAGCACCTTCTAATTTAATCACGGAAAAGGGCCACATCGTGGCGCCGCCCCTGGTGCCGCATATCCGCAAGCCGATTATTGTCTCCCCAACCATGGAAGCCCAGGCGTTGTCAAGATAAATGGTGGCTCCATTCTCAAACTTTATCAAGCCACAGCCAAAATCCTCAACATCAAAGTCATTCTTAATCGCCTCGGTATAGGGACCAAACTTCGCGTAGGTGGAACCAAAAACATGGACCGGCTTCGGACAACCCATCAGGTACCAATTAACGTCCAAAAGATGCACACCGTTATCAATTAAAGCGCCCCCGCCTGACTTCTCTTTCTGAATAAACCAGTTGCCGGCACCGGTGGGAATCCCCTCCGGAGGCCGTAAATAGTGGGTGTACCCGTAATAGACCTCGCCCAGTTCGCCTTTCTTTAATAATCCGGAAATGCAGTGCGCTTCCGGCGTAAACCGGAATTTCATCGCAACCATACATTTTTTCTTAGCCTTTTTGGCTGCCTTCGCAATCTTTTGCGCATTAGACAAACTGTCGGCTAACGGCTTTTCGCAAAGGACATGTTTGCCCTTCTTTAATGCCGCCACCGCCACTTCCGCATGAAGAAAGTTAGGCAGACAGACACTTACGGCGTCAATATCCTTATCGCTTAAAATTGCGCCGATGTCCTGATACCTCCGGGCTATCTTTGATTCGTCAGCCAGCGTTTTTAACCGGTTCTGGTCCGCGTCGCAGAGCGCGATAACTTCCGCACCTTTGGTCTTCAAAAAACTCTCCAGGTGCCATTTACCAATACCCAATCCAATAATACCAATTTTTATTGTATCCATAGGATTTAAAATTGGTCAAGGAAACGTTTGGCTTCTGTAATGTCTGCGGCTGGATTCACACCAACTTCACGTTCAATCACATAAAAACCTTTAAACCCGATTTCGTCCATCGCCTTGATGTACTCAGGAAAGATAACGTCACCCTGACCCAAGGGCCGTTCATCATAGCCACCGTCCGGGGTCCGGTCTTTCTTTCCGTCCTTGGCGTGGGTATGAATGATGTAGTCCTTAAGTTCGTAAACTCCGCCGAGGCAGTCAAACCCGTTCATAACTAAATTCGCCGGGTCGTAATTAACCTTGATGGTGGGTACCTGGATGGTGTCAAGAAACTTTTTCATTCTGGCCGCCGGTTCCGGCCCGGTTTCGGTCGCCAAATAAACACCGATATTATCCCCGTATTTACCAATCTCGTCCAGACATTTTCGCATAATGACCACGGTCCTGGCGTTAAAGTCCTCCGGGATAAAACCGATGTGCGTCTGGACGATGGAAACATCCAGCATTCTGGTGTTGTCCATTATCCTTTTGGTTCTCTCCACCCGACTCTTCCCTTCCGCCTCGTCTTCCACCGCAAAACCGCCGATATCACCGCAGACCGCACTAATAACCAGATTATGGTCTTCAAACATCCTGGTTATCTCGGCGGCTTTCTGGGATGAAATCTTTTCCACGTCAACTTCATCCGGTAAACTTGACAATTGCATGCCGGCCAGACCTATCTCCTGTGCTTTCGCCAAGGCACTTCTGAAGTCAAGCCGGAAGGACGACAAAAACGCTCCCACCTTCAATCTACCCATACAAACCTCCTTGTTGTCATTCCCGCATGCCTTTAGCGGGAATCCACTGGATTCCTGTTTAATACCCACAGGAATGACATTATTAAATGATACAATATACTACTTTTCGTTTTTCGGGTCAAGTGTGCGTTGCGCAGAGATGCTTATTCTATGGTAAAATATGATTATGGACCGAGAAAAGATTTCAAAAAAGAAGATGTTTATCTTTGACTTAGACGGTACTTTGATTAATGCGTATCCGGCCATCGTGGAGAGCATGAACTACACCCTCCGGCAGATGAATTACCCCCCCTCGGAACCGGAAAAGATTATCCGGGCAGTGGGACTTGGCAACGACGGGTTATTCAGAGTGTTCCTCCGGGAAGAAGATATTTCGCAGGCCCGGGATATCTACCGGCAGCATCACAAAACCCATCTCAAGGGAAAAATTTCTCTTTTACCCGGTGCCCTGGACTTATTAAAGAGATTAAAATCTTCCGGGAAAATCCTTTCGGTGGCCAGCAACCGGCCGGCTGAAACCGCGCTCCTTCTCATTTCTGTCCTGGAAATCACCAGTTACTTTGACCGGGTTTTAACCGGTGAAGAAGTTACCAATCCCAAACCGGCCCCGGACATCCTTCTGGCTCTTCTTAGCCATTTCCGTATTCTTCCGGAAGACGCGCTCTACGTCGGTGATATGACGATTGATGCCCAGACCGGTGCGTCGGCCGGTATAGAAACGGTCATTGTAACCACCGGTTCCTCCACCCCGGAAGAAGTCAAAGCCGCCGATCCATACCTTATCATTACATCTCTTCTGGAATTCCCCATCTAATACAAGTAATAAATGAATTTACATCAATACTTGTAGGGGCTTGATTTATCAAGCCCGCGGGTCGGATAAATCCGACCCCTACATCCTAAGTGAAGCGGGATTTAACCTCGGATAATTTCTCGTAGAATACCGGGATATCTTCAATAATTCGGGGAACGTTCGGAAAAGAGTCGAAAACCTCAGAATATGATTCAACCAGGCGGGGGTCAAAGATAATTACCACTCCCCGGTCAGTCTTCCTGCGAATTAGACGGCCAAAAGACTGACGCAGGGAGATAATCGCCAGCGGCAGGATGTAATCACGAAACCGCTGACCGCCTTCTTTTTCCACTGCCTTCTGCCGGGCAAAAATCAGCGGGTCAGACTGGCTGGGAAAAGGTATTTTTTCAATTATCACTGCGGTCAGACCCGAGATATCGACACCTTCCTGGAAACTCTTGGTACCAAAAAGAAGACAATCGTCGGTGCTCTCTTTTAATCTTTCCACCAAAGAACGTCGGGAACCGTCAATATTCTGACAGGATACCGTTATCCCCTTCTTTTCCATCTCCTCCTTAATCCGGCGGTAGACAGCCTCCATCCGGGAACGGGAAAAGAAAAGAACCAACTCTTTTCCCCGCAAAATAAGCGCAGACTTTTTGATTCCTTCAGACAGAGCGGCCACAAAATTCTCCTCACCCTCTTCGTAATTGTAACAATGGAAATTACGGGGAACACCCAGAACCGTCTGGGTCGAAAAGTCAAAGGGTGAATTAAGAACCGCCGTAGAGAGGTTCGGAACATCGGCAAGACCCCAGCGTCGTAGAAAAAAATTGAATCTACCCGCCACCGTCAGGGTGGCTGAAGTCAAAACCGCACTCTTTAACTTATCGAATAATTGTGTTCTTAACATCAGCGCCACATCCACCGGCGAGGTTTTTAAAAACCAGTTCCCCCTGCCGGTTCCTTCACGTCCGGCAAAAGAGACATAGTTATCGGGAGGATTGAGAATAAGTCCAAAGGTATCACGAACGTCCTGGAATTTCTTTGCCAGACGCAGGACCGCTTCACCCCCGCCCTCTTCTTTTGGTTTCCGCAGAAGATTCTCCACTTCCCGCCAGGCTAACAAAAAGTTTTCAAAGTCCAGATTTATCACCGGCCAGCGCTTATCTTTTTTAAGGTCATCCAGAGATTTTGTGCCGGTCTCCGGCAGTAACGCCAACAGGTGGTTGGAAGACCGGAACCACAGATCCTTTATTTCCTGAGACTTTTCTTTTATCCGCACCATGGACAGCATCCTGTTAATGGCGGCGTTTTCAATAATATGGCTGTAGGTCTCGGTTGCAGCGTCCTCAATATTGTGCGCTTCATCCAGTACCAGATAACCGAATTCCGGAAAACCGGCCGGCGGTGAAAGCGTAAGGGCGTGGTTGGAAATAATGACGTCGGAGGTTTCCGCGTTTTTAAGCGCGACCTGGTAAAAACACCGGTGATAGAACGGGCATAATTTAAGCAGACATTCTTCCGAAGTGGCTCGCAAATCCTCAAGGTATCCCCGCAAAGCGGGAAACCGGTAGGCTAAAAAATGGGCGCTCTCTGCCAGGATGCCTTCCTCGCTGCGGTGGCAAAAAGATAACAGGTAGGCTAAGATTACCCGGTCGTGGGGAAGAAGAGTCCTTGGAGCATCAAAAATCTTCTGGAAGCGGCGCCGACAGAAATAATTTTCCCGGCCCAAAAGACGGCTGGCTTGCCATTTCAGACCGATTAGATTTTCTCTAAGGAAGGGTATCTCTTTCTCCCAAATCTGTGCCTGCAGGTTCTTGGTGTTGGTAGAGATAACCACTTTCTTGCCGGTGGCATCCGCAAAGAGAACCGCCGGCACAAGGTAAGAAAGAGATTTCCCGACGCCGGTCGGCGCCTCAACCACTAAAAATTTCCCCTCGGATAAAACATGTTCTACCATCTGCGCCATCTCCAACTGCTGAGGCCGGTATTCATAACCACTCAACCGGTTTAAAATCCCTCCTTCAGCCAGGATGGCAGAAATCCTCTTTTTTAATGATTTCGGCGGAATTCTTTTACGAATTTCTCTACCAGGCACATCTTGTCTTAAACCGGAATCCGGTGCTGTAAAAGAATCCTTTTTATCTTGCGGAACCAAAACCTCACCCCGCGTTTCCAGTACCGCTTGAAAAATCCCGGAAAGGAGCGGTTCCTCTTCCTGCAAAAGCGATATCCACCCTTTCAAAAGCGAATCGTCTATTTCCATCAGCCGGTCGAGCAACCCCCGGAAAAGTTTAAAGGTGTGCCGGGCATCAGAAAGACTCCGGTGAGATTCGGTCTCCTGAAAGGAATTTTTGATTAAGGCACTCAGGCTGTAACTCTTTTCGGCTGGTGAAATTAAAGCGGTGAAGAGACCGGTATCCAGGCGTGGATTATTCTTGAACTCAAGCCCTCCCGCTTTCAAAAAAGCCAGGTCAAAGTCCAGGTTGTGTCCGACCATCGGACAGTCCTGAACGAATTCTTTTAAAGCCGGAAGGACATCGTTGAGAGGCTGACCCTTTTCCAGAATTTCCCGGTCGGTAATACCGGTGAGTTTGGTAATGTAAAACGGAATCGGAATACCCGGACTCACCAGGGCGGTAAACGTTCCCTGGACAAGCGGACCCTTTACCTTGACCGCGCCGACCTCAATAATCCTGTCCCGGTCCGGAACCAGTCCGGTTGTTTCCAGGTCTAAGAAAACCAGAGTTTTATCTAACCAGACCTGAGAAACATCAGCCATCTTTTGGAAAAGACGTTGTAGGGGCTTGATTTATCAAGCCCGCGGGTCGGATGAATCCGACCCCTACATCAAATTATTTATAAGAAAAGGAATTGTTAAAGAAAGATGGAGTAAGCAAGGAAATAAACAGAACCGGGACCTTTATAACCGGGCAGGATTTCGTACTCCTGATCGGTAAGGTTTCTAAACCCAAGAGTAATCAGGTGGTTGGGGCGACACCGGTAACTTATTGCACATCCGGGTAGACACTGTTCCGGACTGTCTTCACCCGGATTTCCGTAATCCGCACCGCTTTCGTATTCAACAAAGAGGTCGAGAGTAACCTTAGGATTTATGGAACCAATCAGGCTTATCTTGCCGGTCCAGTCAGGCCAGAGCGCAGAGGTGTTTTCATCCTCGTCGACGCTGAGCAGGTGATAGGTAATAGAACCCGAAGGATGCAGACGCCGATAAGGAAAAAGAGTGGCGGCAAAAGTAAATTCGGTTTGTCCGGTGCCCGAAAGGTTATCCGGTAAATATAGTCCGCCTTCTCTTCGGCCGGCCGGCAAATCCCAGATGAAGCCGGTAGAAAGAGAAAAGTCCAGAAGACAGGATGGAACCGTTTTTTTAAAACCAAGTGAAACCGCTGCCTCCCTGACCGCCTCAGGAAATGGCTCAATCCCTTTTTGACTACTGACAAAACCCAAATAAAATTTATCGGTCTGCCAGAAAAAAGAAAAACCTAAACTTTCCCGGGTTCCACCCCACAGATTTAAGTTAAAAAAAGATAAGGAAGGAACAGATTTTTCCGGAAGCAGTCTGTCCTGAAACGAAGGGAGGAGCGGCGGTGCTTCCTGCGGAAAGGAAAATACCGGAGCCGGTGTCTTATCCTCACCGATGATAATTCGTTCCGGCAGGCGTAAATCCTCCCCGGCAAAAAGAAGAGGAACGGAGAAAAAAAACAACAACCAAACTAATACAAACGCAATAATTACGCTGTCATTCCCAAATGCTTTAAGCGGGAATCTATGAGAATATGGATTCCTGTTTACTATCCACAGGAATACGGGTCCCCTTGTCATAGGATTGACAAGGGCAACTTGTTCATTTGTGGACGCATTTACTATTTGCCTTTCTTTTTAATCTGCGCCAAAGAATCCTTAATCTCTTTGCTCAAAGGTGAATCGCCCGGGAGGTTAATCAACGCTTCCAGATAGACCGGTACTGCCTCCTGGCTCCGGTCCAATCTCTGAAGACAAACACCCAGCCCATAGAGAATCTCACCTTTTCTATCCGGAATTTTTTCCTGAATCTGCCGGTAAATTGGAATCGCCTGAGCGTATTCCCCTTTCGCCAGAAGTAAATCCGCTTTATTCTTAAGGAGACTGTCCTTCAAGTCCTCCCGCGATTTAAGAGCAAGCCCGGCATCAAACGCAGACAGACTCTCTTCCGGTCTATTCTGTTGCAGGTAAGCCAGACCGGAAAGCAGGTAAGCCTCGGCCCGGATATCTTCGTCAATGTTTGGAGAGCCGGTGAGCCTTTTGAGGTACGGAATAGCCTCGGACGAACGATTTTCTTCCAGGAAAAACCGCGCCAAAAACAAGACCATTGGCGCCTGGTCCGAGATAATACTACGATGAGAAAGAAACCCCTCCCAAACCGCTGACGCGGCCTTCTTATCACCCCGGGCGATAAAAGTAAGTCCCAGGCCGTAACAAGCCTGCCCGGTCATTTCGTTTGCCGGATAGTTATGGACAAAATTTTCAAAAACCCTCTTCGCCTCATCGTAATCCCTAAGATTATATAACGAAAAAGCCTCCTGCAAAAGAGCATTGGGAACCAGAGAACTCCGGGGGAACTTCTTCTGGAATTCCCGGTAAAAAGATAACGCCTTCTCATAATCACCGGAAAGGAAGGTGGTACCGGCCAGTTCGTAAAGAACCTTCTCCTGGAACTCTTCGGCCCCGGGAATAGAGCGCGCCTTCTGTAAATATTCGGCTGACTTCACGTAGTCCTGTTCTTTCTGAGCCAGTACTCCCAACTGAAAGTCAGCGGTCATCTTGATTTCAGCATCGGTGGACTTCTCCGCCGCTGCCCGGTAATAAAGAGCAGACTGCCCATAGTCCTTCAGGGAAAAAAAGATGTCGCCTAAACGGAAAGATGCTAAAGCGGAAATCCCCGCATCAGGGCTTTTGGTAAGATCCAGAAAACAGGACCTTGCCAGAGGTAAATTTCCTTCGTGCCAGTAAGCGGTTGCCTGATAATACCTGACTTTTGCCAAAGAAGGCTCGGCGGGAAAAGCGTCCATAACAATCCCGGCGATAGTATGAACCCGGACGAAATCTTTTTCTTTCAGCGCTTCCGCAACGGCACGGGTAGCCGCGTTAATTAAAAACTTCCGGCCTTCCGGAAAGTCTTTCTGTTCCGGGTACTTCCCTTCCCATTCCCGGAGGGTAGTGAGGGCTTCAAAAAATTTGCCTTGATTTGCCTGGCTGGCTAAAAGTCCCTGGTACGCGGGTACGGCCATCTCCTTTTCTAAATTACCGGCGGTGATTGCGGTACGAAAGTCTATTTCCGCCTGGCTGAATGCAGAAGAAGACAGGTTTGTCTCACCCCGGAGATAGTAGGCCTGGGTCAAATAAGTACTTTCGGGATAGTTTTCAATCAGGAAAGTGAAACTCTTCCGGGCTTCCGGAAGCCGGCTCAATTTCCGGAGGTTCAAACCTTCCAGGAGTAATGCGTAAGACCGAAGTGAACTCTGGGGATAGTCCCGGTTAAACTGAACGAGGTAATTTAAAGAGATTTCGTAAAACTCATTTTCGTAAGATACTTTCGCTAATTGCAAACATTCCTTTTCGGTGTACCCAAAAACCGTCTTCCCCGAAAAAGTTAAAAAGGTTATCAGTCCAAAAACGAATAAACCTTTTTTTACCATAATCGTAGGGGCTTGATTTATCAAGCCCGCGGGTCGGATAAATCCGACCCCTACATCAAATTATTTATGTCGCTGGCATTAAAAAAGAAAGCCCCGGAAGTTCTCCGGGGCTTTCCGCCGTTCCATTAACAAAGATATCTCTTGCTATCTTTATAATTTCACGACATTTTCCGCTTGAGGTCCTTTTTTGCCCTGAGTTACGTCGAACTCAACCTCCTGCCCTTCCTCCAGGGACTTGTAACCGTCGCCCCCAATGGCAGAATAGTGCACAAAGACATCGGTGTCGCCTTCCCGTTCCAAGAAGCCATAGCCTTTGCTGGCATTAAACCACTTCACTTTTCCTTTTACTCTTGCCACTGCCCTTACCTCCTTTCCTGTTTATTATTTACTACTACAGAAACTACCAACCATTGTTCTCTTCAGATAATGTTTGAAACTTTTCCTTTCACTGTTTTTTTCCACCAATAATCTGAATGGTTGCGGTACCAGAGAAATTTTGACCGTCCTGCGTTTCACCCCTTATCAGAACTTCGTAAGTTTTGCCTGCTTCTAATCCACCCTGGTTTCTTTTTAGGTTCTCCATCGCTTTAAACTTGTTAAACTTAACCTTCAGCACTTTGCCAGTAAAACCAGGGTGTTGGTTAAGGACCTGGCTGGGCCCTTCCGGAGAAAGTTCGTAGGTTTCTACTACCGGAACCTGGACAGTCATTACGAGGGAATTTTCATCTATCCTATCTACCTCATAGCCTTCTACACCAATTGAGATGTCCCCTTCTATTTTGCCGATATAACAATTAGTATACCCTTCTCCTTCCTTTTCGTCAAGCCAAGCGATATTCCACTTGTCCGGGTCAAAGGTAATGGGAGTAGTAGATTTTACAATAGTTAGAGGAAAGTTTGTAACCTTTTGCTGGTTTGAGCCATTGGAGTCCATTATCCAAATCTGTCCATCTTCGCCAACAGCAACAATCTTTGTTCCGTCAGGGGTATAAACAGGGTCAAAAAACTCGTTTTCCGTAATTTGGGTCAATCCGGTGCCATCTGCCTTTATTCTCCAGATACGCCAGATTTCTCCGGCGGGTTCAGGTGGTTGATAACCTCGGTTGGAAGAGAAGATAATGTGAGTACTATCCGGGAACCAGCAAGGGTCCCAATCTTCGTAATTGCCAGTGGTTAGTTGTTTTCTCTCAGTGCCATCCCTATTTTCAATCCAAAGTCCTCCCTCACCATAAAATGCACTTTTTGTCCCATCAGGAGAGAACCACTCACACGTGGAATACCAAAAGGGCCACTCATCTAATTTATTCTGTCCAGATCCATCAGGTTCCATTATCCAAACATTCTCATTAGAACCTAAATAAGCTATTTTCCCATCAGGAGAAAAAATTGGCTCCCTACCAATGACAGCAAATTTTCTCAGTCCTGTTCCATCTACATTTATTGTCCAAATATCAATATTCCCATAAGCCACATTACAGGCGAAAATAATCTTTGTTCCGGCAGGAGAAATATTAGGTTCACTGCAAATTACCCTTCCCTCATCCTCTTCAGCGGTGGCAAAAGAAAGGGCAGGGAAAACCAAAAGAATACCGAGTAAAATTGCCAGAATTAGTTTTATTTTCATTTTGGTTACTCCTGTTGTCCAAAAAACATCTTTATTCCTTCGTAGAGAGATTGGGCAATCTCGGTTTTGTTGTAATGGAGGATGTAAGCATCACCGGTGATAAAGGCGGTTTCCACTAAAATAGCGGACATCTTAGTCTGTCGTAAAACGTACAGTTGTCCTGGGGCACTTTGGGTGTCTAATTTTACGCCGCGGTTGCTAATGCTCAATTTTTGAGAAATTTGTTGGGTCAATTTTTCTCCCAATTCTATGCTTTTGGGAACCCTGTCTGGAAATTTTGTATCATTAAAGTAATATGCTTCTGTACCTGTGCCACTTGTGTCTGAATTACAATGGATAGAAACAAATATAAATCTCTTTCTGGATTCTTCTGCTGCTTTTTTTTCGTCATTAAATTTTTTCTTTAATTCTTTAACGAGTTTGTTAAATTCCTTATTTGCTCTTTCAACCCTTTCTTCTACAGATACAGCTCTATCCGAACATCTGCTGGCGTAGACTGTGTAGTTTTCTGTATTGTAGACTAATTCAAATAGTTTGTTTCCCATATCAAGGTTGAGGTCTTTTTCGTATTCCCCATACAGGGAAGGACCTGCTCCTGACTTTTCTCCTCCATGTCCCGGGTCAATAAAAACGTGGTTCTCTTTTAAAACATACTCAATCACTAATTTATAAATGATACCTGCAGGATTCATATAAGGATCATAACACCAATTCTCATTTCTGCCCCGTATCTTTATTGTATTCGTCCCGTTTTGAAGAGAAGAAGTAACATCTATTATAGTTACGGTTTTCCAGGACAATGGAGGACTATTACCAATATACACATCATTAATCCAAACATCACAAAAATTGTCTGCCGCAAAATATAAAGTACCTTTTTGTCCTAAGTTTTCGGGAATTTCAAATTCTTTTACTATAGTACATTCTTCTGGGCCTTTAGCAAAATATCTTTTCCAGACCCATTTAGCAGTTGGTATCCGAACCCAAACTGGATGAACCCAACAAGGCACCGCATAGTTGTTTGTGTCTATACACCAGTTTGTTTCATCGCTGACCACATTAAGAATGGTTTCACCTTCGGAAGAATCTGATAGGGTTTGTAGTAATTCCTCAAGACTGATATTATCTTCTACCTCTGATGGATCTGAGAAAATTGGTTGAGTATCTGAATAGGCGTTTTGATATATACCGGTATCTAAGGAAACAAAATCTTGGGCGGCTATAACTTTACTGCAGGAAAAAATACAAACAGAAAAGAAATAAAAAAGTGAAATTTTTAATAGTTCCCGATATCTCATTTTGTAATAATTAAGTTTTACCCGCTTCCGTAAAAAACCACAGGCTATAACTTTCCTGTTTATTATTTACTACTACAGAAACCTAACCATTTTCTCTTCAGATACATCCATCTCCTGCTATTCTACTGTATCATACTCTCTAAAACCGTGTCAAGTGTCCGCATTGCGGGGAACATCGGCGATGTGGTAAAATATAGGGGTTGCCAAACAAGATGAAAACAAAAATACTTTTCGTGGCGGCAGAAGCGGTGCCCTTTTTCAAGACCGGAGGTTTAGCGGATGTAATCGGCTCCCTGCCGTTGGTCCTGGCAGATTCAGGTGCCGAAATTAAGGTCTTCCTGCCATTTTACCGCAGATTGGCTAATTTTGAAAATGATTGCCGGACGGTTCTAACCGGTGAAATCGGATTTGCCGGTAAAAACTGGAAGTTTCAGGTACTTTCGTTCCAAAAAGGACCGACTGAATTCCTCTTCTGTGATGTACCGGAACTGTTTGACCGGGAATCCCTCTATGGTCCTTCCTGCGTAGACTATCCGGACAATCCCCTGCGGTTCGGTTTCTTTTCTTACGCCGCGCTCCATTCCCTGTCCGGACTTAAATTTCAGCCGGATATCATCCACTGCCACGACTGGCATGCCGCCCTTTTACCCGTTTATCTCAAAGAAAACTTTAAGGCGGAACCTTTTTATCAGAAGATTAAAACCATCTTTACCATTCATAATTTAGGCTATCAGGGCGTCTTCCCAAAAGAAAGATGGCCCATGCTTTCTCTGCCGGAGAGACTTTTCAACCCCGAAGGCCTGGAATTTTACGGTAAGATCAATTTACTCAAGGCCGGGCTCATCTGGTCAGACAGAATTACTACCGTCAGCCCCACCTACAGCCGGGAAATTAGAAGTAAAGAGTTTGGCCAGGGTCTGGAAGGCATATTACAAAAACGCGCTTCAGACCTCTCCGGTATCCTGAACGGCATTGACTATCAATCCTGGAATCCGGAAACCGACCCGCTTATCGCGGAAAACTATACGACGGGAAAACCAACGGGAAAAACTAAAAACAAAGAGATACTCTCCAGGCAATTTTCGTTCCTTTCTCCGGAAAAACCCCTTTTGGGTGTGGTAAGCCGGCTGACCCCCGCCAAAGGTTTTGACCTCGTTATAAAATCTCTCCCGGAAATCTTCCGGGAAGGTTTTAACCTGCTCATTTTAGGCAGCGGCTTGCCCGAGTACGAAACCCTCTTTACCGAAGCCAAATCAAAGTTTAAGGGGTCATTCGGGTTCCAGTCCGGCTATAACGAAAATCTGGCACACGCCATTTACGCCGGCGCTGACCTCTTCCTGATGCCCTCTCTCTTTGAACCCTGCGGCCTGGGACAGATGATAGCTTTGCGGTACGGCACCGTTCCGGTTGTCCGCCGGACAGGCGGTCTGGCTGATTCAGTCTTCGGGTTTGACGGTGAAAAAGGTAACGGCTTCCTCTTTACCGAACCGTCGGACACCGCCCTGGTAAAAACGCTTCAGAAAGTCAGGGCGGTTTTCCAGAACAAGAACGCCTGGCATAAGATTACCGCCAATGCTTTTGCTTCCGACTGCTCCTGGTCCGGTTCCGCCCGGCAGTATCTCAAGTTGTATGGGGTTGCTCAACAATAAAATTGACTATTTGGAGTCCCGGATTTGAGATTAGTGCAAGGCGCGACGAAGGTTCTGTGCCCACTGTGGCACATAACCGAGGAGCAACGCCGCAATGACCCAAAGATGGGACTCCCCCCAAAGGGCCAGGCCGCTTTTGGGCTGCGACTGCGTCGCTCATTGCTCGCGTAGTACAGTGACTACGCAATCTTTTTTGCTCCTTGTCTCGCTCCAAAATCGCCTCTGGCAAATAGTTAATTTTATTGTTGAGCAACCCCTATGAGTCAACCGATTAACGTTGTCTTCCTGTGGCATTTCCATCAGCCCTGTTATCTCAACTATGCAACCGGTTTTTACGAAATGCCCTGGGTCCGTCTGCACGGCATCAAGGACTACTACGGATTTGCTCTCCTCCTCAACCGTTTCCCTGAAGTAAAAGCCACTTTTAACCTCACCCCCATTCTGGTGGAACAGATTCTGGACACGGTAAACCGGAAAGCGGAAGACAACTTTTTCAAATTAAGTTATCAGCCGGCTGACACTCTGACTGCCGAAGAGCGTTCTTTCATCCTGCGCAACTTTTTCGCCCTGAACTGGGAAACGATGATGGCACCCTTCCCCCGGTATCAACAGATTCTTCAAAAACGCGGCCGGTCCGTTTCTAATGAAGAAATCGAAGAAATGGTGTCCGGGTTCACCGTTCCGGAAATACGCGACCTCCAGGTGCTTTTTAATCTGGCCTGGTTCCATCCTATTCTGAGGTCCGAAGACAAATTCCTCCGGGAGATGGTGCATAAAGGACGGAATTATACCGAAGAAGAAAAAATCGCTCTTCTTGATTACCAATACGAAATCCTGGCCAAGATTGTGCCTCTCTGGAAAAAGATGGCTGAGCAAAACCAGATTGAAATTTCGGTATCTCCTTACTACCACCCCATCTTACCTCTGCTTCTAAACGCTCCCGCCCCATTACCTCAGGATGCGGTTTTACAGATAAAAATGGCGCAACAGTCCTGCCGGGATAACTTTGGAAAAGAACCGGCCGGCTGCTGGCCGCCGGAAGGGGCGGTAAGTAATGAAGTAATGGCTCTCCTGATAGGAGAAAAATTCCGCTGGTCCGCCAGCGACGAAGGCATCCTGAGACGTTCCTGGTCCGGAGAGAATTTTGACCAAAGGAACATTTACCAGACTTACCGTTACCAGGTCGCCGACGGTGAAATAAACCTGTTCTTCCGTGACCAGCGGATTTCAGACAAAATTGGATTTGTCTACCGTTTCCGGGAGCCAAAATCGGCTGCCGACGACTTCTTTTCAGACATATCCAGAATCAAGTCCCTCCTGGACGGTCAAAAAGGCGCGGTAAATATCATCATGGACGGCGAGAACGCCTGGGAATATTATCCTGACGAAGGGATACCATTCCTGACCAACCTTTATTCCCGGTTGAGCCAGCAAAAAGAGTTCCGGACCGCAACCGCAAGTGAAATGCTGTCTGAAATAAAACCATCCACCACCCTGAGTCACATCCATGCGGGTTCCTGGATCAACCAGGATTTCCATATCTGGTCCGGTTATCCGGCGGCAAACTCTGCCTGGGGATTATTAAACCGTACCCGGCAGGGACAAAAAACAGAAGACATAAAAAGTCCTGAGGCTAAAAAATCTATTCTGGCTGCGGAAGGAAGTGACTGGTTCTGGTGGTATTCTCCGGAACACTCCTCGGGAAGAGACGATGAATTTGACGTCCTCTTCCGTCTTTTTTTAATCAACTTCTACCGCCTCCAGGGCGAAGCAGAACCGGAAGACTTCCAGCAATCCATTACTTCAATACAGGAGGAAGTCCGCTTTCCCAACAATCCCATCACTCCGACGATTGATGGAAAAGAAACCACTTATTTTGAATGGCTGGGCGCCGGCCACTTCCTGCGGGGAGTTTTAGCGGGAACGATGCACCCGTCAGCCAGAATCATCCACACTTTATATTTCGGGTGGGATGAAAAGAATTTTTACCTGCGGCTGGACCCGGACCCGTCTTTCGCGGATGAAGACGGATTTACTTTTTATCTTGATTTCGGCTCAGGACGCCGGTGGAGTTTTAAAACTGAAAATGGTAAAATAGTACCGCAGTCTTATCCCTTTGCCATCAGCCAGGATAAAATCATAGAACTATCTTTTCCCTGGGAAGAAATTGGTTTGCCGCCGGGGACCAAAATACCGTTTGCGGTAGAGGTCAGACGAAACGAACACCTTCTGGACCGGTATCCTCAACAGGCCGGTCTAAAACTTATCGTTCCCGGCGAGGACTACAAAGAAAGTTCCTGGAAATAGGGCATTCAAAAATGGCTAAGGTTGTACCATTTTCTGCACTGTTCTACCAACCGGAATTAGACTACCAAAAAGTTTTGGCTCCCCCTTACGATGTCATCTCCCCGGAAGAACGGCGCACTTTTTGGAAACTCAGCCCTTATAACATCGTCCGGGTTATTCTTCCGAAAACACACTTCCAAGCCAAAGAAACGTTTAAAACCTGGTTGAACAAATCGGTCCTTTCCCAGGATTCACCGGCCAATTTTTACTGGTGCCGGCAGGAATATACTTTCGCCGGGAGTATCCGTACCAACCAGGGATTAATTGCGCTCCTCCGATTGGAAGACCCGAAGAAAGGTATCGTCTGTCCCCACGAAGAAACTATTCCTCGCGTACGTCAGGGACAGTTTCAACTCCTGGAAGAAGTATCCGCCAACTTCTGCCCCATTATTACCCTGTACCGGGATGAGAGCCGGGTGATTGAATCTCTGGTGCCGGTAAAAAAGCGCCCTTTTCTTACTTATCAGGACAGACGGGGCGTAAAGTACTCTTTATGGAAGATACCGCCGGTACCGGCTATTGAACGAACTTTTGCCGACAAAAAGGTTTATATTGCGGACGGACACCATCGCTATGCCAGCGCGTACCAATACTTTTTAAAAATGAAGACGACGTCATCCGCTTACATACTGACCTATTTTCTTAATTCCGCCGGGGATGATATCGCGGTTCTCTCTTTTCACCGCTATCTGCCTAAAACCAACCGGAAAGACTTCCTTGCTATCAAAAACTCTTTTCCGCTGTCCGTTGCCGAACCGGATTTAAAAACTCTTATGCATAATCTTTCTGCCGGTTGGTTAGGCTTAGGTTTTGAAGGTGAATTCTTCCGTTTCCCGGTTCCGGAAAAAGAAGACCTATCAGTCTCTTTCCTGCACCAACGGGTCATCAACGAAGTCCTGAAATTCCCGGAAGACCACCTGATATTTGAACCGGACGCCCGGGCGCTTCTGGAAAGGACGCGAAAAAAGCCGGGTCTGGTTTTTTTCTTACCTCTGCTTTCCCTTAAATCTCTTTATGACATCTGGGAAAAAAAGATAATTCTACCCCGGAAAAGTACTTACTTCTATCCAAAAATTCCCAGCGGTCTGGTAATTTATAAACACAACGGAATTAAGTAAATTACCCCGTGCTTCCGCACGGGGCATTGGGACATTAAAAATGTTTGTATTCAACATTCAAGGTAGGGGCTTGATTTATCAAGCCCGCGGGTCGGATAAATCCAACCCCTACAATTTTGATTGCAAAACAGATCCAAAAGGAAACCCTTTCCTCCCCGTGCTGCCGCACGGGGTATTCAGGGTTTATTTTTCATGAAAGAATCGGAGGTGTTAAAAATTTTTGAGGAGACCGGCGCCCTGCTTTCCGGGCACTTTCTCCTCTCTTCCGGCCTGCACAGTGACCGGTACCTGCAAGCAGCCCGGATTCTCCAGTACCCGGAGCAGGCATTACTTCTAGGCAATGAGTTAGCCCGGAGGTTCAGCGGACAAAAGATATCTGCGGTTATCGGACCCGCCCTGGGGGCAGTGGTGATTGCCTTCACCGTATCAGCCGGTCTAAAAGGAACCCGGGCTATCTTTGCCGAACGGGAAGGCGGTGTTTTCACTCTGCGCCGGGGATTTGAAATTAAACCGGCCGAACGGGTTCTGGTCGTGGAAGACGTACTTACCACCGGCGGTTCTACGCGGGAAATAATTACTCTGGCAAAGAATCTTAAAGCAGAGGTCATCGGCGTCGGAGCAATTGCGGAAAGAAGCGAAATTCCCATTAACTTTGATGTTCCGAAAGAAGTCCTTCTCCGTCTGCCCCTCCATACCTACCCTCCGGAATCCTGCCCCCTTTGCCGGCAAGGAATACCGCTTGTAAAACCCGGCAGCCGGCACGGCGCGGTTTGACAAAAACACCACATAGCGGGTTTAATATAGATAACAGACAAGAAGTAGGGGCTTGATTCATCAAGCCCGCGGGTCGGATAAATCCGACCCCTACGTTAAATTATTTAATGCGTTTGTATTAAACGAGGGAGGTAAAGTATGGGCGGTTGGGTATTTTTGGGCGTGGTCGTCTTAATTATTATTACCAACATTATCCGCGTGGTTTCGGAGTACGAACGGGGAGTAATCTTCCGATTAGGAAGACTGATCGGCGCCAAAGGTCCGGGTATCTTTTTGCTGATTCCGATTGTGGACCGGATGGTTAAAATCAGTCTGCGTACCGTCACCTTTGACGTCACACCCCAGGAAATAATGACCAGAGACAACGTGCCGGTAAAGGTCAACGCGGTCGTCTACTTCCGGGTTATGGACCCCTCAAAAGCGGTGTGTGAAGTGGAAAATTATCAGTTAGCCACGATGCAGATAGCCCAGACCACCCTGCGGGGTGTATTAGGTCAATCCGAATTGGACGAACTCCTTTCGGAAAGGGAAAAGATTAACCAGCGTCTCCAGCAAATCATCGACGAACAGACCGACCCCTGGGGGATTAAGGTCAGTATCGTGGAAGTAAAGGAAGTGGAACTTCCCGACACGATGAAGCGGGCGATGGCAAGCCAGGCGGAAGCGGAACGGGAACGCCGGGCTAAGATTATTATGGCCGACGCTGAATACCAGGCCAGCGAAAAACTGCTGGCGGCTTCCAAGATCCTGGAAGGCTCACCTTTAGGGATACAACTCCGGTATCTGCAGACCGCCAAGGAAATCTCCGCGGAAAAGAATTCTACGCTGGTCTTTCCTCTGCCGATGGAACTTTTGGGCAGTTGGCTTAAGAAATCAACAGAAAAGTAGGCGGGTACCATGAAGTTTAAAAAAGTAGCCATCTTCGGGGTGGGTCTAATCGGCGGCTCTGTCGGTCTGGGTTTGAAAAAGAGGCAGATGGCAGAACAGGTAATCGGTGTGGGCCGCCGCCAGGAATCCCTGGAAAAAGCGAAAACGCTGGGTGCAATCGACACCTACACCCTGAAAGTCGTCGAAGGCTTGGCCGATGCCGACCTGATTATCCTGGCGGCACCGGTCAATACGGTACTGGAACTCCTGGAAACAGGCTTATCATTTCTGAAAGACCACCGTCTGCTCACCGATGTCTGCAGTTCCAAAAAAGTGGTGGTGGATACCGCGGAAAGGTCTCTTCCCCCACACCTTTCTTTTGTCGGAGGGCATCCCATCGCCGGTTCCGAAAAGAACGGGGCAGAATCTGCCTCCGCAGACCTTTTCGTTGACCGGGTGACGGTCCTGACGCCAACTCTAAAAACCCGGTTGCCTGATTTCGAACGGATACAGACCCTCTGGGAAAGCCTCGGGAGCAAAGTCTTGTCTCTCACGCCGGATGAACATGACCGGGTCCTGGCGATAACCAGCCATATCCCTCACCTCTTAGCGGTTAGCGCCAGCCTTCTGGTCGAACAGTCACCAATCCCGAACAAAGAGAACTTTATCGGAACCGGTTTTAGAGACCTGACCCGAATCGCGGAGGGTGAGCCGTCACTCTGGCAGCATATCTTCCTGACAAATTCCGACCATATTCTGGAAAATTTGACCTTGCTGGAAAAGATAATCGCCGAGTGGAAAGATGCCCTGAAGAAGCACGACCTGGAACGCCTTCTCAAACTTCTGAACTCCGCGGCCCAATTCCGGAAAACCCTTTAACTTTTGTCTCCGTCTTCAGGCCCGACAAAAAGAAGCGGGAAAATAATATCGCTGGTACAGCAGGGAATGACAACTGCTATAACAATGTAGATTAAGACCGCTCCTACCTGGTGAACCCATTCCGTAACTCCGAAAGATATCAAATAGAGAATGGAGGCGATAGAACTAACCAGTACGTGGAGGGAATGGGAGAAGATGACTCCCTCCTGTTTCTCAAGGGTCCCGGGAGCTAAAAAGCCTATCAATATGCCCAGAAAGACAAAAGGAAGAATTAACTGGGGATGTTCAATAATACAAACGTGGAGATGCATCCGGGCGCCTAAAAAGAACCCGGAGAGGTAAGGAATAAATATGTCACTTATCCCGCAGATACCCACCGAACCGATAAACCCGATGACTACCGCCTTTAATAACCTCTTCTCGTGCTGCCAGAACATTGCGGTGGTGGCGATAGCGGAAAAGAGCAGGTGAACCGGATGGAAAATATGAAAGAGTTCCTCGGTATACGGAGAAATATCGCCCGCCTGAACAATCCGGGCGATAAAAGTCAAAATGCCTACGACAATCAGACCGATGTTAACACTCAGAATGGAGAAAGGCAGATGATGTTTTAAATCTTCCCAGACATGTATTTTCTTCATCTCAAGAAGTTGACAAAGCAATCAATTCTTTTTACAATACTTGTAGGGGCTTGATCCCTGTCTAATGCATACAGGGACAAGTTTATCAAGCCCGCGGGTCGGATAAATCCGACCCCTACGTCAAAATATTTAATGCATTCGTATTATTATATACCAAAAACTGATTTTTACCAAGATGCGACACATATTCGGACCGGTACCTTCCCGAAGGTTAGGGCTTTCGCTGGGAATTGACATCATTCCGGCAAAGACCTGTACCCTCAACTGCGTTTACTGCCAGTTGGGACCGACCGCCTGTCCAACCCTGGAAAGAAAATCCTACGTCACCGCTAAAACCATTTTAGCGGAAATCACCACCGTTCTGAAAAATAATCCGGCGATAGATTACCTTACCTTTTCCGGTTCCGGAGAACCAACCCTGAATTCTGAAATCGGTAAGATGATCGGCAAAATAAAAGAGATGACCCCGGTTCCGGTAGCGGTCATCACCAACGCTACCCTGCTTACCCGGAAAAAAGTCCGGCAAAGTTTATTTTCAGCCGATGTAGTCTTACCCTCTCTGGATGCGGTATCGGAACCGGTCTTCCGCCGCATCAACCGACCCCACCCGAATCTAAACCTAAAATCAATTATTGAAGGTCTGCGCCGGTTTGGAGAAGAATACCCCGGTAAAATCTGGCTTGAGGTAATGCTGGTAAAAGGAGTCAACGACTCTAATACCGAACTAAACAAGATAAGAGACGCTATTAAAACCATCCGGGTAGACAAGGTCCATCTGAATACGGTGGTGCGGCCGCCCGCGGAAAGAAGGGTTCAGCCCTTAAACCAAAAAGAACTGGAAAAAGCAGCAAAAATTATCGCCAACCACTGCGAAATCATTGCGGAGTTTACTAAAAAACTACCCGGAAGTTTATCCGGAGACGAAAATACGCTTCTATCTACTCTGAGACGCCGTCCCCTGACCCTGAAAGACATCGCCGCGGTTACCAACCTCACCCCGGTCAGACTGGTCAAAATTCTGGAAGGACTTACCGGAAAAGGTTTGGTGAAACAGAAGAGAGTCTCGGGGAAAACATATTACGTAGCCCCTTGACAAATCAGGGTAATTTAGGTATAATTATACATAAATACATTTAAATTAATCTTTTATGGATAAAAATAGTGTCAATCCGCTTTATTACCAACTGAAGGATACGATTCGCCAGAAGGTAAGGGACGGCGAATATAAAGTTTCGGATTTGATACCCTCTACCGCAGAGTTGTGTAAGATCTATAAGTTAAGCACCACTCCGGTCCGCCGGGCAATTTCGGAACTGATTGGTGAAGGGTTATTGAAGGGAATGCCTGGCAAAGGCACTTTCGTGGTCGCGGAGCAAAATCAAGTTAACCAAAAAGGAAACAGACTGGTTGGGGTCATCTTTACCGGTCCCACCACCCACCCTTTTTTTATGGATATACTCAACGGCATTGAAACCTTTTTAAACCCATTTGGTTATCATCTTATCGTAACAACCAGCAACAGTAACGCGGAAAAAGAGCGCCAGATTGTTTTGGAATTAAGAGAAAAGGGTGCCGAAGGTCTCATTTTAACCCCAGTAATAACAGTTAACCGGACACCCTCTGCGGACCAGGCCCTCAAGGAAGTCCTGGCGGAAGATTTTCCGCTGGTGTTTGTTGACAGTACCATTCCAGAAATTCAGGTGGACTATGTTACTACTAACAATGAAAAAGGTGGCTACCTGGCTACCCGACACCTGATAAAATTAGGACACTCCCGGATTGGATTTGTCCTGGGCATCAATATCAATACGGTTCAGGAAAGACTTGCCGGCTACCGGAGGGCTTTGAACGAATTCAATATTCCTTACGACCCTTTACTGGTAAAACACAGTTACCTGGAGTTGCAGTATGAGGACGCAGGCTATCAGAATACGATGGACCTCCTCCACCTGGCAAACCCACCGTCTGCCATCTTTTCCTGTAACGATACGCTTGTTTTAGGTGTCTACCGTGCCTGCTGGGAATTAGGGAAAAGGATTCCCGATGACATATCCGTGATTGGTTTTGACGACGTTTCGTACAGTGCGTTCCTCTGTCCCCCCCTTACCACCATCCATCAACCCAAGGTTGAGATGGGGCAGAAAGCCGCCGAACTTCTCTTAAACCTGATTCGGGGAGGGAAGAACAACCCGGCCCAGGTTATCCTGGACAACCATTTAGTGGAACGTTCTTCCTGTGCAACCTTAAGCAAAATAAAGGTAACAACAGAATAATTAAGGAGGATAATATGGATTGGAAAAGGAAGGGATTGAAGAAAAAAATCGCGTTTACGTTAATCGAGTTGCTGGTTGTCATCGCCATCATCGCTGTTCTGGCGGCGATGTTATTACCAGCGCTCAGTCAGGCCAGGGATAAGGCGAGAGCGGCGGGCTGCATGAACAACTTAAAACAACTGGGACTATCTTTCTATCTCTACTTTCAGGACTACGACGAGTATTTTCCCCCTGCAACCCCTGCAAGCTACGCGAGTGTACTCGCAACAAATGGGTACGCTCCTATTATTACTGGCGACGGCAAGAAATCAGTTTTCCGATGTCCGTCGGATGTAAACGGTAATGGTAATTATAATGCGGGCTTGTACGGCTACAACATGGCTAATCTTTGTAACAACAGCGATACGTGGTACAGCGGAGGAGGGTATCACCCCTATAAACTGGGCCAGTGCACTCATCCGGACGCCACGATTATGCTTACGGAAAGCAAGTGGACAGACGATACCTTTAAAAACAGGGGCCTTGCTATCATAGACCCTTTTCCCGGGAGTACCTACACTCTGTGTCTCATTCATAACAACAATACGGGTCTCAACATTCTCTGGGTGGATGGCCACGTTACCAACTACACCCCTCCCGATCCAAACAATGCGTATTCCGGAATATTAGCCAACGGATGGCCTTCCGGAGGAGACAGCAATTACTGGGACATCTACTAAAACTGGATTTCAGAGATGATGAAAAAGAGTAGAAATAATTGGTTGTTGGGTCTGATTATCTATTCTTCATTTGTAGGCTTGCATAATGTTTTTGCTGGTGAATTTAAACCGGATAAAAATACTTTATTCCTGGTTCATTTTAACAAAGGGCTTAACGCCGATTATGCCCGGGGTTCTAAAGAAACTGCGATGACTGCGTCTCTTACAGAAAAAAATGGTGGATGTTGGGAAGAAGGATTGCTGGTAAAAGACGGGCTTACGATAACTCCGGAGGAAATGGAAGTATTGTATCGGCCACTGGGCTATAAGGCGAAAAACAGTTTTAATAGCCAAAGAGGCACAATGGAACTCTGGGTAAAAGTTCTCAACTTCCCGAAGGATTTATCGAAAGAGAATGAGTTAGGTTTGATATCTATCTCTGACTGGAGAACGCTTCCTGGTCCGGAATGGGCTTTGGAAGGATGTACCGCTTATGGATACCTCGCCATCATATACAGCAACAAGGTTAAAAAAATCACCTTTACGGAATTTAGAAAAGAGGTAAAGTATGACCTTACCAATATCGGCACATTAGATGAGGACCGATTTCGTATTGATGCTGACGTAAAAAAATGGAAAACAGGCGAGTGGCACCATATTGCAGCCGCCTGGGATGCGGAGAACGACAGGCGAACATTATTTGTTGATGGAAAGAGAGTGGGCGAGGCAAAATTTAAGTACCCGGATAGGTTACTGGTGCCCAACGCGACCGATATTGTAGTGGGTGGAATCTTTAAAAAGTCTCTCACCCCTTTCTCCTGCATGATAGATGAGGTAAGAATCTCTGATGTAGTCAGGTATACCGGCAATTTTATTCCAGAAAAAAGGGAGGGAAAGTGAAGAAGAACAGATGGGTTGGGATGATGTTTCTTCTAATATTTTTAACCAGTATCGCCTCGGTTTACGGTGGAGAAATAACCTTGAAGACCGAGGGTCTAATGGTCAAAGTAGACAGCACTGGTAAACTCAAGGTTACGGATTTAATAACGAATACTGAGGCAAAAAAGTACATAGATAGTTTTACCATTCTCAACGGCAAAAATAAGGATGAAGAACTGAATCCTGGCGCACCGGAAAAGACAGAACAGAGTGAGAACGGGTTCAAAAGTGTTTATCGCAACGTGGGTGGTTTTTTGAATATAACCCAGAGCTTTGAGAGAGCGGATAAGTTTATAAAGAGCACGATAGAAATTGAAAATACCGGTTCCGAACAGGCCTGGTTAAAAGTACGGTTCAATATGCCGGTGGTATCATCCACGGATAATTTAGTTTACTGGAACGGAAACAACCTCTACGAGGAAATCTTTGACGATTTAAAGAGAGAGGAACTGTTCAATACCTTTCCTATGGCCTGCGCCTACAGCAAAAAGAGCGGCGTGGCGGTTGGGATAGAAGCCCATCAGATATTTTCGCATATCGAGAACGGACTTCTTTACAATACCAACCAACCCGTTATCTACTACGGAGTAAAATTGGTAGTTGACCCCAAAAAAGTAAACAAGGTGGAATTTATAACCTATACCTTTAACCCTGATTATGGATATCTGAATGCGGTGGACAGTTACCAGAAGATATTTCCTGATATGTTTGGAGCGAAGACAGGGGTTGACAAAAGGGTTTATACCACCGCAATGACCACCTCGTCTCTCTATTATTACGAGGTACAGGGCCGTCCGGATTCGCTTTATATATCCCCGGAATTTCCCAGAAGGCATTTTGGAGGCTGGGTCTGGGGTTATGCTCCGGTCCAGGTCATTGGAGACTGGTACGGAACCAAGGAGATCACCGAAAATCCGGACCTGCATTCCATGAAAGATGTGGAGTACGGCAGTTACGAAACATTCCAGAAGAATCGCAGGAAAGGTATTGAAGCCGCCAGTGTCAGGAATGCGGCCTATATGTTTTATGTTATCAACTGGTGTGATAAAAAACTGGCGGATAAGTTTTATCCGGATTGTATCGTGACCGATAAGAATACGACCAATCTTTGCAATGGTTGGGTTTTAATGAACGATGCCGATTACCGGATGTGGTGCGGGGGGAATAAGTTCAGCCAGGACATGCAGAGAGATATTAAAAAGATAGCGGAGGAGTTGCCGATATCAGGTTTTTCGCTTGACTGTGTTTCCGGACCGGCTTTATGCCGGCAGACCGGTGTGGAAACGATGGAGGGCAAGGCTTACGACAGTGAAGGGGTGTACGCCAGAGAGGGGTCAGGGATGGCAAAGATGATGGATTATATCCACGGTCTGAAACGGGACGATAAGACAATGGGAATATCATCAAACCTGGCCGGTAATGCGCTTCAGTATTATGTGGCCATGAGAACCGACAATGCCCTGACAGACTGGGCATTTTCCGAGGCGCTGAACAATATTACGGCGGAGGAAATCCAGCGGTATCTGCTTGGAACACGACCACAGAACTGGTGTATTCTGATAGATAGTGAAAAATACGGCAGTACCTTGCCCTGGCAGGAATACAGCCCTGAGAAGATAAGGCAGATATATAACAATATCCGGGATAACCTGATTCTATTTTCCTACCGGTTTGCCTATTTCCCACATCAAGCCTTAAGTTGGGGCAATGTGAAGATAATGAAGGCGATGCCTGTCTTTCAGAAATTAATTGCTGCCGGTTACCAGGTAATCCCGGCGGTAAAACTGAACGAAGACTTATGGCGGGCCCGGTATGGAAATGATTTGAACTCTTATCTCTTTATCGGCAACCAGAAGTTTACTGCCCAACAGATAACAGCAACCATAGACAACCGGTATCTTGGTAAAAGAGTATATCTCTTTTCGAAGTACGACGGGACTCCGGTTGATAACCTCATTGAAAATAACAAGACGGTCATCAACTATTCTTTAAAACCCAAGGAGCCGTTGATTCTTAAAGCTGTTCTGGGTATAAAAGATTGCGGAGGGGCTAAAGTTACCGGAAAAGCAGAAGAAGCCGGCGATATTAAGAGCGGAAGGGTAAAGATAAGTTTAAAGAGTACCAAAGGAATAAAGACGGAAATTTCCGTCAGGTTGCCCGAAGAAAATTCTGCAGTTGAGGTGAAGGTTAACGACCAGGCAATCGGTTTTAAATCCGGGGAAAGCAGGGTGGTCTTCGCCGCAACCCTGGGAACCGACAATAAAATAGAAGTTGGTTGGAAATCCAACCTCTTTCAAGTCTCTGAAGAACAGGTTCTGGCATACCAGTTTATTACTCCGGAGGGAAAATCAAGATGTACCATCGTAGTTGACGATGCGGCCGATGAAAATGATAATAATACTGCCTTCAGACTTCAGGAGTACTTTCGTTACTACTACGAAAAGGTCAAAAAGGACCCTGGCGTCAAAATACCGATTAAGAAAAAGTCTGAGGCTGGGGAATTAAAAAATGCGGTTTTAATCGGGATAGACGCAAAATCAGGATATGGTATCAACATTTCAGCCGAGAATAATAACCTGGTCATCACCGCACCGGACAGTCTTACCCGTTTCGAAATGGTAAACAGACTGATGATGGTCCTGGATAAGAAATATGTCTATTACGGAGTTATCGGGGACCCGGCAGATGCTAATGTCTATACCCGGGATCCGGCAACCCAGAAGATGCGGGAAAAAGCTGGTTTAGGGGTGGGAACAGTCTGGGAAGAATAATTCATTCAAAAACAGGAGAGGTTTTATGGACAAGAGATGGTTTTTCTGGATGTTCGTGGCTGGAGTTTTGTTGGTAAATGGTCAGGTTAACGCCGAGTTCAAGCCGGACAAGAACACGACTTTACTGTTTCATTTTAATAAGGGGTTTACGGCTGATTACGCCACGGGTGAAAGAAGTGGCACCGGGACAGCTGCGCTGACCCAAAACAACGGCGGCTACTGGGGCGAAGCGCTGATAGCCAAGAAAGGGTTATGCGTCAATTCCGACGGTCTGGAGGTTATGTACAAATGGTTGGAATATAAGGCACAGAACAATTATGATAGTAAAAAAGGGACGATTGAGTTGTGGGTAAAACTTTTGAAAACCCCTTCAGAAATCGTGAGCGAAAAAGAGACAGAGAAATTTGCCCAAATGGTTCTGATATCCATAATCAAGTGGGACCAGCATGGGCAGCAATCTAACTGGGCAACACTGATGATTGATTACAACTTTTACGAAACACCGCAGTGGAAGGTTACTGTGTATGAAAGCAAAAAGGAACAGGATGTCTTTGTAGATGGCCAAGTCTGGAGTGAACTGTATCGTAACCGATTCCACTTAGATTACGACATCGTAGGCTGGAATAAAGAGGTATGGCACCATATTGCGTTTACCTGGGATGCGGAACAGAATACCAGAGCCTTATTTGTTGACGGTAAAAAGATTGGCACCGGGAATTCGAAGTATGAGGACAAATTCCAGGAACTGGTTCCAGAAGCAGGACGTCTCCTTGTTGGTGGGTATTTCAGTGACAATACGATGAATCTTCCCTGCGTGATTGATGAGGTACGGATTTCCAACATTGTCAGATATACCGAGGATTTTGTACCGCCATCCCAAAAAGTTGGTGGGGCTGAGGATAAAGAGCAGTAGTTTTCGCTCTAAGTAGAAGGAGGAGAAATGAAAAAGTTCTGGGTATTCGGGGCGGTAATATTATGGTTTTTGGCTGGTTTTTGTGATGCGGCAGTCTCGGCCGGCGGAGAAGTTACACTAAAAACGAGTGGGTTAACTATCAAGGTTAACAGTGAGGGAAAGATTAAGGTGAATGATCTGATTGACGGGACTGAATCAAAAGAGTATATAAACAGTTTTACCATTCTCAACGGCAAAAATAAGGATGAAGAGCTGAATCCTGGCGCACCGGAAAAGATAGAACAAAGTGAGAACGGTTTCAAAAGTGTTTATCACAACGTGGGTGGCTTTTTAAATATAACGCAAAGTTTTGAAGCCGCGGGTAATTTTATCAAGAGCACGATAGAGGTTGAAAATACCGGTTCCGAACAGGCATGGTTAAAAGTACGGTTCAATATGCCGGTGGTATCATCCACGAATAATTTAGTTTACTGGAACGGAAATAACCTCTACGAGGAAATTTTTGACGATTTAAAGAGAGAGGAGCTGTTCAATACCTTTCCTATGGCCTGCGCCTACAGCAAAAAGAGCGGCGTGGCGGTTGGAATAAACGCCCACCAGATATTCTCATATATTGAGAACGGGCTTCTTCATAGTACCCCCTCCCCTGTTATCTACTACGGAGTAAAACTGGTGGTTGACCCCAAAAAAGTAAACAAGGTGGAATTTATAACCTATACCTTTAACCCCGACTATGGATATCTGAATGCGGTGGACAGTTACCAGGAGATATTTCCGGATATGTTTGGAGCGAAGACCGGGGTTGACAAAAGAGTTCATACCACCGCAAAAACCACCTCGTATCTCTATTATTACGAGATATGGGAGCATCGTTTGGAATCGCTTTACCTATCCCCGGAATTCCCCAGAAGGCATTTGGGAGGCTGGGTCTGGGGATATGCTCCGGTCCAGGTCATTGGAGACTGGTACGGAACCAAGGAAATCACCGAAAATCCGGACCTGCATTCCATGAAAGATGTGGAATACGGCAGTTACGAAGCATTTCAGAAGAACCGCCGGAGAGGTATTGAAGCGGCCAGAGTAAGAGATGCGGCTTATATGTTTTATGTTAGCAACTGGTGTGATAAAAAACTGGCTGATAAGCTTTATCCGGATTGTATCGTGACCGATAAGAATACGACCAATTTGCTTTATGGTTGGACCTTAGGAAATGATGCCGAACATCGAATGTGGGTTTGGGGAAACGCTTTGGGCCGGGATATGATGAGGGACATTAAAAAGATAGCGGAAGAGTTACCGGTATCCGGCTTTTCGCTTGACTGTGTTTCCGGGCCGGGGATATGCCGGCAGACCGGCGTGGAGACGATGGAAGGCAGGGCTTACGACGGTGAAGGCGTGTACGCCAGGGAGGGGTCCGGGATGGCAAAGATGATGGATTATATCCACGGACTGAAAAGGGACGGGAAGACGATGGGGATATCATCAAACCTGGCTGGTAATGCGATTCAATATTATGTGGCCATGAGAACAGACAATGCCCTGACAGACGCGGCATTTTCCGAAGCACTGAACAATATTACGACGGAGGAAATCCAACGGTATTTACTCGGAACACGGCCCCAGAACTGGTGTATCCTCATAGACAACGAAAAGTACGGCAGTACCCTACCCTGGCAGGATTACAGTCCTGAAAAGACAAGGCAGATATATAATAACATTCGGGATAACCTGATTCTATTTTCCTACCGGTTTGCTTATTTCCCGAATTACGCCTTAAGTTGGGGCAATGTGGCGATAATGAAGGCGATGCCTGTCTTTCAGAAATTAATTGCGGCCGGTTACCAGGTAATCCCGGCGGTAAGGCTGAATGAAAACCTGTGGCGGGCTCGTTACGGAAAGGGACTAAACTCTTATCTCTTTATCGGTAACCAGAAGTTTACTGCCCAACAAGTAACGGCCACGATAGATAACCGGTATCTTGGCCCGGGAGTTTATCTCTTTTCGAAGTACGACGGGACTCCTATTAATAACATCATGGAAAATAATAAAACGACTGTCAGTTATTCTTTAAAACCCAAGGAACCGTTGATTCTAAAAGCCGTTCTAAACATAAAAGATTGCGGAGGGGCTAAAGTTACCGGGAAAGCAGAAGAGACCGGCGATATTCAGAGCGGAAGAATAAAGATAAGTTTAAAAAGTACAAAAAGCATAAAGACGGAAATTTCCGTCAGGGTACCCGAAGAAAGTTCTGCAGTTGAGGTTAAGGTTAACAACCAGGCAATCGATTTTAAATCCGGGGAAGGTAAGGCAGCCTTCACCGCAACTCTGGGAACCGACAATAAAATAGAAGTTGGTTGGAAATCTAACCTCTTTCAGGTTTCTGAAGAACAGGTCCTGGCATACCAGTTTATTACTCCGGAGGGAAAATCAAGATGTATCATCGTAGTTGACGATGCGGCCGATGAAAATGATAATAATACTGCCTTCAGACTTCAGGAGTACTTTCGATACTATTACGAAAAGGTCAAAAAAGACCCTGGCGTCAAAATACCGATTAAGAAAAAGTCCGAGGCTGGGGAATTAAAGAATTCGGTTTTAATCGGGATAGACGCAAAATCAGGATACGGTATCAACATTTCAGCAGACAATAATAACTTAACCATCACCGCACCGGATAGTCTTACCCGTTTCGAAATGACAAACAGACTGATGATGGTCCTGGATGAGAAGTACCCCTATTACGGAGTTATTGGAGACCCGGGGGCAAAAGATGGTAATAACTATACTCAGGATCCGGCTACTCAGAAGATGCGGGAAAAGGCTGGTTTAGGAGTGGGAACAATCTGGGAATAATATTTTCGAATAGGGAGGGGATATGCGGAGAAGAATAGTTTTTTTAGGGTTGGTAGTTATGGGAATGTGGCTGACAAAGAGTATAGCCAGCGGCGGTGAGTTTAAACCAGACAAGAACACAACCTTTCTGGTTCACTTCAACGAAAAGTTTGAGGCAGACTACGCCACAGGTGAAAGGGGAGGCACCGGGACAGCTGCGCTGACCCAAAACAACGGCGGCTACTGGGGTGAAGCGCTGATAGCCAAAAAAGGGTTATGCGTCAATACCGACGGTCTGGAAATGATGTACAGGTGGTTGGAATATAAAGCCCAGAACAACTATGATAGTAAGAAGGGGACGATTGAGTTGTGGGCAAAACTTTTGAAAAACCCTTCAGAAATCGTGAGCGAAAAAGAAACGGAGAAATTTTCCCAGATGGTTCTGGTAGCCATAAGCAAGGGGGACCAGCATGGCCAACACAGTAACTGGGCGATGCTGATGATTGATTACAACTTTCACGAAATACCGCAGTGGAAGGTTACTATGCTTGAAAGCAAAAAGGAGCAGGATGTCTTTGTAGATGGCCAAGCCTGGAGTGAACTGTATCGTAACCGATTCCACTTAGATTACGACATCGCAGACTGGAATAAAGAGGTATGGCACCATATTGCGTTAACCTGGGATGCGGAACAAAATACCAGAGCCTTATTTATTGACGGTAAAAAGGTGGCAACGGGAAGATCTAAATACGAAGACCGTTTCCAGGAACTGGTTCCAGAGGCAAAACGTTTATTTGTTGGTGGGTATTTCAGTGACAATTCGATGAACCTTCCTTGTGTGATAGATGAAGTGCGTATTTCCAACATTGTCAGATATACCGAGGACTTTGTACCGCCATCCCAAAAAGTTGATGGGGCTGAGGGTAAAGAACAGTAGGTTTCGCTCTAAGTAATGAGGGAGGAATATGGTCGGAGAAAGAAACAAGGTTTCTTTTTTGCGGACAGGTCTAACGACCGGAATTTTGGTTCTTTCGCTTCTGGTTAATTATGCCCGGGCAGATTGCCGGATAAGTAAAGGGAAAGAGGATAGATGGGAAGCAATTGTCCTTGAAAACGACTATATCCGGGTTAAGGTATTGCCGGAATCGAACGGTAGAATAGCGGAATATATCCTGAAAGGCGCCGGAGGGGAAAGGAAGTTCTTCCCGAAGATGGTCTTCAAAACCTTTGAAATTATGCCGGATGTCGAAACGATACTGGAGACAAATTTTTCCGGACTTGAAGATTGGATATGGGAAGTTGGTCTAACAAAGCAATATCTGAAATACCAGAGTAAAATTTTGGAAAAGAGTAAGGAGAAATCTTCGGTGGAACTGTCTCTGGCTGGCAGCGAGTACCGGATAATAAAAACCGTCAGCATCTTTAAGGACAGTTCCGAAGTAGCGATACAGGTCAAATTGGTAAACCGGACGTCGGAGAAGAAAATCGGTTCCTACTGGCCGCATACCTGCATCGCCCTGGACGGAGTAATAGACAACGATAATACGAGGATATATGTTCCGATGAACCCGTCAACAAATCTGGAAAGGCGAAAAGGCCTGTATCTCCAGAAGATTGAGCAAGAGACTGTTTACAGCCGGAAGGTCAGTGACCGGGGAAAAGATAATGGTTCGGACTTTTTTGCCCCGGCCCAGGAATGGTGGGCGATGGTCAAAGATAATCTGGTCCTGGGTATGCTGGTTCCCCTTTCCGAAACAGACCGGGATGGGATGTACTACTCCTGGTCTGGTCCGGCGGGTCTTTCGATGGAGTTAATTTATAACTCTTATGAGTTTTTACCCGGGCAAGAACAAATTTACCATCTGAGTTTCGTATCCACCGAAGGGTTAGATTCGATAGATTATATCAACAAGTACATAACTTTGGCGGTGGGAAGAGAAAAGGTGAAAGTAATCGGCGACGTGGTAACCGTACCGATTAAGATAAGCGGCGTTCGGAAAATCTCGAATTATCGTTTGGAACTGATTGCCATCGATAAAAATGGAAACGAAATAACAAAGGGGGTAATCGAAATTTCAGAACTGACACCGATAAAAGTCATCGAAAAAGAGGTTGCTCTAAAGGGAATTAAGGATAAAGGATACGGATTAAAGTTCCGGTTATACGACAGCAAGGGAACCAAAATAGATGAAAACAAACTCCTGGGGATTTTCTAAAGATGGATACAAAAAAGAATCGGAAATTCATTGACGGGTTCAATCCGGAAAAGTTTTTGGTGGCGTTAGAAACGCCCAATATGGACCTGGATACACCTGAGATGCAATACATCATCAAGCACAAGATGTGCAATGCCTTTGACTGGTGGCCGTACCTTACCAACGAACAGGTCAACTTTCTGAAGAAGAATCCATCCTACGGATTATCTCTCTTCCTACCCGCTGCAACCCAAATTCTAAAAATATACAAAGAAAATACTATCGTAGGCAGGAGGATTGAGCCAACAAAAACTTTTGTCGCTAAAGAGTTGAAAAAACTGGAAGAGTTGACGCCGGTTCTGAATGGAAATGTCTGGTGGGACGCTTTCCCGGAATGCGATTCCTCAGGTTACGAGTTCCCCGGAGAGATTTATGCCAAAAGGTTAAGGTTCAAATCCCGGGTTGACGCTTACCAGAAACTAAAGAGTTATATCCTTAACCAGAACATATTCCGGGACTTCAGGAAAAGGAAAAAGTCTTTACCAAAAGTTATGGCTATATCCGGTCTAATGGCAGTGACGCCTTACCTTTACGAATGGGGTATGGACCTTGGCCTGGTCGAGATCTGTATTGATTCGCTTTCAGACATTCATCCGGTGATTGCGATGCAGCGGGGAATAGCCAGACAGTACAACAAGAAATGGGGATTAGACATATCTCACTGGAGAATGGTGGGTCCGACGATGTACAATGACAAGATGCAGCTGATATCCGGCTGGTCGGAGAATTATCTGGAGCGAAATCTGTATCTCGCTTATATGTCTGGAGCCAATTTTATACGGATTGAAGAGGTGGTAAGCCGCAATGAAACCACCAGTACCGGAGAAGCAGGTAAAAACTGCGCCTTTGTTTTAAGCCCGGACAAAAAGACGGCGATACCAACACCACTGGGTCGGATGCTGGAGAAGTTTACCCGCTTTACCCTCAGCCATGGAAAAGAACGGGGCGAGACCTATGTTCCGGTAGCGCTGATGATAGACTACTACAGCGGATGGCAGCCTAAAAGCAACTTTAAAAAGGATGATACGGTATGGTTTGGCCAGATTCCCTTCAACGACGGTGATTATATGCTCGACAATTTCATGAACCTCGTCTACGAAGGGTACCATCGTTCGGGAACCATGGATGGAGCCCCTTACGCTATCGCCAAGGATTACGATTACACACTCTGGGAAGGTTTTCAGGAAAGAAAAGCGACGGCAATCTACGAAAAGTTACTTTCAGAAGGGTTCGATGCCAGGCCATACGAATCTATCAGTACCGCGATATTCGGAGACAGTTTCGATTTTGTCCTTTCCAACGCAACCTGCGAAATCCTTAAAAAATATAAAGCAGTAATTCTACTGGGAGAGATAAAGATACGTCCCAAATTAGCAGCCGAAATCGTCCACTATGTAGAAGATGGGGGTACGCTGGTAATAAATGTAAAGCAGAGTGCGGCTTTTGACCGGTCTTTTCTGGGAGTATCTATCAGCCGGGAGGTCAAGGAAGATAACAGTTCGAAATGTTTAGCCTGTGGTCACCATTTTGGAGAAAGTTTTAAGGATGGAAATAACGAGGAGCCCTGGTACCAATATCCCGTTGTTAAACCTTTAACCGCAAAAGGTATCGCCAAAAACGACTTGGGCGATTTTTTGCTAACCGAAAACAGGTACCGTAAAGGCAGGGTGATTCTTGATGCGCCATACTACGGATATGGTAAGAGGAATAAAAAGAGTGCGGTACGGATAGTCAAACATTATATTCACCACCTGATGGACGAAATGGCACTGGTCGAAATCGAAGGTAAAGATATTACCTATATTATTAACCGGAAAAAGGATGGGTTCCGATTGATGTTGTTGAACAACCACAACTATGCCTGGTCAGGTACCATCAAAGTACATACCGGCAGAAGATGCCGGGTTATCGACCTACTCGGACAAAAAAGAGTTTCCGCAGGTTATTCAGACGGGAAACTTTCATTCAAACAAGAAATAGAACCTTTCTGTTTCATTCTCTGCGACATTTCTTCGAAGGGGGACAAAGGATGCTGTCACGTGAAAGAGTCCTGAAGACGCTCAGGCATGAGGAACCGGACATCGTTCCCTGGGGGGAACACTCCATTGACTACAACATCTACGAACAAGTGTTGGGCAGAGAGACGTTGGTTTCCGCCAAAATCAGGCAGGTTAAGGCCCTATGGGAAGGCCGGCGAAATGAAGTGGTCACATCCTATAAACGGGATATTATTGGCCTGGCCGAAGCGCTCGGTTTTGACATTATCATGGCTCCCCTGATGCCCTCGGTCAAGGAAGAACAGAAGCCCATGGAACGGGTAGACAAGGATACCTACCGCGACGAAAAGGGAAATCTCTACCGGGTCTCTTCCGTAACCAATGACTTGATGCCCTTCAAAATGAATCCGGAGGCTTTCAGACCGCCCACCCTGGAAAGTATTAAGGAAGAACTAAACGAACTTGAACGCAGCGGCGTTCCGGAACCGGACGAATCATCCTGGGAAGTTGTAAGACACATCATTAAAGAAAAGAAGAAGACCCATTTCATATTCACCTTCTGGGGAGGACCACAATTGCCCTCGTTCGGACAGACCGATGAAGATTTTTATGTCAACCTTATTTTACACCCGGAAATGCATGAGGCAATTGCTGAATTGCAGGGAAAAAGGTCCATCGCCAGCCTGAAATATGCCGCAAAGCAAGGTGTAGATGCCATTATGTATTGCGCTGACCTCGGCTCTTCCACCGGGCCGCTGTTCAACCCGAAAATATTCAAGGAGCACGTTCTGCCCTGGGAGAAAAAATACGTTGCCGAAGCTCACCGCCTGGGACTTTTTGTCATCAAGCACTGCTGCGGGATGGTCTGGGACTTTGTCGACACCTTCGTGGAGGCCGGGTTCGATGCTTACGAAGGCATCCAGGCCAGCGCCGGGATGGATATGAAACTGTTAAAAGAGAAAGTGGGTAATAAATTAACCCTTTGGGGCGGCGTTAAAAACGAAAATCTGATTCTGGGGACACCGGACGACGTCAGAGCCGATGGCCGGTATGCCATCAAGTGGGGAGCGCCGGGCGGCGGATTCATTTACGGCGCCAGCCATTCGCTGGCGGTTGGCACCAAACCGGAAAACCTTGCCGCTATGAAAGAAACCCTCCAACGCTGGGGGATGTATCCGGTAACAGGCGCCGGAACTTTTTAGGGACATCAGATGGAGGATTCGGAATGAAATATCTAAACATTGGCGTTATTGGAGTCGGCGGCCGCGGAGGGCTGGCTGACCACGCGCACAAACCGAAAGAAGGTGTAAAAATTGTCGCCGGGGCCGACATCAGCGATAAGTTTCTGACGGAATTCAAAGAAAAATACGGACCGGAAACATTTATTACCAAAGACTATCGGCAAATGCTGGTGCGACCTGAAATAGGTGCGGTTTTTGTCACTTCGCCGGATTTCATGCATGAAGAACACGCGATTGCTGCGTTGGAGACGGGAAAATCGGTTTACCTGGAAAAACCGATGGCAATTACCATTGAGGGTTGCGACCGGATTCTGCAAACCGCTTTCCGGAAAAAGGTTAAGTTATATCTCGGCCACAACATGCGCCACATGACTTTTATCCTGAAAATGAAAGAACTGATTGATAAAGGCGCAATCGGCGAAGTAAAATCCGGCTGGTGCCGGCATTTTGTCTCCTACGGTGGGGACGCCTATTTCAAGGACTGGCACGCGGAAAGGTCCAAGGCGACCAGTTTGCTGCTTCAAAAAGGCGCGCACGACATAGACATCCTGCACTGGCTCTGCGGCGGTTACACCAGCCGCGTTACCGCTCTGGGCGGGCTTACCCTTTACGATAAGATAACCGACCGCCATACCCCTTCGGAACGCGGAGATAAGAGTTGGCGCCTGGAAAACTGGCCGCCGCTTTCACAAAAAGGATTGAACCAGATTATTGACGTGGAAGATATAAGCATGATGCTAATGCAGTTGGATAACGGCGTTTTTGCCTCCTACCAGCAGTGTCACTATACGCCGGACGGCTGGCGGAATTACACCATCATCGGAACCGAAGGCAGGATAGAGAATTTCGGGGATAACCCCGGGGAGTGTGTGGTGCGTCTCTGGAACAGGCAGAAATACTATAATCCTTACGGAGATGAGCAATACTTTATTCCCTCGGTGGTCGGCAGTCACGGCGGGGCAGACCCCAGCATCGTGGCCGAATTCATACGCTACGTCCGGGAAGACGGCAAGATTTCCACCTCGGCAATCGCGGCCCGCAACAGCGTGGCCGCCGGCTGCCTGGCCGCCCATTCGCTCCGCAACGGCGGCATACCCATGGAAGTCCCGAAAGTACCGGAAGAAATAATTGCCTATTTTGATACCGACGTGGCAAACCCTGCACCCGCCAACTGACCGACAATCATACCCTCACTAATACCCTCACTTAGAGGTACTACCCTTACTGTCGTGGTAATGCCACCGCGCAGCCGGGCCTTTGCCCCGGCAGGTGAGTTTGCCATCGGACTTCAGGTCTGCCAGTAAAGCGCGGATCCAGTCACGTCCCACGCCGGGGCAAGCCTGTTCAATGTCGCTCAGACGGAAGTCCCCTGCTTGACTACGAATGGCGTTCAGAACCAGGCCCGCTTTGGCACCTTTGGGTTCCTTAGTCTGGCCAACCCGCTCTTCAAACTCGTGATAGGCGGTTTTCAGAACGAAGAGGATGTAATTGACGAAGGGCCAGGGATTATGCTTGCCTTCGTGCCAGTCTTGGGAACTCTGCTCCAGGATTTCGTAATACCGTTCCTTGTTCTGTTCTATCAGACGCTCCAGACTGATGTAACGCCCGACTTCGTACCCCAGATGGTAGACCTGGAGCAGAAACATCAGTCGTGAAACTCTGCCGTTCCCGTCGCGGAACGGATGAATACAAAGGAAATCAAGGTTGAATGCGGCCAAGGCAATCAGAGGATGTACCCAACGGTCGCGAAGACAATTATCCCAGAGTTCCAGCAGTTCAGTCATCGCGTCTGGGGTTGCAACTGCAGGAACCGTTTTGAAGCGCATCCGGGAAGTGCCGTCTGCATGCTTTTCAATGATGTCGCAATCCTTTTCCTTATATTTGCCCGCGTCCCAAATTTCCCCGCGCGCCAGACGGTGCAGTTTCAGAATGGTCCCCTGGGAAACCGGCAGGCCGGCACCTTGTTCATGAATGAGTTTGAGCGCTTCCCGGTATCCGGCAATTTCCTCTTCATTCCGATCCCGTAACAGCGGCTTGCCGAAGACGATGGTGGCCACCCGTGACCTGTCCACTTCCACACCTTCTATTCGATTGGAAGAAACCGCGCTTTCTATAAGGGCGTGTTCGCGCAAGACCTTCAGCCGCTGTGGTGACTGCCGCGTGAATAATTCCTGTTTTCCTTTGGCTTCACCCAAATCGGCGAGATACCATGCGGTCGTCATCGGCAGGGATTCCTGCTTGTCCGAGAGTTGTCGAAAAGTCATCATACCTTATTCCTCTATAATTGAAATCCGGTTACGTTCCCCGGCGGCCAGCCAACTGACCGCAGGCGGCCGCGATATCCTGTCCCCTGGAATGGCGCCGGGTAACCTTCACCCCTTTCTCCTGAAGGTGGTGAATAAAGATACTCACCACTTTTTCGCCGGAAGGTCGAAATCCCAAACCCGGAAAAACGTTCAGAGGAATTATGTTCACCTTCGCCTTTATCCGTCCGGCTATCACTGCCAATTGCCTGGCATCCTCCACGGTATCGTTTACCCCCTGAATCAGGGTGTATTCAAGAGTAATCTTTCGTCCGGTTTTTTTGGTATATTCTTTACAAGCCGGAATAAGTTCTTCCAGGGGATATTTTCTACTCACCGGGACAAGTTTACTGCGCAACACAGAATTTGAAGCGTGAAGGGAAACCGCTAAATGAACCTGAAGTCCTAATTCTGCAAACCGCTTTATTTCCGGAATAAGTCCCCCGGTGGAAACCGTGAGCCTCCGTGCCCCGATATTTAAACCCTCGGGACTGTTAATTATCCGGATTACTTTTATCAGGTTTTCATAATTGTCAAAAGGCTCTCCCATACCCATAAAAACCACGTTGGTGACGGGAGACTTCCGGGTATGGATGAGAAACAACAATTGGCTTATCATTTCGGAGACGGTGAGGTTCCGGACAAAGCCGTTCTGTCCGCTGGCGCAGATTAAACAGCGATATTTACAGCCAACCTGAGTGGAAAGACAGGCGGTCTCTCTATCTTTAGCGGGTATGGAAACGGTTTCAATACGCCTGCCGTCAGCCAGTTGAAAGAGAAATTTTCCGGTCCCATCGTTTGATTTCAGACTCTGGAGCATCTTTATGCTCCCGAAACAAAAGAGGTTATTAATCTTGTTTTTGAGGGAGATGGGAATATTTACCATCGCCTCAAAATCAGTAACCCCTTTTCTATATATCCAGCCAAAAATCTGGTTAGCCCGGTAGGCAGGGTCGCCTGCGGCAATCAATCTTTCCTTCAGTTCCTGCAGGGTGAAATTCTTTATATCGGTTTTATCATCCATCAATGTTCAGTATAAAATTTGCTATTTAGCCAGCCAGCAATGTAAACACAGCCTGTCTGCAGGCAGACCGATTGCCTGAACCAGGTCCTCGGTGGTGTTATATTTAAGCGTATCCGCCCCAATGAGTCTGGTAATTTCTTTGACCGAATGATTCCGGGCAGCCAACTCCCGGTAGGACCGGGTGGATATGTCATACTTACAGGGTGACATTAACGGCGGACAACCTATTCTCACGTGGACCTCTTTGGCGCCCGCGGACTTCAATTCCAAAACCTTATTCCGAATCTGGGTTCCCCGGACGATGGAATCGTCGCACAAAACAATCTTTTTCCCGGCAACCGCCTCTTTCACCACCGAGAGTTTGGTCTTGGCTTCCAAATCCCTTTCCGGCTGGGTCAGGGGAAGATAACTCCGGCTGGCAAACCGGTCAATCAGAAAAACCTCTTCATAGGGAATTCCGGATTCTTTATGGTATCCCAGAGCGTAACCAATCCCGGAAAAAGGAACCGCGGCTACCACATCCACCTTCAGGTTGTCCTTTTTCGCCAACCTCCGGCCTAAATTGTTTCGTACTCTCACTACCGGCACGCCTTCAATGATAGAATCCATTGAGGCAATGTAACCCCACTCAAAAGCGCAGTGGGCAATCCGGTCTCCTTTGACCCGGCTCCTGGTACTGACCCCGTTCTTATTGATAAGCAAAATCTCACCCGGTTCTACGTCTCTAAAAATTTCAAATCCGGTCAAATCAAAGGGACGCGATTCGGAAGAGACCGCATATCCTTCCTTGCTTTTCCCTAAGATGAGCGGTTTAAACCCGGATGGGTCACGCGCCACATAGATTCCCTCTCTGGTCAGGATTAAGATGGTGTAGGACCCTTTTACCCGGAGAGCCAATCTTGCCAGGCCATCGACAAAGTCATTCCCCTGAACCACCATCTTGACTAAAAGTTCAGACTGGGTATGATTAAAAAAAGAATGACCCTGTCCCTTCATTTCTTTAAAGAGACTTTCCGCATTGATGATATTACCGCTGAAAGCAAAACCGAAAGGCCCCAACTTGGACTCAATGAGTATGGGCTGCCTTTCGCTGAGGCTGACATGACCGATGCCATAATGATTGGAGAGTTCTTTCAACCCCTGAGGCGTAAATGTATGCCGGACAAACCCTTTGTGCGTACTTAATCTAACCCCTCTTTTGAAGGTAGCGATACCGCAGTATCTCTGTCCCCGGTGTTGAAGTTTAAAGATGCCCCAGTAAATCTTCGGAACGCAGTCACCAACAGAATAGACCCCGAACACTCCACAATTTTCCGCCATAAGATTCCTCCTACCTTAGTAGAGGTTCAATTTATCGAACCCGCGGGTCGGATGAATCCGACCCCTACAGTTTTGATTGCAATCTGGTATTAGTCGGAAAGGCTTTCTTCCATCTTCTGATATATCCGGTACCTTTCCTGATAAATACCTGCCTTTTTCCGCTCCGGATTAAATACCTTCCCGTAACCGGCGCTTTTCAGGGCGCCGTTGACATCAAACCCTTTCTCTAATCGGCTGGCCGCCAGAAAAGCGCTGCCTGCAGCGGCTTCCTCTTCAACCTGACTGATGACAAGCGGTTTGTGGAAAAGTCTGGCGGCAATTTCACCCAGGAGAGGATTTCTGCGCATCCCGTTTCCGGCGCCGACAACCCTGCTTATTTTTGGGCTGCCCATCTTTTCATAAAACGAATAAAGTTCAAAGATAATCCCTTCCATAAGGCTGAAGAGAAAATCAGGCAGTCTGAAATTTTCTTCTCTGATTAAAGCCAGGAAACCTTTCTTGTCCGGCTCTTCCCTGGTGCCGCAGAAGAACGGCCCGCACAAAATGGGAGAAGAAATATTCTTATGGTTTTTAAGAACTCCTTTCATCTTTTCGTAGAGAAGATTCTCCTTTTTATGGAAAATCTTCCGGCCGATTTCAGCCAGAAAACGTTCTGCGATGGCTAAGGTCTTTCCCCCGGAAAGGCAAGCCCCTACCAGAAGATAATCCTGGTTCATAAAGTACCGGGTATCAAGCCCTTTGTGCCGCAGGAACTTATCAATCTTCAAAGAAGACTGGGAACCGGTACCCACGTTTAATAACAATGTCTTATCCAGGTAACCGGCTGAACCGAAGATTGACGCCTGGTTATCGCCAATCGCTCTCAATACCGCGGTATTTTTTGAGAAACCTAAGACACTACCCGTCTCGCCAACCTCCGGAAAAATCTCGGCGGGAATCCCTAACCTTTCAATTGCGGACCAGAGCCACTCCTTCCGTTTGATGTCATAAAAACCGCTGGACCCGGCACAGGTTACGTCCGGAGAAACCGGTTCACCGGTCAGAATTGACGCTAAATAATCACCGAGAAAACATACCCTGGCAGCCTTCGGCAAAAGTCTTTTTTTATGGAACCAGAATACGGTTGGACCGAGAAAACCGGTACTCACCTTCGTACCGGTATCATAAAAAACATCTTCGCCGGTCATTTCAATAATCTTCCGGAGAAAGTTTTTCCCCGGCTCGCCGGGATAAGGAAGCAGGCAACGCTGGTCCTGCCAGGCGACCAGACGACTCTGAGGACGGTTATGCCGGTCAACGAAAAGACAACCGTGCATCTGGGTGGAAATCCCGATACCATTGACCGTACTTCCCGCCCCAATCTTCTTTAGTATTGCGTCCGCTAATCTGATGGTTTTGTTTACGTCCATCTCGTAAAACGGACCGGAGACCCTCAAAGCGTTATGAGGATACGAAAGCATTTCCCGGATTTTATTCCGCTCCGAATCGTATAGAACCCCGGCGATCTTGGTCGTTCCCAAATCCAGACCAATGTATAGTCCCATCGGTAGAGGGGTTGTCACCTCTGGCAAATAGTCAACTTTATTCTGTGACAACCCCTTATATTTTCGCATACCGGATTCTTGGTGTCAACGAAAGATTGAACCGGACATTTACTTATGGAGGGAATTTATGATAAGATAAACTACTGAGATATTAAAAGATGAATCCACGGGAACGCGTAAAAACGGAGGAATAAAATGAGAAATGAAAAGGTGTGCGAATTGAGTCTTGAAAAATTTCAATTGTTTGGTTCGTTTGCGCGGATGATTAACCCTGACGGCGCAAAGCTGGGTGCCCCACCGATTGAATTTTACCGCGACATGCTCTCTCTGAAGATTGGTACCCCAACCGCTTCCTTTTCGGTCTGCCGGGTTGAAAAGAGACCGATGATGGTGGATGTGACGGAATTTCACAGTTGGTGCGGTGAAGGTATTCTTCCTCTGGACGGAGACATCCTCATCCACGTCGGTCCGGCTACGCCCAAAGGAGAAGTCCCGGTAGGAAAAATAAAGATATTCCGGGTTCCCAGAGGCACGATGGTGACTTTAAACCCGGGTGTCTGGCACCACGCTCCGTTTGCCTATAAATCTGCGGCGGTCAACGTCCTGATTGTCCTGCCGGAACGCACCTACGCCAACGACTGTACCGTAGAAAAGATTCCCCCAATCAAGCAGATTCAGATTAAAACCTGATTAAAGGAGAAACGATGCAGAACAGATGTTTAAATTTCGGACTGGTTTTATTAGTGGCGGTCAGCCTGACCGGCTGCGGAAGAGATAAACCGAAGACCGCAAACGAGTGGGTTGACAAGGGGTTCTATGCTTTTGGAAAGAAGAATTATAACGAGGCGGTCAAGTGTTATACCAGAGCAATCGAACTTAATCCCAACGACCCGTATACTCATTATCTCCGGGGCATGATGTACGAAGGAAAAGGCAACCTTGATAAGGTCTTTTACTCCTTTGCCATCAGCGATTACGAGCAGGCGATAAAGATTAAGCCGGACTTCACCCAGGCTTATTACAACCGGGGAATGGTATATTATTACCAGAAAAATTACGCCAAAGCCTGGGAGGATGTCCGCAAGGCACAGAGTTTAGGATACGAACCCATACCATCGTTCCTTGACTACCTGCGCAAGGCTTCCGGACAGAGCAAGTAAATTACCCCGTGCTTCCGCACGGGGCATTGGGACATTAAAAATGTTTGTATTCAACATTCAAGGTAGGGGCTTGATTTATCAAGCCCGCGGGTCGGATAAATCCGACCCCTACAATTTTGATTGCAAAACAGAT
>JAZDPL010000068.1:0-43252 GCA_043797665.1 Candidatus Omnitrophota bacterium
GCATACACAAGGAGCGGGCAAAAGTTATTCCATGGTGTTTTTTACCACCAAAGTACATCGCAAAATCGGCGGCAATTATACTTTCTTGATATGTACAGATCGAGATGATCTGGATACACAAATTTACAAAACCTTTGCCGGCTGCGGCGTGGCCGATAATGACAGAACACCTTGCCGACCGAGTAGTGGCAGACATTTAGTCGAGCTTATGAGTCATCACAAGGCTTATGTATTTACCACCATTCAAAAATTCAATCAGGAAGTAGATCCGGATGAAGGCTATACCAAACGCAATGACATTATTGTGATTACCGATGAAGCGCATCGCACTCAATATGGCACGCTTGCCCTGAATATGCGTAATGCCCTGCCAAGAGCCAGCTTTATCGGGTTTACGGGTACACCGTTATTTAAAGATGATGAAATCACCGCGAAGGTTTTTGGTGATTATGTTTCCACGTATGATTTTAATCGGGCGGTAGAAGACAAAGTGACTGTGCGGCTCTATTACGATTCGCGGGGTGATACTCTGGGTGTAGCCACCAATGATATCAATGAGCGGATTGCCGAAAAACTGGAAGAAATTGAGATTGATGATATTGATGTAAGTCAGCGACTGGAAAAAGAACTCAAGCGAGATTATCACATCATCACCGCGGAAAAACGGCTTAATCAAATTGCCAAAGATTTTGTCGAGCACTACGCCACCTCTTGGGAAGCCGGCAAGGCGATGTTTGTGTGCATCGATAAATTAACCTGTGTGCGGATGTATGAATTGATCAGGCAATACTGGGATCAGAAAGCAGGGGAAATAGAAGAATCCTGGAAAATGGCCGCGGGAGAAGAAAAGGATTATCTTTCCAATCAGCTCATCTGGATGAAAGAGACAAGGATGGCGGTAATTGTGAGTGAAGAGCAAGGCGAGGTTGAAAAGTTTAGAAAATGGGGTTTTGATATCACGCCCCATCGACGACTTATTAAGAATGGCTTTGAACTCTCCGACGGAACGCGAATTGATGTGGATTCTGCTTTTAAAAAAGAAGAACACCCATTTAGAATTGCGATAGTCTGCGCGATGTGGCTTACCGGATTTGATGTGCCGAGTCTGGCAAATCTGTATTTAGACAAACCTCTTAAAGCCCACACGCTGATGCAGGCGATTGCCCGTGCCAATCGAGTAAACGGCGATAAAAACAATGGTCTTATCGTTGATTATTGCGGTATCCTCAAGAATTTACGCAAAGCACTCGCTATCTTTACCGGCACAGGCGATACAGGCAGACCAGGCGGACTAGGGCCGGATGAACTGGATCCAACCAGAACCAAAGAGGAATTACTAGAAGACTTAAAACAAGCGATTGGCTTGGTAAGAGATTTTCTAAATGAACGAAAAGCATCGCTTGATGCAATAATCAACGCTAGCGGCTTTGAGAGAAACAAGGCGATTGTCGCGGCCAAAGAAGCGGTGAACGAAAACGATGAAACCAGAAAGAAGTTTGAGGTGATGTGCCGCGAAGTATTTATTAAATTCAAAGCGTGTCTAACAATTCCCGGCGTGAATGCCTATCGTAATCAATACGGAGCAATAAATATCATCTACAAAAGTCTGCAAAAAGATCGTGACCAAGCAGATATCAGCGATATCATTAAACAACTGCATGAGGTTATTGATGAGGCGATTACCGTTACGTCCGACAGAGGTAAAGAACCTAACAAGCCGTATGATATCAGCAAGATTGATTTTAACCGGTTGCGGGCAGAATTTGAACATGCGAAAACTAAAAATACCGCCGTGCAAAGTCTTAAAAGCGTGATTGAGAAAAAACTGGAACGGCTCATTCAAAGGAATCCTCTCCGGACAGACTTCCAAGAACATTATGAAAAGATAATTGATGAGTATAATAAAGAAAAAGACCGCCAAAACATTGAAGCCACCTTTGAGGCGTTATTGGAATTTGTACAAGATTTGGATGAGGAAGAAAGCCGAGCAGTACGAGAAGGACTGGATGAGGAGACGCTGGCTATATATGACCTTTTGGTAAAACCAGATTTGAAACCACAAGAAATCCAAAAGATAAAGAAGGTATCCAAAGAATTGCTGGAAACACTGAAAGAAAAATTGAAGGATTTGTATAAGTGGCAAGACAAGGAACCAACAAGAGATGAGATAAAAGTTTTAATTAGAAATTTTCTGTGGGATGAAGCAACCGGCTTGCCCGTAGAATATTACACTCAGAACGATGTAGATAAAAAAACCGAGGCTGTTTTCTATCATGTCTATCGGGCATATCCAACGGTGCCATCGCCGTATTATGCAAGCGTGGGTAATTAATTTGAATTACATGAACAGTGGGTGTTTAGGAATTTTTCAAATCAAATTCGGAATGTGAATACAGAAATAAAATCCGTTATTATTCCATGAGCGATATTCAGTCCGTCGTAATTTCCGCAACGTGCTCCTGCCGATCGTCAACAAGGTGAATATTCCCGTCTTTTTGTTCGACCCCGTCAACCGTTATGTTTGTGACCAGGTTTCCGCTTCCGGTCTGCGCGATGGTAATGTGGTAAACGGTCTCCCGGTATCGGTAGTGTATCTTGAATGACTTCCAGTGTTCCGGCAGGCAAGGGGCAAACCGCAGCATATTCCCTTCCCGCTGCAGTCCCATAAGCGATTCCAGGATAAGCCGGTACATCCAGCCGGCCGCGCCCGTGTACCAGGTCCATCCTCCCCGGCCGTTGAGAGGCGGAGAAGAATACACGTCGGCGGCAACGACGTACGGTTCCACTTTATACGTTTGAATGGCTTCGGGGGTTTTACCGTGGACAATAGGGTTTATCATGGACAGCAGATCCCAGGCCCGCTGTTTTTCTCCCATATTCGCGAAGGCCGTGATTACCCAGATGGCGGCGTGCGTGTACTGGCCGCCGTTTTCTCTGACGCCGGGCAGATACCCTTTAATGTAGCCGGGTTTCATCGGAGAGGTGTTGAACGGCGGCGCAAGCAGCAGGATGAGACCTTCATCGCGCCGGACAAGGAATTGCTCCACGGCTTCCATGGCCGTCCGGGACCGCCGTGCATCTCCGGCGCCGGACAGGACCGACCAGCTCTGAGAAATTGAATCTATCCGGCATTCATCGTTGACTGCGGAACCGAGCGGGTCCCCGTTATCGAAATAGGCCCGGCGGTACCATTGTCCGTCCCAGGCATGCCGGTCGATATTTTCGCCCAGCCGCGCCGCTTCATCGAGACAGCGCTGCGCGAATGCCGTATCACCGCGTTCACTCGCGAGCGCCGAGAACTGCGTGAGCACGTTATAGAGGAAAAATCCCAGCCAGACGCTTTCCCCGTTCCCCTGTTCGCCGACCTGGTTCAGACTGTCGTTCCAGTCGCCTGACCCGATGAGCGGCAGGCCGTGTTGTCCGTACTTTAAACCGTTCTCAATAGCTTTTACGCAGTGTTCGTACACCGTGCCGGTTTTGCCGGTGCGTTCGGGGAGGTCGTAGTAGTCGGTTTCATTCGTGTTCAGAGGCCGCCCCTGGAGGAAATGAACCGGTTCGTCCAGCACGCCGCGGTCTCCGGTTCTCTTCACATAGTAACCGGTGACGAAGGGCAGCCACAGATAGTCGTCCGATATTCGCGTGCGCACGCCGCGCCCGGTCGGCGGGTGCCACCAGTGCTGTACGTCTCCTTCCTGGAATTGCCGCGACGCGCACAGGAGGATGTGTTTCCGCGCCAGGTCGGGTTCCGCGTGAATGACCGCCATCACATCCTGGAGCTGGTCACGGAACCCGACAGCGCCCGAGGACTGATAGAACCCGCTCCGCGCCCATATCCGGCAGGCAATCGTCTGGTAGAGCAGCCAGCCGTTGACCAGAATATTGATTTCCTGGTCCGGTGTCTCTACGTTCACGGTGCCGAGCGCGTGATTCCAGTATTTCCATACCTGTTCCAGTGTCTGTTTGGCGGACTCCGGTTCCCGAAACCGCCGGACCAGACTGCGGGCTTCGTCGGCGTTCCTGCCCGCTCCGAGAATGAATACAACCTCTTGTTCTTCGCCTTCCTGCAGTTCAATCTGGACCTGCAGCGCGGCGCACGGATCAAAGCCGGCACCCGTCCTGCCGGAAAGCCGGGTCCGGTGCATCGCCGCAGGGTCGGCGAGACTGCCGTTCCGCCCGATAAATTCCGTCCGGTTGCCGGTCACGTTTCGTTCCGCCCCGCTCACCTCAAAGAAAAAAACGCGGTCGGGAAAGTCTGTGTTAAACGGATTCCACGCAAAAAAAGCGCGGCTTTTCGGGTCGATCCCGCTGACGATGTGCATCTGCGATTTCTCCCGGAATCGTCCCAGAGCCAGTTCCAGGTAGCCGGTCAGGGAAAGCCTCCGTTTGCGGTCGGATTCGTTCCGCACTTTCAGTAAAACGAATTTGACGGGGGCGTCGGTCGCGACATATGTCCACATTTCCGAACCGATGCCCTGGTCTGAGTACTCAAATACCGAATACCCGAATCCGTGTCTGGTTACGTAGGGCATTTTCCCGCGGGCGGGCAGGGGCGTGGCCGACCAGAACCGGCCGGTTTCTTCGTCCCGGATGTAGAACGCCTCTCCTCCGCGGTCGGTCACCGGGTCATTGTACCAGGGTGTGAGACGGAATTCATGGGAATTTTCGCTCCAGGTGTACGCCGTCCCGCTTTCGGAAATGACCGTGCCGAACGACGGATTTGCGAGCACGTTCACCCACGGAGCCGGGGTCCGGCGGGAAGGAGTCGTACAGATTACGTATTCACGGCCGTCGTGGGTAAATCCGCCGATGCCGTTGTTGAAAATCAGGTCGCGCTCCGGCATTTTCTCTACACCCGGTAATTCCGTAGCGAAAAGATGGGCCGGCCTCAAGACAGGGATATTTGGTTCCGGATATCCCGGGCGCTCCATCTGTTCCGTAAGGCTGCCGGTGTCGCTGATGACGATACGCGCAGCCGTTTGCATCAGAACCTTGTCTTCGTCCGATATCTGGTCGCTCCGCCTGATGAAAACACCTCCCGGGACGTCGACCAGGTGGGCCTTGGTGCCGGTGGTAACCAGTGCCAGAATCCGGTCGTGGAGTATTTGCCGGTAGCCTGACTGGTCCTCGTTCCAGACGAGGAGATCAACCGACAGCCCTTTCATGCGCCAGTATGCATGGGCATCCAGCAGCTGTTTCGCCAGGCCGATTTTCGATTCGTCGCCTATCCGCAGGAGCACAATCGGCAGGTCGCCGGAGATGCCGTAGCCCCAGAGTCCGGATTGGCTGCGCCGGTTCTTGGCCAGCAGACCCGGGCCGGCCCTGCGGAAGATGGATGCATACAGGAGCGCACCGGCGAGCCGTCCGAACAACTGCGCGTCGGGTTCCGTAATGCCGAGTTGATGCAGAACCACCTGGCTGTGAGTCCAGGCGAGAGCGAAGATGCGGTCCGCGAAATACTTGTCATGGTATTTCCCCGCCATGGCAAGCGCATCGTCATGCGTCTGCGCGATGCCGAAGATCAGGTCCACGGATGCGGTTTGTTCCGGTTCTATCGTGATAGTCGCGCGAATCGCCACGATCGGGTCCAGCACGGACCCTTCGCTGTCGGAAAGTTTCCCCCCGCCATGCATCGCTGCGGGGTCGCGGGGCGTTCTCCCCCTGCCGATGAACTTCGCCCGGTCGGTTTCGTAGGAGACGTCGCCGGGCGTCGCGTTGTGCACCGTTGCCAGATGCACCAGCCAGACGGGTGTTTCCTTATCCGAACTGGGCCTGCGCGTGCACAGAATCGCCTGCCGTGCCCGGACGAGTTCCGTCTCCAGGAAAAGTCCGTTGAAGAGGGGATGCGTTGCCTCGGCGTCCGGAAGCGCCAGTACGACCTCGGCGTAACTGGTCAGCTCAATCGTCCGCCGTTTCCGTGTGCCGTTGGTTATGCTCACACGCCGGAGCTCGACATCGTCTTCGGGCGAGACCGCAATCTCCGTGTGCGAACGGAACGGACCGTCCTGGCGGCGGAACTCCGCCCGGGCCTGCGAAAAAATTGCCTCGTAGGCTTTCGACGTCCGGAGTACCGGCTGGGAGCTGACGGACCACGATTCCCCTGTGTCCGTGTCGCGGACATAACAGAACGTGCCCATACTGTCGCACGTCGCATCCTCCCTCCATCGCGTCACCGCGAGGTCCTTCCATCTGCTGTAACCGCCGCCGGCGTTGGTGATCATCACGTGATACCGGCCGTTCGACAGCAGATGCACTTCGGGGGCCGGCGTATCCGGGTTGGTGAAAACCCGCATGAGCGCGTTATGCTCCCCGGGTTCCCGCCGGATTTCCAGCTCGTCCGACATACTCGGAAAGAACGGCTTGACATCGGGAACCTTTTCTTGCAGGAGTAGTTCCGCCGCTTTGAACGCCGCGTCCCGTTCAAAGCGTCTCTGCATCGGACGATTCAGCAGGGTATGGGCGGCTGCAAGCAGAACCATGCCCTGATGGTGGACCATAAAGGAGCGCACCACGGCCTTTGATTCTCCGCGCGCCAGTCGCGCCCTGGTATAGTCAACCGCTTCGTAGAGACCGTACTTTCCTGCGCTTCCCTCTCTGGCCAATCGCTCCAGGTTCTGACAGGCGTCTTCCGGTTCCACCATGAGTGCCAGCGCCGATGCGTACGGAGCGACGACCAGGTTTTCCGCCAGGCCCCGCTTGAAACCGAGACCGGGCACGCCGAAAGCGGCATAAAGGTAATTTTTGTTTGCGTCTATTGAATTGTATCCGGATTCGGAGAACCCCCAGGGGACCCGGTGGTCCGACCCGTGCTTGATCTGCCATTTAACGACCGTCCGGTACGTCTGGCTCAGAAGAGTGTTTTCATAGTTCGGCGTCACCAGAAGCGGCATGAGGTATTCGAAGAGCGACCCGCTCCACGAGAGTAAAACCGGCTCTCCGCCGAAGGCCGTCACCAGCCGGCCGAGAGAAAACCAGTGTTTCAGCGGCAGACGGCCCTGAGAAATCAGCACGAAGCTGGCCAGCCGAGATTCCGAGGCGAGCAGGTCGTAATGAGACTCGTCACGCCGGTGTTCCCCGACGTTGAATCCGACGGCAAGAAGATGTCGCGATTTGTTGTACAGGAAGTCGCATTCCATGTCGGCGAACATCGCACACTGCCGAGCGAGAGCTTCAATGGCGGCCATGCGTTCCTGCGCGCGGGCGACCGCATCGTTCATCGCCTGACGCAAATGCAGGAGCCGGTTTTCATCGGTGCGCACCGCATCCCGGGTGTCCGGAATCCGATCAACCAGCGACAGCACCGCCGAGCCCGTGCGCACAATGTCGCGGAGCGTCGGGATGTTTTCAAACCGTACCAGAAAGGACTGCAATTCTTCTCCGGCTTCCTGTGTCAGACCGTCCAGAGTGTGTTCCGGAACCGGAAGCATCCCCGTCCACGGAGCGAGAGACGCAATCTCTCCGAGAAAATTCGCACAAAGGTCTTCGGCGGCGCGTGCCCACAAGAGGGCCTCACTGCCGTCCGGTGGGCGGAGTATGCCGACCGCGTTACTTAACTCTGCCGTAATCCGGGAAAGCAGATCCCTGGTTCCTCCGAGCGCCCGGGGAGGTTTTCCCATCCCGTTCCGGAGTTCTTCGACCATCTGCCGTACCATATCGGGGGCGGAGTTCGCGGCCCGGTCCCCGGCAGGAGCAGTTTTATTGTTCGGCAACCCCTTAGCCGCCTCGAGAAATAAATCCAGGGCGTCGGTGAGCCCGTCGAACATCCGGGCAGGCAGAATGTCCTGGTCGAGCAGTTCCAGAAGGCCCTGGCGCAGGATCAGAAGAAAGCACTGCAGGTTTCCGCTGTCGACCGTGGAAACATACATCGGGGGCAGAGGTTTCAATGTCCGGGTATCGTACCAGTTGTAGAAATGGCCGTGGAACCGGTCCATCCGCTTCATCACGTCCAGCGTCTTCCCGGTCCGTTCAAGCAGTCCGCCGACCGAAAGGTATCCGAAATCGTACGCCGCCAGATTCGCCGCGAGCGAAAACCCGATATTGGTCGGCGAAGTCCTGGGTGCAGCCCTGGCAACCGGCTGTTCCTGGTAATTGTCCGGAGGGAGCCAGTTGGATTCGGGTCCCTGGAACGTTTCAAAAAAAAGCCACGTTTTCCGGGCGAGTCTCCGCAGGAACGCCGTATGGCGATGCGACAGGACCGTCTCGCGCCGGACGCGCGGCAGACTGATCCACCAGGCGAGCGACGGACAGAAGAACCAGGGGATTAGGACCACCAGAGGCATCAGGTGAATTCCGGAGATGAAACCGGCGAGGTAGACGGTAACGCAAAATGCGGTGAGAGGCGCAATCCACATCGCTTTCCAGAAGGAACTATGATTCGGGATGACCTTTCGTTCCGCGTCGCTGGCCGCCGTCCACTGCAACAAAGACCGGTGCGTAAACAGCAATCTTCCGATCGTCCGCAGGATAGCATCCAGACCGACGTATGTCTCGTACGGCAGAAAAATCAGGGTGAATACCGTCTGGACCAGGTACCTGCCTACGGAACGAGATGTTTCGCGCAGACGGAACCGGAGCGTCAACCCCCGTGCTTTCCGGATGAGGTCCAGGATTGCCGAAAGGAGCGACGGACCCAGAATAATGCCGGTCCCCACGGCGGTCCAGAGCCATGCCGGCCCCGTTGCGATCCATCCCAGAAGCATCATCAGTGTCAAAGCGGACGGCACAAGACTTCGGCGGAGGTTGTCAAAAATCTTCCAGCGCGAGAGCGCGGAGAGGGGATTTTTGAGCCGGGAACCTTTCGGACCCGGGACACGTGGAAACAGCCACGCGGCGATCTGCCAGTCGCCCCGGGTCCACCGGTGCTTACGGTTTACGTCTGCCCTGTACGTGGATGGGAAGTCCTCGTAGATCAGGACGTCGCTCACCAGCGCCGTTCGCGCATAGCATCCTTCCAGGAGGTCGTGGCTGAGGATTCTGTTTTCCGGGAATACTCCTTCCAGTATCCGGGTGAACGTGTCGACATCGTACAGACCCTTTCCGATGAATGAGCCCTCGTGGAACAGGTCCTGGTACACGTCCGAAATCGTGCGCGTGTACGGATCGAATCTCGGGTCCCCGGAAAAGACCTGCGCGAACCGGGAACGGTTTGCGCTCAGGAGGCCGACTCCGACGCGCGGTTGAAGAATGCCGTATCCCTCACAAACACGCTGTTTCCGTTCGTCATACTGCGGACGGTTCAGCGGATGTTCGATGACCGACACCAGCTGACGAGCCGAGCCGTGAGGCAGCTGCGTATCCGCATCCAGCACAATCACGTATTTTACCTTCTGAAGCACCAATACGTCGCCCAGGACCACGGAAAACCGGTCTTTCGCGCCTCCCCGGAGAAAAGCGTTGAGGTCCGCAAGTTTCCCGCGCTTGCGCTCATAACCCATCCAGACCTGTTCTTGCGGGTTCAGTCGCCGCGGACGATGGAACAGGAAAAATATATCCGTCCTTTCGTATCCGTACTTGTTATTCAGTGCCTGTATCCCGTCCCGGGCAACTGCCAGCAGCGCATCGTCATCCGGCATCGATTCCCGGGGCGCGTCGCAGAAATCCGTGAGCAGAGCGAAATGCAGGTGTGCGTCACGGTTCCCCAGGTAGCGGATTTCCAGTTGACGCAGCAGGTTTCTGATACCTTGCCGGCTGACGAGCAACGTCGGGACAATCACGAGCGTGCGGGCGTTCGGCGGGATGCCGTCGGGAAAATCCATTCTGGGCAGATACCGCGGCCGCACCGCCATCATGACTACCCGGTTGACCAGCTCAACCGCAAGCTGGCTGACCGCCAGAAAAACAAACAGGCAGAGGGCAACAAACGCCGGCACGGACATCCGGTATTGAAAGCACGGGATAAGCAGTTCGGCCGTACCCAGAACGGTGAGAAAGAATATCGTACCAAGATAGAGCACCAGAGAACAATTCCGGCACGCATCCCGGCAGGCTTTCTCGAGCCTTCGGAAGAAAGGCAGGCGCACCCCGGCCGCCTGCTCCAGATCAGGCCGGCCCTTGTCCACCAGGTAGTATCCCACGTGGGACACCTGTCTGTTCTGCTCTTTGCCGGCCGTCTTTTTTCGCGTCAGCCGCACCGCCGTTTGTGCAGCCTCAATTTCGGTCAGGTCGCTTTGTCTGGCGATGTCTTCTATGACGTGCCGGTACTGGTCACGCGAGGCAAAATCCATGTGAGCGTATGTGTCGGAAGAGTCCTCGCGCAGGGTTTGCTCCACGATGCTCACGGCCTCGATGAATTCGTGCCAATCCGTATCGTCCACAAAACGCATGCTGTTGATGCTGTTCGCGACGGATACCTGGTCGGCGGCCTGCTGGCGGTTTTCTTCCTGGACGGCCTGTTCAATCGTAAGCCCTTTTTCATCAAGGCGCTGCTCAATCCACGCGATCGTGAAAGCGAGGGCCGGACTCTGTCCCTGCAGGCGGCGAGCGAACTCCGCAACGAACGGGGTTTGCATGAGTTTCTCCGTGCGCGCCAGGTCGGCCATTAGAAGAATAAGGTCGCCCGGTTGCCGTTCCGCTGTTTCCAGCAGTCTGTCCGCCCAGTCGTTGGCCCTGTTCCGCTCACTCCTGTTTAAGATGATGCGCGCCACGATGCGCCGCAAATTCTCGATCAGCGCAAGCCGCAGCATGATCGGGGTCGCCCACAGTTCACCCATGTTCAACGGGGTCACCGCTTGATATCCTTTTATGAAACCGATGAAACTTCTTGTATCCACACGTCCATCAACGTGGGAGATGAGGTCAAGAACGATGTCATATACACGCGGGTAGCCGGCCATCGGTCCCGGGAACAGCCGCGGAAGTTCCCGACTGTAGCCTCTCGGCAGGTGCTGGCGCGCGGTGCGGATATGTTCTTTGATCAGGTAGAAATTGTCCAGGAACCACTCGTCGGCGGGAGAAATCTCCTTTTCCTGCGCGGCCGCCTCCGCTATAAGCCGGTGGGCTGCCCGCAGGACACGTTCGTTTCCGGAAAGACGCTCCAGAAGCCGGTCGCGGCCGCGTTCCGGACCGATCCGGTGCTTTCCTGCGAGTTCGGCGGCGTGCTGTTCCAGTTGTTCAACGCTGAGCAATTCCGCCCGCAGGGGCTGTTCTCCGCCGCTATCCCGGAGCGGTTTATATCTTTCCTTTCCCAGTTTCAACCGGCATCACTCCTTTCCTTCGTATCACCCGAAACCCAGCGAAAGCATACTGCGCCTTACTTTATTGTACCCCTTTCTGCGTTCTATGGTCAATTGTTTCCTAAGGCTAAATTGATTGCGACTGGAGGGTGGGGTAGGGGGGATACTACAAAAAATTTCAACGAAAATAGAGGCGGGAAAAAGTGTGACAGAATTCTTTTTTCTTCGTCTTCGGAAAGGATCCTATCCCGCTTATTCTTGTGAGAATTCCATTATTTCTTATAACTTTCGTCCGGAAAAAGTTCTTCCGATTCGGTCAATTTTTCGTATACTATTATTTTCGTTTTTCCTAAAAGTCCGGATGGCAGACTTTTTTCAAAAAGATTTGATAGGGTATTGGTGATTTTTATTTGAATCTGGTTTGTTCCTTTCCTTAGTTTTCCCGATATATCAAACCGATAAGGTGTCCAGAGACGCACTCCCGCGGGATGGTTGTTGATATAAACCTCTACCACGTCCCGTGCTTTTTCCACCTCCAATATCACCTCTTTTTCTTTCCCGGCCTTATTAAGGTATATACTCTGGGAATAAATGCCTGTTCCAGAATAATGCGGGTAGCCGAATTTCGTCCAGTCCCCCGATGCGGTTCCGCCCTGGGTCCGCGTAATCTCCAGGTCATCGGCCACGACGAAATCTCCGTAAAGCGCGATAAAAGGAGGGGTGTTGGGCACTTTATAATCCGGAGTTCTGGTTTGGAAACGAATGGTATTTGAGCCCTTTTTCACATATTTTGAAATGTCAAACCCTATGTTGCTGTTGTCCCAGACGAAGGTCTCTTTGCCCTCTCCGGCCGGAATACCGTTGATGGTCAATTCTCCGGGCTCTATTTGTTCCGTGATAAGTTCTAAATGATTTGGCGTATCTTTAATAGAAAAACTGCCCTGCAACTCATAATTTTCGCCTGGTTTCAGTTCTTCTTTGAAAGGAAATATTCCCTTTTCGCCACATGACAGCCATCTTCCATGGCAGTTTTGTTTTACCGAAAGGACCAGACGTTTCATATTGCTTCTTTCCGTCGAAAAATTCCAATTTGCCGGTATGATATATTCGCGTATCTTCTTCCGTCTCTCTTTTGGCGCAATCCCTGTTTTCTTTCCTTTTTCAATTATCAAAAAGAGTGATTCGTAAGGAGAAAAGCGCAGCGGTACCCTTATCCCCTTGTTTTCTTTCCGGAATGCGGTAAACCTGGTCTCTCCCTTCACCGGATCAAATATCTGCGGAATTCCCTTGAGAGAAAGATGCACGGATGTATTGATTGTTTTGGGACCCCGGTTAACCATGTAAAAGGAAACAGCACGGGCTAATGAACGCTGCAGCATCCATATATTCTCCCCGTTTTTACCGAAATCCACTTCAGCCGGAAAAGATTTAAGAAAATTTCCCAGGGTCTTGATAAAACCCGGATTGTATTTATTGACGATGTCATTCGACAAAATGAACGATGCCCTGTCTTTCCGGACGAGCCGGCTTTCGTACCGCCGGCCTGTCCTGGCCGGGTTGTTCAAGTTAATTATCCGATCATTGACATCCCGCACGGAAACCTTAAACAATTTCTGCATGTCCTCGATAATGTTCCAGTCATCCGGTGTTTGCCAGGGTATGAAATTCAGCACCAGTACGTGGCCGCCTTGCTGGACGAATTTTTCAATCCTTCGGAAGAGGTTTTCGGTCAGAGCGGTCAATGAGGGCAAAATAAGCATGGAATAACTTTCCTTTCCAACCAGGATCTTCCCATTTTCTATCTTAGCTTTGTTGATCAAGACTTCTTCGAAAATAACATCAAAATCTCTCCGGAGCTTCAAAAGATTGTTGGTAAGAGTAATAAAGCTATCCTGCATAATTCTTATCCTGGAAGAGGATGTCCCCTTCCAGTTTATTTCGCACCAGACGCTGGTGGTAGGATAAAGTACGGCGATGTCTGCCCGGTGTGCTCCTTCAGAAATCCCGCGGCAGGTGCACGCCACATAATCGGAAAAAACATGATAGTACTTCCAGAAAGGCTGTTGGTTGAGGTGAGAAGGCGGATAACCGCATCGTTCCTGAACTTTCCGGAAACCTTTGATAGTATAATAACCGCACTGGAACTGAAGCCGATTGCATCCCAGTACTGCTAACCAGTCAAAGACCTTTTTCATGTCCTGGAAATTTAAACCCCAGCCGCTACCCGTATAAGTTTCACTCAGAATATAGTCGCGGTTGCATAGATGAGCAACACTGCTTACCAATTTAGGTCCGACATTCGCCTCTCTTCCGTACATTCTCTGTTTGGAATAAATGCTGTCAACACCGGGTATATGAAAATATTTGAGATGGGCATAAAGGTCACCTTCATGAAAAGTTGACCTCAAAAAATCTTCTTCCAAAAACAGGTGCCCGGTAAGTTTAATCCGATGTCGCCGGCACCAGTCGAAAACCTGTTTCGTGTAGGACCCGACAAAAGTATCCGTCACCAATTTCCAGTAATCAAAACGGGTTTTCGCATGACAGCCTCCATCAAAAACCAACTCCGGAAGTTTAGGCCTCAGGTCATATCCATGCTTTTCTTGGAACATCTTAAACAAATTTCTTGTCCAGGGAAATCCCAGGCAACTCCTCTTAGATGGTGGAAGTTTATTTTGCTCATCCTCCCAGCGCGGGTAAAAACCCGGCTCATCCGTAAAAATCCCGGGTATCAACCGGCCAAAATCCTTTCCAAACCGGGCATAGTATCTTTCATGGGTATAATCAATAAACTTTTTGACGGCAGCCGAAGAGAGGACGTCCAAAAAGCCCCGCTGCGTCCAGGAAAATCTTGCATAGATGGAAGACGGAGGAACCTCTTTTGTCGTAGCCTCGCTGAAGATAATTTCCCTCTTTTCCGAAAGTCTCTGCCTCAGCAATACCTTGCCGGGTACCTCAGACCTGTTTGTTTTTTCCCTTATAATGCACAAGAGGACCATGGCCGTGTACTGCGGGTAATCCTTCAGGACATAGCCACCGGCAGATCCGCTCGGCCAGCTGTACTCGTCGTAAATCCAGTACCTCATATTCAGCTTTCTGGCCTCGGAGACCACCGTTTTTATTTTTTGAAAATAATCATTATTCAGATACCCGTTTTCATAACCCCATCCGGGCATGATGAAAAAATCATATATTCTCTGGCGAAAGATTTCCTCCAACTGTTTCTTTATTTCCACCTTGCTTATGCGACTATTCCAGCACCACACAAGACAAGGTCTGAAGGCATCTAATGGATTCGCAATTCTAATCTTACCCATAAACTTCAGCCTCCAATTTCCTTGAACCTACAGGAATTGATATCTTAAGTAGGTTCAAGGGGGGATTGCCAAGGCGAGGACTCCATCATCAAGATGGAGGGTGGCGAAGAACCCCCTTGCTCAGTAGAGAGAGTAACAGGGAACGTTAGTGACCGCCATAGGACGGGGTCCCCAACCCTTGGTTGGGGGTGTAAACTCCCTTTGGAACGGGTTCCCTACCATCAAGGTAGGGGATCCGAGCGAAGCGAGGTGCGACTTGTCATATTTACAGAATGTTTATAATTAGCCGGTGAACTATCCGGAGATACCTCATGGTCTATTTCAGGCGAGCACCCTTTATCGGAATGGGTGGTTCTTTTGCATCGGAATATGCCCCATACAGTTTGAGCGCGATATTGTCCATGAATTCAGGCACGGCAATCCGGATTCCGTTCACATCGCAGGCAACCGTCTCTCTTTTGAGAATAGTTCCCTCCCAGGTGTCCCACCATTCCGCGGTCAGGAACTTTGCCCGGCGGAAATGAACCGGGCGTTCAAGGAACACATCGGCATGCGCGGGATGCGCGGCCGCACCACAGAATTCGCCCCGCCTGTCGTGAAACCAGTAAAATGCCCGGGCGGGTCCCTCCAGGCCGTACACGTCCAGGTGTTCGGACAACCGGGAGAAAAACTTTGTCAGCCGGTACCCGGCAAGGTCCTCGCCCGCGACAAACCGCGCGAGACCGGTGTGACAACCGTACAAATTCAGGCGGTCGATGTAATTGTCCCACCACGACAGGCCGGCTGCCGCGCACTTGCGCATGAACGTGATCCAGACAAAATCGTGCAAATGGACACCGCGGATATCCTGCTCCTGTATGCCTTCGGGTCTCCAGTCGATGCCGCCTTCCGAGATGAAATAAGGCTTCCGGTATTGTTCCCGCTCGTCCGTTGAATCGGTGATGGATTCTATTAGCCTGCCGGTGTAGGGATGCACGTGAGTGGCATCCATCGTGCGTATGGACCAGAGCTGTTTGTCGGTTCCATTGGAACCGAGGTCAACGGAAACCATTCTCCGGGCCGGGTCCAGCGACCTGGCATACGCGGACATTTCCCGGTACCATTTCAGGATGTGTTCGTGGCCTTCGGGTTCCCGCCACCCCTGGATGTTGTTCACTTCGGAGAGTAAAGTCCATTGAATAATCGCGGGACTGTATCCCCATCGGGCAATATAGTAGCAGATGAGATTCTTCCAGAACCTTCGTGCTTCGGGGAGAGAGAAACACTCCACCGGTTCCCCGCAGGGACCGCCCTTCTTGACGGAGAGAAGATTGACGGTATCGAATACGCACCATTCCTTCAGGGGGAACGCGTCGCGGTTGAAGGTGTTCCATTGTTCCAGACAGAGGATAAGATAAAGACCCGCTTTCTCCGCCGCTGCGATATCGAGGTCCCACCTGTACGCGGTTTCCAGGTCCATGAAACCGAGCTTTCCCGACGCAAAGTGGGTACATCCCATACCGGTGTTCATGTGGAACCTGGTAATGGTCTCTCCGTGCGCGGTCATGGTTTTCCAGAGCGCTTTTCTTTTCTCGAGCCCGGAAAAGCCAAAGATGTTGTGGCCGACGAAAAAGGCGGTTTGACCGTTGGAAAACTCAAGATAATGCCAATCCCGGGGACTTACGCGCACAAATCCCCTGGCGGAGGAATCCGGGATGACGGTGAAATTGACCGGCACACCGGCGGGATACAAAGAGACCGGTTTTCCCTTGCGGGAAACCCGTATTCTCAAAGAATAAACACCCTCCGTTTCCGGAGTGAACCTGATTCTCCAGTGCGCGGGAGACGCGCCGGGAATGAATTTTTTTGGAATCCCGACTTTCTTATCATCCGGCTCTTGACACCGGTATTCCTTGTACCAGAATGCGGGCACGACAATCTTTCTTCCTGACGGGCCGATGAATATACCGTCAACGGCGATCTCATCCCGGTCAAACGGATTGGAAAACGCTTCCTTCAGATGAAAGGGTATCTCCAGCATGCCGTAGATCGGGACCGTCTCCGGGCTCGCGAGAAACGACACACCGTTTCCGGAGGCCTCATTGCTTTGAATTTTTGCCGCAGAAGTTTTTTTCAAAAAAACCATCAACACTAACCCCAGAATAAAAAACACCCTTTTCATTTCTTATGCTCTCCTTTCAGGGTAATGAGTCACGGCGAAGAAACGCAGCGAAACCCGAAGTTGTTGAGCCTGAGGGTCGGATAGCCCCAGCTGCGAAACGCCGAACGGCAGTCGTCGGCGGCAAGGCCCCAGCAGCCGCCGCGCAACACGCGGCTCTGACGGATAACTGGGCCTTTGGGATTATCAGCCGGGCTGGTTTGATAGTAGTTTGCTTCATACCAGTCAGAACACCATTCCCAGACATTGCCGGTCATATCATAGAGACCAAAGACGTTGGGTTTCTTGGTGCCGACCGGGTGGGTCTGGTTGCCGAGGTACCAGGCGTAATCTTCCAGGTCTCTCTCGGCGTCTCCGAAGCAGTATTTGGTGGAGGAACCGGCTCTGGCTGCCTTCTCCCACTCTGCCTCGGTGGGAAGGCGCTTGCCGTAGTAGTTGGCGTAGGCGGTGGCATCGGGCCAGGAAACCTGGACTACCGGGTAGTTCATTTTAGAAGAGATGCCCTGGTCATTACCAAGGGGGTCTTTCCAGGAGGCGTTTTTATTCTGATTCCAGGATTCCCCGTTCCCGATGTAACCGCCGCCTTTTTTTTCGGCTTCGGTTACATAACCGGTGGCATCCACAAACTTCTTGAATTGGTCGTTGGTTACCTCGTACTTGTCTATGTAGTAGGCGTCAAGGAAAACCCTGTGCCGGGGGTGTTCGTTTTCATAACCTTCACTTTGGGGGGAACCCATCAGAAACTCTCCGGCAGGGATGAGAACCATAGGGGCACCGTCTTTTCCGATAATCTCCTTTTGCTCGGTGCTAAGAACACCGGCCCACATGAAAAACATTATAACTGCGATTCCGGTTAATACTCTATTCATTTGGAATCCTCCTTTTGCCGGTTGACGCAATAAAAGTACAATAAGGTCAGATTCCGGACTGGTATTTCGTCAGTTCTTCAAAGAACAGCCTGGTACCGTCGGAATCGAAGGAACCGCTATGCGGGAAAAACCTGCGGAGGCAATAGAAAGAGAGAATTTCCGGTGCGTACCTCTTGATGAAACCCCACCGTTCCCGCTCCTCTGACGGAAGAATGGCTCGTGACATATCGTCCAGGCGGTGAACCATGAGGCCGTGCTTTTCCCGGTGTGTGCCGAGGAGCGAGAGAAACACTTCGTGGATTTCATGCATGTCCCGGGGATACGAGTCGGTGCCGAATTCATGGATGACGTATGTTATCGCCGGATGCTTCGCAAGCAATTCCACGTTCATACCGTACTGGTAGCCGTTGAGAGGAATCTTTGCCGGCCGGCCGGCAACGGCGCACCGTTCGTAAGGTATGAGCCACTGGGAAAGGCCGAAATAAACGACTCCTCTCCATCGCGGGTTGTTGCGGTTGAGAGCGTGCATCTGTTCGGACAGGGGCAGAATCCAGTGCTTGAAGAATGTATGGCAGAGGTAGTTGTACCAGTGCCGCCAGACCCCCGTGCACCGCGGTAGCTCGGCGTAACTGCGGGTGCCGTCTGGTGCACCAATGGTGAAACCGGGATAGCATTTCGTTTTCCCTTTTCCCTGCGCCTCCATCTCTTCGGCGTGGACGGGAAACGCATCAACTGTTCTGTTGTTGTGCGTTACATCGTGTTGTCTGCAGTATTCGCGCCACTGTTCCAGGGAACTGTCGCTGTATACGGGAGAATGCCAATAGTCCTGTCCCGCCGAAAAACTTGAGACAACCGCAAGATTCGCGCCGAGGTGTTCTTCCGGCCAGAAAAGTCCGTGAAGTAGGTTCGGCTCAAAGTGCTTCAGAAACGTATCGTAATAAACCTCCCTGAACCACTTGACGGCATCGGGATTAAACCTGTCTATGTCGGGGCGTCTCTTGACGTCGCGCACGGCCGGATGGATGAGACCTTTCTCATCCATCATCCAGGATGTGAAACGCGCAGGCGGAACGGGAAGATTGTCAATCTGCTTGTAAATCCGGGGGCCGAGCCATAAATCTATGGCATAGTCCTGTGCAAGTTTTGCAACCTCCACGACGCCGGCAATGTCCTGGTCCTGGTATACCATGGGCACGAAGTCAACGCCGTTGAGCTTATCCTTGAAATGTTCAAAATAAGGACGGGCATCCTTTGCGCAGGAATACACCCACTGTTCATTGCCGAACTTGCGCCAGAGGACTTCCGCGCCTGTTGCGCACAATTCCTGTGCCAGGAAATAGCCATGCCGTATCGGATTGACCTTATACACAGTGTTAAAAAGTAGTCCGGGGTATTGGAGAAGGAGATTCAGCGGTTAAAGACAATGTTGAGTTTCCCCCCTTTCTGAACGGTAACCGAATCTTTAAAGACGACCGTGATATTTGCCTGATTCTGCTTCCGGTCGGCATCAATCTGTTTTCCCGCCAGGGTTACCAGCATATTTTTAAAAGATATTTTTCCGGAAATAAGTTTTACGTATTTCAGTTCCAGGCTGCCGTACTTGACCTCAACCGCAAATTCCGCCTTACCCCGGGAAAACTTTTGATGGTAGGTGCCCCAGCCGGAACCGACCGAGAAGAATGCGTTAAAATCGTCTTCGGATATCCTGGGAGAAAATCCAATAGTTTTTTCCGGCGCCGAATAGAAAAAACCCGATAAAGATAGAAGTAAGGCATAACTTGACATCGCCCGGGCGTAATGGTGGCCGCACTCAATCTCGTTCCAGGGATTGCGGCGTTCGCCGTCATACCGCTTCCGGACTCCCGAAACGACAGTCAGCCCTTCTTCAATCAATCCTTCGTATATCAGATGGCTGGCGAACTGATATTCAATGCCGGTCCAAACCTCGTCTGCAAAATAGAATCCGTAACCGGGTCTTCCGCCACACGGCCATGTTCCGATGAGTAGCCCCGGTTCCTCGTTGAGTGCATAGATGCGGAGGAAGTTGGAATGTTTATGCATAGAGGGTAGCCAGTTGTATTTGAAAATAGCTTGAAGTGCTCTGCGGATATGTTTCTGGCCAAAAAGGTACCCGAGGCCAAGCATTTCAGCGTACCACTGTCCGATCATCTGGTCGGAAAGACACCCCTTGCCGTACTGCCACTTCGGCCAGGGGAATTTGTCATCGCGGCCCCTGTCTTCTGTGATCTTACGGTAGGTTTCCGGCCAGACCAGATGGGCGTCCGGGTTTACCTTTTGTTCGTAGTATTCGCCGTTGAAGAGGTTCTTGTCGTACCAGGCAGAACCCTTCAGGAAAAGGGCGTGGTATTCCTCCGCTTTGTCATCTTCGCTGAGATGGCGGGCTATTTCCTCCGCTGCTCTTAAAGCACCCAGATAGAGACTGCCCATCATGGTGTTGGGGCCGTAGAATTCTATGTCATAAGTATTGTGCTGCATTCCCTCCATTACGCCGTCCTTATCCGCATCCCAGTATTTCCAGGCGAATTCCAGCGCTTTTTTGGTGTAAGGCCAAACCTTTTTAAGCCAGTTATCGTCTCCGCTGATTTTCCATTCCCGGTATATTTGCATTACCACGCCCATCTGACCATCGGCAGCCGGATGGTATTGCCAGTCTGCTTGCTTGCCCAGCGGCAGCGATAGCCGAAACTGGAGCATTCCGTCTTCAGCCATGTTGTTCTTGTAATCGGCCTCCCGCATTGACCTCTGCAGGTTGGGGAAGAGGTAAGGAAGCGCCTGGGCATAGTTCCAGACATGGGTGCAGGAACCCTGGCAGCAGCCACCTTCATTGCCGCATCCTTCAAATCCATAGAAAGTTCCGTCGGTGAGCCGGAGACAGGTCGTGGTCTTCAGGATTGACATCTGGGAACTGATGGCGTCAAGGACATAGGTTGGAAGTTTGGAACTGAAAAGGGAGTCGTGGAAAATCTTTGTCTCTTCGTAGAGCCGGTTGAAATTTTCCGCGACATAACCTGCCACGTCCCAGGCGTCGTCCCAAACCGTTGCGTAATAGTTCTTCCAGGTAACCGGCTGGCACTTATCAGCTTTACAGCCATCCCAGTAATGTTCGAAAATCGGGAAATACCAGGCGATAAAGAAAGGTATGGAAATGGTTTCCCCCGGTCCAATTTCAAAGTCTGCCGCAATGGTGCCGATTTCGGCTTCGCTTTTGCTTTCCTGAGGAAAATCCGCTTCTTCCGCAATCGCCTCCCAGAACTTGTTGAGACTGTTTTCTTTCCAGGACGGCCAGACCTTTGTTTTTTCCCAGGTGGTCGTCAGAGCCATGTTACCGAAACGGGGGGAATCTTCCTTGAACTTGCTGGTTGTTAACCACAAACCGGTTAATCCGTTTCCCCTTTTTGCCTCATTCTTTCGGCCCTCTTTTTCCGGATGGCCGATCAGATTGCGCAGGTTTCCAAAAATTGTACCGGAGACTTTTTCACGGCCGGTATTCTTCAGATGATAACGCAAAACGGCCACCGGAATGCTTGAGTCTTTATCGTTCAGGGGGATGAAAGGGTTGAATGCTTCCAGAGATACCTTCAGAGGAACATCCGGATCTTCGAACTCGACGTTGGCGAAAGGGTAGCTGCCGGTGAAAGAGACTTTCCGGAAGTGCGGAAGACCTTCACCGATATCTCTCCGTGCGGAATGTCCCCCGCCAACATAGGTTCCTCCCGCCGGTCCCTGGAGTACTTTAAGAAGAGGAACTCCTTTTTTACGATTGATTCTCAAGGAAAAGAAACTGTCCCTGAAGACAAAACCCTTGGCCGGACGGTTCATAATCTCCCATTCCCGTAATTGTCCCCAGCCGCCCAGGGAAATCATGCCGGTGCCGATGCCGCCCAGGGGGAACGAAACTTCGTCAAGGTTTCTGCCCTTTAAGGTTTTCTGCGGCCCGAATCGGCAGAGTTCTTTTTTCGGATAAATTTTCGTTCTCATTTCTTATTTCCTGTTAACCACTTTTTTCATCTTTTTCATCTCCGGCGTGATGACAGACTTTCTTTTCGCTGTCTGTCGTTCCGCAGGATTATCGAACTTAAGCAAAAGCGGCAGCCTTTTTTCCACCGGCAGCAGGTCAAACGGCTTGTGCGGTTCCAGTTGGTACCAGTAGGCGGTACTGGAGTAGTCGTTAGCGGTGTGGTTAGCGTGGCCGTGTTCGATGGTGACTTTGAGCGATTTTTTAAAATGTACCGGATTGGTTAAATGGAAAACGTAAGAGGTCTGATAACCGCCGGCAAACCGGTTGTGGTTTGTACCGTCCCATTTAGGGTTGCGGCCGACGACCGAATTTCTTTCAAAGATGGAGGAACCGTTTAACAAAAATGCATTTTCCTGCACACCCCATGCCTGATTAAAATAGTCCTCGCTGCCGGTGCCGTGCAGGGATGGCGGCCACTGCTCGCCGTCTACGAAGATCATATCGTCGCCTTCTCCCCACCAGGTGTCGTAGAAGTTGGTTACCGAAAGGTTACAACCGATGTAGTGGCCGGTTCCCGATGCCTCCATAATCACATAATTATTTAATTGTGCTATCTTGCCTTTGTTGACGACGTTCGCCTCCGGCGTGTTGACGTCAACCTCCGGACCCCAGCCCGGCGTCGGGTTTTCCCGGCGCCACTGGGTGTGAAGATAGGCGACATCATTATCAATCTTTCCGTCGTAGGTTTCGTAGTTCACGTAAAAATATTGATGATAGGCACGGCTGCTTTCATTGACAAGTTCTATTTTGGCGTGTCTGCGGAAAGGCATTTGCAGGTAGCAGTTTAAAGCGCAGCCGGCCCCGAATTTATAAGGATGGGCGGTGGAGGCGGTGAAGGGCAAGGAACAGAAGGAATTGACCAGGGAATGGCCCAGGCAGAAAAAGTCGCCCAGGGGGACGTTGATGCTGGGGTTCTTCTCCCCGTCCCAGTAAATTTTCAACACCACTTCCCGGTAGAGGAAAGGTTCCCCGCCCTGGGTCATCCAGAGGTGGGTGATGCACCCCGGTCCGTCTATTTCCGCCAGGAGCCGTTTTTCACCCGGCTCAAGATTCCAGTAATCGTTATTCCTGCCGGTTACATCGTAACTGGAAACTCTTTTGGTCTTTGCCGATCTTATCCGGCAGAGTCCGGATAAGATTCCTTCACCTAACGCTCCGTTCTTATTCACCCCATCCTCCCTTTATGCGATAAATCACACCGCTGCACCGTTTTATTCTGCGGCAGCCCCTTAATATTTCGGCATACGTTCCAGGGTCAATTTCGCGCGCCCGGCAATTTCTTCCGGGACGGTTATGGCCGGCTTCAAAAGGAAATATTTTAGCCTGAGACACTAGCTTATTTATTATATTTTACTCCGATATATCTGTTTGTCAACTAAGTAATTGCGACTGGAGGGTGGGGTAGAGGGGGTGGGCAGGTCCCTTCTTCCTTGCAATCGTAGCTACGCATTATCCTGGCGTAACATCTCCCCTCGGGTGGTATCTATGTATCACTTTCCCCTGAAAAGTCCGTAATAGAGTGAAAAATAGGCAAGAAATTATCTAACTGACAGGTTTGAACGTCTTTCCTTTATTTCTCTTTGTCTTGATATTTTTTCTGGATGGAGTGGATAATATCGCGGATAACAAAGAACGAGTCAACAAGTTCAGGGTCAAACTGTTTTCCTTTTTCTTCCTGAATAAGTTGTAAAACTTTCTCTTCCGGCCAGGCATCCTTATAGGCTCTCTTGGAATGGAGGGCATCATATACGTCTGCCAGGGATACGATTCTGGCCGCTAACGGGATTTCTTTTCCCTTTTTTTTCTTATTTGTGAAGATAATTTCTCCATCTTTTTCTTCAAATTCACCCGGATAACCTGTTCCGTTCCACTTTTCGTGGTGGTTTAAACAGACTTCCGCAGACATAATATCTAAATCAGAGGTTGCATTTTGAAATAAACGTGAGCCAAAGATCGTATGGAGTTTCACAATGGTAAATTCCGATTCGGTCAATTTTGCAGGCTTTTTCAAAATAGTGTCGGAAATTCCCACTTTCCCGACATCATGTAGCATTGCGGCTATTCGTAGGTTATCCCTGAATCTTTTAACCTCTTCTTCTCTTATTCCCCGGATATTTGCCCACTTCCGGTAAATTTCGATGGAATAGGTTGCCACCCGGTTAACATGTGCACCAGTTTCAAAGGGGTCGCGTAATTCAGCCATGCGTATCATTCGTAAGAATATTTCTCGGGTCATTTGTGCTCTTTCAATTACAACTGCTACCTGGGAGGCAAGGTACTCGACACATAATAGGTCTTCGTCGGAAAACGGAATTACCTGATCGTTGGTATTAATCTTGTTGATTATCTGTAAGACTCCCACCACAATTTCCCGGCTGGTTTTCAAAGGGACGGTTAAGATAGACTGGGTACGGTAAGAAATTTGTTGGTCAAAAGAAGGATTAAAGGTGTAGGGGAATTCAGCAGGTATGCGATAGGCATCTTCTATAATCACCGGTTTTCCTGTTAAGGTAACATATCCCACGATCGATTTATCAGTAATGGATAATTCCTGGTTTAGATAAAGATATTTATTGCTATCGGTGGCCATTTTCGTAAAGAGCGAAGCATTTTGAACATAACCGAATCTCAGTTTTTCTCCTTCCACAAGGTAAATGGACCCGGCGTCTGCAGAAGTGAACTGTCTGGCTTCAGTCAGAATTCTGTCCATGAGGGCATCTAAGTCTTTGATATGACTAATCTTCTCGGTTACTTCGAGAAGTTTTTTGAAGATATCCAAAGGCTCTGGATTTCTATCCATTTTCTCCTCGACATGGACAAATTTGCTTGATTTAAGTTTGCGGTTTGATACTGGTCCAGGTCGTTTGTTTGGGTAATGGTTTTCCCTCCCAAATTTACCTCAGCGGATTAGCAATCCGCCGCACTAAACCAGGCTATGCGACCTCTCCAGTTCGTAAAACCCTTGTCCTGCAACGGTTTCCGTGGCTTTGTCAGAAACCGGACTTTCTTCCTTTTTACCAAGGTGTGACAGGTGTGTGACGAAAATCGGTAAGTGTATTTTATCATAATACCGGTCTAAATCTCAATGAGAGAAATTCCTTTCCATAAAATCCCAGCGTTCAGGGTGTCCATTCGAGGAGAAAAACGGGTGAAATATGGTATAATTGGTTCATAATGAGGGAGGGCGTATATGGCATTACCGATTAATATTCATGAACTGCTTCACGTCCGCGTAATCGAAAGCGAGCGCCTTGAGTTCAAGGAAGGATGGAATCCGGAGGCGGTTTTGCATACGATGTGCGCCTTTGCCAACGATGTCAATAATTGGGCCGGCGGGTATATTGTGATCGGTATCGCGGAGAAAAAAGGTGTCCCGGTTTTTCCTCCGAATGGCCTTTCCCCGGCCGAAATCGCCAAGATTCAGAAAGAACTTTTGGGTTTATCGCATAAGATAAAGCCGGGATATTTCCCGGTCGTAGAGGTAACGAAGTTTGAAGGTCAGGATATTGTTATCATCTGGGTTCCTGGCGGAATGGAGCGTCCTTATAAAGCCGCGGTGAGTTTGGCTAAGGGCTCAGGATACGCGTATTATATCCGTCGCAGCTCAACAACCAGACGAGCAACCGAGTCGGATGAGCGCAGTTTAATGAAACTTGCCAACACCATTCCTTTTGATGACCGCGTTAATCATAACGCAAGTCTGAATGATCTGAACATTACCTTGATTCAGGAGTATTTGGCTGAAATCGGCAGCTCCTTATCAAACGAAGCATCAAAAATGCCGTTTGCGGATTTGTGTTTGCGCATGAATATTGTTGAAGGGCCAGCGGAGTATATAAAACCAAAGAATATTGGTCTGATGCTCTTTAACGATAATCCTCAGAAGTTTTTCCCTGTCGCGCAAGTTGATGTTGTGGAATTTAAGGATGAGGTCGGAGATGCGTTTGCGGAAAAGATTTTTACCGGCCCCGTTCATAATCAGGTGCGCGCGGTGCTTGGCTATTTGAAAAATTTAGTGGTTAAGGAGTTTGTACGTAAGGTACCCGGCCGAGCAGAGGCAGACCGGTTTTTTAACTATCCGTACGAGGCGCTTGAAGAAGTCTTGGTCAACGCAGTCTATCACCGCAGTTATGAAGAACGTGAGCCGGTTGAAGTGCGGGTATATCCTGATAGGATTCTTGTTCTTAGCTATCCCGGGCCGTTACCACCGCTTAGCAAAAACAATATCAATAAGCCGATCGTCACTTCGCACCGATATCGCAACCGCCGTCTGGGCGATTTCCTTAAAGAGCTTCATTTAACCGAGGGTCGTTGCACCGGTTTTCCTAAGATTCGCCGGGCGCTCAAAAAGAACGGCTCTCCACCCCCTGTTTTTGAAACGGATGACAACCGGGAATATTTTATGGCAACGATCAAGATTCATCCGAAGGCGAAAAAGATGGCAGGGCAGGCTGAGGAAGAAAAACAGGATCAGGGGTTGGTAGAAGGGTTGGTAGAAGGGTTGGTAGAAAGTCAGAAGAAGATATTGGATTTGGTGAAAGACCGCCCGTCCATATCAAAAAAAGAATTAGCAGAGCATGTTGGAATTAGCGAGACCGCCGTTGATAAAAATATTGTGCAGTTAAAAAAGAAAGGGTTCTTAAGGCGCGTTGGCCCCGATAAAGGCGGGCATTGGGAGGTGGTGTGCCACCAATACCAGGAATAGAGCGCTCATCTTGGTTCTCTTTGACAGCGGTGCCAGGATAGAAGAGCTCCTCAATGTTCGGTTGGCCGATTTGACAAAGACAACCCTCAGGTCCAGCTTTTTCCCCTATGACCTATGATAGCATAAGAGTTTTCTTGAAAGAAATAGGCCAGAGGATTCTCAAGAAGAATGTATACCCGCATTTATTCAGACACAGCTCGGCAACTTACCACTGCAATAAACTGAACCAATATCAATTGTGTTACCGGTACGGATGGAGCAGTGCTTTTATAATTGCTTTTTTCTGCGATCCATTCATACACCAACCATAATCGTACCAGTTGATTCTGTTTAACTTCCTATACTCGAACCGTTCGCCAATTTCTCTATATATCCTTCGAACAATATCTATTCCCTTTTTCGTCAGACCGTAAACTCGACCTGGCTCACCATTTTTAAGTTTTAAGGTAAGGCATCTGATTATTCTGCGCTGTTCGAGTTCCTTTAAAGTTTTTCCAATCTTTGGTTTGTCTTTTAGGTCAAGTCTTTTGATGACATCGCCCGTAATCTCGGAAACAGTCCTGGGTGCGTTTAATACCGCCACAATAGCCTTTTTCACTCTATTTTCACAAATATAATTATATGGGTATTGCAAAATTTTTCTTTTTTCCATTAGACAGGGTATCTCCCAGAATTTATAAATGTTTCCGCCATGCATATTTCGCCGCAAGGTAGCCATCCAGTCGCAATTAGTTTTATTTTCAAGTATTTCCGTCAACCAACTGAAACGCCTTAGCCGCAGATTATCTATGGTAACTTCTATTTCCTATGTGTTATAATGTGAAATAATGTTAAATTACATACAAGAAGAGTTTGTATATGCCTAAAACTTATTTAACGGTCAGGGATGTAGCAAAGCAGCTTGAGCTTACCGAGTACAGGGTAAGGCAGCTTATCCGCGAGAAGCAGATTCGGGCTACCAAGATTAAGCGGTGGAGAATTAGGCCTGAGGATTTGGGGAGTTTTATCGATAGCCGGAGCAACTTAAAATGAAGGGATAGGTGGAATTCTTTTAAGGCGAAAAAATGGTGAATTTAGGTTCCGTTAAAGTAGATAAGAGTTGGTCGTTTGCTGATATAAGCCGAAAAGAAACACTTTATGCTACACATGGCTACCATCGTTATCCTGCCAAATTCATTCCACAGTTAGTTAGAAGAATAATAAGGGGATACTCTAAACCAGGAGACCTTGTTTTAGACAGTTTTGGGGGATGTGGTACTACGTTGGTAGAATCCAAACTAAGCGGGCGCGAAAGCATTGGTTTGGATGTGAATGAGGTGGCTGTGCTTATGGCAAAAGCAAAAACGATTGCCTTGGAACCTGATACTCTGGAGCAAAGAAATAAGATTTTATTGGAAAGAATCGCAAACAATAAAGACACTAGCAATTATTTTAAAAATGCAAATAAACGTTTACAATATTGGTTCAAACCACAAGAATTCAATAAACTAAGAGTTATCTGCGACTGTATTCAGAAAGAAAAGGACAGCAAAATAAGATTATTTTATAACTGCTGTTTCTCAAATATTTTAAAAAATTGTTCAATTTGGTACTCAAGAAGCATCAAGCCCATGCGGGATGATTCTAAAAAGATAGCTGAGCCTGCTTCTGCGTTTACTAACCACCTCGATTATATGACGCGAAAAAACAAGGAGTATGTTGAATTGTTACAGGCAAAAAAAGTAGAAAATGTTTCTTGCCAAATGAAAAAGGGCAATGCTAGAAAAATAGATTTGCCTGATAATTGCATTGATTTAGCTGTGACATCACCGCCTTATGTTACTTCCTATGAGTATGCGGAATTGCATCAGCTTTCAATCTTATGGTTTAATTTTGCCGATGATATCAAAGAAATTAAGAAGAATTTTGTCGGGACTTCTTCGCGCGAAAGAGCCAGAAGAAATATTGATAGTGAGTTGGCAAAGGGAACCGTCAAGAGGCTAATCAAGGTTAACAAAAGACTAGCCAAACATGTCAGCAATTATTATTACGATCTTGAAAGATGTTACCGCGAGATACACAGGGTTCTTAAAAAAGGTAAGCATGCTTGTATTATAATCGGGGATACTGAACATAGAGATATTAAAATACCTAATGCAGAGGTTACTATTCAGCTATTAGAAAATATTGGCTTTGAATGCAAGAGGATTATTAAAAGGAAATTATCTTCCAAGATTTTTACTCCATATAGGGATAAATCAGGAAAATTTACTGATGCCGATCATGGAGGAAAAAGAAAAATATATCAATACGAATATGTAATTTTCGCCAAGAAATAAAAGCTCTTTTGATGATTCAGAAGGAGAGCCACAATGGGGAAACAAGGGACCTTTCAACCTAGACCGCACGCCCGTATCATTGCGATGATAGGCGAGCAGCTTATCAGAAATGAGAAAGTTGCATTAATGGAGCTAATAAAAAATTCTTATGATGCTGATGCTTCGTGGGTGCAAGTACGTTTTATGAATTTTAACGAAGAAGACAGAGAGTTAGAAATAAAGAAAAACTCTATAATTGAAATCGAAGATGATGGTATTGGTATGTCTTTTAACGTTATTGAGAAATCTTGGGTAAATCCTGCTTCCCCTTATAAGTTTTTGCTGAAAAAAAGAGGTAAAGAAGAAACAAGGAAGAGGAGAATTATTCAAGGAGAAAAAGGCATAGGGAGGTTCGCTGTATATAAACTCGGTTCAACGGTAGAGATTTTCACGAGACCAGAAGAAGACAATAGAGACGAAGTCTATTTAAAAAGCGATTTGTCTATTTATGATGATGAACTTATAGGTAAGAAAGAAGAGAAATCTGATAAACCTCTTTATTTGGATGATATCAAATATAACTACGAAATCAGATCTCCAAAAGTTATCGAACAGAGAGAGTTTATGTTTAAGAATAGCAATCTCAAAAGACCTAACCACGGTACGTTCATTCGAATAACTAACCTAAGGGGGCATTGGACAACAGATAAAATTAAGGAAATATTTGGTGATTGCTTAAAATTGATATCTCCTTTTAATGATGCCGATTTTAGTTGTGATATTGTTGTTAATGGTAGTACTTTTTTTACAGAGAAAGAGCAAGAGCATTTGAAAGATTTATTAGAACTCGCTCCAATTAAGATAGAGGGGAGCGTTGATGCTAATGGAAACGTAAAATATAATCTTGGCGAAAAGGAAAAAGAAGAAAAAGAGGGGGAAAAGGTAATAACCTTAAAGGAGATGTCAACTGATTCCGAAATTCGAGAGAAATTTTTTGATAAAAAAGGTAATTTAGTAAGGGAACCAGAGTGCGGTCCGTTCAATTTTAAATTTTATGTTTTCGACCTTGACCGCAAGGCCTCTCTTGAATCTTCTTTATCAAAAGAAGACAGGGATATTATAAAAAGTCATAGAGTGTATCTCTATAGAGATGGTATTAGGGTTTATCCTTACGGGGACCCTACGGATGATTGGTTAGAAATTGATATAAAAAGAGGAACTGTTAGGGCTGGGAGCTATTTAAGCAATGATCAAATAATTGGATATATTGAAATCACTAATAAGCGTAATTCTGCTCTTAGGGATAAAACTAATCGAGAAGGGTTGATGGATATAGGATATAGCTATGAAGACTTCAAAGCTCTTAATTTATGGATTTTAGGTTTTCTTAGGACAGAATTTAGAAAATATAAAGATGATCAGCAGGATAAAAGGAAAAAAAATGAGGAGGAGGAAGGTATCTTAGCTACGGAACAGATAGTTAAAGAAAATATAGATGTTCTCAAAAAGTATTTTGAAGACAAGGAAGATCTTAAGGGTAGCAAGTTAATAAATTTTCTTGCTGAGAATTATGATAAAGAGAAAAATGTTCTGAATGAAAGAGTCGAGATAGTCGAAGATCTCGCTGGCGTGGGGATAACAGTGGATGCCGCTTCTCATGATTTGATGATTATGATGGAGCGAGCGAAAGAAACCCTTAATCTTCTTTTTGAGATGCTGCAAGTTAAAGAAATTGACGTCCCAAAATTAAAGGAAACAACTGAAAAAGTTAGAGGGCAATTTGCATTTATTGAGGATCAATTGCATGGGATTCAACCTTTATTTAGGTCTTCAAGGAGATACAGCAAGAATTGGAGAATAAAAGAAATTATTAAAAAAGTAAAATTGTATTACAGTGTGCCGATTAAAGATAGGAAGATCAATGTCGTTGTTGAAGAAAAGGGTGCGCCTCTTGTTGTGAAATGCACAGAGGGCATTCTTTTACAGGCGTTTATAAATCTAATAGATAATGCAGTGTATTGGCTAACAACAGCAGATAGGAAAGATAAGACAATTAAGATTATTATTAATGGGAATAAGTCAGAGGTTATTTTTTCTGATAATGGTCCGGGTATCAAAAAAGATGATCAGCCATATGTTTTTAAACCATTTTTTACCACAAAAGGCGTCAAGGGTAGGGGTTTGGGGTTGTATATCACAAGGCAACTGCTCGACCGTTACGATTTCTCCATAGAGCTTATTGAAAAAGAAAAAAATAAAATTATGGCCGGGGCAAATTTTTTAATAAACTTTGGCGATACCGAATCTGAAGACTAGGGTTAAGGAAGAAAAATGGATCTGTTAAAAGGCATTGCGGTCGTTATTGATGATGGTATAGGCGGAGAACCAAATATTGATAAGATAATTGCTAAGGTTCTCGCTAAAGGAATTCCCACGGCTGAATTTAAGGATATTCAATCCGCAGAAAAATGTATTCATAATTTCCTTACAGTAAATTTTATTATACTTGACTGGAAGATGGTTTCTGCGCCAGTTGGGGCCCCTATTGGAGTAGGAGTAGGTCAGGGATTGGTTGCAGCTACTGAATTGAAAGTTGTTGAATTTATCAAAAAACTGAAAAAACATTGTTTTGCTCCGATTTTTATTTTTACAAATGAAAATCCAGTTGACGTCTTGGCCAAACTACGAGAAGCAGGTTTATATTTTGACCAAGAAGGTCGTGATTTCATTTATGTTAGAAGTAAGAACGATATTCTGCAGGACGACAATCTATTTACCGAAACCGATCAATGGATTCATAAAACTCCCTCAATCTATATATTGAAGGTTTGGGATGGAGAATTTCTCAAAGCAAAAAATGAACTATTCTGGGATTTATACAAGAAAAGTAATGGCTGCTGGCCAAAAGTTTTATGGGAACATTATGAGAGCGAGAAAGAAACCCCATATTCTTGTATAAATGAAGTGATTTTTCAACTTATTTCGAGCAGGGTAAGTTTGAAAGGTATAGAAAAAGAAAAGATTACAGGATTGGCTATGAATCCAGAATTAAGTGAAATAAAGGATATTTTCAGAAAAATTATGTTTCAAGATGGCGAATTGTGCAGTGGAACTTTAGAAGGTGTCAAGCCGGGAGACATTTTTAAAAATAATGATAAATATTTCTTGAATATTCGTCCAGAATGTGATACAGCATCTTATAGACAGGGCAGAGATAATATTTATGTAATTTGTGGAACTAAAGTACCAAATGCAAACTTAAAGGATCTTAATTATATAGAGTCTGGTTTAATCCCAAAAATTAACGAAGACTTCGTTTGGCTATTAGATGGTGATGGAGTTGTCAAGTTTAGTTTTAACGAAGTTGAGTGGTGGAAATTCGAGGAAAATAAGGGTAAAAGGTTATGCAGACTTCTTCCGCCATATATCACGAATATTCAACAGAGATTTTCTTCATATTTAGGGAGGTTTGGGGTGCCTAGATTGCCCAAAGCAATTGAAAAGGATATTTTAAAGATTGAAGCTACAACAACCCCTGCTACCTAAAAATCAAAAGATTTAACTCTCTTCCACTGAATCATCTGAAGATATACAAAGTGTAGCAAGCTATTGCACAAATTTCTTATGGGAAAATGGTGGAGAAAAGCAAGGTAACAGGTATTAAAAGTTGGCCCGAAGATGACAGGCCGCGGGAGAAGTTGCTCAAGAAGGGCGCGGGGGCTTTGAGTAATTCTGAGCTTCTGGCGATTCTTTTGCGTACCGGTACCAAAGGTACAAGCGCTATTGACCTTGCCCGCAAGATTTTGAAGAAATTTAGCACGTTTCGGAACATGGTGCATACCGATTCGCGCGATTGGAAGGGATTTAAGGGTTTAGGTGGGGCTAAGATTGCCCACATTCAGGCCGCACTTGAAATTGGGCGGCGCTATCGACAGAACGATGTGTCCACCGGGAAGCGGAAGATTGTCTCTGCTAAGGACATCGTGGACATTGTCAAGCCCCAGCTCCGCGACCTTAAGACGGAGGTTTTTAAGGTCGTCTATCTTGATAACAATAACCGCATTATCGACATCTTGGATTCTGCTGTCGGCACTGTTGATCAGATTTTCCCGATTGTCCGCGAAATAATCCATGCCGCTTTACAGAAGTTCGCGAAATCAATCGTTTGTGTCCACAATCACCCCAGTTCTGAGTCTGTTCCCAGCACGCAAGATAAGAAATTTACCCAAGACCTATGTAATGCAGGGAAGCTTATGGACATAAAGGTGCTGGATCATATCATAATTGCTGGCGATAAGCACTTCAGTTTTGCTGATGAAGGGATGGTATGAATAGCGAAAAAATAACACTATCACAACTTGATCAGTATCTTTCCAAAGCCGCATGGATTCTTAAGGGTCCGGTAGATGCGGCTGATTTTAAGGTCTATATATTTCCGCTTCTTTTCTTTAAACGAATTTCAGATGTTTATGACGAGGAATATAAGCAGGCGTTAGAAGAGTCAGTCGGTGACGTTGAATACGCGAGATTGCCGGAGTTTCACCGGTTTATTATCCCAGAAAACTGTCATTGGAATGATGTGCGACAAGTCACAAAAAATGTGGGGCAGGCTCTTCAATATGCGTTCCGCGAGATTGAGAAGGCTAATCAGAAATTTCTTTACGGAATTTTTGGTGATGCTCAATGGACAAATAAAGAACGTCTTTCGGATGAGCTTTTAATTAACCTGATTGAGCACTTTTCCCAATACAATCTTTCAAACAATAACGTTGAGCCGGATATTCTTGGCCAAGCCTACGAATATTTAATTAAGCACTTTGCCGATTTAACGAATAAGAAAGCCGGGGAGTTCTACACACCGCGTTCGGTGGTTAATCTGATGGGTAGGATTATTGATGCCAAACCGGGCGAGTCAATTTATGACCCAGCCTGCGGAACCGGCGGTATGCTTTTGGAATGTATCAATCACCTGAAGGAAAAGAAGCAGGATTATCGAACCCTCAAAATATTCGGGCAAGAAAAGAACCTTACAACCTCTACCATTGCTCGGATGAATATGTTTCTTCATGGTGTTGAGGATTTTAATATTGTGCGTGATGATACCTTACGAAATCCTGCGTTTTTTGAAGGCGATAATCTTGCCACATTCGATTGCGTAATTGCAAACCCACCGTTTTCTCTTGAGAAATGGGGCGCAAAGCAATGGGAAAAAGATCCATATGGACGTAATATTGCCGGTGTGCCGCCTGACAGCAATGGTGACTTGGCATGGGTCCAACACATGGTTAAGTCTATGGAATACCCAAATGGTCGCGTGGCTGTTGTTTTGCCTCATGGCGCGCTATTTCGTAAAGGCAAAGAAGGAGTTATTCGCAAGCAACTCTTAAAGATGGATATCGTTGAAGCAGTTATCGGCTTGGGTCCTAACATATTTTACGGGGCGTCTATTGCCGCATGTATCTTGGTGTTTCGGGCAATGAAAAAGAAGGATAAGAAGAACAAAGTGCTCTTTATTGATGCGGCAAATCAGGTGCGAGTGGGACGAGCGCAAAATTTCCTGGAGGAAGAGTATATAAACCGAATTTATAGTTGGTATCGCAATTATAAGGATGTTCAAGACCATGTTAAAGTTGTATTTCTTGATAATATTGAGGCAAATGATTTTAATCTGCATATTCCGCTCTATGTTGAAAAAAAGATAGAAGATAATCTTCCGACCGTTAAAGAGGCGCTCAAGAATCTTAAGTCGGCATTTAATGGGGCAGTCAAGGCGGAAGATAAAATGAAAGAACAACTGAAAGAATTTGGACTATTGAAATGATGACACAACAGGCTTTAAAGAAGTATTTATGGGGTGCGGCAACGCTTTTGCGCGGGCTTATTGATGGTGGAGATTATAAGCAGTATATCTTCCCGCTTTTATTCTTTAAGCGTATTTGTGACGTCTATGACGAGGAATATCAAAATGCGCTTAAGGAATCAAGCGGGGATTTAAAATTCGCGGCGTTTGCAGAAAACCATCGGTTTCAAATTCCCAAAGGCGCACATTGGAATCATGTGCGCGAGAACACCAAGAATGTCGGCGTGACCATTGAAAAGGCTATGCGCCAAATCGAGAAAGCCAATCCCGATACGCTATTTGGTATATTTGGTGATGCGCAATGGACGAATAAAGACCGCTTGAGCGATGAAACGCTTATTAATTTGTTAGAGCATTTTTCATCGGAGATTTTATCGATCAAAAACGTTCCCAATGACGAGCTTGGCCAGGGATATGAGTTTCTCATTAAGAAATTTGCGGATGATAGCGGGCATACAGCCGCGGAGTTTTATACTAACCGCACAGTTGTTCAGTTAATGACATTAATTGTGGGTCCTAAGTCGGGCGAGTCGATTTATGATCCAACTTGCGGTTCTGGTGGCATGCTTTTGTCATGTGTTAATAAGCTCAAGACTGATGGCAAAGAATATCGTTCCCTTAAACTTTACGGTCAAGAGCTGAATTTAATGACGTCGGCTATTGCGCGAATGAACATGTTTTTGCATGGTATAGAAGATTTTAAGATTGTGCGCGGCGACACCTTGAAACACCCGGCGTTTTTAGAGAGGGACAAACTGAAGCAATTTAATATCATTCTTGCTAATCCGCCGTACTCCATCAAGCAATGGAATAGAGCGGAGTTTGAGAAAGACCCTTATGGTAGGAATATCTATGGTACCCCGCCACAGGGGACTGCGGACTATGCCTTTCAACAGCACATCATTAAAAGTCTTGATGAGAAAAATGGACGATGCGCTATTCTCTGGCCGCATGGGATTTTATTTCGCGATGCTGAGGTAGATATGCGCAAGAAGATGATTGAGTCCGATGTTGTGGAGGCTGTAATCGGTTTAGGACCGAATCTGTTTTATAATGCGCCTATGGAGGCTTGCGTTTTAGTTTGCAATAAGGGCAAAAAGAAAGATCGGCGAGAAAAAATTCTTTTTATCAATGCCGTAAACGAAGTAAAACGTGAGAGCGCATTCAGCTATTTAACGGCTGACCATATTGATAAGATTCATAAAGCATTTGTTGGATATAAGGATATTGATGACTTTGCGAAAGTTATGTCGGTTAAGGTTGTTCTCGCAAATAGCGGTAATATGGCTATTCCATTGTATGTAAACGCCCAAGGGAATAGGAAGACAGATAAAACGGAAATATCTTTGGGTACGTTGTTAAAAAATTGGCAAAAAAAATCTGACAGCTTAAGGAAAGATCTGGCTGATATGATAAGTGACCTGTCGGTGGAGATGAAATGACGATTGATACTTCAAGATGGAATAAAGTTGCCTTTGGTGATATTGCCAAGTGTTTGACAATAGCAACGAAGGACCCGTTGTCAGATGGGCTTGATAGATATGTCGGCCTTGAACATATTGAACCGGGCAACATCCATATTAAGTCTTGGGGGAATGTGGCGGATGGTACGACTTTTACGCGGGTATTTCGAAAAGGACAGGTTCTTTTCGGCAAAAGGCGCGCCTATCAAAAGAAAGCGGCCATGGCGGAGTTTGATGGAGTGTGCTCGGGAGATATTCTTGTCTGCGAAGCGATTTCTAATGCTGTATTGCCGGAGTTATTGCCGTTTATCGCTCAGAGCGACCGCTTTTTTGATTATGCGATTAAAACATCTGCTGGTTCATTGTCGCCAAGGACAAAATTTAAAGATTTAGCAAAGTTTACGTTTATGCTATCACCAAAGCTCAACGACCAAAGGCGTATCGCGGATTTGTTGTGGAGTATTGATGACGCCGAAGAGAGTTATGTTGTTCTAAGCATTAGGTTAGAACAGGCTTTCTGGCCATATTTTGAACAATTGTTGTCAGGGCATAAACAAGTCAAATTGCGCGATGTGCTTATTCCTAAAAAAAATCAAAGCGTTTACCCACATAAATATCAAAAGTACTTAGGCATGGAACATATTGATAGCGGAGCATTCGTTTCCAAGCGATACGGCAATAGTGAGGAAGCCAAAGCAAATACATTCATCTTTCAAAAAGGAGATTTGTTATATGGTAAACTAAGACCATATTTAGATAAGTGTGTTATTGCAAGTTTTGAAGGAGTTTGCTCAACAGAAATTCTTGTTTATGATGTTCAAGATGGTTTCTCGAAGGATTTGGCGCTTTTTTATATGCATTCACCTTCATTCGTTAATTATGTTACAGGTCGAGGATATGGAACCAAAATGCCAAGGGTTTCACACGACATTATTTCTGAATATGTTATTTTGATGCCTTCAAAGGATGAGCAAAAAATAATTTTGAGTAAATTTGAGACTTTGCAAAAAAACGCAGAGAATTTAAGTATCAACTTGGAAAAATGTAGAGCAATTAAAAAACAAATTATTAACCAGGTATTCGGATAGGTATGTTAAAAGGACAGCTTAAACTACAGAAACTTATGGATGTAGGAACGTCAAATCCGATTGTGGCTGGTTTGACTATCGGATTGCATAATATTGTTGAAATGGCCCAGATTGACCATGATGCGAAAAATACGATCAATACCGCTAATTTGAACATAGCGCAGAGTCTAACTAAAGCCGAGAAAATAGGGCTTCAGGTTTGCAAAAATATTGAAGCCGTTATGAAGGATTTAAATGAGACCGGGGTGCAGACTCAGTCTTCTGGGTGTTGTGTAAATTTACCGTCGACTGATGGGTTAGATGATGTTCGAGAAGTCTTGAAATACGGCAAGCAGGCGCTTCAAGAATTGGTGAAGATTATTAATTTATTCTGTGATACGGGTTGCACTAATCCAAATTATAAAAAGATATGCGACAAGTTGGGGGCGGTTTACGGAGAATCTGACTCGGTGTTTTTGCAAGTTAAACAAGATCATGATGGATGGTTGAAGAAATTTTTAGATTTACGGGATGCGGATGAACATCCAAATTGTATCCCAAAAGGTAAAAAGCTTTATTATGACTTCGATATTACTTGGTCAGAACCTCATCAAAAATGGGTTGTTGATGCTCCTCATTTTTATGAAGGCACATTTGTTTACGAAATGATTAAAACTTCAATTCACAATATTTTTACTTTTGCTGAAGAGATAAACATATTATTTTTACAAAAGCATATGCTTGAAATGGTTCAGATTTGTAAAGTACCGGAAGGTCAGCAGGCGGGGTGGGGTGGACGAAGATTTGTGATACAACCTAAGCCGCCTTTTTATCCCAAAGATACAAAACCTGAGGGGAAAATATGACTTTTAACGAACAAAATACTATTGAGCAGTATGTGATCTCAAAACTTACCGGCCAAAAATTAGGTGGTACGGGTGACAGCGCACGTCCAGAGTACGCTCAAACTGTTCAGTGGAAATATGTGTCGGCAGACGAGCTTGGTCGTGATGAAGGCGAAGTTATCATTGAGAGTATGCTCAAAGACGCGCTTATTCGTATTAATCCTGAAATACGCGCTCTGCCTGAACGCGCGGATGAGGTCATTTATAAGCTCCGCGCGATTCTTTTGTCAGTTAATGAAATCGGACTTGTACGAGCGAATGAGGAGTTTACAAAATGGCTCCAAGGTGAGAAAACGATGCCCTTTGGCGAAAACAATCAGCACGTTTCGGTGAGGCTTATTGATTTCGAAAAGCTATCCAACAATAGTTTTATCGCGACAAATCAATACAAGATTGTCCGCGGTGCCACCAAAATTCCGGATATGGTTTTACTTATTAATGGTATTCCGGTGGTCATCGGGGAATTTAAGACACCAGTGCGGCCGTCTATCTCTTGGCTGGATGGCGCGGTGCAGATTCACGACGACTATGAAAATACTATTCCAGAGCTTTTCGTACCGAACATCTTTTCTTTTGCTTCAGAAGGGAAAACATTCCGTTATGGCTCCATCCGTATGCCGCTTGAAATATGGGGCCCTTGGCGTGATGAGACAAAGAATGACACGGCAATAGAAGAACTTCTTGGTTTCAAAGAGGTAGAGGTGGCGATTGAATCAATGCTTAAGCCGTCTGTGATCTTGGATATGCTGCAGTATTTTACAATATTTGCGACAGATAGAAGGAATCAACGGATAAAGATCATTGCTCGCTATCAGCAGTATGAGGGCGCGAATTTAATTGTTCAACGTGTCAAAGAAGGTGTGGTTAAGAAAGGGCTTGTTTGGCATTTTCAAGGATCGGGAAAGTCGCTTTTGATGGTCTTTGCCGCGCAAAAGATGCGCCAGATGCTTGAACTTAAGGGTCCGACCGTATTAATTGTTGTTGATCGCGTTGATCTTGACACTCAAATTACCGCTACTTTTAATGCATGCGATGTGCCCAATATCGTGGCAACCGATAGCCGGGAAGAATTACAACGTCTTTTAAAGCAGGACACGCGCAAAATTATTATTACTACCATGCATAAATTTGCGGAGGCGGACGGTCTTCTCAACGACAGGAAAAACATCATTGCCTTGGTTGATGAGGCACACCGAACTCAAGAAGGCGATTTAGGACGTAAGATGCGCAATGCATTACCGAATGCCTTTTTCTTTGGTCTTACCGGTACGCCAATCAATAAACGGGATAGAAATACGTTTAGAACTTTTAGCGCGGAAGGAGACTTGTCCGGATATCTATCCAGATATTCATTTGAAGAATCTTTGCGAGATAAAGCAACGCTCCCGCTTCATTTTGAACCTCGGCTTCTGGATATTCACGTTGATAAAGAGCTGATAGATGCGGAATTCGCTCAAATGACGGAAACGTTATCTGAGGAGCAAAAAGCATTGCTTGTGCAGAAAGCAGCTCAAATGTCTGTGTTTCTGAAATCACCGGATAGGGTGCGGAAAATTGTCGAGGACATTGTTCAGCATTTTCATGAGAAGATTGAGCCGCAGGGATTTAAAGCGCAGATTGTATGCCCGGATCGATTCGCCTGCGAACAGTATAAGCAAGAATTAGACAAGTTTATTTCGCCTGAGGAGAGTGTGGTCGTAATATCAACTAATCATTCTGATGATGAGGCTTTCAAAAAGAAGTATCGAATGGATCGCGATGAACAGGAGAAGATTTTAGACAGGTTCCGCGATCCAATGGATCCGCTTAAATTTGTAATCGTAACAGCAAAGCTTTTAACAGGGTTTGATGCGCCAATATTGCAGGTTATGTATTTGGATAAGGCAATGAAGGATCACAATCTTTTACAGGCAATTTGTCGCACGAACCGTGTCTATAAAGATAAAACGCATGGATTGATTGTAGATTATTACGGTGTTTTTGATAATGTGGCCCAGGCTTTAGAATTTGATGAGGCTTCAGTACGACAAGTGATTACGAACATAGGTACACTTAAAGAAAAATTGAAGCAAGCAATGGCCGAGTGTCTTGAACATTTCCCGAGCGTAGATAGAAGCATTGAAGGATACGAGGGGCTTTTGCTTGCTCAAGAATGTGTGAATACAAATACAAAGCGGGATGCTTTTGCAAATGATTATAGCTATCTGTCGTTATTATGGGAGGCATTATCACCGGATGCTATTCTTAATGTTTACGAGAATGATTATCGTTGGCTGACGAAGGTCTATGAATCTGTTAAGCCGCCATCCAGCGATACCGGCCGTCTTCTATGGCATGCTTTAGGCGCTCAAACCATGAAGCTAATTCATGAGCATATCCATGTTGAGAAGATTAGCGATGATTTAGAGAAGATTATCCTCGATGCTGATGTTGTCGAGGATTTAATGAAAACAAATGACGCCAAGAAGACAAAACTGATTGAGATTGAAATTATTAACCGTCTGCGAAAACACAAAGGTAACCCTAAATTCGAAGAACTTGGCCAGCGGCTCGAAGAGTTACGTGATAAGGTAGAGAGAGGACTTATTAATAGTGTGGATTTTCTTAAGCACTTGATTCAGTTGGCCAAAGAAGTCGTTCAGACTGAGAAAGAAGAAGAAACGCAAGAAGAGCGAAGGGGGGCCAAGTCAGCTCTTACCGAGCTATTCTTGGAAGTGCGCACGGACCAGACGCCTGCTATCGTAGAGCGTATCGTCAACGACATAGATGAAATAGTTAAGGTGGTACGTTTTCCGGGGTGGCAATCTACCGCCGCCGGTGAACGTGAAGTCAAAAAAGCCCTGCGTAGAACGCTCCTTAAATATAACTTACACACCGACCAAGACCTATTCGACCGGGCGTATGGATATATTAGGGAGTATTATTGATGGTAATAATTGAATATGAAAAATAATGTGGACAAACAGGTAAAGAGACAGCAGGTAAGAGATAATTTAATATCTGTTTTTAATTCATCTATTGACGTACGTGTCAATAGATATCTGGATATTGGGCATCAGTGGATTATCGGAAATCATCATTTTGCAAAAGCGTCCTCTGAATGTATCAACGTTTATCGTGATGGCCATTTTATTGCTGCTGTAATGATGAGCCATAGCATCAACGAAGGTATTATTATGTTTGTGGCAAGGCGGGTTAAGTTGCCCAAACATAAAAGCGATGGTAATACAAAATCAATAAAAGAATTGATCAGCGAATTAGAACAACAGAAAACGATGTCAAAAGCGTGCATAGATGCCTCGCGGGGAATATACGGAAGCTATAGAAGTGATATTCATCACATGAATCCAAAAGTGGGCAGTATCGATTTTTGTTCATTAGCGCGAGAAAATCTTAAACGATTAGCGATAATCGAAGGAGAAATTTTTGGAGCGAATATAATTGAAGGTAAATTAAAGCCTTATCATCCAGTTTATTGGGATTTGAACGCAGACGGTACGGTTTCCGCATTTTTGCGTTTAGAGTGATAAATATTAAGATTGTTACATCAAAAAAGATACGCACCTGAGCTGAGCTGGAAAATTGTCTGCTATGGCGTTGTATGCGCTCAGAATACAGGTGTTTACTCGTTATCCCTACTTGTAGAGAGTAAAAACATTAATTATGCCCAGTCGTAATAGATATAACACCCTACCGAGAACAGGTCAAAGGGGGTATTTCAGGAGGGTTATCTCGTAAAAGCCATCTTGTTATGCTTATTTTTCTTTCAAATCCCTTGGTAGTAAATGGTTTTCAGCAAAAACAGAGGCGTGAAAAAGTGTGACAGGTGTGTGACAGAAACCGTTGAAAATGAGGGAAGTGACGAGATTCTTCGGCTTACGCCTCAGAATGACATGTTCGTTGATACGCAATGGATTTCCGGGGATTAGCTCAAGAAAAAACCTCTGATTAAAATTGAATTTTAAGGATTAGCAATCCGCCGCACTAAACCGGGCTATGCGACCTCTCCAGTTCTACAGCGACTTTTATATATTATACCGCAAAAATCGTAATATTGACAGTTCTGTGGTTCAAATGTTACTATAGTAATACTAAGTAATAACAAGGAGGAATCTATGGGACGAACGACACAGGTAATCAGTATTTCCGTACCACCGGAAATGACCGGCCAGATTGACCGGTTGGCTAAAGATGAGAGCCGAACGAGAAGCGAGTTGCTCCGGGAGGCTTTAAGGCGGTATCTGGAAGAACAGACCTGGAGAAAAATTTTTAACTACGGAAGGATGAAAGCCGGAAGTCTGGGGATTACCAGTAAAGAAACAGAAGAAATTGTTGATGAATACCGCCGGTAAAAAAATAAAGGTGGTTCTGGATACCAATGTTCTGATTTCCAGCCTCCACTTTGAAGGTAATGAAAACCGGATTTCAGTATTGTTTTATCGGGGCATTATAGAGGTGTGTCTATCGCCTTTTATTCTCAGGGAGCTGGAAATAGTACTGGAGAAGAAGTTCTGCTGGGAGAAAAAGCAAGTCAGGATTCTGTTAGACAAAATCAACGATATCGCCATCATCGTCCATCCAAAACACAAGATTTCTGAAATTAAAACCAAAGAGGCTGATAACCGAATTCTGGAATGTGCCGTGGAAGCGAATGCAGATTATATTGTTACCGGAGATGCCAGGCACTTACAATCACTGAAAGAATTTCAAGGAATTCGGATTTTGTCACCGGCACAGTTTTTGGCTATCTTTTAACCCGGAATTGATTGCCAAAGTCGGAGTAGTAAATAATGGTAAATCAAAATCCAGAACAAATACAGACAATAAAATATCAGCTTCAAAAGCTTGATATTGAATAATATAGATTGCAGAAAAGGATAGGGGTTACAATGAAGAAAGGAAGGATTAAATCAGGGGAGGGGGTACTGATAGGGAACGCTGGAGAATATTACGTAATGGGGGAGTTATTAAAAAGAGGAGTAATTGCAGCGCTTGCTCCCCGAAACGCACCTTCTTTTGATATTCTCGCGACGAATAAAAAGAATCGTGCGATAAACATTAGAGTAAAAACTAAATCTGGTGAACTTCCAATCTGGCAATATTCCATAAAAAAAGACGGGGAAATATTTCATAATCTTTCGAGGGAAAATGATTTTACTGTTCTTGTAGATCTGGGAAGAAACACCAGAGAAATGAAATTTTATGTGGTACCGACACATGTGATAGATGTGTGGTTGCGGAAAGATTTCGAGATATGGCGTGACACTCCCGGCAAGAATGGCCATCTTCGCAGTCGCACCATGATAAAGAGGATATTGAGTGAGAAAATACACGCCCAGGAGTTACGCAAGCATCTTGATGGCTGGGATGATTTATGGCGTTGATTTTTCTTATTTTAGAAAAC
>JAZDPL010000072.1:0-7858 GCA_043797665.1 Candidatus Omnitrophota bacterium
CCTACTGCCGGGTTGACCGCAATATGTACCGGGAGACCGGAACAACTGAAACTGACAGCGAAAGTTTTATTGACTACCTGAGGGTGATTGAAGGCAGTAAAATCACTTTTATCCTAAAGGAGTTACCCAACGGAAAGACCCTGGTTAACCTGCGTTCAAAGGACAGATATGACGTCCAGCAGATAGCCGCCCGTTTCGGCGGAGGAGGTCATCTTAATGCCGCCGGATGCACGATTTCCGCCGGACCGGAAGAGAGTACCCACCTGGTACTTACAGCCATCGAACAGATCCTCACTAAAACCCTCTAAATCTTTACCTTTCCTACCGGGGACGTTGCCATCCTTTGATTTTCAGCCAGGTGTGGATGTGAAACTTGGGCAGGACGGTTTTCAAAAGTCCTTTTTTAAAAGTTGGGTGCGACCCGCTACCTATTTAATCTCTTGAAACCTCGATTGTCACTTCGTGAATATCTTGACCGCCTTGAAGATGCCTCCCACGCCAGCAGAATTATATACTTTTACCACGACGGTATTGGTCTTCCCGGAAAGAATCATGCTGGTAACATCGATATCGAAAGAGCTATTCCACCCTTCCGGACCAACATTGTGGTCACCGGCTTTATTGCCGTTGATCCATATCCATCCTTCCTCGTCAATAGCACCGAAGGTAAGGTACAACTTCTCCCCTTTCCATTCTTTCGGGGCGTCAAACTGGAACCGGTACCAAGCAGTACCATAGTAGTTGGCGTTCAACTGCGGTTCCCACCATTCGCCAATCTCGATGTCCATCCAGTCTTTTGGTGTATACTGCGTATACCACTTTTCCTTTTCTCCAACATCCTGGGGGTCCAGACGGAACCGCCATTTCTTCGGGAAGTCGTAGAGTTCAACATAGCCAGCGTTCCGGTAAGGTGCAAAGACGACCCCATCCTGACAGTCCGGCCGGCCTTTTGCCGAGAGAATGTACCCCCCTCGCTTATCTTCCTTTCTCTCCAGGGGTTTAAAATCGAGCGCCTGGGGGTTCCTGGCTTCTTTCACCGCCGCCATGTATTCTGCCGGCAGGGGAACGAACCAGGGAACCGAATACAGCCAGACATAGCCGTCGCTGAGAAGCAATGCATAGTGGAGAGCGTGCTTGAACTCTTCCGGAGTGTAACTGTTTTTGGTGAAATCGGTGGGGTTGACATCATATTCACCCTTATCCATTGCGTGGAGCCACAGTCCAAACCCGACCTTGATTAACTTCTTGTACCGCGCCGGGTTGGACGAAAATACCGCGGCCTTATTCTTGATAATATCCCTGGCTTCTGCAAACTGGGCATAACTTCGGTAGTGGTATGACGCCTCATAACCGTCAAAAAATCCGGCTCCCGGGTCACCGTCCATCATGCCGTCCAGGAAATCCGGCCAGAGACCAAAGGATGTTACGGAAAGCAGGGGCATCTTCTCTTTGGAGTAGAGAATCGAATTACAGAAAAACATTATTACCGGTGGATGGGGAAAGGAAGAAGAGAGGGCCTGCATAAACTCTTTTCCCCGTTTTCTAACCTGCTGCCGGTACTGACTAAAACTCTTCTCCTTCCGGTGGGCCTGGGCCGTGTAATTAAACGGCTGGGAGTTATACTGTTCATTATCAAGAACAAAACCAGCCGCTTTCCCCTCCCTGGCGGCCCGGGACGCTATTCTGACCTTGGTAAGAATCTTTGCCCACTCATCGTCGTTGTACCAGTCGGCTGTCAGGTCGGCAGAGATATTCAGCCGCACAAAATTATCCGTTAAATTCTTGAATTGAAAACTGCTCATGAGGTCGATATCCGGTTTTAACATCTCATAGGTTATCTCGTTTCTGGTGTTCATAGGTAGATTACAAAAATGTCCGCCGTTGTTGGAGATATTGTACATCAGCCCGTTGACCGGCAGCGCGTCGCGTTTTTCCACACCGATACTTTTCAGTTCGTCCGGGCTGGGAGTTCCGCCGGTACAACCTTTTTCGCCCAATATCACAATCTTCTTCCCGACGGTTACCGAGCCGGCGGGAATGTTGCCTGCTTCACCACTCAACCGTAAAAACGCCAGGACCAAAAGAATCAACAAACCTGTTTTAAACATGAAATCCCTCCGATTTTTATGGTGCGGTTAATTCTTCTTCGCCCGGACCGGAACCAACCGGATTGATTTGAGGGCAAAAAAACCGTAATTGTCAAGAACATCATCCCTGACTTCAAAGATTATTTCTGATTGCCTTACTCCCTCAAGCGTAATTACTCCTCTGGCTCCTTCCGCCGGAGATTCCGGGCCGTAGGCGACAAAGTCGGTCAGGGCGATCGGCCCTTTGGCTCCGCAATCTTGTCCGTAGCAGTCCGAGTCCTGGGGAAAGTATTGTATCCACCCGACATCCACATTCGGAGGAAAAATAAGGCTGCCCTTTGAATTATCATCGAGAAGAATCTGATAGGAAAAAGAACCGTCCCGTTCCGCTGGGGGATTGCCGCTATTTCCCTGTTTAACATTGATGTGCCGGATGTCAATCACCACCTGGTAATCACCATCGGCAATCATCCGGTCATCTTTCTCTTTTGCCGGCCGGAATGAGACCGAACCGCTGCTGCGGCCAGCGACAGCATCAGGGTCAGAGGAAAAGGAAACATAATCACCGCCTATCCCCCAGTTGACCTTTCCGTATTCCTTGCTTTTCTCAGGCGAAGTGTTTCTGATGTCCATCTGCTTGGCAAAGTAGGCGTAACCGCCGGAAGAGCGGACATTGTTTACGGAAAAGGCGCTTTCTTTACCGGCTGTTCCCGTAGTAACCTTTGCAATCTGCTTTTCAACCGGCGCAATCGCCGGTTTGGCGGCCCAGAAATTTTTAAAGACTTCCATATAGGCCGGCGGCAGGTTAAACCAGGGCACGGAATAGAGCCAGATATACCCGTCGCTGTTTTCGGCTGCCGCAGTGAGTACATTCTTCAGTTCTTCCGGGGTGTAACTGTTTTTGGTAAAATCAGAGGTGTTGAGTGTATATTCGCCCTTACCCAGTTCGTGGAGCCACACAGGGAAACCAACCTTGATCATCTTCGTATACCGTGCCGGATCAGCGGAAAATTCAGCTGCCTTTTCCCTGATTATCTTCCTGGCGGCTGTAAACTGTTCCCTGGTCTTGTAGTGGTATGCCTGTTCGAAAGCGTCAAATATCTCGTTCTGGGAAGTTGCCCCGTCTATTACACCGTCAATGAAAGCAGGAATGAGCGACATGTCTTTAGCCGAAAACGGGACCTTCGTATTTTCAGGGTCGAATACCACAGACGGACCAAAGGTAAGGAGTATCGTGGCACCCGGCATCCCGGTATTTATCGCCTCCATGAACTGCCGGCCGCGCTTGCGCGCCTGAATCTGGTAATCCTCAAAGAACCTGTCCCGGGATGGCGGCAGCCATTCGTAAGCAAAGGGAGCGACATGTCCACTCCACATGCCATACATTTCCGTATCCAGAAATATGCCGGTGGCATTGCATTCCTTTCCGCACCGCGCTCCTAACTCTACATTCTTCAGGATAGCATCCCAGTTCTTGTCATCATACCAGTCATCGCACTGGATGGTGCCGATATTCCACCGCATAAAGTTGTACTTCAGGTTGCCCAAGTTAAACGACCGCCATCTTTTAATGTCCGGCTGTATCTGTTCGTAGGTGTAAATCTTCCCCAGTTTCGAAAACGCAGAATTGAAAAAGCACCCATCGGTGTTGCAAGTGAGGTTAAAAAGCATCCCATCAGCCGGGAGAACGCTGGCTTTTTCCACATTACCCACAAACTCTTCCGGTGATGGCTGGCCGCCGGAACCGGGGATACCACAAAAGATTATTATCTTCAAATTGTTATCCGTATCTGCATCGGTCTGGGAAAAGGCGCGTCCGGTTAGCAGACCGGTAACCAGAAGCACTGCTCCCAAAATCACGCGAAAACTGCTAATTTTCATAACTTGAATTCAAAATTTCTACTGGGCCGGAGGGAAATAGTAAGAATAACCTGCCCCACACTGAAAAACATAGGTCAGTTGGTTGCTCTGCTTCCACTCTACATGGCCGTCATGCCAGAGGGTATTGGCGCCGGCTGCACCAGCGGTATCGGTTGAAGAAGAACTGCGGTGGTTGATCCAGAACTCTCCGCCATCTGCAGTATAGGTAGCCACAAAGTCTGAGGCTAAAATCCACCGGGAACGTCCAAACTTTGCCCGGTTATCCTCGGCACCCGGTATACAACTTGGGCCGATAGCGGGCTGGGTATCATAGGCAATCAGCATATAATCACCGGAGTTGCTACCGCCGTCTGAATAGGTCGCCCATTTATCCTTGCTTCCGGGCCGGCTGGGACAGTAAAATATCCGGTTGTTGCTGACATAGGCAGGGTAAATGACGCCACCAACCTGAGGCGGATTTCCCTGCCAGCTGAACCACTGGTAAACCATCAGGTAATTACCGCTGTACATAGGACCCGGCAGCCATTCGTCGTAATCCTGCGCGTACATCGCGTAGACCAGGTATATCTGTTTCAAGTTACTGACACAGGAAGCGCGCCTTGACATCTCCCGCGCCCGGGATAGCGCCGGAAGTAGCATCGCCGCCAGGAGAGCAATGATGGCGATGACCACCAAAAGCTCTATGAGGGTAAACCCCGTCCGGTATGGTTCAAATACACGCAAGCCCTTACTCTTTCCTCTGTTCTGCATGGTCTTTTCCTCCTTTTTTATCCGTACCATATTTGACAGTTATGGTTTTTTAGTGCTTTCCCTGACTACTAATTCCGGTTTTATTACTATGTCCTGGCAGAAATTTCTCTTTTTGCCCAACATTGTCTCAAGTAAAAGGCCTACCCCTTTTACTCCCAGATATGTTAGCCCGGTGTCTATGGTGGTCAACGGCGGGTCGGTTAGCGAAGAGTCGTAGACATTATCCAGACCGACAATGCTTAAATCTTCCGGAATGCGAATGCCGACGTCATGACAATATTTTATGAGGTGCATCGCCTTCTGGTCGCTGGAAGCAAAGATAGCGGTGGGTGGTGTCTTCACAAATAAAAATCCCCTTATTGTCTCGGTATCTTCCTCCGTATTCGCTCCGCCGGTTTCTTTCACCAGTGACCAATCAAATTTTATCTTAGCTTCCCGTAAAGCCTTAAGGTAGCCTTGAAACCGCGGAAAGAAACATGGAGAAGTAATCGGGCCGGTAATTAAACCGATTCTCGTGTGCCCCAAAGAAATAAGATGTTTAGTCGCTAAATAAGCCCCTTTTTTGAAGTCAGGCCGTACCGAGGAAATACCCTCTTTTTTTGCAGAGGAATGAAGTAAGACAAAAGGAAGAGACTTTTCTTTCAGAAAGGCTAAAGATTTTGGAGTGAGCGATTCAAACATCAGGAAACCGACCTTATTTTTGTCAGTCAAAGGGATAGACGTAAAATAATCCTGAGCGACAATGTCACAATTTAGTTTTAATTTCCCCAGGCTTGAAGTTATTCCGGAATAGACTCTCCCAATTAAAGGGTTAAACAGGAAACGGTTATCGGAAAACAGGGAGTCATGGATTACCAATTTAATCTCCGGTTTTTCCTGGATATACCCGACTCTGGTTCCTACTTTTGTCTTTTTCTCAACGAATCCATCTCTTGCTAATTCGGTAAGGATTTTTGTGGCGGTAATATGGCTCACTTTGTATTTTTCACATACTTCCGCAATGGTATAGAAACGTTCTCCGAAATGAAAATTTTTAAGTTGACAGATTAAATTTTCATAAATTTCTTTCCAGCGCGGTTTCTTCCGGGGCTTTCTCGCTTCAACCATAGTTCGCACCATTTAACATGTAAAATAAGAAAATATGCTAAACAATTTTCACATTTTGATATAATATATCACGTCGGCAAAAAAAAGTCAAGTTTTCTACTTTTGGGGGATAATCTGCCTATCTTGAAAGAGAATTGGAAAGGAGTGTTTTTAATTAACTATCCAGGAACTTTTTGCTTCTGGTTTTCTGCAACTCTACCTCAGCCGGCCGGTGTTCTAAAGAAGACAGCGAGATTTCAATATCTTCCTCTACTTCGTATGGGCTCATTGTACCCAGAGTAACCATATCGATGGGCCGGATGGTAGACCAGACAAAAGCCAGTCCGATAGAAGGTCTGAGGCCACCGGCCGCTAAGGGTTTAATAACCATCACCGGCTTCTTTGCCTGGCTGATAATTTTGGCTACCCAGTCGGTCTCCACCTGGCAGAGATATCCCGCCGCATTGTAGGGCTGGGTGTAACTTTCCACGTCAAGCCCGTCCGCGTCGACACAGATGATGGTATCGGGCCGATGGGTGGAGAGACCGGGAATCATACCCTTTTCCCGAATTGCCTTCAGCCAAACTTCCACTCCGGGTATCTTTTTATTGACACCATCAATCATGGTGTCCAAAATGGAGGAGTGGGGAAAACAGAAAGTCGCCCCATTCTTAACCACCCAGTCTAATTCTTCCATTTTCCAGGGTGTGCAGATATAAACCATCTTTTTACCGGTTCGCTCCTGTGCCTCCTGTATAGCCTGGGCCAAAAGGTCGTTGGGCGGCCCCATAACCGCGTCCACGTCATATTTCAGGAAGGCTTCCAGAATGTCCGCTATCTTCCTGCGGTCAAAATACTCCTTTATAAACCGGTCTTTGGCAGCGCTGGTATGGGAAAATCCTAAAAACCAGTTTGAACCGCAAATCAGTCTGGGCAAAGATACCCCGCCCACCATCGTTCTGGGGAATTTATCCATTCTTTCGTTGTTTCTTATATCCTTTATTTAAATAATCGTAAATAGTCTTTCTGGGTTTCTTTTACTCTTACGGCAATAAAATTCATAAAACCACTATCGTCCACGTGTGCTTTTTCCAGTGTCTGGATATACTCACTTCTCACAACCGGAGGGATTATGGCAACGGTATAGCCATCCTGTAATAAAAATAAATTCATCAAAAGCCGCGCCACTCTGCCGTTCCCATCGACAAAAGGATGAATAAAAACAAATTCCTTGTGGGCTATTGCTGCTGTCTCTACCGGATGTTTTTCTTTTCTCAATCGTTTTATTTTCAGGATTAGATTTTTCATCAGACCAGATATTTGCCTGGGAGAGGGAAGCGGATATTTTGAACCGGTAACAAAAGCCCGGGTGTTTCTATATTTGCCTGCCTGGTTCTCGTCTATTTTGTGATAAAAAAGCCGGTGTAATTTCTTAATGGCTTCTTCGGTAACCTCTTTTTTTTTAGTTAAAAGATGGAGATAATCAAATGCTTCAGCGTGCCCTATGGCTTCAAAATGCTCTTTTAACGATTTCCCACCTATGGTTATTCCTTCTTCCAGAACAATTTTTGTTTCACTTTCCGTTAAACTGTTTCCTTCCAGGGCGTTGCTGGAATAGGTCACCCCGACCCGGTAATATTCCCTTATCTGTTTTAACAATTTTTTGTCTAATGGCCTAAACCTGTTAATTTCTCCCTGGAGTTTATCTATTTCTTTTAAAATCTCCATATATTTTATTATAAAAAAGAAGTGGAGGCGGGGGGTAATGAACCCCCGTCCTGGAATAAAGAGCGGTTGGCACTACATGCTTGTCCGGTGTTTTGTCTTATTGTCAGACCCTCCCGCAGGCAGGATGGTCTGACCGTAGCCCCGATTTAGTTCTCGCTTCTTCACCTCAAGACAGAGTGAAGAACCAGAGCCTGTTTCCGCTCCGCACTCCAACCACAGGCAGTCAGAGGGGAGTGACGGCATTATGCCGCCAGATAGTTTGCCGTTTCGGCAGTTGTTGTTTGCAGGGATTTTGACGAGCCCTTCCCCAAACTCGGCATGCTCCA
>JAZDPL010000037.1:0-13624 GCA_043797665.1 Candidatus Omnitrophota bacterium
CCGGTTGCTAACGCCACTTTTCCTTTAAGGCTGAACTTTTCCAGGATACCCATTTGACTCCTTTTGTTCTGCGACCACCCGCAGGCTAAAGCCTGCACGGGTCCCCTTCCCTTAGGATAGGGAAGGGCTACCTTTGTCATTCTGAGTGAAACGAAGAATCTCGAGATCCTTCGCTATCGCTCAGGATGACACAATTCTTTTCTGGAACTCGGCGGCGATGGATTTGCAGTACGCACTCAGGCCGAGAACGTCGGCACCCATCGTAATGAAGCGATAGCCCATCGCGATAAGTTCGTCCAGATTCTCCGGTGAACCCGGGGTACCGGCAAACTTGCCGCAGGCAAGCGCAACTTTGGCTACGTCTTTCCGTGTCTGGATAATCTTCGGGTGGTCCCAGACCCCGGGCGCACCGATGCTGTGGCTGAAATCACCCGGTCCAAAGAAGATGATGTCAATGCCTTCCAAAGAGGCAATCGCCTCTAATTCCGGAAGAGGTTCCGGGTCCTCAATCTGAATTGCCACAAACCGTTTCCGGTTAGCCTGCCGGATATAATCCTGGAAGGCAATGTTACAGTAAGCGCCGTCCGCATTACCGCTATCTATGGGCCGGCGGCCCACCGGATGAAACCGGGTCATCCGGACCACGTTCTTTGCTTCTGCCAGGCTCATTATGTGGGGAACCATAATCCCGGCCGCATCTAACTCTAATGGCCTGATGTAGTCGCTGTAACATCCTTTGGCAACCCTGACCATCACGTCCATATCGTAAGACTTAGATGCTAAAATCTGCCTTTCCAGCACTGACCAGTCGTTGCCTAAATGTTCCATCTCTGTCCAGAGGCAGTCAAGGCCGGTCATCCCGGCGATCTCGGCCACCCGGCTGCAGGTAAGGTTGGTCTTGAAGCAACTGACCACCTTGCCCTGGCGCAGTTTCTCTAAAACCCGGCTTGGTCTCATTTCCATCGTCCCTCCATTAACCATATTTTACCACGGTAAAGCTGCATTTTGCCCGGTCGCATGCAGACAGGTCGAGTTCGCAACGATAGCCTAAGGGTTCCAGTACCCGGCGATAAAGAACATCGTAATGCCGGCAATAGTCAGGGTAAGGCTGGATGTGCTTATATTTCAGGAGTCTGCCCTTGGAAGGGCCATAATGGCGGTCTAAATATTCAATTCCCGCACTCAGGGCGCCGTGGAAATCTTTATGGAGATAAATATTATCCGAAGCCTTTCGGCTCATTGTCTCTTTAGTCATAAATCATTTTAGATTCACTAATTCTTTATTTGGAAGTCCACTTGTTGGGCATCAGGATGGTGTCAGGCAAAGCCGGTACTGCATTAGAAATGCGCTTCATCAGGGCAGATTCCAGGGGACCTTTGGCGAAGATAGCCAGGTTTTGGCGCATCTGGTTCAAAGAATCCACCCCTATCACTACCGAGGTCAGTCCGCTAATCCCCAGAACGTATCTTAGAGCCAGTTCCGCTAAACTTATTCCGGCTTCGCCTGCCAGGGACTGAAATTTCTTCCTGATAGGAATTACTTCTTTTAGTTGAGATGGAATCTCCTTGTCCTTAAGAAAAAGTAGCCCCTGAAGATAGACACTTCTTACAAAGACCGCTGTTTTTCTTTTTTTTGCCTTTTGGAAAACACCTCTTTTTTTAAACCGGAGGTCAAAAATATTGGTCGGGATTTGAATCGCTTCCGCAAAGCCGGAAGAGATGATTTGGTCCGCGGCTTCCGGGGTCATCACCGAGACACCGGCGTGACCGACTAACCCCTTTTCCTTTAACTTTAGCAGGGATTCAATATAGCGGAAGCGCTTTTCCGTATGAAAGAGGCAGACCGGTAATTTTTTCAGCCGTAACCGTTTCAGGGAGAGTAAGACCGAGTCTCTAACCAGATTATCCGCATCTTTTGAGGAGATGTTTTTGTGCGGAAGGTGTATCATCACCTTTGTTACCACCACAATTTTATCCTGGAGACCTAATTCCGTAATAGCCTTTCCGATAACCTCCTCGCTGGTACCGTAGCCAGCAGCGGTGTCAAGGCAGGTGACTCCTCCCTGGTAGGCGCAGGCGATAATATCCCGGACTGTCTCGTAAGAAGGTTGGCCTGAGCGGTTGGCGATACCGTAGGGTAAGCCAAACTGGGCCGTGCCTAACATCATCTGGGATAATTTTAAATCAGCAAGACGATTTGTTTTCATTAGCAATCTCGGGATTGCTTCGCTGAGCCCTGTTCACTCTTAAAGACCACACCACGTCTGATAATCTGCATATAATAAATCCCCTAACCTAACCAGTCCGGATATTTCTCCTCCAGGATTTGCTTGCATTTCTGGTAGACCTCTTCGGGAAAACAATGGTAGGGCGAAAGAAGCCGTAACGGCATCGGTAAACCGGCAAAACGGACCAGCATCTTGTCGTAGGCGCCGTCAATCGCCTCCCGGTAATCAGAGGGCGCAAAGACCTCTGCCCAGACATCATTTGTCCGCCGAGCCAGTTCGAATAACTCTTTAATCTTGCCTTCCCGAACGTAAGCAAAGAGTTCCCTGGTTTTGGTGGGAGAAACGGCTCCGAAAGAGGAGAGCAGGGAACACTCACCGTAAAGGCTTCCCAAGGGAAAGAGATACTCCCCGAAAAAATGTTGCAGTTCCGGTGCGTTGGTCATCAAATCATAGGCTTTTCGCATATCGGTACCGCCGTTTTTGGTAGCGGCCAAGTTAGGCACTCTGTCACATACCCGGCGGTAATCTTTTCCGCTCAAGGTCCGCTTTGCCCGGGGATTATTGTAATGGAGAAACCGGCTGTCCGGAAAGGCTCCGCAGACGTCTTCAAAGAAGGTATCCACCTCATCGTCGTCCAGAGCACCCCAGGAAGGAAGAGATATTTGAAACATCCTGATTCCTTTGTTGTGAGCATAGTCAAGCCGTTCAATAATGTTGGCGGTAGAAAGACCGATGGTTCCCACCTGCGGGAAGATACCTTCCCGGTGTGTCTCTTCCACAAAGATATCCACAATCTGCCGGAACCGCCGGGTGTCAACCGCATACCCTTCTCCACAGGTGCCAAAGATATAAACGTGATGGAACCCTTTTGCCAGTAAATCCCTGATTTCCTGCCGGAAAAGGTCTTCCATTAACTCTTCCTTTTCGTCCCAGGGAATCTCACAGGAGAGTAAGATCGCCTGGGGATACCGTTTCTTCATTAGCCGCTCCTTTCTTCTGTTTCTAATTTTTTTAGGCTGCGCACCAATTTGTTGCCAAACAGACGGAAGGCATTATGTCGGAGAATATCTTCCTTATCCTGATAGGTGATATCCGCTTTGTCAACACGCGCCCGCTGCATCGGTGCAAAGTATAAAGGTGAATCTGTGCCGTAAAGGATATGTTTGGCTCCTACCTCCCGAACCGCCCATTCTAACAGGTTAGGTATTATTGACTTCGCACTGGAGGTATCAGTAAAGAGATTGCCGTACTTGCTCTTCTGGATGGCTCTGACCTGATGGGTTACGTCCTTGTCCCAGCCGCATCCTAAGTGAGAGATGATAAGTTTTACCTCAGGAAAATCGTTGGCCAGTTTTACGAAATCCGCCGGCAGGCTGTTCTTCTCCCCGCTGTGGGATTCAATGATGGCATTATGCCTGGCAGCAAACTTAAAGATGGCTTTACCGCGTTCAGTTATTAGATAACCGTGCTCTTCAGGGTGTATTTTAATGCCTACGCATTTGGGTGATTTGAGCATTTCTTCAGCCTGCCTATAAGTACGCGGTTCCAGGGGGTTCACCACTACCCACTGGAGTAACCCGTCTGTTTCAGATACCGCTTGGGCAGCATCAATATTACCGGAGAATGCATCCCCTTGAAGCCTGGGGAGTAAAGCTTTGAGAGGCGAAACCATCGTCAGGCTTGTCTGTGCCAGCTGGGCGCGCTGCACCACTACTTTTGGCTCCCCGAACATAAATTGGTCTAAAATCCTAAAACCGGAGCCGCGGCATTTGCCAAAATGGGCATGAATATCAATCGCCCGGATGGGTTGTTTCACCATAATCGCCTTTATTTCAAGCGCTGTCAATTTTCAGCTTTCTTCCTTTCCACCCTGTTTCAGGTAGGGTTAAAATATTTTAGTTTTCTCAGGATTAAGGTGTAGTAAAAATTCGTCACAAGGAACACATAATATTCCATCTTTTATTAGACGCACTTTACCTCTGTAAAGTAAATAGGCGGTACTTTCAGGATAATCCATCTTAAAATTTTTTAAAGCACGCAGGTCTTCGGGACGCAGACGTGCTGTGTTTTTCACCTCAATTGCCCAAAATACCTCTTCTCCGTAGACAATAAAATCTACTTCTGAGCCGGCCGAAGTCCGATAGAAATAAACTTTATTTTTATCTCCTCTATATGAATTCCAGGCTACAAGATGCTGAGCTACTAACCCTTCAAGGGCACAACCATCGATTTCTTCAGATTTGTCTAATGGTCCGCAAGGACGTAATGAACGATAAACACCAACATCAAAATAATAGAATTTTGAATGAGCAATAACAGACCTTTTTGTGCGTTTGGTAAATACCGGCAGGCGAAAAGCCAACAAAAGGTCTTCAAGGATAGTTATATATCCCTCTACCACTTTCCTTTCTACTTCACATTCTCGGGCAACATTACTAGTATTTAGTACAGAACCATGCGAAAAGCTGATTGCTTCTAAGAATCTTGAAAAGTTACCTATATTTCTAACCATACCTTCCATCTGTACCTCTTCACGCACATAAACAGCCGCATATGTTTTAAGAACACTCTCAGGTTCATCGGAGGCTATGACAAGTGGCAATAAACCCTGTTTTAGAGCACTACTTATTTTGAATTTATGGCCAAGTTCTACGGCCATAAAGGGATGAAATGTCTTTTTTATAACCCTCCCGGCAAGTAAGTCTGCACCGGTTCTTTTAAGTTTGCGTATACTTGAACCAGTGAGAACAAATTGGATATTTAGTTTTTTTTCTATAAGTGCATGGACTGCACTAAGTATCTCCGGGACCTTCTGAATTTCATCAATAATGACTGTCTTTTTATCAAGATTGGCCAGGACTATTTCTCGCAAGCTTTCCGGCCGTGCACTGTAGGAACGAAAGATGTCTGGTTCAAGCAGGTCTATCCCGACTGCATTGGGGTATTTTTGTCTAAGCCAGGTGGTTTTTCCTGTTCCACGAGGACCAAACAGAAAAAAATGTTGTTTTGGTGATACAAAAATTCTTGGAATTAAGGTTTCCATTTTAAGTCCAAATATGGAATTAACGTTTCCATAATAATAACATATTATTTTATGTTTGTCAATCCTTTTTCGCCTTTAAAAACAATGCCTCTATCGATTATCTGCATAAAATTCCTCCAGAAAAACTATGCGTTGCGGTTAATACCTATGTTCGTGAGCCATCTCAACCATTGCCTTGACCTTCTCCGGCACTGTTTCTGTCGGCAGCATATCGCCGGCGGCCAGAATGTATCCTCCGCCAACCGCACCCTGGTTAAGACAACGCCGGCAGTCAGCGACTACTTCCGGTAAAGAACCGCGGGCAAGCTTGACGGTGTTGACACCTCCCATCAGCGCAACTCGATGGCCAACCCGGTCCTTGGCATCGCTTACCTCCACACCGCCCAAAGGGTCAAGCGGCTCGATGCAGTTTACTCCGGTGTCAGCTATTGCCTCGAAAAGCCGGCGGCTGTTACCGCATATGTGCATATAGATTAGAACACCCTGACCTTTCATCGCCTCCACAAACCTCTTAAAATATGGAAAACAAAATTCCTGGAATTGTTTCGGGGAAATAATTCCTCCAAATGTATCGGCAATCAGAAGGGCATCAATCCCAATTGAAACAAGTGCCAGCCCATTCTGAATGGCAACTTGTAGTGCTTTTTCCAGTGCTTTGTGACAAAATTTTGGATTATCCATGATATCCATCATCGCCTGAATCTTGCCGCGTACAAAAGTCAGGTGTTCAAAGGTAAAAAGCCCGGGATGACTAATTACAAAGTAGTCATCTTTGGCTTCTTCAATAATAGCCTTAACGCTGTCTAATTTCCCGCCCTTGATTATCTTTTCGGCTGGAACAACCGGAATGCTGTCAATATCTTCATCGGTCTTCAGAGTAGGCTCTTCCGAAGGCACAATACTACCTCCACCCGCAAAATCTATCAACCCGAGTAACTGACCTGTCTTCGGGTCTTGGCCATGCCATTTTCCATCAACTTTGATTACATCCATCGGTTCAGAGGGTATCCAGGCCCGAAGACCGTCGACTCCATAATATTTCACGCAATCAAAGACAATTTTATTCATAAGTTCTGGATGGCGGACAACCTCCAAGAGCGTCTCTTCGTAATTAAGGCCGAGTACCCTAACCGCATGGGGAATGCAGATTTGTGGTATAACCGGCACACAATCCGGTTTACCATTCAGCATCGCTACCCTAACGCGTTCTTTTCCTTTCATAATTCTTTCTATCCTTTCATTTCCTATTTGACAGTACCCTTAACGTTTATTACCAAATTGTCCAGCCGCCGTCAACCACAAGGATTTGCCCGGTTACGTAAGAGGCTTCGTCAGAAGCCAGAAAGATTACCGGGCCGGCTGTCTCTTCCTTGCGTCCGATACGACCCAGAGGTACTTTCTCGGCTAAGCGTTTTAGAAAATCTTTAAATTCCGGGTTTTCGGCGTACTCTTTCAAATCCGGATTTGAAAAAGGTCCTGGACAGACTGCATTGACGCGAATATTTCTTGGTGCCCAATAAACCGCCAGATATCTGACCATCTGTTCAAGACCGGCTTTCGCCACTCCATATTCAATCGGATTTGGTTTCATGGGCAGAGAATAAATCCGCGGGTCCGGGGATACTCTGCCATACATCGAAGAAAAAAAGATAATGCTGCCACCTTGCGTCATGACATCAGCACTTTCCCGGGCCAGGTTAAAAGAACCGGTTAGATTGGTATGGAGGGTGGAATCGAATTCTTCGGTATTAATCTCCTCTACCGATTTACCTACGGCGCTACAGGTAGTGTTGACCAGAATGTGCAAACCGCCAAATTCCTTGATGATTTGCGCGGTCAGGGTCTTAATCGATTTCTCGTCGGAGATATCCAGAAAAAGGCCTTTAACCCTGGCTTCAGGGACTGCCGCAGAAATACTCTCAACCTTCGCCTTCGTTCGTTCCAGGTCGATATCTGCCACAATAACCGCGGCACCCTGCTCGCTAAGTTTCTGACAAATTGGCGCACCAAGATACCCGGCGCCACCGGCAACTAAGGCTACCTTTCCAGTCAAATCAAACATACCAGCCTCCCACCTTGGAGCAGCAGCAAAACTTCTTTTCTCGTCAGCATAAACCGATGACGATTACCGTTTTTAACCTGCTCACCAAATTGTCCAGCCGCCGTCTACCACGAGGTTATGGCCGGTAACATAAGATGAGGCTTCGGAAGCCAGATAAACCACCGCTCCCTTAATATCATCCTCATCGGCCATCCGGCCCAGGGGGACGTGGCGATAGTATCTTTCCAGGAATCTTTCCGGCTGGTTTGCGAACAAGCCTCCCGGGCTGATGCAGTTGACCCGGATATTATCCGAAGCGCAACGGACCGCCAGAAAACGGGTATAATTAATCATCCCGGCTTTGTGAAAAAAGTAATCTCCGCTCTCGTCGCTTTCGAAACCGGTTCCGACATACATGGGCAGATATTGGGCTACCATTCCATACATCGACGCAATATTTATGATATTCCCTTTTTTTTGCTTTGCCATCTGCTCTAAAAAGATGCTGGTACAAAGGTGCAGACCAACCGCGTTCACCCTCATCGATTCTTGCCAGACCTGAGCCAAAGACATCCCTGGACCGCCTGGTCTTAAGACCGCATTATTTACCAGGATATCGATTCTACCGTGTTCTGAGATAATCTTTTCCTTCAAGGTTCGAATTGATTTTTCATCGGCAATATCCAGCTGGCCAGGGGTGACTGAAAACCCCATTTTTACCAATTCGTTCGCCTTCTTCTGGCTTTTTTCCAAGTTACGGGAGGTGATAATAACCGCAGCGCCGGCTTCGGCTAATCCGGTTGCGATGCAGGCACCGTAATTAACAGTACTACCGGTCACCAAGACAACTCTGCCCTTTAAACTGAAAAGTTCCTGGACGTTCATGTTTCTACCTCCTTTAGCGGCACTTTCCGGCCTCCTTCTTCCAGCGACTTTTGTCCGGCGATAACTATCCTGGACATCTCCACGGTCTCCTGCCAATCAAACGGGGGAGTTCCCGTCTTGAGCATCTCGACGAAATGCTGGAGCATATTCTTAAACTGGAAAAACGCATCCGGGTCAATGACCACCGCCGCTCCTTTTTCTCCGTAGAATGAAGTCCCGCCCTGGGTGATCTTGGCAAAGGTCTGAATGACCGCGTGCCTTCCATCCAGATACTTGAGGTGAACAATCTCTTCACCGGGCTGGCCGACGTTCTGAACCGATTCGATCCCGGTACCCATCACCGCACATACCGATTCAATCATATGGATACCGTAAGTACGCCAGTACTTGGGAGTAACTGCGTTCGCAGTTAGGATACGACCCAGGTCGTTTTTTTTCTTTAACTCCAGAATACCCCTGGAGTAACGGGCGCTGGAACAGGACATCACGGGTCTTCCTTCCCGGTAATATCGAACGAATTCCTTGAGGTCAGCGGCCTGGTCAGTCAGAGGTTTATCAATGAAAATCGGCACCCCAGCCTCAATAAAAGGCCTGGCCATCTGGAGATGGTTTTCTCCGTCATCCCTGGCTAAAAGTACCGCGTCCACCTTACCGATCAGGTCGGTTATCTTTTCAACTACATGCTCGACCAGGGAAGACCGGGCTACCTGTTTCGACATTTCCGGATTCTGGGTCCAGATATGCGTCACCTTACCTTCCTCGATGCACATCGTGGGCGGGTCCTCTTTAGCCAAATATTCCGGGATTACGGGGAAGGGGCATTTGGCCATCTCTTTTTTGTTGTATCCGTTAAAGATAGCCGACCAGGAATAAGGGTGGCCGTTGCCAGGGCTCAAACCGACCATGCCAAGATTGTATATCTTCATCTTATCCTCCTTACCAATTAAAGAATTTCTAAGGCACTCTTGGCGATCTTCACTACGGTTCGGCTGTCAGACCTTTTCCAGCCTGCCCTTTGGTAGCCATCGGCAACATCGGTATTCTGGGTTTCAAGTCTTACTTCAATCGGTGGTTTAATCACATAGGGTTTAAATTCTGAAACTCTCTTTAGGGCTTTACTAACACCCGAAGCGATTGCCTCTCTTGCTTTGACCGGTGGGAGTATCTTGGCACAGTTACGGGTTAAGCCTTCCTTTACGATAGATACTTCAATATCACCTAACAGTTCTCTTGCTTCCTCGCAGGTGGCTCTGTCACCGCTGACAAAGACCACCGGGACTCCAAAGTGTCCCCCGATCACTGCTTCCTGACCGATTTCACCCATTTTGATATTGTTAAGATAGTAATTGTACCAGGTCGTGGAACTCTGGGTATGGTCTAAAACAGCATTCCTGGCGCCAGCCATTGCGTGGAAGCCAACCAGAAGCATCGCGGTAAATGTTTCATCTAAACCAGGAAGAATTTGGGTTCTCACCGGGCCAGTGATATACTGGGCACCGGGATGGAGTTCTTCAATAATAAAGTTATAGCCACTGCTGTGGCCATCCATTACCACAATCTCTTTGGCACCAGCGGCCAGGGCACCCTCTACCGCTGCATTGACATCAAAAGTCAAAAGATGCCTTGCCTTTTCGTATTCTTCTGGTCCTCCCTCATCCCGACCAGTCTGCTGCCAGGTTACCACCCCACTGATTCCTTCCATATCTGTTGAGATATAAACCTTCATCCTACCCCTCCTTCGTTTAGTACCCCTCTCCCACACCTGTCCGCCGTAGCCTTAGCGCAGGTGGAAGAAAAGAGGGAATTTCGGTACGGAATTGACTGACTGAGCATTTACCTGTTATTAATCTAATTTCCAGCGCACAATACCCATATGATACCGACGGTGCATAGGGATAGAAGCACAGTAATAGGCAGTTACAATGGTGCCATCACCCATCTGCACACTGGAAGGATACCCGCCATCTACATAATCTGTACTAAACAATACTAGAGGCGCACTCCAGGTGAGACTGCCATCACAACTGACTCTGGCGCAGACACCAAGCATACCAGGATTGCGTACTCCATAACTGAGCAAAATCCGCCCGTCTTTTAACCTGCAAAGATGCGCAGGTATTTGTCCGGGCAGAGAAACAGGACCGCGGCATGTCCATGTTTGTCCGTTGTCCTCTGATACAAAGATTTCAAGAAGAGGGTGAGGGCAATTGGTTCGGCTTGCTGCAAGGAGGCGCCCGTCACCAAGATAAAGCAAACCTGTTTCGTCATAATTACCAACTGCAATCGGGCAGGAATTACCCCATGTCCTTCCGTCGTCCTCACTGAAGAATATCCACGCCGAACATCTGTCTTTATCGTCTGAATGAAGTGAATAACAAGAAACGGCAAGATGGTTATCAGTCAGTTGTATTATATCTCCAAACGGAACGGCATGGGAAAGCTGCGAAGGGATTGTCAGCCCCCTGGTTTGAGTCCATGATTTTCCTCCGTCTTCAGAACGGCAAACCCACGGTTCCAGTCCCGTGCCTTCATAGAGCTCCCCCGGTTCACCTAACGGAGGGCGTGGCGGAATGTTGGTATAGCCCGAGCACAAAACAACGAAAACGCCGCTCCGGGTAAGACCTGCCGCTACATTCATCCGGTTTGTTCCTTTTTTATGCGGAGCCGGTACCCCTAAGAAACTCCATACCCTGCCATCGTCCCGGCTAACCCAGCACTCTGCGTCTCCTTCCCATCTGCCATGGGTCGGTTCGCCAAAAATTGTTGCCACAAGAGCGCCATCAGGCATAAGTGTAAGATTGGGCCAGGCACATTTATTGTCCACCGCTACATACCTTTCGAGAATCTCCATAGAAAACCCTTTTCCGATGTATTAGTAAAATAACCAATCTGCTTAGGTTTTTAGTACCAATTCTATCCGCTCAAAAGCCCAGTCCAATTCCTCCCTGGTAATAATCAATGGCGGCGCAATTCTAATCACATGCTCATGCGTTTCCTTACACAGAATTCCTTTGGTCATCAATGCCTCACAAAAACGGCGTGCGCCGCCGGCTTCCGGTTTTAACTCGACGCCAATAAACAATCCTTTACCGCGCACTTCCTTGATATATGGACTGTCTATGGACTTGAGACGTTGCAATAAGTAATCTCCCATATCCGCAGCATTTTCAATCATCTTTTCTTCAATAAGCACTTTCACCGCCGTACGGGCCACAGCACAGGCAAGAGGATTACCGCCAAACGTGCTGCCATGATCACCGGGCATGAATACCCCAAGCACATCCTCATTAGAAAGAATGGCCGAAATGGGATATACTCCTCCGGAAAGTGCCTTGCCAATCAGTGTAACATCTGCTTCTATACCTTCGTGGACTTCCGCCAATAATTTTCCGGTGCGGCCCAGACCGGTCTGGATCTCATCCAGAATTAAAGGAACATCATTAGCGGAACAAATGTCCCTGACAGCTTTTAAATATCCGTTTGGTGGAATAATCACACCGGCTTCTCCCTGAATGGGCTCAATTAGAAAACCAACGGTGTTGGGCGTAATGGCCTGCTCCAGGGCATCGGCATCCCCGAAAGGAATAGTTATAAAACCAGGTGTAAACGGGCCGAACCCTTGCCGGTATTGCTCCTCTGTACTGAATCCTACAATAGTAATGGTTCTTCCGTGGAAGTTATTATTACAAACGATAATTTCAGCCTGGTTTGGGGCAACACCTTTTTTCTGATATCCCCATTTGCGTACCGCTTTGATAACCGTTTCAACCGCTTCCGCTCCGCTATTCATAGGCAATACCATGTGCGAATTAGTTAAGCGGCAAATGTCTCTGCAAAACAGCCCCAATTGATCATTGCGGAATGCCCGGGAAGTGAGGGTCAATTTTCGGGCTTGCTCTGTAAGCGCGGCCACAATTTTTGGATGGCAATGTCCCTGGTTAACCGCTGAATACGCCGAAAGGCAGTCCAGATAACGTTTTCCCTCAACATCCCAAACCCAGACGCCTCTCCCCCGCGCAATAACCACATCCAGTGGTTTATAGTTTTTCGCACAGTAACGGTTTTCTAAATCAATGTAATACTGAGTATTCATAATAAATTCCTGCTAAAGGCATACAGGAATGACATAAAGGAACGATTACTTTTGCATTAGTCTAAGACCAGGCATGTTCTAGTGTAGTGAATCCAACGCTTCTTTACATTTGGCGATCTTTGTCAAAATACGCTCCACCGGAGCGCTCCATACGAAAACACGGGGATTTTGGTTGTGATTTTCCAGGTAATCCTTGATGGCTGTAATCAAATTTGGAACGTTGCGAAACGAACCGCGGCGTATACGCTTGTCGGAGATTTCGCGAAACCAGCGTTCGACCAGATTCAGCCAGGAGCTGGCAGTTGGAATAAAATGCAGATGGAACCGGGGGTGGCGTTTCAGCCAGGATTTCACCCGGGGGTGTTTGTGGGCGCCGTAATTGTCCACAATCAAGTGAAGGTCCAGTCCAAACAGGGTTTCTTTGTCTATCTGCTTGAGGAAACGGATAAACTCCTGGTGTCGATGACGCGGCATGCAGTCGCCGATAACTTTGCCGTCCAGCATACTTAAGGCCGCAAACAAGGTGGTCGTGCCGTTGCGTTGGTAATCGTGAGTCATCGTTCCGCAGCGGCCTTTCTTTAGCGGCAGACCCGGCTGGGTCCTGTCCAGAGCCTGGATTTGACTCTTTTCGTCCACGCAGAGGACCAGCGATTTGTCCGGAGGATTCAGATACAATCCAACGATGTCGTACAACTTTTCGACAAAGTGCTTGTCGCGGCTGAGTTTGAAGCTTTTGACCAGATGCGGTTTCAGGTTGTGTTGCTTCCATATCCGACGTATCGTCGCTTCGCTTAGTCCTTGAGCTGTTGCCATGGTTCGCGTACTCCAGTGCGTCGCATGGGGAGGCGTTGTCTCTAGAGTGGCTTCGACCACCGCTTTGATTTTCGCTTTCGAAATTTTGGGGATACGACCAGGACGGGGCGCATCCTTTTCCAACCCGGCGCAGCGGAAGGACAAAAAACGCTGCCGCCAGAGTTGAACCGTAGGACGGGAAATCCCCAGGCGGCAAGCTATGTCGTGGCTGAAGATTCCATCGGCTGCCATCTGAATGATTTGGGCGCGTTGTACCAATCGCAGGGGGAAGCTTTTCCCGTGAGCCCAGAGTCGGATGGTTGCCTGTTCTTGAGGATCTAAAATTATACGTTCTGATATGTTCATTTGAAATAAGCATAACCTATATCCTTTTAAATATCAAGTTATTTATGACGCACTACACTAGTTTAATTACTCAAGAAAATAATCAATTTGATTTTATAGAAAGCATACAACAACAAGATGGTAAAAAGATAGTGGGGTCAGGCTTCACAATTTCACATTCGTTTTACATTTTGTGA
>JAZDPL010000086.1:0-9554 GCA_043797665.1 Candidatus Omnitrophota bacterium
ATGGAGAGGTCGCATAGCCTGGTTTAGTGCGGCGGATTGCTAATCCGTTGAGGCGGGTTTTCCTGCCTCCGAGGGTTCAAATCCCTCCCTCTCCGCAAATCCCCCTCACCCCCTTTTATAAAGGGGGGACTGGATGAGAAATGGAGATACCTTCGTTAGGACTGGCTTTTTTGGCCGGGGTAGGATACTTCTTCTCACCCTGCACTTTACCTTTGCTCCCATCCTATCTGGTTTATTTAAGCGGTATTTCTATCCCGGATATAACCGGTAAAAAAAGGGTGACCGTATTCTTGAACGCGGGTTGTTTCCTGGCCGGATTCCTGAGCCTGTTTATTCTTCTGGGTGCCAGTGCCACGATGGCCGGAAATTTTCTAGGACAACACCTGAAATTTATCCAGAATATCGGGGGGGCGGTCATCATCTTTTTAGGCCTCCTCCTTATCCGTAAACCCGGTTTCTTGTACCGTTTGCCCCAGAGGCATTCCACACGAAGCGTTAAACCGGCCGGACTCCTGGGTTCTTTTCTGGTCGGACTTTCTTTCTCCGCAGCCTGGACCGGCTGCAGTATTCCGGTTCTTGCCACCATCATGGTAACCGCTGCGGTCAGCGAAACAGTCCGCCAGGGAATCCTGCTGCTTATCCTCTTCAGCGCAGGAATGGCTATTCCGTTCCTATTCTGCGCTTTTCTCATCGACCACCTGCTGGTGTATATCCAAAAAATTCAGCGCCATTTGCACAAAATTGAAATTATTCTGGGTCTGTTTTTCATCGCCTTCGGGATACGGCTCTTGTTTAAATCCTTTCCGTTCCATTTCTAAGTGTGGTATAATATACATTTTGTAAATGGATTCCCGCTTAAAACATGCGGGAATGACAGGGAGACTGAATGAGTATCACTTATAAACCTCATAACCGAAAAAGAAAGAGAACCCACGGATTCCTGAAGAGAATGCGCAGACCCGGCGGCAGGTCGGTCATCAACCGGCGCCGGTCAAAGGGAAGAAAACGGTTGTCGGTTTAGATATGAAAAGATTTTTAATGGATTCCCGCTTAAAACATGCGGGAATGACAGAGAATGCACATGAGGGAATGACATGGATGTTAGTGGTAGTATTAAAAATATACCAGAATATCTTATCACCATTTCTCCCTGAATCTTGTCGTTATTACCCTTCTTGCTCCGAGTATGCGAAAGAAGCGCTCACACGATACGGCTCAAAAAAAGGAACTCTTTTAACTCTGCGGCGGCTTTCCCGATGTCACCCTTTTTGTGCAGGTGGTTATGACCCGATCCGATAATACAGGAAAAAGGGCATTATTAGCTTTTGGGCTTTCCATGCTGGTGATTGTATTTTTTAGTTATATTCAAACGAAGAACCAGCCGCCCAAGACTGTCCCAACCCAGACTCCTCCGCCGGTCACTTCAGACCTAAGCCCAATTTCAAAGATATCCCCCCCTTCTAAGGAAGAGCCTTCTCTGCCGCCGGCTAAAGAGGTAATCGTCGAAACCGGACTTTACCGGGCGGTCTTTGACAGCCGGGGGGGGCGGCTTATTTCATTAGGGCTTAAACACTACACGCGAAAAAACGAACCCTGGTTAGAAACGCTCTCGCCGGATTCTTCTTACCCTTTCGGAATTGAAGGCGAAAACGAGATTTTATTCGTTCCTGACAAGGAAAGTTTGGCGCTTTCTCCGTCCCAGACATCGGATGCGATAACCTTTCGCGCCAGAAAAGGGAAGGGAACGATTACCAAAAAGTTTACCTTTGACAATAGAAAATACGGAATCGCATTTGAGTTGGCAAGGGAAGGTTTAACGGAAGAAAAAACAACGTTGACCGCTTTCAGCAGTCCCCAGTCACTGAAGAAAAACCGTACTGACATTGAAGAAATCCTTGTTTCTTCCTCCGGCAAAATCAGCCGTATTCGACCCGGTACCATCAAAAATGAGGCACACCAGGTCCCCGGTACCGGCTACTTAGGCCGGAAGACTCAATACATCCTTACCTTTTTAAAACCGGAAAAACCATTAGACGCAACCATTTCTGAAGGAGCAGCCGGAAAAGTTGTTTCCTCTTTTATCCTTAAGCCGGGTCAGGCGAAGGAAAACTTCTACTTTTATTCCGGGCCGGCGGACCAACCGGTCCTGACTAAGGAAGGAGTTGGTATCGGAGAAATTCTGCCCACCGGACCGATAGTGGCTTTAAACCGTTTTATTATGGGTATCCTTACCTTCTTTCACCGTCTGCTCCCAAACTGGGGTGTGGCAATCATTCTTTTAACGATTCTTTTTAAAATCGTCTTCTTTCCCCTGACCAGGGTTAGTCTGCGTACGATGAAAACAATGCAAAAACTGCAGCCCTACATGAAGGACCTTTCTAAAAAATACAAAGATAATCCCCAGGCGATGCAAAAAGAGATTTTCGGCATCTACCGCCAGTACCGGATTAATCCTCTTTCCGGTTGTTTACCGATGCTGGTCCAGGTTCCCATTTTCATCGCTATCTTCACCCTGCTGCGGACCGCCATCGTCCTGCGGGGGGCAAAATTTTGCCTCTGGATAAACGACCTCTCTCTGCCGGACAAACTTTTTGTCTTAAATGTGCGAGGGAGTGAATTACCCGTCAATATTCTCCCCTTCCTTATGGGCGGTACGATGTTCTTCCAGCAGAAACTCTCCTCAGCAAGTACGACCGGTATGGCTGCCGAACAGCAGAAGATGATGACCGTCCTTATGCCGGTGATGCTCACCGTATTTCTCTACAACTTGCCTGCCGGCCTTATGCTTTACTGGACGGTTACCAACCTTATTTCAATTGCCGAACAGGAAATAAACACCCGCCGATTATAGTAAGGAGCCGGTCTTTTTGCCAAAGAAGTGCTGTTTGATAAAGACGCGGCTGGCTCTGATACCACTGTCCAGATAGAGCGCGCCGATAATCGCTTCCAAAACGTTGGCTAAGTTGGAGGGTGTCTTACGGCCGCCCTGTTTTTCTTCTCCTTTTCCCAGGCGCAAAAATTTACCCAGACCCATCCGACAGGAAATAACGGTTAAGGATTTTCCTTGAACTATGGCGGCCCGGTGCTGGGTAAGCAGTCCCTCCGGAGCCAGGGGGAAAACATCAAATAATTCCTCCGCCACTACCAGCGAGAGAACCGCATCACCCAGAAACTCCAGACGCTGATTGGAAGGAAGGTTATTCTCAAAAGCGAACGAAGGGTGGGTCAGCGCTTCCATCAACAGCCCTTTATTTTTAAAAACATACCCTAATCCCTTTTCCAATCCTGAAATCTGTCCCTGTTTTAAAACCGTATTCTTCATCGTCTTCTCCTTTTCACAGGCAACAAAATGACCGAAAAAACCAGAGCGGCCAGAGGAAAAAAAAACGGGAAACGCCGGTAAAAAGTCTTGCCGGACCCTTCCGGCACATAACCAATTAATATCCCTGACCGCCGCGGAGCAATTCTGTCTATGACTCTGCCGGTCCGGTCAAAATAAGCGGAAATTCCGGTGTTAGCGGTTCGTATCAGACCGGTACCGTTTTCGGCAGAACGTAATGCCGCAAAAGCAAAGTGTTGAGAGCCTCCCATAAGACCTAACCAGGAATCGTTGGTCAAAACAACCAAGACTGAATCCGTCACTGTCCGGGTTGCCACCTCTTCCGAAAAAACATCTTCATAACAGATAAGAACCGTCAGCGGTATTCCTTTAAGCGTCATCGAAGAAGGCTGTGTCCCTCTTTTTAAATCCGGCAAAAAACCGGCCTGCCGCTCTACTAAAAAACGGACCATGGGTAGACGGCGGCCCGGCGTGAATTCACCGTAGGGAACCAGGTGCCGTTTTTGATAGGTACCGGCGACCTTTCCGTCAGGCGCATAAAGAATTGCACTGTTGTACCAATCCTCTCCTTTACTCTCTAAAACCCCGGTCAAAAGATAACAATTTTTATCTCTCAGGAGTTTACCAACCGAATCAGGAAGACAACCGTCCTCAGTAACAAAGGTTGTTTCCGGCCACACAATCAGGTCAACTTTTTCCGATAAACCTTCCGTGACCTGCAGGTATGGTTCCAGTTCCGGACCTTCCCGGCGTAAGGACGACGGCACATTAGCCTGAACTGCGGCAAATTTGAAACCTTCAGGGGTTGTCACAGAATCCCGGCAGAAAAAATGCCCGGGTGCAGATTGAACCTTTCCCAGAATCAACAAAAAAACGGTTAATAAAAGTGTCAAGACGGCGCTGCGTTTCCGCCGGTAAAAGAAGAGGGAAAAGAGGGACAGATTTACCAGAAGGACTAAAAAAGAGATGAGGTAGGAACCACCCAGGGAGGCTATTGCCAGAATCGGCCTGACCGGATATTGGGTAATAGCCAGACTTAACCAGGGAAACCCGGTAAAGAGATTCGCCACAATAAATTCCAGAAGAACACCAAGGGAAGCGGCCCATAATTCCCAGGCCCGTCCATTAACACTTCTCACCAGGAAGAAAAAAATAGCCGGATAGAGTGAAAGGTACAGAACCAGGACAAACCAGCCGATTCCGGCAAGAGGAATAAGCCAGGAGAGTCCCAAACCGAAAAAGGACAATCCCCAGATATACCCGGACCAGAAAGGATACCTCTGACGGGTGAGAAAAAGGATGGGAATCAAACCAAACCACGCAAGGTAGGAACAATTAAAGGGAGGATAGGCAAAAAGGAAGAGGGCGCCTCCTACGAAAGCCCAGACCGCAGAAATGAGCCGGTTCAACGTTTCAAAAGATTGCCGAATTGTTTTCCCTCAACGCTCTTCAACGAACCTGTTCTTTTCATCGGTGATAATAACTCTTGGCTTAAAGTTAGTTATCTCCTCTTCAGAATAGAAAGCGGTGGAAAGAACTATAATCCTATCACCGATCTGAAACCAACGGGCTGCGGCTCCGTTAAGACAGGCTTCTCCTTTATCCGGTTCTCCGGGAATGTAGTATGTCTCAATCCGCACACCGTTGGCAAGGTTCAGCACCTGAACCATCTCGTTGGGGAGAATATCGGCTTTTCCGGCAAGTGACGAATCGATTGTGACACTGCCGGGATAGTTAAGGTCGGTCCCGGTAACGGTTAATCCCTGAATCTTTGATTTACAAAACGCCCGCAGCATATTATTCTTATAGGGGTTACCCCTTAAGCCATCTCAACCGATTTTACTTCGGGAACTTTGTCCTTAACCACCTTTTCCACCCGCATCTTTAAAGTGAAAGCGGCAAAAGGACAGTGCCCGCAGGCTCCCGTTAACCGCACCTTAACGGTACCGTCTTCGGTAATCTCCACCAGTTCCACGTCTCCGCCTTCCAGACGTAAGAGGTCCCGTACTTCATTCAGGGCATTTTCTACCTGTTCCCTCATCTTAAACCTCTCCGATATTTATAATTTCTTAACCAGCAACCCGGTTTTTTTTCTTCGGCTGTAACGCCGTATGACAAAAGAAGAAAGGAGCAAAAAGATAACCCCGATTCCGAGACTGCCCCACCCTTCCGGGAAAAATACCAAACCCAACATCAATCCGACAACAAATGCACCGCTGGGAATCAGATAAAAGATTAAGGAAATCTTAACGAGTTCTTTGTCCGGAATTTCAATTTCGACCTGGTCTCCCTTCTCTAAACCCGGCTCTTCTAATTCCAGTATTCCCCTTTTTCCCTCCGGACAAAAACCACACTTTTCGCAGGCAACCGGTTTCGTTACCCGGATGAAAACCTTATTCCCTTCTTTTTGAAAAACCTTGCCCTGTTCAACCATTAGGGGTTGTCTCAACCCCCTTAGCTATGGCTAAAAAGGAATCCGCGGAAAGACTGGCGCCACCTACCAGGGCACCGTCAATATCCGGTTCTGCCATCAGCAAGGCAACATTGTCAGGTTTGACACTCCCGCCGTATTGAATCCGGATATCTTCGGCATCTTCCTCTCCAAACCTTTCACCAAGCCATTGCCGGATGAACCGGTGTACTTCCTGTGCCTGCCGGGGGGTGGCGTTACGGCCGGTACCGATTGCCCAGACCGGCTCATAGGCAATAACCAGAACTGATGGTTCTTTAACCTCTTTCAGACCGCCTTCTAATTGAGTTTTTATCTTATCCTCGGTAAGTCCGGCTTCTTTTTCGTTCAGGGTCTCACCCACGCAAAGAATTGGTTTTAGCCCGTATTTTAATGCCATCAGTACTTTCTGGTTAATAAACTCATCTTCTTCCGTAAAGTACTGCCTCCTCTCCGAATGGCCGATGATAACGTACGAAACACCCAATTCTTTCAACATTAAAGGCGAAACCTCACCGGTAAACGCCCCTTCCTCTCCGGGATAGATGTTCTGGGCACCCAGACCGATTTCAGAGCCTTCAATCTCTTCTTTTACTGCGTACAGAGCAGGAAAAGGAGGACACAAAACAATCTCCCGGTCCGGTACAATCTTCGCCGTACCACTTCTTATGGCTCGGGCTAATTCCCGTGCCTGACCAGGTGTTTTGTACATCTTCCAGTTACCCGCAATAATCTTTTTTCTCATATTTTATCTAAGATCGCAATCCCCGGCAGTTCCTTGCCTTCCAGAAATTCCAGAGAGGCGCCGCCGCCGGTAGATATGTGGCCGATTTTATCCGCAACACCCGCCTTATTCAGGGCGGCAATAGAATCCCCGCCGCCCACCACGGTAAAAGCATCCGCTTCGGCAACCGCTCTGGCAATAGCCATGGTGCCGGAGGAAAATTGTTCAATCTCAAAAATACCCATCGGACCGTTCCAGAAGATGGTCTTTGCCCGTTTAATACAATCCTGATATTCGGCAACCGCCTGGGGTCCGATATCCACTCCGATCCAGTTGGGCGGAATGGTGCCCCGTTCCGTAGTCAGGTACTTGGCATCCGGTGCCACCTTATCGGCGATGATGTGGTCCAGAGGTGTGTGAAAATCGTAGAGATGCAACTCATAGGTCTTTTTTATAATCGCCTTGGCTAAGGGAATACGTTCCTCGTCTACCAGGGAATTTCCCACCGGCCAGTTCTTCGCTTTGACAAAGGTGTAGGCTAACGCTCCACCCAGGGTAACCATATCAACCAGGGGCAAAAGTTTTTCGATAATCCCGATCTTATCCGAAACCTTGGCACCGCCCAATATCAAAAGGAACGGTTTTGCCGGGCTGGCGAGAAGTTTGCTTAAGTTCTCAATCTCTTTTTTCAGCAAAAATCCGGCCGCTGCGGGTTTTAACACCGAGGGAACGCCATAGGTAGAGGCATGAGCCCGATGGCTGGTACCAAAGGCATCGTTAACGTAACACTCAGCCAGAGAAGCCAGATTACGGGCAAAAACCGCATCATTCGCCTCTTCCTCCGGATAGTAACGCAAATTCTCCAAAAGACAGACCTCGCCGTCTTTTAGATTTTTGACCAGTCCTTCCACTTCCGGACCGATGCAGTCCGGAGCCATCTTCACTTCTTTTTTGATGAGATTGGAAAGATGTTTGGCGACCGGAGAAAGAGACATCTCCGGAACCTTTTTCCCTTTGGGCCGTCCCAGGTGAGAAGCCAGAATAAGCCGGGCACCCTTACCGGAAAGATAATTTATCGTAGGCAAAGACGCGGTAACCCGCGTATCATCAGTAATCTTACCCTCCGCCATCGGCACGTTGAAGTCTACCCGGACAAAGATACGATTGCCGGCAACATCCTTCAAGTCTTCAACTCCTTTCATCTTTGCCATCGGACCTCCTTAGGCATCAACCCCTTATAGTTTCTCGGTGATATATTTAATTAAATCCACCACCCGGCAGGAATAACCCCACTCATTATCGTACCAGGCCATCACCTTGACCAGATTACCGTCAAGTACGCTGGTGCAAGAACCGTCCACAATAGCTGATTTTTCGTTGCCGTTAAAATCTTTGGAGACCAAAGGTTCTTCGGTGTAAGCCAGGTAAGTGCCCAGGGGGCTGGCAGACGCTTTTTTGAACGCGGCATTTACTTCTTCTTTGGTGGTCGCTTTCTCGGTAAGTACCACTAAATCAACCAGGGATACGTTCGGCGTTGGCACCCGGATGGAAAGTCCGTCCATCTTACCCTTCAAGGCCGGGATAACCGAGCCAATCGCCCGGGCCGCACCGGTAGTGGTGGGAATCATGGAAAGACCAGCGGCTCTGGCTCTGCGTAAATCCTTGTGCGGAAAATCAAGGATTACCTGGTCATTGGTATACGAGTGAATGGTGGTCATCAGTCCTTTCTGGATACCGAAGTTTTCAATCAACACCTTAACCACCGGCGCCAAACAATTGGTCGTACAGGAGGCGTTGGAAAGAATGTGGTGCTGGGTGGGATTGTACATCGCCTCGTTTACACCCATCACCAGCGTAACGTCTTCACCTTTGGCCGGCGCGGAAATAATTACTTTTTTGGCTCCGGCGGTCAGGTGGGCTCTGGCTTTTTCCGCTTCGGTAAACCGGCCGGTTGATTCCACCGCAATGTCTACACCTAAATCTTTCCAGGGCAGTAAAGCCGGGTCCTTTTCGGATACAACTTTAATTGTCTTCCCGTCTATTACCAGGGCGCCGTCTTTCGCCGAAACTTCACCGGGATAAACTCCAAAAGTGGAATCATATTTGAAAAGGTGTGCCAGGGTCTTACTGTCGGTAAGGTCGTTAACCGCCACAAATTCCAACCCCGGAACCTTTTTGACAAAAGCCGCCTTCAACACCAATCGCCCAATTCTGCCAAACCCGTTAATTCCAATCTTCACCATACAAAATCCTCCTGATTCTAAATGTAACCTGTACCCTCAAACCACACCTTTTTCGGCGGGAAACGATTGTTACGGAGGGCTTTCAGATTTTAAATAGTAATTTTACCAAATCGGAAGGGGGAATGTCAAATAAATCAGGGAGGTTTCAGGAGCCAGCGGAATAAGAGAACCGCGGGAATGAACACCAAAAACATAAATGTCCAGTACCATGAAATAGTAATCAGATAGAGAATAACGCCTAAACCTACGAACCCGGCGAAGACGATTAAAAGTATCCGGGGTGTGTTTCTCAATTCGTCTTTCACAATATTCGGGTCTGCTTTGGCAAAGTGGGGTACCATATCCATTTTCTTTTCCACAAAACGTATCTTATCTATAATCCCGGGGTCGCCTGGTTTAAGGCTGAGAGCCCTCAGGTAATATTCCAGAGCCTTGTCCTTTTTCCTCAACCGGGTATACAGGTCCCCCAAGCACATACAGGCAGGATGATGTCCCGGGTCTCTGCTTAACGTATATTCCCACTCGGAAATCTCCTTGCGCAGCGTTTCTTCATCTTTCTTGTTCCAGTATCCTTTTTCCCAACCAAACATCTGCTAAGCCTCCCTACCGTATCTCTACCCGAACTTCCTACTAATGCAAACGAAAGAAATAATATTACACCTGAAAAAAGCGTGAAAAATGATATTTCCTTTAACAATAAATAGCCGGATTAGCTTGTAACTACTATGAAAATTGCATATAATATTAGCGACAAAACCCCTCTGGCAGAACCCTACTTAAAAAGTAGCATTGTGCCCG
>JAZDPL010000088.1:0-19335 GCA_043797665.1 Candidatus Omnitrophota bacterium
AACCCTTGAGGTTGAACATCTGAGAATATCCTTTTATAGGGTTGTGCCAAAAAAGAAAAGGAGTTTTCCATGTGATTAATTAATCGGTATTAAAAACCCTGTCAAGAGGGGGAAATCCCTGTCCTCACCGACATAGATGAAGGCATGTAGGGGAGAGGCAGGAGGAGAGTCGGCTTGCTTTCGCTTGAGCAATCTGGGTGCTCCGCGAAAGCAAGAAAGAAAGGAAGAATGAGTAGTAAAATAAAGAGACTTGCGCAGATCTGTTTGGGGATTGTCCCCGGATAGAGAAAACTTGCGCTCCATTAAAGAAAGGAGTTTAGTTATGAGTACCATAAATACCTCCGGTTCCGTGGGTGCTACACCCAGGGATACGTTTAATTCTAACGTGGGTACTGACCTGCACAAACCATGTCTGTGCATGGGAGACACATATTTCCGCCGTCGGGGTGGCAAAAAGCGTGCTTCAAAGGGGTTAATACCCCGGGATACTCCGTTTATCCCTCAACAAGAGATATTTTAGCCTGATACCCTGAATCATTTATCGTATTTTACCCCTAATCAATCCTTTTTTACAAGTATAAACCCCGATATATCTATTTGTCAATTAAAAAGCTCCAAATTTTTATCCCTAAGCACCCCAAAACTCCTGTTTTTATGTCGAATCCCATAATCTTGACTAATTTTGTAAAGGCGTCCCCTTTACCGTCTTGATTCTTAATTGGTATTTCTGAAGAATTTGTTCTGTCATCCGGGTGCAGGACAAAGACAGCTTATCTTTTTCATGATGCTTTTCCATATCCGTTCATTTATTGTCGCCTCCGCCAAAAGCAGATAGTAATACCGGGCATGCCTGATAAGCCTGCCGCCTATCTTTATCAATTTTAATTGTATCGTCCTCAAGGACCAACTCCTTATCTTTTCCGGTAATGCCAGTGTCCGGAAAATGTTCCCCAGTGTATATGCCATGATGAATAGTTTCAACCGGACTTCGTTCTCCTTAAATCCCTGACAACTAAGCCTTGTCCAGTTTAAAGCATATTTCCCTTCTTTTATCCACTGCTCACAGGTGCCCCGGTGGTTGTAGAATTTTACCACCGTCTTATTATTCCATTTTAGACTGGTTACGATGAATCCTATCCTGGGAAATAACTCTCCCTGATGATGCTCTATCTTTGCTACTATTCTCCGCTCCTTTTCCCAGGAACCGGCACCGTACTGGAAACTGACATATTTTATTACCGGTTTCGTTCCGGGTCTTCCCACAGGCCTCTTTGTATATAGCGCCACCTTTTCTGTCAATTTCTTGTTCTCTTTTATCCGTATCGCATAGTCTATTCCTAATTCTTCGCATAATTCATATAACTCCGGTATGGCAAAGGCGGCATCCCCTCGTACCTTTACGTTTATCCCTTTTCCGGCGTAATACCTCAATATCGGCTCCAGGAATTCTTGCCACTCATCTGCACTGTGCACATTACCCGGCCTTAGCTTTACCTTAAGACAGTCACCATACTGGTTGAATACTGAGGTTGTCCCCTTGGTCTGGACAGAAAGTAGTAGTTCTTAAGGTGTGAAAAAGTAGTTCTGGCGCGCGCGATTTATTTCGCTGCCAGCCCATATTAAACCATTCCGCATATTTCCTGTCAACTAATAGCCTGTCCATGGTATATTGCTTCCGGCGTCTTATATCCCAGCGTGCAGGCATTTATATCTGGAGAATGGAAGGAGGTGGATAGAGTGTCAGGCAAAAGTGAAGATATGATTACACACATATTTAGTCCCGTGACTACAGACAGAATAAGATTATGGGTTACGGCCAAGAATGGTCCATATGCGTGTGTATCAGAAGTTGAAATATATGAAAAATAGGGGATAAAAATGATAAAAAGATGTATATTTGGAGCGATGTTATTTATAGTAGGAATGTTTTTAATTTCAGGAAGGTGTTTTTGTGAAGAAAAAGGACCGATTGGATATTGGAAATTTGACGAAGGACAAGGTGATGTAGCGAAGGATTCAAGTGGTAATGATAATGATGGGAAGGTTATAAAATTAGCTGAATATAGCAAATGGGTGGATGGAAAATTTGGGAAAGCTCTGGAATTTAGTGGAGCCGGGCCAGAAACAAGAGGAGAGAATGGTTGTGTAATTATACCAGAAATGGGTAAATATGACTATTCTAAGGGATTAACTATAGAAGCATGGGTTAAATTAAATGATAAACATAAAAGGTCTGATTCAGCAGTAATAATGTTTGCTGAGATTAATCAATTTGGATTTAATTTCTGCTTCACCTATGGTTCTTTATATATTCGTTCTTGTGAAGGAGGAGACGGAAAAGGATGTTATACAATGAGCACCGCAGCAAAAAATCCTGTTGAAAAGAATGTCTGGTATCATTTTGCCGCTACCTATAATGACTCCATTTTTAAGGTCTATATTAATGGGGAGGAATGTGCTGTTAGTGAGCTAAATGTCCCTCTTACTAAATGGTCAAATGTTATCACCATAGGTTCTTATATGGAAGGTTTTGCTTATCCATTTAATGGAATTATTGATGAAGTAAAGTTGTATGACTATCCAAGAACAGCTTTGGATATTTTGAAAGATGCTAACATTTTTTAAAGAGAGAAAAATCTAAGGCTAATATTTACAGAACGAACTCCTATAGTGAAAGAGGGAGATAAAAAATGTCTACTCGAAGAAAAAAATTAATTATTGATTGTCACAACCATCCGGACTGGTACGGGTATAATCTCAAGAAGTTTTTGGCGAACATGGCTGAGTACCGTATCAGCCAGACCTGGCTGTTGGGTTGGGACTGTCCCAAGGATGAGTATGACCCTTTTTACAATAATGTAATTCCCACATTTGAACCAGATGGTCCCATGCCCTTAAGCCGGTGCCTGGCTTATCTGGAACAGGCTCCGGGGAAGTTTGTTTTGGGATATGCCCCTGATCCCCGCAAGCCTGAGGCGATTGATAAATTGCAGGCCGCAATTGATATTTACGGAGTAAAAGTATACGGTGAGTTAAAACTACGGATGATGTATGATAACCCGGATGCCCTGCGGATGTTCCGGTTTTGCGGAGAGAAGGGGTTACCGGTAATTGTTCATTTAGATTACGAGTTTGACACCGGGGTTAAATACCCCAGACCAAACTGGTGGTACGGCGGCGGGATTGAAGCATTTGAGCGGGCGGTTCAAAGGTGTCCCCGGACCATATTTCTGGGCCATGGTCCCGGTTTCTGGGCACATATTTCTGATGATGGACAGTATGCTAAAACGGCCTATCCGACCGGGAAGGTTGTTCCTGAGGGAAAGGTGGTAGCCATGCTGCGTCAGTATCCGAACCTTTACGGTGATTTATCAGCGGGTTCCGGATTAAATGCATTAAAACGTGACCCGGCCTTTGCCAAAAAGTTTTTACGTGAATTTCCGGACCGCATCCTTTACGGCCGTGACTGCTTTGATAATGAGCACCAGAAATTTCTTAACGGCTTAGGTTTATCCGAAGCGGTTTTAGATAAGGTCTATTCCGGCAACGCCCTCAGGCTTTTGATTCCAGGAAACGAGGAGAAGAGATAAATGAGTACATTAGCGATACTGGGAGGGAAGAGGTCGGTTCAGACCGACCCGAAGGATATTTTTGTCTGGCCCATCATCAACAAAAGGATGGAGGATGAGGTATTGAAGGTTCTGCGTGCCGGGAATATGTCCGGGACAGATGTCACCAAAAGGTTTGAACGAGGTTTTGCTGACTGGCACCAAATGAAACACGGTTTAGGCTGTAACAACGGCACCGCCGCCTTACATTGTGCGATGTTTGGTTTAGGCGTTGGTGTTGGAGACGAGGTCATCTGCCCCAGTATCACCTACTGGGCGACCTGCCTGCCGGTTTTTTCACTTGGCGGCACGGTAGTCTTTGCGGATATTGAGGCGGATACTCTCTGTCTTGACCCGGATGATATGGAACACCGGATTACCGATAGGACTAAAGCGATTCTGGTTGTCCACTACTGCGGCCGGCCTGCCCGGATGGATAAGATTATGTCTCTTGCCCACAGACATAACCTTAAAGTTATTGAAGACGTTTCCCATAGCCACGGAGCCAAATACAAAGGCCGGATGGTCGGAACCTTTGGCGATGTTTCTGCCTTCTCCCTGATGAGCGGCAAATCCTTTGCCATCGGCGAAGCAGGCATCATGCTTACCAACGACAAATCAGTTTACGAAAGAGCGGTGACCTTTGGGTTCTACGAAAGGCACAACGAGTTGACCTTGCCGGAACTGAAGGCGGGCGCCGGTTTGCCCTGGGGCGGGTACAAGTACCGGATGCACCAACTCTCTTCTGCAGTTGGTATGGTCCAATTGAAGAAGTATCCCAAGGAGATGGCTGAAATAGATAAGGCGATGAACTACTTCTGGGACCTGTTGGAAGGAACCCCGGGTATCAGACCCAACCGGCCTCCAAAAGGTTCTGGAACCACAATGGGCGGCTGGTATAATCCCTTAGGATACTATTGTTCTGAAGAACTGAGGGGCCTATCTCTGAGCCGGTTCTGTAAAGCATTAAAGGCAGAAGGTGTACCGGCCTACCCTGGCTGTAACAAGGCTTTACATCTTCACCCGCTCTTTAATACCATAGACGTTTATTGCTTTGGTAAACCGACCCGGATTGCCAATTCAACCAGAGACTTAAGACAGACTTCAGGTTCCCTGCCGGTGGCAGAAGGGATTCAGACCAAGGTATTTTCCGTACCGTGGTTTAAAAGACATTATCCGAAGATAATTAAAGAATACGCCGGTGCTTTCAAAAAAGTAGTTGAAAATCACCAGGCTCTTCTGCCTGGAGATAAGGGTAATCCGGCGGATGCCGGTAACTGGGGCCTAACCTTTAGAATTTGAAGGAGAAAAAAGCAGGATACAGAGAGATTTACTGATATGCTTATTTTTCATGGGTGGAAATAAAACAAAGAATGGACTTCCGGGTTAGACCGTTCCGGGATTATACCGGGCTTTGGAAGAATGAACTCAAGGATTGGGTTCCTGATGCCATTTTTGATGCGCATGTGCATATGGGACCATCCACTTTTTATCTTTACTCAATGCTCCGGGCAAGGGTTTTTACTCTTTCGAGGCAGCTCGCCTTTTTTTTGACAGGGAGATAAAGAAAAGGGTAAAATATTTACAATTTAACAAATCTCTGATAGAGATGAAATGCCAACAATAGCTGAGTTTTATGGGATAATTATAAGGATGTATTACGATGAGGAACCTCCACCGCATTTTCATGCCGTCTACGGAGATTTTGAAATGAGGATTTCACTTGATAATCTGAATGTTATTGATGGTCATCTTCCAGTGAGACAAGAAAGATTAGTTTTGGAGTGGGCCAAAATCCATCAGAAAGAACTAAAAGAAGAATGGCAAAGAATAGAAAAGAGGCAGCCTTTGTTCAAGATAGAGCCGCTAAAATAAAGGGAGGTAAATAAAATGCGTCGAATCCCCAGGGTAGAAAAAGTAAAAGTTTTAGAAAATTATCAATTGGAAATAACTTTTGATGATGGAAAAGTGGGAATATTTGATATGACTCCCATTGTTTTTGGAAGTGGTGGAGAAGCGGTTGAACCACTAAGAAACCCGGTTGTATTTCAAAAAGCCCGAGCTGATCTAGGTGTAGAATGGGATACCGGCGTTGGTTTGGGTTTCGGATTGGCACCAGAAGTTTTATATGAAAAAGTGAAGGAAGTTGTATTTGTATGAGTTGTTAGGTTACCACCCCACTAATTCCCTCCATATTAAAAGTTTACTAATGACTTCAGTAAATTTCGGGTGATACGAGGTAATATGGGGAATAGATTTGCAGAAATGGGCGGAAGACCTGGTTAAATCCCCCAGAATTTACTGAAGAAGTTGTGAAAATAAAACACAGGGTGGACTTCCGGATTAGACCGTTCCAGGATTATACCGGGCTTTGGAAGGATGAACTCAAGGATTGGGTTCCTGATGCCATTTTTGATGCGCATGTGCATATGGGACCGCCTGGAATTTCTGCGGAAATCAGTCGGGAAAGACGTAAAGAACCTATGACTACTTTCACCAGTTTCACCCGGGAAGAAGCAGATGCCTGGTATGAGAACCTTTATCGCGGCAAAAAAATTGCCGGGTTGTTCGCTTTCGGTTTTCCCCTGCGTGAAATAAATATTACGGCGGCTAATGATTACATAGCCAATCTTATGCAGAAAGAGCCCCGCGTAAAAGGTTTTATAATATCTGACCCCAAAGATACGGACAGGACCATCCGGCAGTTCTATTCCGTACTGGGTAAAGGAACAAAATTTTCCGGCGTGAAGCCTTATGCTGACCTTCTGGGTAAGAGCAATTATGATACAACTATGGAGGAAATACTACCGGAAGAGATTCTGAAATTTATGGATAAGGAAAGATTGCTCCTGATGCTTCACACGACCGGTCTGGGTATGAGTGTTCCTGAGAACCAGAATTTTGTCAGGAAAATTGTTAAAAAATATGCCCATATCAAGGTGATTCTTGCACACTTAGGCCGGTTTCTGGAACCGAAACAGTTCTTTGATTTTCTGGACAGCGGGATTCTTGAGTTACCGGGCATATTTCTGGAGATGTCCTCCGGCACTTCCGTTGAGGTTTACGAAAGACTCCTTGGCCGGGAAGAGATTCGGACAAGACTGATTTTTGGTTCCGACATTCCCTTCGGTCTTATTACCGGTATGGAGTACTGGTCGGAAGAAACAGGTCCCACCTTTATTGCCCGGGATGAATATCCCTGGTCGGATGCGGAACTTAACAGGCGTTTGGAAGATAGGCGCCGGTATCTTACTTATAATACCTACCACGTAATAAAATCTTTCAAAGATGCGGTGGAAAAACTGAAAATACCCGAAGAAAAATTAAACCGGGTAAGGAAAGACGTTTTTCTTAACAATTGCCTGCGTCTGCTTGAACCCTGATTTGCCACTCCAGTATTTATGTTTGTGGTAAAATAGTTGGGTATGGAGTGGGAGACGTTCGGGCAAAACCTTTTTGTGGCCGGGGACCGCCGGGAGGCAAGGTCTTTGAAGTTACCGGATGTCCTGGACAATTTCCGGCGTTACCGGGTTACCACTACCTGGGACCTGGCTCAGCCTAAATTTACTAAGACACCGGCTTATGCCCGTTTGGCTAAAGATGGTTCGGGAAAGATAGGTGCGGTGGTAATGGGAAGGGGTGGCGGATACATAAAAATCGGACAGTTTCCCAAATGCCAGTTTTTTCTCTTCGTTCCGCTCAACAGTTTAAGCAAGAAAGCCAGATTTTCTTTGTTGAAAGGCCGAAATTTAGACCTCTTTACCGAAGGGGAGTTTCTCTTTGCCCGGGAACCGTAGTTTACCAGCGGTAGTGGGCAAATGCCCGGTTGGCTTCGGCCATCCGGTGTACTTCGTCCCGGTGCTTGATTGTTTCGCCGGTTCCTTTGTAAGCCTCCATAAGTTCGCCGGCCAATTTTTCTGCCATCGGCTTGCCTTTTCGCTTCCGGACGATTTCCAACATCCACCGCATGGCTAATCTTAAGGAGCGGGCTGAGGGAACTTCCACCGGAACCTGGTAGGTAGCACCGCCAATCCTGCGGCTCCGTACTTCTACCCGGGGGCGGGTATTTTCTAAGGCTTTGTTTAAAACAGCCAGGGGGTCCTCTTTGCTCTGTTCTCCAAGCATATCCATCGCAGTGTAGAGAATCTCCTGGGCTACGGTTCTTTTGCCCCGTTCCATTATCAGGTTGATAAACCGGGTCACCGCCGGACTGTGGTACTTGGGGTCAGGCGGAAGTTCTTTTTTACTTGCCTGTTTCCTTCTTCCCATTGGGTCTCCTAAAAGATAGATTCCCGTTTAAAGCATGCGGGAATGACAGACTACATCAGGTGTCATTTTTTTTCTTCCGTAGTAGGCTTTGGCATTTTGGCACCGTAGCGGCTCCGGCTGCTTCTGCGTCCTTCCACTCCCAACGCGTCGTAGACGCCGCGTACTAAATGGTACCGTACGCCGGGCAGGTCTTTGACCCGGCCGCCCCGCACCAGAACTATGGAGTGTTCCTGAAGACTGTGTCCAACGCCGGGAATATACGCGATTACCTCTTTGTGGTTGGACAGTCTTACCTTGGCAATCTTGCGCAGAGCAGAGTTGGGTTTTTTGGGTGTCATCGTCTTGACGTATAGACAGACCCCGCGTTGAAACGGATTACCACCCAGGGCCGGAGCCTTCGATTTTCTTGCCTGGTGTTTGCGTGCTCCCCTAATTAGTTGGTTGACGGTTGGCATCCTCTTCTCCTTTCGCAGGTTCAAATTCCACAAGTTCGGGTTCTTTTTCTTTTGGTTTCGGGAAGAAACCGGTTCCCGCCGGAATGAATTTTCCCAGGATGACATTTTCTTTGACGCCTAACAGCGGGTCTTCTTCACCCATCAACGCCGCATCCGTAAGGACCCGGACGGTATCCTGGAAAGACGCCGCGGAGATGAAGCCTTCGCTGGAGAGGGCTATCCGGGTGATGCCCATAACCAGCGGTACGACCGTCGCCGGCTCTCCGTCTTTGGCTTCTACCCGTTCATTTTCCCGTAATGCCCGGAATCGGCTCACCTCTTCGCCTTCCAGGAAGAGGGTGTCACCCGGTTTTTCCACCCGGACCCGGGAGAACATCTGCCGGATAATAATTTCGATATGTTTGTCGTTTATGGTAACCCCTTCCAGACGATAGACCGACTGGACTTCGTTAAGGAGGTGTTCTTGAACCTTAGCCTCACCGCCGATTCTTAAAAGGTCATCCAGCGCTACCGGACCCTCGGTCAGTTTTTCACCAGCCACCACGTAGAATCCGTCGGTCACCAGAAGGTGTTTATCGAACGGAATGATATAGCTCTTCTCCTGTCCTGAAGCAATGCTGGATATCTTCACTACCCGCTGGTTCTTTTCGTTGATTTCTATTGAGATTCTGCCGTCAATTTCCGCCAGGATTGCCGGACGTCTGGGTTTGCGGGCTTCAAAGAGTTCGGCAATCCTGGGCAGCCCGCCGGTAATATCCTGAACCCGGCTGGCTAACCTGGGAATGCGTGCTATGATATCACCGGCCTGAACCTTCTGATTTTTGTCTATCATCAGATGGGCATCAACCGGCAGGTAATGGGAATCAACCTTTCGGCCTTCGGAATCTTTGACCACCACCGAGGGTGCAACATCTTCTTTGTGTCCGATGATAATCTTCATGGTATGGCCGGCGGATTCGTCGGATTCTTCTTTGTAGGTAACTCCTGATTTTAAACCGTCAAAACTTACCATACCGGATTTTTCCGCCAAGATGGGCAGCATATAGGGGTCGCGTTCCAAGAGGATGTCGGAACGTTTAATCTTTTCACCTTCTTTGACGTGCAGGATATCGCCCACCTGCGCCGGATAGTGGTCCACTTCCCGGTTCCGTTCATCCAGAAGGACCAGCGTTGCCCCGCGGTTGAGGATTACCGACTTATTAGAGCGGTTGACCGCAGACCGCAGGTTCTGGAACTTAATCGTTCCTTCCCGTCGGGCGCGGATTTTGGTTTCTCCCACAATCCGGCTGGCGGTTCCTCCGATGTGGAAGGTCCGCAGGGTAAGTTGCGTACCGGGTTCTCCAATCGACTGGGCCGCTACAACGCCTACCGCTTCTCCTAAGTCCGCCACCTTACGGGTGGCCAAGTTCCAACCGTAACACTTCTGGCAGACGCCCCGTTCCGCCTTACAGGTAAGGACGGACCGGATTCTAATTTTTTCTACGCCAATCTCCTCGATTTTGGCTGATGCCGCTTCGGTGATAACCTCATTGATTTCCACAATTACTTCGTCGGTGACGATATCGGTAATCCGGTCCACCGCCACCCGGCCAATGATACGTTCATGCAATGGTACCATAAGGCGGTCGCCTTCCCAGACCGGTGCCACCAGGATACCGGTAGTGGTCTGACAGTTTTCCGTGGTAACGACTACGTCCTGGGCAACGTCGACCAGACGCCGGGACAGGTAGCCGGAGTTGGAGGTCTTAAGCGCGGTGTCCACTAACCCTTTCCGTCCTCCGTGAGTGGAGATGAAGTATTCCAGAACCGTAAGACCCTCGCGGAAGTTGGAGATGACCGGGGATTCAATGATTTCGCCGATGCCGCCGGTAACCTTCTTAACGGGCCGGGTCATCAGACCGCGCATCGCCATCAACTGGGTTACCTGCTGGCGGTTACCCCGGGCGCCGGACTGAACCATCAGATAGATGGGGTTTACCTCAAACCGCTTTTCCAGTCCGTCCTTCAGCCGGGTGAAAAGGTCTTCACTCATCTTCATGGTACAGGAGGTCCAGGTATCAACTATTTTGTGGTAACGTTCACCCTCGGTGATGATGCCCCGTTTATAGTCCTGTTGTACCCGGGACACCTCGTTGGAGGCGATGTTGACCAGTTCTATCTTATTCTCCGGGACAGGCAGGTCCTGGACGCTGATGGTCAGACTGGATTCGGTTACGATGGTGAAACCTAAATCCTTGGCCGCATCCAGGAACCGGGCACACTCTGAGAATCCGTAACGGTGGTAAATTTCTTTAATGAGCCGGGCAAGAACCGCTGAATCGACCAGGATGTTATAGTACCCCATTCCGCCGGGTAAAAGTTCGTTAAAGATAATCCGGCCCGGTGTAGTTTCAATAATTTTCGAACTAAGCCGGATCCGAATCGGTTGGTGGTAATTGAGGTGTCCGCCGGTAAGTGCGGTCAGAACCTCGTTTGGCCCGTGATAGACCTCTTTACCGGGAGTCAGAGTACTATTAACGAGGGTGAGATAATAACATCCCAAGAGCGCTTCCCGGGTAAGGTTGACGATGGGTTTCCCGCTGGCCGGTGAAAAGATGTGGGTAGCCGCGTTCAGGATTAAGTGTGCTTCTGTCTGGGCTTGAATGGACAGGGGCACGTGGACCGCCATCTGGTCGCCGTCAAAGTCAGCATTAAAAGCGGTGCAGGCAAGCGGGTGCAGCCGGATAACGTTATCCTCAATCAGGCGCGGGAAGAAAGCCTGTATGCTGAGCCGGTGCAGGGTGGGCTGACGGTTGAGCAGGATCGGATGGTTCCGGGTAACGTCTTCCAATATCTCCCAGACTTCCGGGTCGTTCCGTTCCAGGGCGCGTTTGGCACTGCTGATGGTATGGACATATTCCCGGCGCCGGAGTTCCCTTAAGATGAAAGGCGCAAAGAGTTCCAGCGCCATATGTTTAGGGAGACCGCATTCGTTCATCTTCAGTTCCGGACCGACCACGATGACCGCCCGGCCGGAGTAGTCGACCCGTTTGCCCAAAAGGTTCTGCCGGAACCGGCCTTGTTTTCCGCGCAGGGATTCCGCCAGGGATTTCAGAGGCCGGCCGTTACGGCCCAGAACCGCCACTCCATGCCGGCCGTTGTCAAACAGGGCGTCCACCGCCTCCTGGAGCATCCGCTGTTCGTTCCGGATGATAATATCCGGCGCATGGAGTTTGAGCAGCCGCTTTAAACGGTTATTGCGGTTGATAATCCGCTGGTACAGGTCGTTCAAATCTGAGGTGGCAAATCTGCCTCCTTCCAGGGGAAGGAGTGGTCTGAGGTCCGGCGGGATAACCGGAATAACATCAGTTATCATCCATTCCGGTTTGGTCTTGGTATGTAACAGCCCTTTTACAATCTTTAACTTTTTAACGATAAGACGGCGCTGACCCTGATTGGCGCCGGTCTTTTCTAATTTTTTTAAGAGAGCAGCCTGTTCTTTTTCTAAATCGATCTTCTGAAGGAGGTTTTTAATCGCCGTCCCGCCAATTTCGGCGCGTAAATCCGGATATTTTGCCTTCTCCCCCTGGTAATCTTTTTCAGCCGGTTTTTTAGGGTCCGCTTGTACCCGAAGGTGGTCCCCCACTTTGTAGGGACTGTTTCCCGGTTCTACAACTAAGTAACGTTCATAATAAAGGACCAGTTCCAACTGGTTCTGGGACAGTTCTAAAAGAGTTCCCGTCCAGTTGGACATACTCTTAAACAGCCAGACGTAACTGACCGGCGTCATCAGGTTAATGTGTCCCATTCTGGTTCGCCGGACGTCGGAGGTGGTTACCTCCACGCCGCACCGGTCGCAGACGATTCCCCGGTACTTCACCTTCTTATACTTTCCGCAGGAGCATTCCCAGTCCTTTACCGGTCCGAATATCTTTTCACAGAATAAGCCGTCCTTTTCCGCTTTGAAGGTACGGTAGTTAATCGTTTCCGGTTTTTTTACTTCACCGTAGGACCACTGCCGGATTGTCTCCGACGAAGAGAGCCGGAGGGAGACGGTTTCCTTTCCCTTAGAGTCACGAAGAACCTTAATATCAAAACCCAGCCCCTTAAGTTCGTTCATCAAAACGTTGAATGACTCCGGCGATTGGTAGTCATCAAAGTCCCGGTCCTTGACGATATTTTCGTATATCTTTTTGCGACCTACGATGTCATCACTTTTAACCGTCAATATTTCCTGGAGAATCCGGCTGGCTCCGTAACCCTCCAGCGCCCAGACTTCCATTTCTCCGAAGCGCTGACCGCCAAACTGGGCACGACCACCTAAAGGCTGCTGGGTGACCAGAGAATAAGAACCGACGCTCCGGGCATGAATCTTATCGTCAGCCAGGTGGTAGAGTTTCATCATATAGATATAACCGCAGGTGGAAGACTGCTGGAATGGCTCGCCGGTCATCCCGTCGTGAAGTTGAATCTTCCCGCTGCCCGGCAGACCGGCCGAGATTAACAGTTCACTGATTTTATCTTCGGTAGCGCTGTTGAAAATCGGGGTGACCACGGAAATGCCCAGGACCTTGGCTGCCCAGCCCAGATGGGTTTCCATAATCTGTCCCACATTCATTCTGGAGGGAACACCTAAGGGGTTCAACACTATTTCGACCGGCCGGCCGTCCGGCAGGAAGGGCAAATCCTCTTCCGGAACGATTCGGGAGATGACTCCTTTATTTCCGTGCCGGCCGGACATCTTGTCACCAACCGCAATTGGTTTTTTAACCGCAATCTGAACCACAATCTTGCGTACCACGTCTGAAGAACCCAATTCGTCACCTACCCGGATATGATGCAGCTCTTTCTTGACTTCTTTATTAACCTCATCCACGCGCTGAGTGAGCGTGGCTTGAACCTTTTTCAAAAGTTCGGCCTTCCCGGGTGAGGAGGTCTTCAGGGAAAGGATGGTGGAAAGGTGCGGTTTAATATTATTCTTCTGTTCCGGCAAAATCTCTCTCAGGCGAATGGCTGCCTGTTGAAGGAAGCGGCCGATAACCAATTTCTTCTTTTTTTCAACTTCCTTAATCCGGTCTTTCTGTTTAGATTCTGTTTCCGGTGATTTATCTTTGTCCAGTATCCGTTCAAATTTGCGGATGTTAACGACCGTTCCCGAGATGCCGGGTGGAACGTGGAGGGAAGTGTTGTCTACTTCCTTAGCCTTCTCACCAAAGATTACCCGTAACAGCCGTTCCTCCGGGGTCAGTTCCGTTTCACTCTTTGGGGTAACCTTGCCAACCAGGATATCGTTGGGTTTTACATAGGCGCCGACCCGGATGATACCCTCTTCGTCTAAGTTAGCCAGGACATCTTCGGATACGTTGGGAATGTCCCGGGTAATCTCCTCCACACCCAATTCTGTTTCCCGGGCTTCCGCTTCAAACTCTTTGATGTGGATAGAGGTGAAAGCATCTTCTTTCACCAGACGTTCGCTGATGACGATGGCGTCTTCAAAATTATAACCGCGCCAGGGCATAAACGCGACCAAAACGTTGTGTCCCAAAGCCATTTCGCCATTTTTGTCAACCGCCGGACCATCGCTCAGGATATCACCTTTTTTTACCCGCTGACCTATCTTCACCAGGGGTCTCTGGTGGAAGGTGGTATCCTGGTTAAGGTGCTGGAATTTGATGAGATAATAAGTCTTTTCCGTCTCTAATTCCTCTGGTTTTACCTGGTCGCGGGCAGAGACAATTTTAAAACTGTCCACGTAAGTGATCACTCCGTCCTCTTCCGCCTTGACCACTATTCCGGAATCACGCACCACAACCTGTTCCGTTCCGGTTCTAATCAGGGGTGCCTGGGGACACAGGAGCGGTAAAGCCTGGCGTTGCATATTGGCACCCATCAGCGCCCGGTTGGCATCGTCATGTTCCAGAAAGGGAATCAACGCCGCGGAAGCACTTACCACCTGGCGGGCGGAGATATCCATTAACTGTACCGTTTCCCGGGGGATTATCGGATACTTGTCCTGTAGTCGGACCATAAGTTCTTTGACCGCTATCCTCCCGTTTTCGTCCAGGTGGGTACCCGCGGGAGCGATGCAGAATTTATCTTCCTCGTCCGCCGAGAGGTAGACCACTTCATCGGTAACCTTGCCACCCAACACTTTCCGGTACGGAGTACGTAAGAACCCTAATTCGTCCACCCTGGCGTAGGTAGCCAGGGAGGTCAATATCCCGATGTTGCCGCCTTCCGGCGTTTCAATCGGACAGATTCTGCCGTAATGAGTATAATGTACGTCCCGGACCTCAAAACCGATGCGCTTGCGTTCAGAAAAAACCCCTTCTCCGATAGCGGTCAGACGCCTTTTGTGAGTCAATTCTGCTAAGGGGTTGGTCTGGTCCAGCAATTGAGAGTAAGGACTGCGCGCAAAGAAGTCTTTGATGGTTGCCGAAAAGGTACGGCTGTTGACCAGGTCCTGGGGGGTAACCTCATCACTTTTGGCTAAGTTTAGCCGGTCATGAATGAGTCGGGCAAGCCGGGTCAGCCCGATTTCAACCTGTTCGGCGACAAGTTCTCCCACCATTCTTATCCGTTTATTTCCCAGATGGTCAACGTCATCGGTTATCCCTTGATTTTCATATAATCCAAAGAGGTAGGCGATGGTTCCGACGATATCCTCTTTTTCCAGAACCATCCCATTAGAAGAAAGGTTAAGTTTCTTATTTAACTGACTTCGGCCGGCTTCGGAGAGGTCGTAGTTCTCCGGGCTGAAGAAGAGATGATTAAAGAAGTCAGAAGCCTTCTTTTTGGTAACCGGGTCCCCGGGCCGGAACATGGAATAAAGTTCTATCAGGGCTTCTTCCTGTCCGGCGAGGGACTTTTTTTGAAGGGTATTCTGCCAGATTTCGTAGCCGTTACTTTCCTGTCCTTTGGGGAAAAAGAGTCGGGTCAGTTCTTCCTTTAATTCGTACCCCAACGCGGTGAGAAGGATTGAAGCCAGGATTCTCTTTCTGCCTAAGTAAGCGTAGAGGATGTTTCCGCCGTCACACCGGAATTCCAACCACATCCCGCGCCGGGATACAATCCGGGCAGAATATTCGCGGGGTGCACCCGGTTCTTCTTTAAAGTAAACACCCGGCGAGCGCTGGAGCCGGGCAATGACCACCCTTTCCACTCCGTTGATAATGAACGTACCCCGGTTGGTCATCAACGGCATCTGCCCCAGGAAGACCTCGTTCCCTGCTTTAGTCTCCCGCGCCTGAAGTAACTCTCCGGTCTCTTTGTCCTTACGGATCAGTCGCAAAGAGATGCGGAGGGAAGCGCAATAGGTTAAGCCGGTAATTTTACATTCGGGGACCGAATAGTTGGTTGGTTCCAGAACATAGTAGGCGTAGTCTAACTGGAGGGTTTTCTTGGCGTTGATTATCGGGAATATCTTTCGGAAGACCGCTTCCAGTCCTTGATTCTTTCTCTCTAAGGGAAGCACACCTTCCTGGAGAAACTCCTGGTACGAAACTAATTGCGAGCCAAGAAGGTCCGGAATTTCCATTTCATCTAATTCCTTCTTGCCGGCGTAAAGGGAATCCGCTTTTTTCATAATTTTAAGGTCATTTTACCTCTACTTTTGCGCCGACTGCTTCCAATTTTTTCTTAATTTCTTCCGCTTCTTCTTTACTTGCATTTTCTTTGACCGGTTTGGGTACTCCCTCAACCAGGTCCTTGGACTCTTTCAATCCCAGATTGGTGATGGCGCGAACCTCTTTAATTACCGGAATCTTGTTAGCGCCAGCCTCGGTTAGAATCACGGTAAAACTGGTCTTCTCTTCCGCTTCGGCGGGTGCGGCTCCTCCGGCGGCAGCCGAAACAGCGCCCCCGGCGATTACCGGCATCGCGGCACTCACTCCGAACTTCTCCTCCAACGCTTTGGTCAGTTCAGCCAGTTCCAGGACCGACAGGTTAGAAATCGCCGAAATCAATTCTTCTTTCCCCAACTTCACACTTTCTGCCATCGTTTACTCCTTTCAGACTACCCCGTCAGACTTTGTCTGACGGGGTGTTTATTATTTCAGACTTAATATAATTTAAGCGTTAGGCTTCTCGCTACTCTGTTTTAATACGGACAGTAACTGCTGGGGTACCGCATTCAGAGTGAAGACAAGACGGGAGATGGGACTTAACAATGTACCGCAAAATCGGCTTAAAACCGCTTTCCGGTCAGGCAGTTTTGCCAGGGCCGCCAGTTGTTCCGCGGAAACCGGCACCTGTTTCTGATATCCGCCCCGGAAAGTAAGTTTCCCCTCTTTATCTTTGGTGAATCTGAAGATAAATTTGATTAGCGGTAACTCATCTCCTCCGGAAAAAGAGATAATGCCGGTAGGTCCGGAGACGAGGTCTTTCGCTCCGGTTAGAGCAAGTCCCTCCAACGCCCGGGAAAAGAGGGTGTTTTTTATCACCTTGAACCTTCCGCCTGCTTTTTTGACCTCTTTCCGGAACTCGGTGACTTCGCTAACGGTTATACGCGAAAAGCCGACAAAGATGATAAATTCAGTCTGGCTTAATCCTTCCCGCCATTTTTCTATCGCGGTGACCTTATTCGCTCTCATTTTTAATCTGGAGACCGGGTCCCATGGTGGTGGTAAGGTGAATGCTTTTGATGAACTGCCCTTTTACGGCCGGCGGCTGGCTGGCCATAATGGCATCCAGGGCTGATTTCAGGTTTTCCTGAAGCGCTTCTTTCGAAAAGGAGACCTTGCCGATTGGCAGATGGAGGTTGCCGCCTTTGTCCATCCGGAATTCCACCCTGCCTGCCTTCAATTCTTTAACCGTCTGACCCACCGTGGTCGTGACCGTTCCGTTCTTCGGACTGGGCATCAAGCCCCGGGGACCCAGAATTTTGCCCAACCTCGCTACGTCTTTAAGATGTTTCGGAGTAGTTATCGCCACGTCAAACCCGGTCCAGCCTTCGGATATCTTGGTAATGTATTCCGCTAACCCCACAAAGTCAGCACCCGCAGATTTCGCTTCTTCCGCTTCGGTTTCATCCACCAGCGCCAGAACGGTTGCTTTCTTGCCGGTTCCGTGGGGTAGAACCGCTGTTCCCCGGACCGTCTGTTCACCTTTAGAGGTATCCACTCCTAAATGGCAAGCCAGTTCTACCGTTTCATCAAACTTTACCCGTTTCATCCCCGACAAAAAGTCAAGTGCTTCCTGTGGAGAATAGATTTTGGCAGGTTCAATCTTCTGGCTGTTCTCGGAATAACGCTTAGACTGTTTCCTCATGAGATCCTTCACTCCGCTCAGGATGACACAGGAATAATTTATTCCTGTGTCACCTCAATACCCATACTCCGGGCGGTCCCTGAAATTATTCTGACCGCCGCCTCCAAATTATCCGTATTCAAATCGACTAATTTCGTTTTGGCAATCTCCAAAACCTGTGTTTTTGTTACGCTGCCTATGGTCTCCTTGCCGGTCTGCCCGCTTCCTTTGGCTAAACCGGCCGCTTTCTTCAGAAGGTCGGAAGCCGGGGGCGTCTTAATCTTATAGGTAAACGAACGGTCTTCGTAGATAGTGATTACCGCCGGGAAGATGGTACCTTCCTTGCCCTTGGTGGCTTCGTTGAATGATTTGCAGAACTCCATAATGTTGACTCCGTGCGGACCCAGGGCGGTTCCCACCGGAGGCGCCGGGGTCGCCTGCCCCGCCGGCAATTGCAATTTCACCATCGTCTTTATTTTTTTCTTTATGGCCATAGGGGTCCCATAGATTACACCTTTTCTACCTGCCACATGTCCAGTTCCACCAGGGTAGAACGGCCGAAGATGGAGACGCTGACCTTAACCTTCTCTTTTTCGGCATTAATCTCTTCCACGATGCCGGGAAAGTTGGCAAAAGGTCCGTCCCTGATTTCCACCCGTTCCCCTTTAATAAACTCAAACTGTGGTGCCGGTTTCTCTTTTCGTTCTTCTATCAGGGAAAGGATGTTGGCGACCTCCTCTTCGGAAAGAGAGGTTGGCTGGGTGTCGCTGCCTAATATGTCCAGGACGCCGGGGATGTTCTTGACCATAGGGCGAATTTCCTCGGAGGATTCTGTTTCCAAAAGGAGGTATCCGGGCATCAGATACTGGGATTTGGACTGTTTTTCCCCGTCGGCCATCGTGGTCACCTGTTCCATCGGTAGAAGAATCCGCTTGATTACCTCCGGGAACTCCGCCTGAAGATTTTCCAGGTGGGACTTCACCTTCTTTTCTTGTCCCCGTCTGATGTGAAGAACATACCAGTTAGCCATATAAACGTAAAGCGGCAACCCCTCAACTATTTCAGAATCAACTGAATTAATTTAGAACACAGGGCATCCACAATTTCGGCAAATAAAGCCAGAATAAAAACCAGGAACAAAACGAATATTGTCAGTTGACGAAGAGTTAAGGGCGGTGGCCAGGTTATTTTTTTGAATTCTAATCTAACCCCTTCCAGATATCCTTTAAGCCATTCCGATGTTTTCACCGTTTTTCCCGCTACCCCTTTTCGGCCGGGGATTTGGCAATCCCCCCAAATCTGCAGGCCTGGAGGGATTTGAACCCCCAGCCGACGGATTTGGAGTCCGTTGCTCTGCCAGTTGAGCTACAGGCCTAGGAACTAATAAGAACGCATTAAATCTTTTAATGTAGGGGGCGGATTCATCCGCCCCGCGGGCTTGATAAACATGTCCCTGTATGGGTTAAACAGGGATCAAGCCCCTACTTTATTTCTTTATGCAGGATGTGTTTACGACATGCAGAGCAGTATTTACGGAATTGCAACTTTTCCTTCTGTTTCTTTTTGTCTTTGGTGGAATTATAGTTCCGGCGCTTGCATTCGGTACATTCTAAGGTAATCAGTTCCCTCATTCTCAGATTACTCCAGTATTTCGGTGACCGCGCCGGCACCCACCGTATGTCCGCCTTCCCGGATGGCAAACCGCTGACCCTTCTCCATCGCAATCGGCGTAATCAGTTTCACCTCCAAGTTGGCGTTGTCTCCGGGCATTACCATTT
>JAZDPL010000089.1:0-97971 GCA_043797665.1 Candidatus Omnitrophota bacterium
AACCCTTGAGGTTGAACATCTGAGAATATCCTTTTATAGGGTTGTGCCAAAAAAGAAAAGGAGTTTTCCATGTGATTAATTAATCGGTATTAAAAACCCTGTCAAGAGGGGGAAATCCCTGTCCTCACCGACATAGATGAACGAAGTTCGGGCCTTGATTTTCCTCACTATTTCCCTTTTCTCTTCCATTGTTCATCTCCCCCTTCTTTTTTTACGGAATCCCGTTCAATTAAACTATTCTCTATAGCCACCACGACTTTTCCATTCTCCTCTCCCCTGACTATTCCTGCCATCTTCTCCACACTGATTTCTGCCATCTCCTCAAGGTGCTGGGAAATAGTGGTGTGGGGAGGCGAAAGATACTGGGAGATTCGTTTATTCTCATAGGAGACGACCGATATATCCGCGGGTATCTTTTTGTCCAGTAGATGCAGGGCATAGGTTACGGGAAGGACTGAGTCTTCACTGGCAATTATCAAAGCGGTAGGCTTTGTCTTCACAATCCTTGCCACCGCTTCAAAAATTGACTGTTTTTCCCTTGACTGTATCCTCTCTTCGTCAAACTCCAGATGGAACTCTTTGACGCTCTCCTGGTAACCTTTAATCCTTTCTTTACTACCCCAACTGGTGAAATAGTCAAGAAATAACCCTATCCTGGCATGGCGGTGTTTTGCCAGATATTCCATCGCTAATTTCATGCCTTGCTTATGGTCAGAATAGACCCCATGAAAATTCTCCAGGGGATAGTTAATGGTCAGAACAGGTACGCTGTTGACAGCGGTTTTTATCTTTTTTATGCTTTCTGAATCATAAAGGATGGCAAGGGCTCCTTCTATGAAGTTCTGGTGAAGAAAGTCTATTTCGTGGATAGGGATAATTTCGAAGTTAAACCTCTCTTTGATAAGATACCTGGAAATGGTTGCAATCAAAAGAGTCTCATAATTTCCAAGATTTATTCTATCCAGACCCTCTACAATCATCGCGATATTATCCTTCCGGGCAGTAAACTTCGGAGAATATCCCAATCTCCGGGCAGCCCCCAGAACCTTCTGTCTGACTTTCTCTTTCACATAAGGTTTTTTGTTGAATACCCGGGAGACAGTGGCGGTTGAAACGCCTACCTCGTTTGCAATTTCGTAAATCTTGCCCATTGTAATTTTTACAATTTCTATGTAACGTTTACAGAATACCATAAAAGAAACTTGGTGTCAAGTCAGGCGGAATTCGACAAAGATTATTTCCCCCTCTTTCACTATTGGAACAGTTATTTCTAAATGAAAACCTTTCTTCTTACAGGAAAGGGGTTGGCCGGTAAAGGTATAACAGCGGGATAACCCAGCCTTAGGTAAGGCCATCTTTATTTTGATATTACTCTCCGGTGAAATGTGCTGTACCTTATGGCTCCGTCCCAAATTCTGGGGATTTGCCAAAAAGGAACCGGGAAAACCCGGCATAAAAATCTGGTTGACCGCATAGTTAGTCAGGTGAATGGAGATGACATCTCTCTTTGGGTGCTGTCTTACCCTTGCCGCAATCAGCGGCGAAGCCTCAATTTCTATACCCGCGTCTCTGGATGCGGCCCATTTGACCGCCTGTGAAAGGAGCAAACCGGCGGCGTTGTAACCGAACTCCCAGAATGCCCGGTCAAGCCCGGCCGAAAAGTAGACTACTTTACCGGTACCTTCTCGCGCAAAGATAAATTCCTGGGCCCATTCTGCCGGCAGCCAACGGAAGAATTTCCCGGAGTTTGCCAGTTTTTGATTGTAGTTTCTCAGCCGTGCCAGAACCACCGACCTGTCCGATGGCTTTATATCCACCACCGCACCGGCAAAATTGTAGAGAGTCTTTGGTAACAGACCTTTCGTTATCGGATGGTCTGTTATTATCTCAAAGAGGTTAGACGGTTCGGTTAGACTTACCGCATCGTACTTCACCGTAGCCATCTTTACTCCCCGGATGAAGAAGCCGTTAACCTCTGCTATGCCTAACAGGTCAGATAGGGCAGGTCTCTGACGGCCTTCACCGTTACCGGTGCAGAATGAGGTACGATAGGTCGCCACTACGCCGCCTCCGGCATCCGAAAACTCCTCTACCTTCTGGCTAACCTCATCAGTCATAAACTCAATATTGGGTAAGACCAATGCGGCGTATCTATTCAGGCAACCATCCAGAATATCCTCTTCGGTTATGATGTCAAAAGGAATATGGCTCTGTTCCAAACTCAGGTAAAACCCTTCAAAGTAAGCACGGCCAGACCGGTTGTCAAGGGGCATGCGCTGGTATTTGCACGCCAGAGAATGTAACAGGGCAACATACTTCAAGGGTTCCGAACCAACCAAAATATCATTCAACCCTGCCAGTCGAGTCATGAAATCACCTAACGGTTTCTCCAGGGTTCGGTCGTACCAGAAACCCTCCTGGTCGCATTCGAGGGGAAGACCACCGGTAGCCACTACATCGTATGCCCAGATGAGCGCACTGGATTCAGGGATAGCGGTATGTACACTACCAGGGCCGTATGTTACCCAGCGCGCGTGGGAGACTGGTCTGCGTGATTCTGCTTTCACTAACTGACTTTCCATAGCCACAAAAGTTGGCGCTTCGCCGGAACATTCATGATATGACTCCAGAATAAAAGAGTCCACATACTTGGAACACCCCCGGATATTCTCCTGGGAATCGTAAGTCCCGATGAGTGTACCGTGGCAGTCCTGGAAGAGTTTCACGTCCGGTGAAACCCTACCTATCAGTTCTTTGGCATCTCTGGAGAAATCGGTCGTGTAATCGTTTACAAACTGCCACCAGTCCGGATCATTAAAATCCGCCGGAATAGGCCGGTTATACCGTTGCAGAAATTTTTCCTGGCAGTAACGACAATAGCAATATCCGGCTATCCGATAGACACCATCAAAATAGACGCCGGCTACCTTGTACCGACGCAGTACCTCATCAACCTCTCCGAGCAGAACCTCTCGAAACGGAGAGTTCAGACACAGGCCGTAGTTCTGTTCACCCTCACTGCCATCCGGAAAGGGATTATTCTCAAAATGGGAACTGTAATGTCGGCACAACCAATCCGGGTGTTGCCTCAAGTGGTACGTCTGACAATGTACTCCCATCCAGCAGGCGATCAGTCGAATCTGCTCCTTCTCGCACTCTTGGGCTAACTCACCAAAAAGGTCAGTCTGGCCGATGGTCTCTTCCAACGGAGCATACTTACTGGGATAGAGAAGCCAACCGTCCATCTCCACCCAGAAACCAAGCGTGTTGAAACCGTACTGCTTGGTAAGAGCAACTTCTTTCTTGGCGTAGTCAGGACCAAAATGGTCCCGGTTAAACTGGGTAAACCGCGCCCGCATTGAGGGAATCCAATTACTCTCTTTGCCTATTCCTTCTTTCATATTATTTTTTCTCCCATTGGTGAAAAAAGTCTGCCATAGTCATTATTTCGCAGCCGTCGCTTTGCAACAAACCGATTAATCGATCCAGTTGGGTAACGGTGTAGTCTCCGGTTCCCTTGTAGAGAAATTCCTTGAGATGAAATTCTCCCTCATCCAGTTTAAGCACCGGAGGAATCGTAACCAGTTCCCAGGGATGCAGAGCCATGCCAACTACCGGTACCTGAATATTTGACATAGGTCCCTGCAACATTCTGTCTATTCTGTGCTTTACCGCATCGGCTCCCTCCAGACGGAGGACCGAAAAAAGGTCTCTATCTCGCAATAAAGGGTCCTGGGAGTTGACAGTCAAATCAGCAAAAACAGGTATTTCCAGAACAGGGATATCGCCCTTTTTTGTCCAGTCAGACCTGGATGGATAATAGGGTTCCAGATTGTCCCCGAAAAAGTACATGGGATAGGAGGCGTCAACCTTATATCCCTGGTCCGCCAGAGTTAAAAGCAATTCGGAACTCGCCTGATATCGGGGTGCCCGGAACGAAATCGGTCTGTTTCCGCTCATCTCTTCCAGGACTTTGGTTGCTTTGGAGATTCTTCCTGGTATTTCTTCCGGGAAAATGGGAAGGGCTCCCACCGCCTCAAAAACCCCTTTGCCAAAACTTTCGTGCTGGTACCCGTGGCAGCCTATTTCAAACCCTGATTCCGCCGCTTCCTTTACGGCTTCAGGAACTGCAAACGCGGCTAAGGCGGTGAAGAAAAAGGTCGCTCGCACATCGTATTTTTTGAAAAGACTTATTATGGTCGGAGTTGCTTCCCTGACTCCCCGGTGGGTATTGGTGTAACTTCCAACGTCGGATTCCATGTCAAAACCCCAAATTACAATCTTTCGCCTGGACATAAATTACCTCCGTTTCTCTAAAGCATGCGGGGACATCTGGATAATGGGCGCTTGCCCTCTTTGGTTACAACGAAAACCTCTTCATAACGCAGCCCGGGAAATTCCGGGTGGCCGTAGGCGTGAATATCAATGGCGACAACCATATTCGGCTGAATGACACACTCAGATTCAGGACCAAAGAAAGGTTGTTCAAATTCTCTAAGACCAATAGAGTGGGCGCCACCATAGAGCATGTACTGTCCGAATCCGTTTTCTTTCAGGTAATTGCGTGCGGCTAAATCCACATCTTTCCCTTTGACGCCGGGCCCAAGTTTTTCTATCGCTTTATCATAAGCACCGAGCATAATGTCGAAAACCTTCTTCTGCTCGGATGAAATCTTTCCTCCAACTACTACCATCCGCCCCAGTGCACCGGCATAACCCTGGTATAGAGGGCTCACGCTGGCCATAACTACTTCACCCTCCTGGAAAATTCGACCACTGGCTCGGCCAAGTACAGAACTGGCACGTTCTCCTGCCATAAGCATCGTTGACCAGCCAAAACCTTCCGCGCCGGCATCTTTCATGGCAAAATCTGCCGCCGCGGCGGCCTTATATTCCGGCTCACCGGCTTTTATGGCTTTACGGAGTGCCTCCATCCCGAGGTCGGCAATCTCAGCACTTTTCGTCAATAATTCAATTTCAATCTCACTTTTTATATGGCGCAGTTTTTCAAAATCAGCGGTTACATTAACTATCTCTTTACCCCGAAGGTCTTTTTCCATCCGGTGGTAAACGGAAACAGGCATCTCAGTATAGCCGACGATTCCTACCCTTCTAAATTTGCCATGGGAAACCTCTTTGAAGATATCCTTCAATGTTTCAATCTTGGCACCGGGATATTCCTCCCCTTCAACCATGAATTCCGGAACATTTCTGATATCGGGGATAACCGACATCTCCCGCGCATAAGGCTGACCTTCCGGCCCTCCTGCCAAGAGCGGTCTGCCTGAACGTGACAGTATTACTGCACCTGATTCCACTTGCGGCCAGTAATTGGAAAGGTATCTTCCATTCTCCCTGTAGTACTCGTTGAAATATACAACCAGGCCGTCCAATCCCTTCTTCTCCATAATCTCTTGTACTCTTTTCCTTCTTGCCTCATACTCTTTCTTTGGAATTTGTATCAGCATCCCTTCACCGCTCCTTTCTATTTGTGGGGACAACACACCCAATTTGTTTTAACGTTTGCTTTAAATCAACCATTTTTTCCATGATTTCAATCGGGGTATAAAAATACCCGACGGAACCTTCGTAACCGATTCTGGAATCTTTTTTCATCAGTTCAAGCATAATCCGGATGTTTTTCTCCTCATCTTTCAGGACACGTATCAATGAATTTTTCGTACTATCATCAGGCTGCTCAATCAACCTGTCCCTGAGCACAATAAATTCAGAGTAATTCGCGACCGATAATAGGTGGAGTAAACCGGCTTTGCATATCCCATAGTCTTTGATATTTTCTTTTCTATGGTTATCACCTGATTTTATAAGGGTTTTTTTCAGATAATTCAGCCCCGAAGAAAAATATTCGGCGGTTTTTCTAAAACTTTTTATCAGTACTTTCACTTCCAGAGGACCGGAAATTTTTTCCACTTTTTCCGTTGGTATCAGTACCATTCCGGAACGCCAAGGCTCCGGTTTAAGGCGGAATTTCAAGCCTGGTCCGGAGTTGAGCGCGCTGTAGTAAAGTACTGATTGTACGGTTGGAAAATATTTCATTCCTTTTGAAAATGCCTTCCAGGCCGATAACGCATAGGAAGCACCTTTACCGTAATACTTTTGTGCCAGATGAAGAGCCGGATTATTATCACATACCAGTCCCAGCATTTCCATGTTTCGACCCGGATACGCCCCAAAAATCCAACAACCCAGCAAGCCTTCCACCCCGTATTTACGCAATTGTTTAATCAGTTTTTCCACATTTTCAAGAACAGGCAAATAAGGCAGAGCATTCATCTCAACCGTTGATACAACCGCACACTTGGCGATGACCTTCCTCTTTAGTTCTTTGCACGTATCCATTATTTCCACGGCATAGCCTGACGGTTTAGTATAAGCCAGCGTATATTCGTCAATGATGGCTTCCCGGCCAAAAAGTTTAAACCGCGTGCCTCTCTGCCAGTCAACCATTATTTCAACTTCCGGAGGGAGGTTTCTGATGGCTTTTTTTACTTTACTGATCGGCATAATATAATTCCAACTCCAGAGCCACTGGATAATAGTTGCTTTCGAAGGGGTGCTCTTTATCGCATCACTCACAATATGTGCCAGGTCAGAGAGTACAGCCTCCGGTCCTCTTTTCTGACAGCGAGGACACATTGTATCACCATCTTTTAGACCGAAAAATCCCCCATCGTTCATCGCAAGGCCCTCCGCGTGGAAATCATAGGTGGGAATGTGCGAATAGCAATTCGTTTCCAGTTCAGAGGCGGTAATAAGGATTATCCCCCCTAATTCAGGAATCCGGGAAAAAATAAATCCCACACTTTCAAAAATCCAATCCCTGACCTGGGTTTCTGAGGTGCACATTCCATAATACCCTTCCTGAAAGGCGGCCATCCCTTTCGCACCGGGGTATCTTTTGAAAAATGATTCGGTGATGTACCGGGGCTCGTTGAGATACAGGTACAGGTTTATCCCGTATCGTAACGCTTTCTGCACCTGTTTACGGAGATTCCTGATACGGTCTGTATGATTACTGCCAAATTCCGTGAAAATCTTACTTGGCGCCAGGTCCCGGAGCAAAACCGGCATCCAGCCTGCGTTTACCCCGCGGTTTTGAAGCCGGCTTAAAATTCCCTCCGGATAAAAATCCTCGTCTGTTAAAAGGAAATCTCCGTGGGAAGCGGTGTAACTGTACATCATACATATATTAAAAGGCGAGGTATTCTGATTGGCTAAATTAGAATTACGGGGGGGTTCTTTTTGGCTGAGTTCGTCTAAGAAACCGAAGGGCTTTTCCCAGATTTTGTAATCGGCAAGGTATTTTGTCGACACCACCTTAAATTTTTCAGTGGATTTACACCACAATTCTTCTTTTTTAAAATAGATTCTTTCCAGCCCTTCAGGTTGTCTCCCCAATTTTAAATCCAGCATATCCATAGTTTGCATCTTTTTTCGGAATTTCTGTTCCGACATCCCAAGGAGTCGTCTGATTTCTTTTTCGGACAGAATATCCCAGTTGACCCTCACAATGATAGGAAATGCTTTCTCCGGAGATAATGGTGTAGTTTCCGGAAGATTAAGCGATTGATAAATTTTCCTTATCAGGTCCTCTTCAACGCCAAAATATGCCGCGATTTTATTCCGTGCTATAAGTCCCCAGTTTCTCACGATGAATTTCTGCAGAGGGGAAAGACTGAACCCTCCACTTAAATTCCTTTCACTGGTTTCTTTACTTTTCATATCAGGGTAGAACGGTCTTCTCTGCATCAAAGTCTAATCGTCTCTCTTATTGCAGTTACGATACGTTTTTCATTCGGCAGTACATAATCTTCTGATGCGGGAGCAAACGGTATTGGCGTATCCATAACCGCAACCCGTTTAATCGGAGCATCAAGATAATCAAAAGCCTCTTCCGCAATGATAGAAGCAATTTCAGAAGTCACGCCACAGGTTAATGGGTCTTCGCTGACAATGACAGCTCTCCCGGTTTTCTTCACTGAATTTATAATGGTTTCCTTATCTAACGGCACCAGTGTTCTGGGGTCAACCACCTCTATATCTATACCTTCTTTCTGAAGAGCCTCAGCGATAGCCAATACCCGATGGACCATAAATAATGTAGCGATAACAGTAATGTCCTTTCCTTTCTTTTTAATATCCGCCTGCCCTAAGGGAATAACATATTCTTCGTCAGGCGCCGGAGTCATTGTTGCCTCCATTTCTCCTGAAATTGTCCTGGCTTTCCCTCCGGGCGACCTGCTTCCATAAAGCCTTTTGTGCTCAAAGAACATCACGGGATTGTTATCTCTTATGGCGGCCTTTAACAATCCCTTGGCATCATAAGGAGTAGAAGGCACTACCACTTTAAGGCCGGGCGTATGCATAAACCAGGCTTCCAGACTCTGCGAATGCTGGGCCCCGCGACCGGTTGCCCCTACCGGTGCCCTGATTACTATGGGAACACTTACCTGCCCGCCAAACATAACCCTCATCTTGGCTGCCTGGTTCACTATTTGGTCCATAGCACAGGTTAAAAAATCATTGAATTGAATTTCTACCACCGGCCTCATCCCGGTTATGGCTGCACCGACAGCCGCTCCTACGATTGCTTCTTCGGAAATGGGAGTATTCCTGACCCTTTCCCTACCAAATTCCTCAACCAACCCCTGGGTAATTTGATAAGCGCCCCCGAATTCAGCCACATCTTCTCCCAGTATAAACACTCTTTCGTCCCTCCTCATCTCTTCACGAAGAGCTTCACGTAGAGCCAGAGCCACACTGGTAATGGGCATAACTTATTGTTTCTCCTTTTTAGGCATAAATATATTTTAACGATGCATCAGGGGACGGGTCAGGGCTGTTTTTGGCAAACTTGACTGCCTCTTCCATGTCTGCTTCAACCTGCTCTTCCATAGATTTTACCTGTTCTTCACTAAGTATCTCCATCCCAATGAGTTTGGCTCTGAAACCAGGAATAGGGTCTTTAGACTGCCATTCTTTCACTTCCTCTTCCAACCTGTAGTGAGCCGGTTCAAATCGGGAGTGGCCTTTATATCGATAGGTTTTACATTCAATTAACGTTGGACCCTCTCCTTTTCTGGCTCGTGCTGCGGCAGTACGGGTAGAATTATAGACCGCCAGGACGTCCATTCCGTCCGCAATCATTCCGGGGATGCCGTAGGCTTTCGCACGTTCCGCGATGTCTTCCAGCAGCATTGTTTCTTTCACCGGCGTTGAGAAGCCGTAGAGGTTATTTTCGCAAACAAATATGACCGGCAGGTTCCAGGCAGCCGCCATATTTACTCCTTCATGAAATGCCCCCCGGTTAACGGCTCCATCACCAAAGAAACAGGCGGTTACCTGATTGGTACCCCGGATCTTAGCCGATAAACCGGCACCGGTCGCAATAGGGATACCGGCACCAACAATACCGGTCGCACCTAAAATACCCACACTGAAATCAGCCAGGTGCATTGAGCCTCCCATACCTTTGCAATAACCTGTTTTCTTTCCAAACATTTCCGCCATCATTCTGTCCAGGGAGGCTCCTTTGGCAATACAATGTCCGTGTCCTCGATGGGTACTGGTGATATAGTCGTCCTTTTCAAGGTTGGCGCACACACCCACGGCTACCGCTTCTTCTCCTATGTATTGGTGCATAGTTCCGGGAAGATTTTCGGTAAGGAATAAATAGTAGAGTTTTTCCTCAAAGCATCGTATCTCGTACATCTTTCGATACATCCACACCAGTTTTTCTTTTTCCGGAAGAATTGTTTTGTTAGTCATTCTTCTCAATGGCAATAATCCTTACCGGAGATGAATCCAAGCCCTTAATGGGTAAAGGCAAAATAAATACCAAAAACCTCTTCTTTTTCAATCGGTCCAGGTTAGCCATTGATTCAATCAGCGGAATTCCGTTTTCAAAAAGAGTCGTATGATTTGGTTGGTTGTCGGTACCTTTAATTTCCAATCCGGTGGCATCTATACCCAGGCAATTTATCTTCTTTTTAACCAACCATTTCACCGCAGGGTGGGTAAGATAGGGTCGTTTGTGGCTATGCTTGGTTCTGTAAAATTTGTCGCGGCCGGTCCGGATAAAGACGATATCGCCTCTTTTTATTCTTTTTTCGTATCTTTGCAGGTCGTTAATATCAATTGCTTCATCGTTCTTCTTTGAAGAGAAATCAAGCAGTACTCCTTCACCCACCAGTTTTTCTATCGGAAATACAGAGGCATCCTGCCCGTTTCTGAGATGGTGATAAGGAAATTCTATATGTGTTCCCACGTGACTTGACATGGTTACATTCTGAAGGATATACCAGATATCTTTCCGCCGCTTGTACCCCGGTAGAACTTCATCAGTAAAACGGGTTTCAATCTTAAGTCCGTATTCCTCCTTGCCTGGATACAACCTGTGGCTCAGGTCAACTATTCGTCCAATCTTCATCATACCAGAAGACTAAAATACAACATTATTTAGGATAGGAGCCATACTTAAGAGTAGCTTCAATCATTGCCTGATAATTTTCTAAAGGTACGTAATTGGTAACCGTGTTGCTGGAACCTACACAGTACCCACCACCTGGTGCGATGTCCTTTATTCTCTGCCTGACCTCTTCTTCCACTTCTTCCGGTGTACCTCTGGTCAGGGTGTAACCCAAATCAATATTGCCGATAAGGCAGAGTCTGTCTCCTACTTCCTTTTTTAGTTTTCCGATATCCATAGCCTTGGGTTCAATCGGATGAATGGCGTTGATTCCCGCATCTATGATGTCGCCCATTACCTGCCAGAGATTACCGTCGGAGTGATAGAGCACCGGCAAACCACGGTCGTGACATATCTTTGCCATCTTTTTATACCACGGGAAAAGATATTTCCTTAAGATATCCGGCGATATCATCAGTCCTTCGGTATAGGCGATGTCGTCACAAAACCACATGGCATCAATACCATCAAAATCCATGAGGTTTGTAAAAATTTCATATACTATCTCTCTGACCCGGTGAAACATTTTTTCTACTAATTCCGGGTTATCCGCCAAAGCCATGGAGAAAGACTCAAAACCCATTAGTTGCCAGACGTATTCCCACAACCCACCTACACTGCATATCAGCCCCATTCCCTCAGGCAAATGTGATTTGGTTTCCTCAACCAATTTATAATTTGCATTAGTAGAATCAGGCCAGGGAAATTCTTCAAATTCCTTCAGGCAAGCGATAACACCCCTGTTCCCTTCTGCCCATTTTCTCTCAAATTTTCCCTCTCCCACCGCGGTCTGGGTATAACTGATATTCGTAGGTAAACTCTGCTCAAACATCTCTTTGGCTGGGAAAATACATATGTAATCATACCCAGCCGCCTTCCAAAATTCTACGTCGGTTTTTGTATCTCTAACCGGCTTTCCCAAAAATGCATCTTTCATCTCCCGGTCCATCAGTAACTCTGCCAGAGGGACCCGGTCCGGTTCCTGGCAAAATAACGTTCTCCGCAATCTCTCAAAATTCGGTTCCAGTTTCATAATTTTCCTTACTTGCCGAAAAATATCGTAAAACAGCCATTCCCGCTCTTCTTCCCGCTTCTACACCCGCATCCGAATCCTCAACTATTATGCAATTGACAGGAAGGACACCCAGTTTTTTGCAGCCTTCAGAAAAAGTTCCGGATCGGGTTTTCCCCGACTCACATCCTCGGCGGTAACCAGTACATCATAGGGGATCCTGAATTTTTCAATCAGCGGCAGTATGCTTCCTTTGGAACTTCCCGAAGCAATGGCCACCTTTACGCCGGCGGCTTTAAGACTCGTAAGTAGCATATAGTTCGGTTTAATCAACGTAGCGAGACCAAGATAATCAGCGTACAACTCTTTCTTGCGGCGATACACAGCCTGTATATCCGGCGTCTTACCCGCCTTGCCGGAAAAATAGGCAATTTGTTCTGCGCCCGACATACCGGCCTGGCTGTAGAATTTGGTTTTATCTATAGGAACGCCTACCTCAGCGCAGGCTTTTTCATAACACTTGAAGTGCGCCTCCATCGTATCGACAAGTACTCCGTCAAAATCAAAGATATATGCCGTTACCGTTTCTTTATCTTGTAACACCTGCCTTCTTACCATCTTTGGTTATAACGAAAACTTCTTCATAATGCATCCCTGGAAATTACTGAATCCGTGGAATTTCTTATAACAAGTTCTGAAGGAAAGATAATATGTCGTACCCTGGATTCGCCTTCCTGTCTAATCATGCTAATAAGGGTCTCGGCACCTATTCGTCCGATGGCCAATTTATCGACTCTTACTGTAGTAAGCGGAGGGTCCGTATATTCCGCAAACGGTGAATCATCAAAACCGACGATAGATAAATCCCTGGGGATATTAACCCCTTTTTCTCTCGCCGCCTTGATTACACCTAACGCCATATCATCATTAGTGAATATAGCCGTTACATCTCCTTTCTCTAACAAAGACCTTGCAGCCAAATATCCATTCTTACTGTCAAATGCTTCTCCCCTGACTACATTATCTGAAATATATGGAATATCACTTGTTTCCAACGCGTTTTTATAGCCTTGTAGAATATCCATAGAAAAAGAATTCTCTTCCGGCCCGATTATAATACCTATTGACCTGTGTCCTAAGTCAATAAGATGTTTTACGGATATAAGCGCGCCTCCAATATCATCATTTTTTACACAGGTTATTTCTTTAAATTTTGGAGAAACATCTAACACAACGATATTTTTGGTAACCCCGGTTATAAATTTATAAATATTATTATCTATGTCTCCCAATAAGATGGCCGCGATGAATTCACCATCAATAAGCATCCTGGGCATATCGGGAAGTTGGTAAGGCATCGCATCCGTTACATGGGTAATGGATAACGAAAAATCATATTCACTTAAGATTTTCTCTATGCTGTAAATCATCCCGGAAAAATAACTGTGGGTTGCTGTTACATATTTACCAAGGCATAGAAGAACCGTAGTCTTTTTTCTGCTTATGTCATTTTGCTTGACAAGTAGACGGGCAACGGGATTAGGTACATAGTTTAAAGTCTCTATGGTCTGGATTACTTTTTTCCGGGTCTCTTCTCTTACATACTTTCCGTTATTCATAACCCGACATACCGTAGCGACCGAAACCCCGGACCGCTCCGCTACATCATAAATAGAGGTGCGTTTTGGATTACTTTTCATCTTATATTTATTTTGATATGTAATCGTTTTCTGAAATCGGTATTATAAATTTACCATATCGTACTATCTTTGTCAAGAGGTACGGGATTAGATTCTTCGCTCCCTACCTTGATGGTAGGGTACCCGCGCTCAGAATGACATAAGTTAGGGGCTCAGAATGACCGCCTGTTAGAAGTGCGATAAATCGCACCGCTACTTTATTGGCGGTGGGAAGAGGTAACCATATCCCTAATCCTTCCGCAGATTTCGTGCTCCAGCAACTGTTCCAGGGAAACGGGAAGAACCAGCGACCAGTTCTGGTCGCTGACCGTTCCGGGTGTGTTGATTCGGTAGTGATACTGGTCTTCTTTAGTAAATGCAAGGCTAAAGCCTTGCCCTACATTAAAGAGCCCGGCCAGATTAAGCCAGTCTAACATCAGATTGATGCAGAATATGGAGCGGGACCCTAAGACGAATTTTAAAGCGCCAGAGATGATCTCCAAATCTGCGCTTTCCCGCATTGAAGATTCTAAATTAAGATATTCCCAGAAATTCTCTTTTTCCTGGGAGGTATTCCGGTACATCTCGATAAAATCCCAGAGGGAATCTTTGGGTTTGCCCAGAATGGAAACCAGCGTCTCAACGGAGTTGACCTCTTGAGACCAGCGTAACCGGCCGTGTCGGAAAAAGTTACAGTCGAAAAGACGGTTTTTTACCGCCGGATAGTCTATGCCCCGTTCAGAACACCTCCGCTGGAAAAAAGCCTCGTCTACAGTCCCGGCTTCGTTCTCCCACCAACCGACCCAGTTGGTAGTGTCATGTGTTGAAAGCGTCGCAACCGAAACCAGCCGGTAATCGTCCGGTGCCCGAAACCCGTGAGTCCCATGCCAGTCTTTGGTCCAGCGCTGGATGTCAATACCGGGGATACCTAATCTCCGGAGCGTCTTCGGACAAGCGGAAGGGATTACGCCCAAATCCTCTCCGCAGAGTAACATTTTAGTGCTGTCCAACATAACCTCAAGTATCTTCCTGCCGTGTTCTTCCCATTCCCGTTCGTCGGGCGGGTCAAAGAATCCGTTGAGCCCTTCGTTCTCTAATGGCTCTCCACAGAAAATGCTCCAGATACGGAACAGCCCGACGATATGGTCGATGCGTACAATATCGTAAAAATGTTCCGCGTACCGGAGCCTCTCCTTCAGATAACGATAACCATCGGACGAAATTCTCTCCCAATTGTAGGTAGGTGTGCCGGGGTTACCCCACCTCTGTCCTTTGGCGCAGAACATATCCGGCGGCGCACCGGCCGCAAATTCTAATTTAAAAAATTCCGGATGCGCCCAGACGTCAGCGCTATCCCTGGCGACCAGAATAGGCAGGTCGCCTTTAATTAAAACACCCCTAGATTCGGCGTATTCCTTAACCTCTTTAAACCGTTCACATAACAACCACTGCACCCAAACATGAAACTCTATTTCTTCTTTGTGGGCATCATAAAAGGCTTCCAGACTCAGAGGGTCCCTGTTTTTATAGGGTTCATCCCATTCATACCACGCTCTTCCGCGGTGTTCATCTTTGAGAACTTTAAACAGCCCAAATCCGTTAACCCAGTATGAATTTTCTTCCTTGAATTTTTCCAATCCCTCGAGGTCGTGACAGCCTTCGGTCCGATATATCTCGCGAAGAACTTCAGACTTGGCTGGCTTTATCCGGTAATCAACTCTATCTCTGCCTGCGGGAAAAAGCTCCCGGAGACGTCTGATTCCGGCCTGAACAGGATATTTTTCTGAACCGGGGATATTTTCTAATCTCAGGTAGGAAGGTTCCAGGGCAAAAGAACTTATCGTTTCGTAGGGACAGAAATGGCATGCCACCTCATTCATCGGCAGAATCTGAATTATGGAGTTGCCGGTCTTTTCACACCAGTCTACCAGTATTTTCAGGTCATCCAGTTCTCCGATACCCAGGCTCTTTTTGGAATAGAGCGAAAACAAGGGAACCAGAACCCCGCTCCTTCTTTGAGTGCCGATTCGTAACCACTTCTCGCGGGAGGCGGTATCTAATAATTCCATCTAAGGCGAAGAAATACCCCGTCAGACCTTCGGTCTGCCACCCCTTTCACAAAAAGGGGAATGTAAGTAGGGGTCGGATTTATCCGACCCGCGGGCCTGCACGCCGAAGATTTAGCGAAGGCGGGCTTGATAAATCAAGCCCCTACACAATCTTTATGTAAATTTACTTGAATCGTTTATGTTAGGCGAAGGTGAATTGTTTCTTCTGAAAGAGGTTCAGGCAGGCATCAACCACTATCGGTTCATAAAGAAGGCCCTGGTTCTTTGATATCTCCTTCAATGCCTGGTCGACACCCAGGGCGGGCCGGTAGGGCCGGTGGGAAGACATCGCTTCCACCACATCCGCTACCGCCAGAATCTTTGCTTCCAGAAGTATCTGGCCATCAGAAAGCCCCTGGGGATAACCGGAACCATTACACCTCTCGTGATGCTGAAGGACAAACTGGGCAATCGGCCAGGGAAACTTTATCACCCTGACGATGTCGTAACCCATCTGGGGGTGGCACTTAATGATATTGAATTCAGCCTCGTTCAGTTTTCCGGGTTTAGCCAGAATCTCTGCGGGTACGTATATCTTCCCGATATCATGGAGAATTCCAGCCACTCTGATGCTCTTGACCTGGTCCGCGGAAAATCCCATCTCTTCGGCAATAGCACAGGCTAATTTTGCCACCCGCTGTTGATGTCCGGCGGTATAAGGATCTTTCTTCTCCGCCAAAAAAGAGAGGGCACAGACCACTCCATCCATTTCCACCATCGCCACCAGGCAGTCTTGATGACGCCGTTCAACATTCTCAACCGAATCCGGTTGTTTCCTCGTCTTTCTTTCTTCAGCCATATAAGGTTATTTTACCATAAATGAAACGTAGGGGCGACATTTATACGGGTCGGATAAATCCGACCTCTACTTTTGACATGGCGGCACCATAAGCGGTCACAAACTGAGGGTTCTCCGGAACCTTGAAAGAACACCCGGCAACCTTTTCCAACCCATCCTTTAAAGCCCGGCTCATGGCACCTCCACCGCAGAAGACCAGGGTCTTATTCAGATTGAACTGCCGCAACATATTGAAAATCCGGCTTGATATCGCTACAAATAAACCGGCGGCGACGTCCTCCCTGGGAGTCGCACTGGCCAAAAGAGAAATAACTTCGCTTTCCGCAAAGACACTGCAGGTGGAGTTAATGTCCACCGGTTTTTTTGACTTGAGCGCCAAGCAAGAAATGCCGTCAAGGTCAGTCCCCAAAACTGCCGCCATCATCTCTAAAAACCGGCCCGTACCCGCCGCACACTTATCGTTCATCATAAAATCAACCACCTCACCAGCCTTATCCACTTCAATAATTTTGGTATCCTGACCGCCCACGTCCAGAATCGTACACTCCTGTCCGCCGGCAAGAAGGCAGGCTCCTGCTGCCGCCGCGGAAATTTCGGTAATTACCTGGTCGGCTCTGTTAAACAGACGCCGGCCGTATCCGGTCGAAACTATCCTTCCGACATCGGAAACGCTGATACCGGAAAGAGTCAGCGCCTGTTCAAAAACCGTCTCCGCAGATTTTTGAACGTCTGGTCCGGTCTTAACCAGAGCCTTTCCCACTATGCTACCGGCATCCACTACCACACACTTGGTTGCTACCGAACCGATGTCAATCCCTACTGATATTCCCATAATTTAATACAAACGCATTAAATTTTTTGATGTAGGGGTCGGATTTATCCGACCCGCGGGCTTGATAAATCAAGCCCCTACAAGTATTGATGTAAATTTATTCTTATGCGTTTGTTTTAGCCCAGAATTTCGATAAAGGCTTCAATCCTGGTCTTCAACTGACCGATATCCTCCCGGCTCAAATCAGTCTTGATAAAAAGGACGGGGATACCCTCCTCTCTCAAAACCTGCCTGACGAAAGGCATCTGGATATCAAAGACCTGACAGAGCCGGAGGTTATGGTATATCACACCGTCAAGTCTGTATTCCCCGGTCAGGTCAATCATCCGATCCAGGAGTTTATCCAGACTCAAAAAACAGGGACAGATACTGGCGGATACGTACTTCAGAGCCAGGGCCCGGATAATTCCTTCGTCGGTCTCCTCGTCTATAACCACCGGGTCGTACATCCTTCCGTAAGCAGAACAGAGCGTATCCGCACAAATCTCACTGCCGGTTTCGGAGACCAATTCAAGGAGTTTCAGGTTGGGAAACAGAATTGGCGAACCGCTCAACAAAATCTTTTTACCCCGGAACGCACTCTTCCCCTCTCCCCTCCCCGCCGCTTCCTGATAGACCTCGTTCGCTTTCTCTGCCCAGACAGCCGGGTCGGTAAAGAATGAAGCGTAAGCCATTACAAAGTAATCGATAGCATTGATGATGCCCGGATTCTTAACCCGAAAGTCATAAATCCGGCGAAAAGATTCCGTTCTCCGGTTGGTCAGCGTACAGGCGCGGAGCAGTTCCTTACGCGCCACCGGGACGTTAAACCTTTCCTTCAAAAAATCAAGCAGACGGGTGTATTTCTCCACCCACACCTCGGAGTTTTCCAGATAATCGGTATTACGGGGCAGGTCTAAAAAATAAATTCCGGAAAAAGGAGTTAGGAGTTCCGCTAATTTGGTCTTGCCGTCACAGGTACCCGGAACAATCACCAAATCAAGGTTAGGGGTTGTCCCCTTAGAATAACAACCGCTGAAGAAAGAGCCGCAGCAGGATTTTATTACCGGACAGACCTCGGAGGTAATCACCTCTTCCCCTTTCCGGGACAAAAAATAGTCCGCACTGCACAACCGCACCGGGACGGCGTCAATCGCCAGGAGCAGTTCTTCCGGAACCAGGTTACAGAAATAACCGATTATCGGCTTGTTATCCTTACGGACCGGAAGACCCGGCGTTTTCGGGATAAGGTCATAAAATGGGCCCGTTGACTTAAGTCCGGACTTAGCCCGCAACCTTTCCAATTCCGGTCCGTAACCCGGTAGACCGGCAGGCTGAGAAGATATCGCCCTTTTCAATACCTTTTGGTACTTTTCCTTGACAAACTTATCACTCATCTTTCTGGTCATTGTCATCCTGAGTGTAAACAAAGGATCTCGAGATTCTTCGCTACGCTCAGAATGACAGGGTCCCCTCAAAATTCGGATTTAATCAGCTCTTTTCCGAAGAAAGACATCGACAGGCACTCTTTCTGCGGGCAGACCTCAATACAGCGCAAACACATAATACATCCTTTCTGGTTAAAGATAGCATCTTTATCCGCCTCGTACATTTCTGTCAGTCCCATCGGACAGGCATCGGCACAGGCAGCACATTTGTTGCATCTTATCGCTTTCTTCCTGAGTTCCACTCCGGCTCCCCGATTGAACCAGGAATTAATCAGACCAACCGGACAGAGGTGACACCAGACTCGTCTGCCCCAGTAGAACGCAGCAACAAAGACACCCAGAGTCAACCACGCTAAAATCGTGAACCCGGCGGAAATACCGGAAGAAAAATCCTTCCAGGAAGGTTTTATCAAACCAAAAACCGGGCAGATAAGCCGGGCCGGACAGGCCTGGCAGTAGGGCAGGAACCAGTAACACTGGAAACGGGTGAACCTGGGAATGCCGATAAAAGCGGAGACGGCAAGTGAAGATGTCAGAATTCCGTAAGCACCGCTGCGTAAGGAACGACGTACCTGCCTAGAGAATCTTTTTGCCGGGATGTTCATCCTTCGCCTGAGAGAGGTTAAAAAATCCCCTACCGTACCGATGGGACAGACCCAACCGCACCACATCCGGCCCAGGAGAAAACAGAACGCCATAAAGAGAGCTATGTGCGGCAAAAGGTATTTAATCGGCGTCCGCCAGGAGAGGTTTTCGTTGAAGAAATGGAGAATGCAAGCCTTAAACATCCCGCCCCTGGGATTAAAACGGCAGATTAATCCGGGCGGAAAATTCTCTAAAACCGGAGTCTTGCCTGAGGGCCAGAGGATACTTCCCTGACTGAACTTCGTAGTGGACATACTTCCCTGGGGTGCTTTTAACCGGGGGAATAGGCTCACCTCTTTTCCGGACTGGACCGCCTGGTCACCGGTAAGTTCGTGCCTGCCCCAGTACGTACCAGGCCGGGGTTTGAAGAGATATCCGCCGTAGACAATGAGTACCAGGCTGATTATCTGAACAATCCGCCTGGTTAAGGTTATATTACGCCTGTTCATAAATATGTGCGCCGTGAGCGCACTACCATCAAAATCAGGATAAGAATTATCGGCAAGATGTACCAGTAGTACCGCACCCCGGGACTTCGGTCCACCCGAACGTTAATCTGACCTACGTTAACGTCAAGGTTTTCGGTACTTTTAGGGACACCGCCTACGGAAAAAGCGATTGAGGGCAAAACCGCTAATTGGGCGAGTTTCTTTCTTCTCCTGACGTCAGCCCCGTAAGAAATTACATATTCCCGTCTCTGGTTAGAGTTAGCGGAAAAGGTTAACTCGGCGCTGAGAACGGACCCGTCCGGCCAGCGTTGTAAAACGCCTGCTTTACAGGGAATCTCCTCAGAGGGAACTAACGACCTGACCAGAAAATTCTCTTCCGATTGGACCGTACCCGGCGGAAAAGCGACGTTACCGGTGAGATAAAAATCTCCGGCAAAATCAGGGTATTGAAATCCTATCTTGAGGAGGCTAAGGAACAAAAAAGACCTGACCAAACCACCGGTCACTGTTGTAACCGGAACCATCCGCAGACCAGAAACTCTTCTCTTCATAACCACTTGTCTTTGCCCGGTTAACCCGCAGATAATATTTTTCTTTTTGGGTGGGAACCGGCACGTTGAGGGCGGAAAAAGGAATGGCTACCTCTGCGGTCCAGGCTCCCTTATTTTTGGTTATCCGGTAGTTAGCAGAATAGGAAGACCAGGGAACAGCCTCTTTTTCGGAAAGAAACTTCCGGGCATAGGCATAACCAACCGGCGAAAAGGTGAAAGAGTAACAGGGATATCCCGAATCTTCGGTGGATAACAAAATCTCCAGCCGGTCGTCTTTGGTCAATCTGTCCGTTTGTTCATCCGCCGCATAGAAACCTAAATATAAAGCCTTCCGGTCAAAGGTCAAGAGCCCGGTGGTCTGGTAAACTACCTGGCCGCCGGTAGCGGAAGAAAAGTTAGCCAGAACCGCACCCGTCTTCCAGCAATCGTCGTTGACTAAGCCGTCAATCTTAGGCGGGTTTAAGGTCGGTTTCACCTCCAATATACCGCTTGGTACCGCCCGGATGCTTTTTTCTGTCTCTGCGGCGCCTAAGGTAAAACTCTTGAAGAGACGGCCCCCACCGACCAAACGGAAATCAACCGTATAGTTACCGGTCTTTGTCTCCGGCTTGGGAATCATAGTAACTTCAAAATACTTCCTCTGGTCTTTCGGCACCGGCATCTTATCCGGCACGACTACAAAATTAAACGCCGGGCTGTCAGCAAGCAGGCTTATCTCCGCAATTCCCCGGTCCATATTATTCTGCAAAAAGACCTTAAAGATTGCCTTATCTTTGACCGTAATGTTGGTAAGCTCCGGCTTGACAATCAGTTTATCTGCCTGCCGGAAGACGTTATCGCAAAGATGCCCGTAAGCCGCCGGACTAAACAAAAGAACAAAACCGACCAATTGAAAAAGAGATTTCCGAAAAAATCTTATTTTGTCATTCTGAGCGTAGCGAAGAATCTCGTATTTCGTTGAGAGATGAGACCCTTCACTCCGTTCAGGGTGACACCGAATAACTTTTTTAGAGGTCTGAAAAACAAATCTTGATATTCTGGCTCTCACACAATCCCCCTGAACCTTTATGACTTACGCAGCAACTTCCTGTTCCTGGCGGAACCTTCCTCGCAACAACTCTTTGATCTTGGCTAACAACTCTTTGTTATCCGGAGACTTCATAATATAGGCATCCGCAGCCCAGGACATAAAGTTGTCCCGGTAATAGTCATAGGCGGTATAGAGAACCACCGGCATCCCCGGACGGAGAGAGGTCAACTTTCCCAGGATATCCATTCCGTCCATCTGGGGCATCTTGATATCCAGAACGACTAAATCAAACCGGTTCTCCTTAACCTGTTTAAGAGCCTCCGGACCATTACTGGCAACGTTCACTGCGTAACCCTCAGCCTCCAATTGTTGCTGACACGCTAACAGTGTTACCGCTTCATCCTCAACCACCAGAATTTTGTGTTTCAAATCATCCTCCTGTGGGAAATATAATTCTGAACTCGGTCCTTTCTTCATTCCTGAGTTCTATGGAACCGCCAATCTGTGCCACTAATTTATTCACTAATTGTAACCCTAAAGACGGTGTGGATTTAAAATCCAATCCTTCAGGAAAACCAACCCCATTATCCCTGACCACCAGAATAAAACTCCTATCCTCCCGACAAAGATAGAGGTTAATCTCTCCGTCACTTTTCTCAGGAAAAGCATGCTTGAGTGCATTGGAAATGAGTTCCTGGGTAATCAGACCGCACGGAATCGCGGTGTCAATACCCAGAAAGATACCTTTCGCCTCCACATTGACCTTAATCCTGGCCGGGCTAACCTGGCAGGAATCCATCAGTTCCACCGCCAATTCCTTAAGATATTCACCAAAGTCAACCTGAGCATAACTCTTTGACTGGTATAACTTTTCGTGAATCAAAGCCATAGCCCTGATTCGATTCCGACTGTCATTAAGAATCGCCAGCGCCTCCTCGGTTTTGGTGTGAAGAGACTGAAGATAGAGCAAGCCCGAAACGGTCTGGAGGTTATTCTTAACCCGGTGGTGAATTTCTTTCAAAAGAATCTCTTTCTCTGTCAGGGAATTTTTAACCTCATCTTCCATCCGCCTGCGTTCGGTTATATCCCGCTTAACTCCCCGATAACCTTTGAAATTCCTTTCAGCATCAAAGATAGGCATCCCGCTGTTTTCAAAAATGACCTCGTGGCCATCTTTGTGGATATTTTTGCTCTCAAAAAAGGTAAATGTCTCTCGTTTAGCCACAATTTGAGTAAAAATCAGGGAAACCCGTTCTGCTTCCTCCGAAGACATAAGGTCCGTTGGCGTCTTGCCGATTACTTCCACCGGTGTATATCCCAGAAAGTCGGTTATCCGGGAACTGACATAAATATAACGACCGTTCTCATCCACCTCCCACACCCAGTCGCTGGTCAGCTCTACAATGGTACGAAATCTCTCTTCATTCCCGCGGAGTGTCTCTTCTATACGTTTGCGCCCGGTTGCCAGCATCTTTAAACCGCTGACCTGCTGCCGCAAGAACGTCAACTCCGCAGTCAACTCTTCCTTTGTCTTTTCTTTCTCTTTCATCCGTTTTTATTTAAAAGTAAAGTTTTATACTCGTATATTTTACCAAAAAATCCAGAAAACCGCAATTAAGGGGCTGTCGCATAAAGTTGCGTCGGTTAGCGAGGATAGAGTATAATTTTAACTTAAGGGGTTGCCCTTAACCTAACGCCTATGGATTTTCTACTGGAAGTGGGGGTGGAAGACTTACCGGCCGGGTCCATCGGTTCGCTGCGGGAAGAACTATCCCTCAGGTTCAGCCGGTTTCTAACTGAATTCAGGATAACTGCGGAAAAAATAGAGACCTTTTCCACCGTTCGCCGGTTAGTGGTAACCGCAAAGGGACTGCCGGAAAAACAGCCGGATAAGTTAACCGAGGTGGCAGGGCCACCAGCAGTTGCGGTCTTTCAACCCGACGGAGGACTTACTTCCACCGGAGAAGGCTACTGCCGGGCGCACCGGATAGAACCGAAAGAGTTAAAGGTAAAAGAAGAGGGCAAGAAAAAAACCGTCTACTATCTAAAGAAAGAAGAAGGCAAATCTATCCGGGAATGTTTGCGCCGGATAATTCCTCTCCTTTTAAATTCCCTTCCTTTTTCCATCACGATGCGCTGGGGAGAAGGAAACCTTCCTTTTATCCGGCCGATAACCTCGCTCTTAGCTTTGTTAGACGATGCTCTCCTGCCCGTAGAATTTGCCGGGATTAAAGCCAAGCCCTTTACTTATGGCCACCCCACCCTGGCACCCAAAAAAGTTAGGATTGATTCCGTATCCGGCTACTTCCAGGCTCTCTCAAAAAACTATGTTCTCCTGGATTCGCACGTCCGCAGACAAAAACTGTTAGACGAAATAACCCCGTTATTACCGGCGGGTGCGGATTTCTCAGAAGAGAAATTAGCGGAAATATCTCAAGCCTTAGAGTATCCGCAAAGCGCTTTGAGCCGATTGGACATAGCCGGACTCCCTTATCCTCCGGAAGTGGTGGCGCTAATCATTGAAAACCTGAAGTGTCTGCCGCTCTTCGACCCGGACAAAAGGCTCCTGCCGGAATTTGTCATCATCGCTGAGGGCCAGGTGACAAGGGAGGTTAAAGAAGGTTTTCACTGGGTAATAGAAAGCCGTCTAGAGGACGCAAAATTCTTCTGGCTGGAAGATACCCGGATTACAATCCCGGAACGTCTGAAAACCCTTAACAAGGTCATCTTCCAGGCAGAGTTAGGTTCCCTGGCAGATTACAGTAATAAACTGACCCTGGTCGCAGACCAATTAGGCAAAAGGCTAAACTTAAATGAGGCGGAAATAGCGGATTTGACCTCAGCCAGCCAGGCAGCCAAGATTGACTTAACCACCAGTATGGTCCGGGAATTTCCCGAAACCGGCGGAATTATTGGTGCCAATCTTCTACAACGGAGCGGTTATTCGGAAACAATAACCTCGGCGGTCAGAGAATACCTCTTACCCCGGTTCTCCGGGGACCGGATACCGGAAACCATCCTGGGGCAAATACTCTCTTTTTCCGACAAAGTCTTACATCTGGCCGGATTATTTGCAGTCGGCATTCAACCTTCCGGTTCGGCTGACCCTTATGGTTTGCGCCGGTTAGCGCAGACCGCGATAGAAGTAGCCTGGAAGGCAAACTTCCGTCTCTCCTTAGGTGAAATAACCTCCATGGCTCTCAGCGCCTGGGAAAAAGAGGATAGCGGTATTAAGAAATTGTTCTCTGCTTTCCTATACCAACGGATGGAGAACACTCTGGAAAGTCACGGATTCAGACCGGACATCGTTTCCGCAGGTTTAGCCGGCGAAGGCGATAATCTGACCGCCTATCCGGCCCGGGTGTCTGCCCTGGCTAAATTTGCCAACAAGACAACCGGCACTGCTTCTATCACAACTTTTAGCCGGGTAACCAATATCGTCATTCAGGCAAAAACAAAAAATATCTCTTACGGAACGTTTCAGACAAACCTCCTTACGGAAGAAGCGGAAAAAGAACTCTTCACCGCGTGGGATTCCCGGAAGGCTGAATTAGAAAAGATTTTAGATAACGAAGACTACGCAGCGGCTCTGGACAGACTTGGCGAGTTGGAGCCGTTTATAAACCGTTTCTTTGACAAGGTCCTGGTGATGGCACCGGACGAAACCCTGCGCAATAACCGCTTAAGCCTGTTAGCGCAGATAGACCAGGCTCTGCGCCGCATCGGCAACCTGAACCGCATCCAGCTCGGGTAGGAAAATGAGCCTAAAAAAGATTGAAAAAAGTAAAGGCCTTTTTGATAAAATCTCCGGTTTAATTGAACATGCAAGAAGAAAGGTTGCTACCACAATTAACGAAGAGATGGTTATACTTTATTGGAACATTGGGAAAACTGTTAAAGAAGAAATAATAAAATCGGATAGAGCAGAATATGGAAAACAAACAATCCAATCACTGAGTGGAGAATTAATACAACGATATGGAAAAGGCTTTTCTGAACAAAATTTGTGGCATATGGTTAAATTCTCTGAGACCTATCCGATACTCTCCGCAGTGCGGAGAGAATTCACAGGGTTATCTTGGACACACATCAAAACAATTGTTTATATTGACGATGAATTAAAGCGTCAATTTTATGTTATCCTATGCCAGAAAGAACACTGGAGCACCCGTACACTTCAGGGAAGAATAAACAGTATGCTTTATGAGAGAACTGCATTATCAAAACTCCCGGAGAAGACCATAGAAAATCAATTGAGAGAATTGAAAGAAAAAGACAAGATGACTCCGGAATTAGTTTTCAGAGACCCTTATGTATTGGATTTTTTGGAACTTAGCGATACCTATAGCGAAAAAGATTTAGAAAGAGCAATATTGAACGCCTTAGAAAAATTTATCCTTGAATTAGGAAAAGATTTTTATTTTGTCACAAGACAGAAAAGAATTACCCTTGATAATATAGACTATTACATTGATTTGCTATTCTATCATAGAAAGTTGAGATGTTTTGTAGTTATAGAGTTAAAACTTGATAAATTTAGGGCAGAATATAAAGGTCAGATGGAACTCTATTTGAGATATATAGAAAAATATGAAACGGGTGAAGATGAACATCCGCCGGTTGGAGTTATCCTTTGTACTGAAAAAGGTAAAGAGCAGATTGAATTATTGTTTTTACCAGAAGATAAAATAAAAGTTGCTGAATATTTAACCAAATTACCACCAAAAGAACTGTTTGTTGAAAAATTGCATAAAGCAATCCTAACAGCACAGATAAAATTAGATGACGGCAAAAGGTAATATAAAATGCTAAAATTAAAATTTACTCCCTAAAAACATGAAAACACTTTGGACTAAAGAACAGGAAATCGACTTTTTCATAAATTCAAGAAAAATCGCCAGCCGATGTTGCCTTATGTAAGAATAGATAAATATGAAAAACAAGAATTTTGAAGTTAAAATTTATTACACCGGTCTTTGCACACACCAAGTAAAAGCAAAAACTAAAGATGAGGCTATCAACAAAGCCAGGAAAATTCCAATTAACAAAAACGAAATATTCAGTAACCTGGAAAATTGGAAAGAAGCTGATAATGCAGAAGAGTTAAAGAAGAACGAGGAGTGAGCGAAAAAATGAATTCCAAAGTTTTCTATAAACCCTTAGAAGAAAAACTCAGAACCGATGAAATTCTTGATGCAGTCTTCAAAGATTCTTCAACAAAACAGGGGCTAAAAGAATTCCCTCAGGGTATCTTGAACAAAATCAACGCTTTTGAAAAAGAGCCTGGCAGGTATTACATTCGCTGTCTAAAAAGAGATAAGGATATTTTTATCTACGACCGAAATAAGAAAATTGGCAAGCCCGAAGAAATTATCCGCCAACTCTGGCTAATAAAACTGACCCAGGAATATAAGTATCCTTTGGATAGAATTGAAGTCGAAAAGTCAGTCCAATTTGGCCGAGAAGTTAGAGAAAAATCAGCCGATATTGTTGTGTACAAGGAAGACAAAATTACCCCATACATAATCTTTGAGGTCAAACAGCCAGACGCTAAAAAAGCAGAAGAACAGTTGAAATCTTATTTAAGCGCTGAAGGCGCAGAAGGCGGTGTCTGGTCTAACGGCATTTCAAAATTCGTTCTCTACCGGCCGTATCCAAAGGAATACATAACCACCCTTTCCAACATTCCCAATTTTAATCAAACATGGGATGACCTTTTTGAAAAAAAGAGAACCTATGATGAATTGGAAAGTAAGTTTGACCTATCTTTTATTATTGAAAGACTTGAAGAGATGGTTTTAGCACAATCAGGTGTAAATGTATTTGAAGAAGTCTTTAAATTAATCTATGCCAAGCTTTATGATGAGGACCAGGCAAAGAACAAAAGGCCTAAAAAAGAGGTATTTTTTAGACAATACAAAGAACCAAAAAAGACTTATGCAGTCGTTAACGAAGAACTTTTCAAAGGCGCTCTCAAGGAATGGCCAGATATTTTCAACCCTTCAGCCAAAATTGATTTGACTCCGGAGCAATTACAAATTTGTGTCCCTTTTTTAGAAGATAAGAAATTCTTCGGTTCGGGCAGAGAGGAATTAGATATTATAGACCGCGCCTTTGAGCATTTAATCGCGGAAGTTTCTAAGGGACAAAAAGGTCAGTACTTTACACCCCGCAATGTAATTAAAATGTGCGTTAAGATGCTCAATCCTAAAGAACATGAACACATCATTGATCCGGCTTGTGGTTCCGGCGGATTTTTGCTCCATACAATGTATTGGATATGGGATGAACATCTAAAGTCCGCTTCTTGGGAGGCAAAACAGAGATATGCTAATCGTTATTTGTATGGTATTGATTTTGACGATAATATGCGCCGGATTTCTCAGGCATTGATGCTTATTGCCGGAGATGGAAGACATAATATCTTTAAACGTAATTCCTTGGATGCGCGTGATTGGATTGGTGAACAGGCAGAGGAAGCAAGAACAGCATTAAAATCATTATTGTTTAAACAAGATGAGGATAACCGTAAAACTTACCGCTATCTTAAATTCGATATTTTAATGACCAATCCACCTTTTGCCGGAGAAATCACCGACTCCGGGTTGTTGCGTCAATATGAATTTGCCAAAAAGAACGGTAAACTTAAGCAAAAGGTGGAAAGACACTTGCTTTTTATAGAGCGTTCCTTAGATGCACTCCGTCCAGGCGGCAGAATGGCTATTGTTTTGCCACAAGGAGTTTTCAATAATACCAACATGGAGTGGCTAAGAGAGTGGTTCTTTGAAAAAGCGCGTATATTAGCTGTTGTTGGTTTAGAAGGCAACACTTTTAAACTTCCAACGCCTGCCAAAGGCACAGGTACAAAAACGACCGTCTTATTTTTACAAAAATGGGAAGAGAACCAACAATCCTTAGCAGATTATCCTATCTTTATGGCGGTTTCTAAAAAATCAGGTAAAGATAACTCAGGCGAGTATATCTTTATAAATGACGCAGGACAAAGAGTTACATCTAAAAACGGTATTTTTGAAGCGCAAGAAAATCTGAGATTAGATGATGATTTAAATGAGATTGCGGAAGAGTTTGTAAAATTTGCAAAGAAAGAAAAGTTTGTTTTTTAGAAATAAATATGACAAGTTTTGGTATTTTTATTTCTGCAATAGGTTTATTTTGCGCTTTAACGGCAACTGTTTTGCTTTACTTTGGTTCACAGGGGGTCCCGTGGAAAAATCAAACTTGGGACGGAAATAGTAAAAATGAAAAAAAGCATTGTGAATCAAGAAAGAATATGTCCAAAACGGGATTTATTCTCCTAGGAATTGGATTCTTGTTACAACTTATAGGTTTGTTTTTTGACTAAATTTTATGACCTGCTCAATTATTCAAAAATCCCAGCTTGAAGGCGCACATCGGTTAGATGCAGAATATTTTCAACCAAAATATCTAAAAATAGATCAGGAAATCCGCAATTCGAATTATAAAACATGGGAAGAAATTGAGGGACGATTCATTACAGGGCCTTTCGGTTCAGAATTTAATGTTGATAATTATGTTTTAGATGGTAAGTTCAGATATGTACGGGGAAAAGATGTCAAAGAATTCTTTTTACTTGATGATGACAATGTCTACATTCCACAAAAAGATTTTGATAGATTACAAAAATGTTCTTTAGTAAAAGGTGATATTTTAATATCGGTTGTCGGAACACTTGGGAATGCAGTTGTTGTTGATAATTCTGTCCTCCCGGCCATATTTAGTTGTAAAAGCACGGTTTTTCGTAGCAAATCTATCGACCCTTACTATCTTATAGCCTACTTAAATTCCCACTACGGAAGAAATTTATTGATTAGAAATGTGAGAGGTGCGGTTCAGACTGGACTTAATATCGGCGACCTTAAATTTCTACCTATCATTATTCCATCTATAAACAAACAAAAAGCCATAGCCTCAATTGTTGTAGCGGCAAAAAAGATAAGCGATGATTCAAAATTTCTCTATTCCCAAGCCGAAGATTTACTTTTAGAGGAATTAGGACTTAAAGATTTTAAGCCAGAAGAAGATTTATCCTGTGTAGTAAATCTTTCCGATGCTAAATCCGTTCACCGTATGGATGCCGAATTTTTTCAGCCGAAGTACGAAAGAATAATTCAGAAAATCAATAAACACAAGGTAACATTACTCGGTGATTTAGCTATTATGAAAAAAGGGATTGAACCAGGAAGTGACGAATATCTGAATGAAGGCAAGTTATTTATTCGTGTTAGTAGTATTTCAATGCAAGGTATAATTGATAGAGATCAAAAATACTTAAGCAACGAATTATATCAAACATTTAGAACCAATTTTGAGCCAAAAGTAGGAGAAATTTTACTTACCAAAGATGCCACTCCAGGTATTGCTTACGTCATAAAAGAATCTGTTGAAGGAATTATTTCAAGCGGTATTATGCGTTTGAAACTTAAAGAAGATATTGGCACAGAATACTTGGCTCTTTGTATTAATTCTATTGTGGGCAGAATGCAAATGGAACGAGATGCAGGAGGCTCAATTATTATCCACTGGAAGCCAGAACAAATCAAAAACCTGCAAATTCCTATCCTACCGAAATTTACTCAACAAAAAATCGCAGATTTAGTTCGTAAATCCCACGAAGCCCGCAAAAAAGCAAAAGAACTATTAGACGAAGCCAAGCAAAAAGTAGAAAGGATTATTTCTGGAGAATAATGGCCCTGATAAATACTGAAAGTACATTTTTTCAAGGTAAACGCCCTTGGTCTAAAATAAAAGACTCGGTATTAAAAGATTATTTGCCACCCTATCTTAATAAAGTTGCTCAGCTTAAACAGCAAATAATCTTGGTGGATGCTTTTGCCGGACCGGGAATTTTTGAAAATGAAACAGGAGCGGAGAGATTAGGTTCTCCTTTAATAATTTTAAATGCTGCGGAAAAACACGTCCCTGGTAAATATTTTGCAATTTTTGTAAATTCTAATAAAGTCTACCATGCTAAATTAGAAAATGTGATAAGTAAATTAATTTCACGAAAATCGGCACAGATTTTATATGGTACGGCTCAAGAACTTTTAACAGAATTGAATAAAATTCCAACTAACCAGACACTTTTTGTTTATTTAGATCCATTCGGTCTTAAGAATCTTGATTTTAAATTAATCGAACCATTCTTAAAAAGAAATGTTCTCTATAGTAGCACCGAGATACTTATTAATATGAGTATGCCCACCCTACACCGATTAGCGACACGAAACTTGCAACAGAACGGCAACCAAACATCAAAATCTATAAAATTAAATGAGACACTTACAAAAGTATTGGGTGGCGATTATTGGAAAGAAATTATGTGGAGTGAATCTCTGAATGCCGAAGATAAAGAAATAAAAGTAGTGGAAAAATATAGAGAGTTGCTGAAGAAATATTTATCTTATACAGGTTCATGTCCAGTCAGAGAAAAACAGGGAAATAGAATAAAATATTTTATCACCTTTTGCTCCCGGCATCCCGATGCCATGCTTCTAATGAATGATTTTATGTGTAAATCCTATTTTAAATACATGCATGAAAGGGATTATGTTGCCACTCTTTTTAAAAATATGGATTGGAAAAAAATGAGAAATTTATCTTCCCTTAAAAAAATCATCCTTGAAGAAATAAATTCTAAATCCAAACAAACTCGCATAGAATTATGGGGTAAGATAATGCAAAATAATTTCATGAAATACCACTCTTCCGAATATAAAGAAGCGGTAAAACAGATTGTTGACGAGGGGAAAATAAAATACGAAAACCCAAAGAATACCGGAAGACTTAACGATGACTGTATACTTTTTTTGAACAATAAAAGTTACGATTTAAACGATAGTAATGGACTTTTGGTAGGAGAAAAAGCCATTGAATATTTGCAGATACAAAATAGGATTGTTAACAAAATAAAGATTCAGTTTGATAATTATAAAACTTTGGATGGTGGAATAAAATATTTAGTTAAACAGGTTAATGATGGTTCAATAATTACACGTTTTGACAAAACCCCCTTACCCCAGGTAGCAACGGATGTTATTTGTCCTCATTTCGTGGAACTGAAATGGGCATACGGCTGCCCTTTTGATTGTTCCTGGTGCTATTTGAAGGGGACTTTTAGATTCAGGCCCGAAGGCATTAAGCCGGTGGTTAAAGATTTCGGAAAAGTAAAGTCGCACGTAGAAGCATTTTTAAATGAGGTCAAAGAACCAGAGATTTTGAATACGGGCGAACTTGCGGATTCACTGATGATGGAAAATGGAGCCGGTGCCTTTTCAAAAACCATAATTCCTTTATTTGAATCCCAGGATAAACATAAGGTTTTATTTGTTACTAAATCAAGTAATATAAAAAACCTCCTGGAAATAAATCCCCACAGGCAAGTAATAGTAAGTTTCACCTTAAATGCATTGGCGGTTTCAGGATTATGGGAGAAGAAGGCGCCGAAGGTTTTGGACAGAATTAAAGCGGCAGGAGAATTAAGTAAAGCAGGCTACGAAGTCAGGATAAGGATTGACCCAATGGTGCCAATTGAAAACTGGCCGGGTCTTTACCATGACCTTATAGACAAAATATTTTTAGCATTTAAGCCGGAACGGATAACCCTGGGTTCTTTACGTGGCTTACAGAGTACCATAAACGGCACGAAAGATACCTCCTGGGTTCACTACTTAAAAGAAACTTCTAATTGGGGCAAGAAAATAGATTTTACTACCCGGATGAAGATGTATTCTGAGATAACCTCTTATTTGAAGAAGGAACATAGATACGGTAAAATAGCTCTTTGCAAAGAAACCAAAGCGATGTGGCAGAAGTTAGGGATGGACTACGAGGATATAAAGTGTAATTGTGTCTGGTAGCCCTTTAATGGATTCCCGCTTAAAGCATGCGGGAATGACAGAATAGATGCAATGAATAACATAAAAAAGGTGGACCCGAAGGTCGCTTACTGGATTAAGAAAGAAGAAGAAAGACTCTCTTCCACTCTGGAGTTAATCGCTTCCGAAAATCTGGTGAGCAAGGCGGTTCTGGAAGCAACCGGCTCGGTTTTGACCAACAAGTACGCGGAAGGTTACCCGGGCCGGCGTTATTACGGGGGCTGCCGGTTTGTGGACGAGGTGGAAAAATTGGCGATAGACAGAGCCAAAAAACTTTTTGGCGTAGCATACGCTAACGTTCAACCCCATTCCGGAACTCAGGCTAATATGGCGGTCCTCCTGTCGGTCCTGAAGGTTGGCGACCCGATTATGGGTATGAGTTTGGATGCGGGCGGACATTTGAGCCACGGCGCTCCCGCCAACTTCTCCGGCTGCCTCTTCGCCAACCATCCTTACACGGTGGACCGGAAGACGGAACTTTTAGACTATAACCGCATCGCTCTCCTGGCGGAAAAAGTAAAACCAAAGATGATTATCTGCGGCGCCAGCGCCTATCCCCGGATAATAGATTTCGCGGAATTCCGCAGGATTGCCGATAACGTAGGCGCCTACCTTCTGGCCGATATCGCCCATATCGCGGGCCTGGTGGTCGCCGGTCTCCACCCTACTCCGGTCGGCCAGGCCCAGTTCATCACCACCACCACGCACAAAACCCTGCGCGGACCGAGAGGCGGTCTGATTCTGGCGGACAAAGAACACGGCCATATTCTGGACCGGATGATATTCCCGGGCATTCAGGGCGGCCCGTTGATGCATATCATCGCAGCCAAGGCGGTGGCTTTTCAGGAGGCGCTGAAACCGGAGTTTAAAAAATATCAAAACCAGATTATCAAGAACAGCAAGGCCCTGGCTAAAAATCTCCGGGAGAAAAAGTTCCGTCTGGTTACCGGCGGCACGGACAACCACCTGGTTCTCATTGACCTGACCGACAAAAATATCACCGGTGCGGAAGCGGAAAAATTCTTAGAGGATGTGGGCATCTCCGCCAACAAAAATATGATTCCTTTTGACCCGCTTGATGCCAAGAAGACCAGCGGTCTCAGAATCGGTACGCCCGCAGCAACCACCCGGGGGATGAAAGAACCGGAGATGGCTCTGATTGCCGAACTGATTGCGGAAACGCTTCAACACCGGTCAAATTCAGTCTGCCTGAAAAAGATTAACGGTAGAGTAAAAAGACTCTGCCTTCGTTTTCCAATTAAATAAGAACGGAAGGGGAGAAGAAAATGAAACTGCCGGAAATAGAAAAACGTCTGCTTGATACTCTCGGCAAATTCCAGATTATAGATTGTCATGAGCACCTGCCTCCGGAGAAGGTACGAATGAAAACAGAGGTGGATTTTTTCACTCTCTTTTCCCAGTATACCCATTGGGACCTACTGAGAGCAGGTATGAGTGAAGAGGACTACCAATCTCTCTTTAATCGAAAAACCTCTCTTGATATCCGGTGGGAAAAGTTTGCACCTTACTGGAAAAAGATTCGCTGGACATCTTATTCCCGGGCCGTGCTAATTACGGTGAAAAAGTTTTTTGGCGCCGGTGAAATTAACGAAAAAACATACTCCAAAATCTCGGATGCCATCAAAAAAACAAATAAGCCTGGCCTCTATGCTAAAATCTTACGGAATGCCTGTAATATTAAGACCTGCCTCACCCAGTGCGGAACGACCGAAACAGGAACCGACTTACTCACGCCGGTTATGCCTATGCAGTTTGAACTGGAAAACCGGAAAGCACTCAGCCATCCGTTTTTCGAAAAAAATGGCGGCATAAAGAGCCTTAATGATTATCTGGACGCAGTTGGCCGGTACGTTCTAAAAGTCAAGTCGGAAGGAGCGGTGGGACTTAAGATGGTCTCCCTTCCGTATGGTGAGCCAAACCAATCAGAAGCGCTACGCCTCTTTAAAAAAATTAAATCAGGTAAGACCCTTCCTTCATCTCAGTTTCCGAATTTCCTAAAAAGGAACTCTCTTCGCGACTATATCACTGATTGGACTATCAGACTGGCTGGAGAACAGAACCTGGTTATAGCGGTCCACACCGGCTACTGGGGAGACTTTCGTAATGTAGACCCACTCCATATGATTCCCTTGCTTCAACGTCATCCTAACGTCCGTTTTGACATTTATCACGCAGGATATCCCTGGGTAAGAGAAACCCTGATGTTAGGTAAAGGGTTTTCCAACGTCTGGCTGAACTTCTGCTGGACTCACATCATCTCCCAACGGTTTGCCATGGCGGCTCTGGACGAAGCGCTTGACCTTGTTCCCATCAACAAGATTCTGGCTTTCGGCGGCGATTACGGGACACCGGTAGAAAAGGTTTATGGTCACCTCCAGATGGCACGCGAAGACATCGCTAAAATTCTGGCAAAACGAATTAATGAAAACCAGATGAAAGAAGCAGAGGCTCTGAAAATAGCCCATCAATGGTTCTGGGAAAATCCCAAAGAGTTGTACCATTTGAAAGTATAGCAATCCCTATTTTTTCTCCCCCCTGTGACCCTGACACAAGTTTTCAAGCGACTGGCAAAGACAAAAACCTTTCAGGAAACCCTTTCTTTAATTGCCAAATCAGAAAAAACCGTTTATCTCTCAGGGTTGGCTGGCTCCTCCCGCAGCCTGTTTACCGCCGCCCTGTTTTCAAAATTACGTACGTTCCCAAAAACCCTACTCATAACACCCAACGTAGAGAGCGCCAGCCGGGCTTACGGTGACCTGCAAACGTTTCTGCCTTCTAAAAATGTCGCCTACTTTCCTTTCAGTGAGGTACTTCCTGACGAAGGACTTACCCCCCAATCTGACATTGGGGTCCCCGCGCCGCCTGAGGGATTGCCGAACAATAAAGTTGACCATTTGCCAGAGGCGATTTTGGAACGAGACAAGGAGCGAAGAAGATTGCGTACCCCCTGTGGTACGGAAGCAATGAGCGACGCAGTCGCAGCCCAAAAGCGACCTGGCCCTTCGGGGAGTCCCATCTTTAGGTCATTGCGTCGTTGCTCCTCGGCTATGTGCCACAGTGGGCACAGAGCCTTCGTCGCGCCTTGCACTGACCTCAAATCCGGAACTCCAAATAGTCAACTTTATTGTTCGGCAATCCCTGAGGTTGAAAGCCAGCGCCTTGAGGTACTTAATCAGATGTCGGCTAACGAAAAGGAACCCCTTCTGGTCGTGGCGCCAATTCAGGCAGTAATCCCGCCGTTACCCACTCCGAAAGTCCTCAAGGAACATACTATCAGCCTCAAACTCAGACAGCCCTTAGACCGCAGCCGTTTCATTGAGAAGATGGTGGCTTGTGGTTATCAGAGGGCGGAATTAGTCACGGAAGCCGGCCAGTTTGCAATCCGGGGCGGTATTATCGACCTTTTTCCGACCACCCGGGAACGACCCCTCCGGATTGAACTCTCCGGCAACAAAATTATCTCCTTGCGGTACTTTAATCCGGAGACCCAGTTGAGTTACGAACCAACCGGTTCGGTCACCATCCTTCCCGTAACCGAAAAAGGACTGATGCCTCCGGAAAATGCCGGTTTCTTTCTGGAATATTTTCCGCCGGGAACCCTGCTGGTATTGTGGGAATTGCCGAATATCCTTACGGAAGAGAAAACTTTCTTCAGAAAGACGAACTTTCCTATTATCAGCCTCTCCTCTAATCCCCCTTCTTCCCCCTTTACAAAAGGGGGATTTGAGGGGGATTTAAAAGGAGAATCGTTCCACACGGAAAGCGTAACCCGGTTCAGTCTGAAAGGACCGGTTACCTTGCCGGATATCTGGCAGAAAGAACCCCTCCTCATCTTCTGCCGGAACGAAAGCCAATCCAAAAGGTTAAAAGAAGTTCTGGCGGAGCGCCGGTTAAGACTGCATCCGGAAAGCGTTGTTGACATCGGCTATCTTGCCGAAGGTTTTTCCTTTCCCGCAATCGGATTAACCTGCCTCTCCGACTCGGAAATCTTCGGCCGATACCGCTCCTTCCGGCCCGGGCTGAAACCCTTCTTCCAATCCCCGGCGATTCATACCACGGAAGAGATTAAACCCGGCAACTACGTCGTACATCTCAACGAAGGCATCGGAAAATTTCTGGGTATCAGCCATCTCAAGGTAGACGAAAAGAAGGAAGAAGTGCTGAAGATTGAGTATGCAGAAGGTATGCTGCTTTACGTGCCGGTCAACCAGATTAATCTGGTCCATCGCTACGCGGGTGCGGAAAAACCTCCTGTACTCTCCCGGTTAGGCGGTCGTACCTGGCTCAAAACCCGGGAACGGGTAAAGGAAGGGATACGGGATTTAGCCAGCGACCTGCTGAGAATCTATCAGTACCGAAAAGAGAAGAAAGGGTTAGCCTACCCTCCGGATTCCGCCTGGCAGACCGAATTTGAAGGTGAATTTATTTACGAAGAGACACCGGACCAGTTAACCGTGACCAAAGAAGTAAAAGAAGACCTTCAATCCCCTAAACCGATGGACCGGCTCATCTGCGGGGACGTCGGTTACGGAAAGACCGAAGTGGCGATGCGGGCCGCCTTTAAAGTGGTAGAGACCGGGAAACAGGTGTCTCTCCTGTGCCCGACCACGATTCTCGCCGAACAGCACCTGCGGACCTTCCGCGAACGATTTGCCGACTTTCCGGTCCGGATTGAGAACTTATCCCGGTTCCGCAGTCAGGAAGAACAGAAAGCAATCGTTATTGACCTGGCGGAAGGCAAGATTGAAATCATTATCGGCACCCACCGGCTTTTCAGTAAGGATATCCGGTTCAAAGACTTAGGTTTGTGGATTGTTGACGAGGAACAGCGCTTTGGCGTCACCCATAAAGAACGTTTACGGGCGCGCTGGCCGGAGATTGACATCCTAACCCTTTCCGCCACGCCGATTCCCCGGACGATGCAGTTATCCCTCTCTGGCATCCGGGACCTTTCCGTAATTGAAACACCTCCGGCCGGAAGGCAGGCAATCCTGACCTTCCTCTCGCCTTACCGGGAAGACCTGATTGTGAAGTCCTGCCAGCGCGAATTAGAACGTTCCGGACAGGTCTTCTTCGTCCACAACCGGATAGAAAACATTGACCGCATCGCCGACCGTTTAAGGAATCTCATACCGGAGGCAGAAATTGCGACTGCCCACGGTCAGATGGAAGAAAAGGACCTGGCCGGAGTAATGGACCGGTTTTTAGACCAGAAAATAGACATCCTGGTATCCACCTCCATCGTGGAATCCGGTCTGGACATTCCCACCGCCAACACTATCATCATCAACAACAGCCAGAACTTCGGTTTAGCAGACCTTTACCAGTTACGGGGCCGGGTCGGCCGGTACAAAAGCCAGGCGTATTGTTATCTCCTCTATAACCCGGCGGAAGTACTCACCGAGGAGGCGCGTAAAAGGCTTACCGCAATGGAAGAATTCAGCCGGTTGGGCAGCGGCTTGCGTCTGGCTTTAGCAGACCTGGAGATACGCGGGGCGGGAAACATTCTGGGCAGGGAACAACACGGCTTCATTGAAGCGGTTGGTTTCTATCTCTATAGCCAGTTATTCCGGGAGGCGGTGGCAGAACTGACCGGTCAAAAGGTAAAAAGTGAAGTCAATATTTCCAAGATAAAAGGCGTCCTTCCGGAAGAGTATATCCCGTCAGAGATGGTACGCCTCTCCTTGTACCGCCGCATCTTTGGCCTTTCCGAAGATGCCGAAAAAATGGCGCGGGAGATGGCAGACCGTTTCGGTCCGGTACCGGAAGAGACCCGCAAATTCCTCCGTTCCTTTACGCCAGGCTGAAATTTTTGGTATAATAAGTTTGTGTGTCATTCTGAGCGTAGCGAAGAATCTCATCCTTAGATCCTTCACTACCCTTTCCCATCCGAGGGAAAGGGAACCCGCGTTCAGGATGACATCTATACGTTCCTGGGGCAGTAGTTTAGTGGGAAAACACTGGAATCGCACTCCAGAGACCGAGGGTTCAAATCCCTTCTGCTCCACTTCCCTATTTTTACTATTCTCTGAGGAATTGCTTGTTGAATGTTTTTTCGGTAATTTCAATCACGGTGGGACGGCCGTGCGGACAGGTAAAAGGGTCCCGGCAGTTCACCAGTTCGTTACGCAGATATTCCGCCTCTTCTTTATTAGAAGCATCACCCGCCATAACTGACTGACGGCAGGCACGCCGTACCAGGGAATCGTTACTGCAATTGGCAAGGTTCTCGCCGGAAAGAAGGTTGCGTATTGCCGGCTCCACGCTGGTAATCACCTGGGGATGGGAATGGACGCCGATATGCTCCTTGTCCCACAAGGTACTGGCAAACCCGATATCACCCAACCTCTCCTTCCCCTCCTCCCAACTTACCATTTCGGCCGGGGAAAGGTTGATTACGGACGGCACGAGCAGATGCTGCACCCTGACGGTACCGGTCTCAATCTCCAATTTCAGCTTTTCATAGGTAATCCGTTCGTGCGCCGAATGCTGGTCAATAATCAGGAGGGAATTATCGGTCTCAAAGAAGAGGTATTTGTTCCGGAAGACTCCAAGATACCGGCTGTTTATCAGTTTAGACTTCAGGCTGCCGGCGCCGGAGTCCTCCCTGATTCCTTCTCCTTTCGGGAAATCTTCCTGACCCGGAAGAGATGCCTGGGTAAGGGGTATTTCAGACCCGGGCACCGGATAAGATACGGAACCGGAGGGTGACGTCTTTACGTCCGGGAATATAACCTCCCTGACCTGTTTTGCCTGCCCCATAGATACCAGGACTTCCTGACAGAGAAAATGAAGTCTGGAGGCAAGGAGGTTTTCGTCTTTTATCTTAACCTCGCGCTTGGCAGGGTGAATGTTGACGTCCACCGCTTCCGGAGGTACGGTGATATCCAGGATAAAGAAGGGGTACGATTCCGGAGGCAGGATGCTCCGGTACATTTTATTGATGACAAAACTGACGTTGTCGTGCTGGACCGGCCTGCGGTTGACAAAGACGAACTGTAAATCCCTCCTTGGTCTCTGAATGTTGATGTCGCCCAGAATCAAATGCAGGGAAACCTGACGGTCCGGGAACTCCTTTCCGGTCTCCAACAAAGATTCCCGGGGCAGGTTCAAAACCCGGCTGACCCGGTTTATCCGGTTCTCTTCCGGTAAGAGTTCCAGTACATTTTTTGATTCGTGCCAGAGGATGAACTGATATTCCGGATAGATAATCGTGTAAGGGATAAAAATATTGAGAATCTGCTTGAATTCGGTAGCGTCGGCCTTTAAAAATTTCCGCCGCGCCGGTGTATTGAAGAAGATCTCCTGAACTTCAATCTCCGTACCTACCGGCATACTAACGGTCCGGAGGCTTATCCTTTCGCCACCCCGCAGGTGCATCTCCAGACCGGTATCGGAGCCTTTCGTCCGGCTCCGTAACGTAACGTCGGATACCGCCGCAATACTGTAGAGCGCCTCTCCCCGGAATCCCAAGGATTTGACGGTGTAAAGGTCTTCGGCCCGGGATATCTTGCTGGTGGCGTGGCGCAAAAAGATTTTCTCCAGGTCGTCCGGCTCAATGCCGTCACCGGAATCCTTTACCTGAATGAAGGTCTTGCCGGACTTCTTGACCTTAACCTCCAACGTCTTAGCCCCGGCATCAAGACTGTTCTCAACCAGTTCTTTGACGACTGACGCGGGCCGTTCCACAACCTCGCCGGCGGCAATCTTGCCGGCTACCTCAGGCGGCAGCAGATTTACTTTTCCCATTCTTAGGGGTCCCTTTAATCTTTTCTTTCCATTCGGCTATCTTGTTCAATGCGGTCAGGGGAGTAAGGGAATTCAGGTCAAGGTTCGCCATCTCTTCCTCAATCTCTTTCAGGCTCTTTATCCCCTCCACCACCGGGTCTTCCGGAAATTCCCGCTCCAGAAAAAGAGGTAACTGAGTTCCGGTGGAGGTACGGCTGCGCATCTTCTGTTCCAGGTCATTCTGCATTTCTAATTTCCTCAATATCTGCTGGGAGCGCTTGATTACTTCTTTCGGAATACCGGCTAATTTTGCCACGTAGATTCCGTAACTATCGTCCGTGCCCCCGGGGATAATCCTGTGGAGGAAAACGATCTCTTTTCCCCACTCTTTCACCTCAACGTTATAGTTCTTCACGCCCGGATACTCCTCAGCCAGTACGGTGAGTTCGTGAAAGTGGGTGGCAAAGAGGGTTTTGACCCGGTGCTTTTGCAAATACTCAGCCACCGCCCAGGCAAGGCTCAGTCCGTCGTAGGTGCTGGTACCCCGGCCAATCTCATCCAGAACCACTAAACTCCTCTCGGAAAGGTTATTGAGAATTCCCGCGGTCTCGCTCATCTCCACCATAAAGGTGCTCTGCCCCCGGCTGATTTCATCGTGAGCCCCAATCCGGGTGAATATCTTGTCCACCATTCCGATAGAAGCGGACGAAGCCGGAATATAACTGCCCATCTGCGCCAGAATTACCAGAATGGCAACCTGCCGGATATAGGTGGACTTGCCGGACATATTGGGACCGGTGATGACCAGAAGGTGGTTCTCCTGGCAGTCCAGGAGCGCATCGTTGGGAACAAAGGGCTCAAGAGAAACTTTTTCCACCACCGGGTGCCTGCCATCCCTGATAATGAGTTCTTTGCCTTCGGTTATCTCCGGTAAAACGTAACCGGGCTGTAAAGCAATCCGGCTCAGGGAATAAATAACGTCCATTTCTGCAATTCTGGTACTCAAGGTATGCAATGGGACAGAATTGTCCAGCACCATCTTCTGAAGAACCCGTAAAATCTCCGCCTCAATCCGGATGATATCCTCCTGAGCGGTGAGCATCTTCTCTTCAAACTCCTTAAGCGCCGGGGTGATAAACCGTTCCCCGTTCACCAGGGTCTGCTTCCGGATATAGTCGGCAGGAACAAGATGGAGGTTCGGCTTGCTCACCTCTATGTAGTAACCGAAGACCCGGTTATAACCGACCTTCAGGGAATTGATGCCGGTCCGTTTTATCTCTTCTGCCTGAAGTTTCTTCAGCCCCTGCCGGCCATGCTCCTGAATGTCCCTGAGATAATCCAATTCTTTGTGGTAACCGGTCCGGATAGACTTGCCTTCAGCGTTGGCCAAGGGCATCTCCGGATTGATTGACTCCTCCAGAACCGTCCGCAGAGCCGGTATATCCTCCAGGAGGAAAAACCGGTTCTTTTGTACCAGAGGCGTAAGAACCTTTTCAATCTCCGGCACACGGACCAGCACGTTACGCAGGGCAAGCAGGTCTTTGGCAACAGCGTAACCGCAACTGATGCGGGAAAGATTCTTTTCCATGTCCGGCATATTACGCAAAAGCCGCACCAGACCTTCCTGAACTTCAGGGCTTTCACGTAATAGGGAAACCGCCTGCTGGCGTTTCTGAATCGCTTTCTTCTCTTTCAGGGGATGATAAGACCACGCTCTTAACTTCCGCTTACCCAACGGCGTCAGGGTATGGTCAATGGTCCTGACCAAAACCTCTAATTCCAGCCCGTAACAGGCGGCCGGCGAGATGAAGAGATAGTCACTATCGGTATAAACGGACAGCCGGTCCACGTGGAGCATCGGCTGGCGGTTCATCTCTTTTAAATACTCCAAAAGTGCACCCGCACCTGCAACCGCCAAGGGAATGTCATTAATGCCGAATCCGCCCAAACCCTGGGTGTGAAAATGTTCGCAGAGTGACTTTTCCGCCATCTCCGGATTAAAAACCCAATCCATGTAGGGAGTCAGGGTGAAACCTTTCCCTTTCAAAAGAGGCTGATCAAGAATTTCTTTTACGCTGTCTTCCTCTCCCACCGGGAAAATAATTTCTGAAACGGATAGTTTGGCAATCACTTCCATCGCTTTCTCTATTTCCGGATATTGATTGACGTGGATGGTTCCGATAGCCGGGTCAACAAACGCCAGGCCGACTCCGTTTTTATCCCTGGACAGAGCAAGAAGATAACGGGATTCAAAACTGTTTTCGTCAATAAAGGTGCCGGAGGTTACGATGCGGACAATGCCGCGCTTGACCAGACCCTTAGCCTGCGCCGGGTCTTCCACCTGTTCGCAGATGGCGACCTTGAATCCGGCTTTGATGAGTTTGGTGATATAGTTATCCGCCGCGTGGTAGGGTACGCCGCACATCGGCACCTTCCCGCTTTTAACGGAACGGCGTGCGGTAAGGACCAAATCCAGTATCTGGGAGGCTTTCTTGGCGTCCTCATAAAACATTTCATAAAAATCACCCAGACGGAAGAAGAGAATACAATCCGGATAACTGGCTTTAACCTCGTGATACTGCTTCTGCATCGGGGTCAGGTTTTCCATATTAATCTTTGGATTTATTCAGAGGCGGCAGCGCCGGACCAGCCCGCGGTAAAAACGGTTCCACTCTCTAAAGCCGAACAGATAAAAACAGAGAGCCAACGCCTCAACCCCAAACCAGGAGACGTTATGGGTGGCTTTAGCCAGGAGCCTTCCGGAAAGACCAAGGACCAGACCGGCAGAACTGAACAGAGTAAGGAGCCTCATTATCTGGCTGTTATACTCATTCCAGACATCAGAAGCGGAAGGAATCGCCGGGTCATTCTCCATCTCCCGGAAGATATACTGCATCCAGACCGGATTGCTGAAGCGTTCCAGCCCGGACAGGATAAGCTGGCTCATTATACCATAAAACAGGTAAAAGAGCGGGAAGGCCAAAATTGGCATATCCGGAGAGTATGTGGCGCTGTACCCGATGGCGTATAAAGATATCAGCAAAAGTAATTCGGTCCGCCGGAATGGCAACAAAGCACGCTGGCAGACGTTAAGCAAAGTGTGAAGTTCGGTACGCTGGGGAGCCCGTTCCGCCCGTTTCAAAACATCACTCAGCACCTTGTAAGCACCCGCCATGGTATTCCACTCCAGAAGTCCCGGAAAAGTATTCTTTATAAAGTCCATCAGGGGTTGCCTTTCACTTTCCCGCAGCAGTCCTGCTTCCTTCAGCCGCTCAGCCTGAGCGGTAAAAACCCTCACTATTTCCTCCCGGTCAAGAGGCTGAAGGTTATTTACCAGGGGAGCCAGAGATTGTACCGCCGGTTCGTCCAGACCTAAATCATGATTCAAAAGATTGAGAATCTCCGCCTGTTTCCCTTCTTTTACCATCTGATAAACTTTAGGTTTCACCAGGCGGTACCGCTCCATCTTTTCCGGAAGGTATTCGGTACTGCGAAAGAGGTTGGTATAGGCACGTTCAAAGTTGCGCCAGCCGCGAACCGCTTTCGCCTCGTACACGGCCCGGAATTCTTCGGAGTCACGCAGCCTCTGGAGCCGGGAACCGGGCAGATTTTTGGTCATCCGCAACGAACGCCTCATATTCACGATTTCTGCCGGTACGCGTAAAAAGACCAGGGCGCCGGCGGCTAAGATATACCAGGTATTCCCTTTCAGCCTTTCCGCCACCCGGACAAAAACACTGGCGAGAACGGTAGCGCTCCCCAAATTGTAAAAAATCACCAGATGAATTACGTGTCTTATTTCGGGTATCAAACCTTCTTCCGAATAGAAAGCACGCAGGTTCGGGCTTTTAAAACCATAAATTGCCTGCCGAAAGAAGTTCTTGGGATTGGGGCGGGTGGGTTTAATCTCCGTTTCGGTATAGGTTCTTAAAAGGCTCTCCAACTTAAATTTGCCCGACTTAATCAAAAGGCGGTTCCGGAAAGAAAAAAAATACTGGCGCCGTAACGCACAGAAGTAGGGCTTACTCTCATCATTATCCTTAAGCCAGGCGTAAAAACGGCCCCGGAAGGAACGCAGATTGAACTGTCCGGTGTATCCTTCGGACACTAACGTTCCCTGGCCGGTCTGCCACCAGGAGAACTTAATTATCTCTCTCCAGGAAATATCCTCAACGGAATAAGCCCTCTTCGCTAAAAAATGGCGTAAGAACTCCGTCACAAGGTTGAAATTGGTGTAGATAAATAACCTTCGGGGGGTAGACAGAAACTTCTGTATCTGGTCAACCAGAACGATATGACCTTTCAGCCGGCGGCTGAAGTAGACGGTGTAGGTACGACCTTCGGCGTCAGAAAAGAGATTCCGCCGAGATAAAAAGTAGGGGCTTGATTTATCAAGCCCGCGGGTCGGATGAATCCGACCCCTACATGAAAGACTTAATGCATTTGGATTGAGGAGAGTGGTTCCTAAAAACTGAGCCACCCTTTCCGCTGATTGCCGTGCTTCGTTGGGATTCATCTTTCTCTTTTTGGGGGAGAGGCGGGGTACTCACGAAGGGCGGGTTCCCTTTCCCTTGAGGGAAAGGGGTCGGGGTGAGGAGTGGCGGGACGGGAAACAAGTTTCTGGACCAGAAAAAGCGATACGCTTCGTTTGGTTGCCTGCTCTACGGTAAAGAGGAAGTTCTGATAACGGAACTGTTCACCCTCATGAGGAATCCGGCCTAAATGTTTCAGGACAACCCCGGCTACCGTTTCTGCCCTTCCGTCTTCCTCTAAATTTAAACCTAAAATCTCGTTAGCCTTTTCAATCTCCATCTTCCCTTTAATGCGGTAGGTGTTTTCATCCACTTTATGATAATCGGCATCACCTACTTCGTGCTCGTCGGCGATTTCGCCCACAATCTCTTCCAGGAGGTCCTCAATAGTAACCAGACCGGCGGTCCCGCCATACTCATCCATCACAATCGCCACGTGAAGTTTTCTGCGCCGGAACTCTTTCAGGAGTTCGGAAACTTTCATTAATTCCGGCACTAAAAATACCGGCCGCATTATCTGACGTACCAGCAGGTCCTTTTCGCCTTCGGCAATTTTAGCCAGAATCTGTCTGGAATCTACGATGCCCATAATATCATCCATACTCTCCCGGTAAACCGGAAGACGGGAATGTCCCTCTTTAACCATCAAAATCAGGGTGTCAAAAACAGAGGCGTCTTCGGTAACCCCGACAATATTTATCCTTGGTTTCATTACATTGGAAACGACCGTCTCCCGGAACTCCATCACGCTGCTGAGCATCTCCCGTTCGTCTTTCGCCAGGGCTCCTTCCTCCTCGCCAATTTCTATCAACGTTCTGATTTCTTCGTTGCTGATATGGCTGGTCTGAGGTGGGAGGTGACCGCCAAAAAGGCGAATCACACCGTCGGAAATAGCGACAAAAAGTTTTACCAGCGGATTTAAAAGGTAGGAAAAAGAAAGGAGCGGCCAGATAAAGACCAAGGCTGCCTTTTCGTAGTGATGCCGGGCTAAGGTCTTGGGAACAATCTCCGCAAAGACCAGAATCAGAAGAACCATCAGTCCGGTGGCAATACCCGCGCCCTTGTCGCCCCAGGCTTTAATCGCCAGATAGGCGGCTAAGATGGAAGCGGAAACCTCGGAGATGGTACTGCCGACGAGAAAAGTGGTCAGAAACCGGTTCGGGTATTTCAACCAGAGGTTAAGGACTTCCGCTCGGCGGCCTTCGGATTCTATTAACGCCTTGACTTTGAGTTTGCTTAAGGAAGTAAGTGCGGTCTCAGTTGCGGAAAAGAAGGCCGACAGCCCAAAGAGGAGAATCAACCCCAGGAATGAGATTACCATCAGTTACTATTATTATACTCCAAGGAAGGCATCCTTGTAAAGATTACCGTTGCAAAACAATATTTTTCTTACGGTAAAAGGTTTCCCCTTAAGGGTACGCTGTCTTTTACGGATGAGGAGTAATCGTCACAACTACGATCTCGCCTTTCTCTTGCCCGTAATAGAAAAAAATCCTATGCGCGGCAGGAGTATCTTGTTCGGCATAAGATTCGAAAACTTTTTCTCCATCAGGACCTTTAAACGAAGAAAATTCGTGCGTCTGCAGGCCGGGATGGCGCGGATTCTCCTGTAGAAACTTAAGCGATTTGGACACCGTTTTAAAACGCTTCTCAAGGTGATGGTCATCCTTGAGTTCTTTGAGGTTGGCTTTAGCGGTTGGCGTAAAACTCAAGAAGAATCTCATAGTCTATCCAAAAAAGATTCCAGGTCATCTACACGCTCGGTTTTCCCTTCCCGTGCTTCTTTAAGCCCCTTGCGGACCCTTCCGACAACTTCAGGATTATTATATACCCATGCTTCACTGCTGGGGATAGATACAGTCGGCCTTAACAAGATATCTCCGTTTTTGCCGACAAAAATCCGGTACGCCTCTACGCTCATCCGCTTGCCCATTAGTTTTTTCAACCTACCACCTAACGTAATCCGGTTTTTAGAATCCAGCACTTTTGTATGATACGGAAAAAACTCCTCATGTATCTCGAGTGTTTTCATGTTTTTTTCTCCTTTCCAGTTAAAGCATACACTATTGTGGGAATATTGTCAAGTGGGAAAGTGGGAAATTTATTGTTACCCTGAGATTTATGGTAAAATTGAAATACGGAAATTTGTGCATCTCTTACAGGGAGGTTTACCAATGACTATCGGGATTCCGAAAGAGGTCAAGGTAGAGGAGTACCGGGTGGGAATTCTGCCTGATACGGTTTCGCTCCTTGCCCAAAAGGGGCATCAGGTACTGGTGGGAAAATCCGCCGGGTTGGGCGCCGGAATCAGGGATGAGGATTACGAGCGCGCCGGTGCGGAAATTGTATCAGAAGCAAGCCGGATTTACCGGAGAAGCGAATTGGTGGTAAAGGTTAAAGAACCGCAGCCCGCCGAATACCAACTTCTTCACGAAGGACAGATTGTCTTTACTTTCTTCCACTTCGCCGCAAATTTAGAGATGACCAAGGTTCTTCTGGAAAAAAAGGTAGACTGTATCGCTTACGAACTGGTAGAAAAGAATGGTTGTTTGCCCATCCTTACACCGATGAGCGAAATTGCCGGACGTCTGGCTCCCCAGCAAACCGCCAAATACTTAGAAAAGGAGTACGGCGGTAAAGGGGTCTTATTGAGCGGTGCTACCGGTGTAAAACCGGGCAAGGTGGTAATAATCGGCGGCGGTGTGGTCGGTTTTAATGCCGCAACGATTTCTGCCGGATTAGGTGCACAGGTGGTAATTCTGGAAATAAACGAAAAAAAGATAAAATACTTGAAGAAAAATTTACCTGCGAATTGCAAGGTGGTCCCCTCCAGCCGTGAAAATATCAAAAAAGAAACAAAAGATGCGGATGCGGTCATCGGAGCGGTCTTAATTTCCGGCGCACGGTCGCCGATTCTTTTAAAACGGGAAGACCTGAAAGAAATGGAACCCGGCACGGTGCTGATTGACGTGGCAATTGATCAGGGAGGCTGTTTTGAAACCAGCCGGCCAACCACGCACCGGAACCCGGTATATTTACTGGATGGCATTGTCCATTACTGTGTGGCAAATATGCCCGGCGGCGTTCCCAGAACGTCTACCTATGCCCTTTCTTATGCTACGGCACCTTATGTCTTACTCTTAGCAGAAAAAGGGAACCGAACGACTGAGCAAAATCCAGATTTGAAGAAGGGTCTGGCTATTCACAACGGGAAAATAGTTGCCAAATCTCTATCCGAAATTCTTAGCTCATAGTCAAAAGAAATTTTATTATGATTAGAATCGGGTTGGCCCAGATTAACGCTACCGTCGGAGACATCCCCGGAAACGAGGCAAAGATTCTCCGGTACATCTCTGAAGCGCAGAGGGCGGGCGTGGATATCGTTGCCTTTCCGGAGATGGCTTTAACCGGTTACCCTCCGGAAGACCTGCTCTTTAAATCCGGTTTTATTGAAGCCAACCTGAACGCCCTGGCCCGAATCGCAAAGAAAACCAGAGATATCGTTGCGGTAACAGGTTTTATCGACCGGAAGGACGACCTTTATAATTCCGCGGCGGTCATCGCCGGCGGTAAGGTACGGGCAATCTACCACAAACGCTTTCTACCCAACTACAGCGTCTTTGACGAAGAGAGGTACTTTAAGGCGGGACAGGGAAACCTTATCTGTAAGTCCGGCAGCCTTACCTTTGGAATCAATATCTGCGAGGATATCTGGCATCCGGCCGGACCGATGGCGGAACAGGTATCTGCGGGAAGCCAGTTAATAATCAATATCTCTGCCTCACCCTACCAGTACGGCAAGGTCAAATACAAGGAAAGGATGCTGGCCGGCAGGACCGCAGACTATGCGGTCTTTCTCGCCTACGTTAACCTGGTGGGCGGTCAGGACGAACTGGTCTTTGACGGTCAGAGTGTGGTCTTTGACCCGGAAGGCAAGCTTATCGCCCGGGCAAAATCTTTCTCAGAAGATTTACTCATCGTTGATATTGAACCGGACCGGCTCTTAAAACGCAGGGTCCGGGAACCCAGGCTCCGGAAAGGGATGCCCTCACGGAATGCTGTTCCGGTTATCGCTCTTCCGGAAAAAAGAACAAAATCTCATTTTCCTAAACCTAAACCCGGGATAGAAAAACACCTGCCGAAAGCAGCGGAAGTCTACCGGGCGCTCCTTACCGGAACCAAAGATTACGTTGAGAAGAACGGTTTCAAAAAGGTAATCATCGGACTTTCCGGCGGTATTGACTCAGCGCTTACCGCCACGATTGCGGTTGACTGCTTAGGAAAAGAACGGGTGGTCGGCCTCTTTATGCCCGGCCGGTATTCTGCGGAAATCAGTGGAAACGATTCCAGGCAACTGGCTAAGAACTTAGGGATTGGGGTTCACGTCATACCTATTGAAGAAGTCTTCGAGTCATACCTGAAGACGCTAAAAAAACCGTTTGCGAACGCCAAACCGGACATAACCGAGGAGAATCTACAGGCGCGTATCCGGGGTAACTTCATCATGGCTTTCTCAAACAAATACGGCTATTTAGTCCTGACCACCGGCAACAAGAGCGAAATCGCCACCGGATACTGTACGCTGTACGGAGATATGGCGGGAGGCTTTGCGGTTATTAAGGACATTCCCAAAACGCTGGTCTACAGTCTGGCGGAATACCGCAACAAAATCTCGCCGGTCATCCCCAACCGTATCCTCACCCGGCCGCCTACCGCAGAATTACGACCGGACCAGAAGGACAGCGATACCCTTCCGGAATATCCGGTCTTAGACCCGATTCTCAAAGCCTACGTTGAGGAAAACCTCTCACCGGGAGAGATTATTAAAAAAGGTCATCCGGAGAATTTGGTGCGGAAGGTCATCCGGATGGTTGACCGGAACGAATACAAACGCAGACAGGCTCCGCCGGGCATCAGAATTACCGGCCGGGCTTTCGGAAAGGACTGGCGCCTGCCCATCACCAACGCCTTCCGTCAGTAAACTCCTCGGTTATTTAGCCTCGAGAAACCTTTCCCGAGCACGGGTTCCCTTTCCATCGGATTGGAAAGGGGTTTGCGATGCGGCAATCCGACGTGCTGAATCGTATTGTCATGTCATCCTGAGTGTAACAAGGGTACCCTTACCGTTGAATCGGTAAGGGAGGATCTAAGGGATAGATTCTTCCCCTTCGCTTCGCTCAAGGGTCAGAATGACATAATATGTCGGATTTTTATTCTACCTCAGGCGGGTGAGAATGCTGGATTTATGTTCCGGCAAGCCTTCCAAATCCGCTAACGCCGAGATGTCCTCCGCCCACTCTTTCAAACCAGACTTATTCCACTTCAGCCGGGCAAAAGAACGTAAGAAAGTCAAGGCGGAAAGACCGGAAAACGAGGCCGCGGTCCCGCTGGTAGGCAGGATATGGCTGGGACCCGCCAAATAATCACCAAGCGCTACCGGCGTGTATCCGCCGATGAAGATGGCGCCTGCGCTCTTAATCTTTCCGGCAAATTTTTCTGCTTTATCCGCCATCACCACCAGATGTTCCGGCGCAATCATCTCAATCAAGCTGAGAGCCTTTTCCCTTTCCGCATAGATGGCAAATCCTTCTACTCCGGCGCCGGCAATCTTTTCCAGAAGCCGCCGGTCCGTTGTAACCAGAACAGCCAGACCGCTGCGGTGCTCAGCCTGACTGGCTAACTCTGCCTTAACAAAAGCCGGCTCTGCGGTTTTATCCGCAAAGACCACCACCTCGCTGGGACCAGCCGGACAGTCCAAATCAACGATGCCGTAAAGGAGCCTTTTGGCTGCCGAGACATATTCATTGCCCGGACCGACAATCTTGGCAACCTTAGGAATCCCGCCGGCGCCAAAAGCTAACGCTGCGATCGCCTGGGCGCCTCCGATTTTATATATTTCCGTAACCCCCAGAAAGGCAGCGGTTGCCACCACCGCTCTATTGGCTTGACCATCCTTACCCGGTGGAGTAGCAATAACGATTCTCTTTACGCCGGCGACCTGGGCCGGAACCACCGCCATCAGAACCGTGGAGACCAGAGGCGCGGTACCGGCCGGTATATAAACTCCAACCGGTTCAACCGGCACGTAGAGCCGTTCCATCTTACCGGACCGCTCGACAATACTAAATCCCTTCGGAACCTCCTTCTCCGCAAACCTTCTGATACGTCCGGCAGACCTTTCCAACCGCTGCCGCCATTCCCGGCTAAGAAACGCCTTCTTCGCCCCGGCAATCTCCCGGCGGGAAACCCGGAAGTCAGCAATCTCAACACCATCGTAGGTTCTGGTCAGTTCCCGTAAAGCAGCCTCACCATCTTTCTTAACCCGGCTGATAATCTCCGCTACCAAACCTTCCACTCGGGGAAAGAGCTCACGGCGTACCGCCAGAATTATTAACAGTTCTTTCGAACTCACCACTCGCATTGTAATATCCTTTTTTGTAGGGGTTCGATTCATCGAACCCGATTCTTTCGGGTCGCATAAATGCGACCCCTACGCCTCTCGGCAGGCGGTGACGAATGCCTCAATATTTTCTATCGGAACCTCTGGTTCCAGAACATGGGTGGGTGCCAGAATAAGTGCACCGTCGTAACCCAAGTCTCTTTTACGCTCCCTCACTACCTTTTTCACCTCTTCCGGAGAACCGAACGGCATCGTAGACTGGGTACCGATGGTACCTTCAAAAACCAGCAGATTGCCATATCGTTTCTTTACCTCCAGCAAGTTAAGGCATTCCGGCTGGAGCGGGTTCAGGATAGTAACGCCAATCTCAACCAGTTCCGGAATGATATCCCGGACGTTACCGTCGCTGTGGTACCAGATCTGGATATCCGGTTTTATCTGACGGGCTGCAGTATAGACCTTAGCCCAGCGTTTTTTCATAATCTGGCGCCAGACCCCTGGTGAAAACATCAGACCCCGCTGGTTGGCAACGTCATCACCGGTAATAAGGACATCAACGCCGGCTCTGGCGGCAGCGGTTGCTATCTTCAAATTACGTTCTGTCAGCCGGTCCAGAATATATTCGCACCATTCCGGTCTTTCCACGGTATCCATCAAAAACTCTTCGTAGCCTCTGATCTGCCAGGCGCTTTCGTACATATGTCCGACCCAGCAGGAAGACACTTTTCCCTGCCGGTGTACTTCGGTAACCTTCTCCTTCATTCCGGTCTCATCAAATCCCCGGGCAACCGGAAAAGGAAACTTCTCTAATTCCAGAAAAGTCTTTGCGTTCCGCAGAGGGCTGATATATCCGGTAAAGTGATAGAACTTCGCCGGAATTTCCAGGACACCTAATTCGTTAATAAAAAAACCTTCCGGCTTTTCCACACCTTCAAAATAGGCTGAAAAGTCCGGTTTCGAAACCTCCGGTTCCTTCGGCTGAATTACAGCCGGCGCATACATCCCGAAGTATTCCGCGATACCCGCCTCAGGCTTAAGGTGATATCTCTCCCGAATCCGGCGTTCCAGGTCCGGGGTAAAACTGGCGCAAAAGAGGAAATCCTGGTGCGGTTCGTGCTTCACGGTCGCCCGAAAAATCTCCAGATGTGTCATCGCCATTTCCACACTCCTCCCCGAATAAGTATATCACACCCCAAATGTAAGTTAAATCTTAATCTCAATAATTTTTTGGCGGTTCCTTTCGCCTTTGACTATGCGAATATCCTTCTTTTTCAACCCAAAATATTCCGATAAAACCTCAACTGCCGCCTTATTTGCCTTGCCATCCATTGCCGGCGCGGTCACATACACCTTGAGCCGGTTCTCTTCCGTTATCACCTTATCCTTGTGCGCGTTAGGAATGACCTTTATCTCTACCCGTCTCATTAGAAACTATTTATTTTATCATTAAACCTCAATTTTTGAAAATAGAAAACTACTGATTTTAGTTTTTCTTTAGTAGGTTGACCTTAAAACGCAGGAAGAAGTACAATTTGTAAGGCAGAAAGAATGAAGAAGATTAAACCGTCTAAAAGGCAAAAGAAAATATCAGAAAAATCCCTCCTTACGCAAAATATTCCCAGGAAAAAATACCTGAAAACCCTCATTTTAATAGTCGTTGTTGGAATTGCTGTCTACATCAATACCTTTGGCAATGAATTTGTTTGGGATGATAAATTTCTCATAACTGGAAATCCCCATATTAAAATCTGGCATAGTATCAGCGATATTTTTAAAATGGAACTCTTTCACGGTAAAGGACCACAGGGTAATTTCTACCGACCTTTGCAGACATTGTCCTATATGGTTGATTATTCCTTATGGCAGATCAAACCTTTGGGATACCATATTACCAATCTCTGCGGGCACATTTTAAACGCTTTGCTTATCTTTTTTATCGTCAATGTGATATCAAAAAGCAGGCCGGTCTCTTTAATCACCAGCCTCTTATTTATCGTTCACCCCATTCATACACAGGCTGTTACCTATATCGCAGGAAGGGCAGACCTGCTGGCAGCTTTCTTTTTTCTGTTATCCTTTCTTTTCTTTATCCGATATACGGATTATCCCGGCAAGAAGAGAATCGGCATTTATCTCGGTTCTCTTCTTGCTTTTATCCTTGCCCTCTTATCCAAGGAGACAACCCTTATTTTGCCCCTGCTCTTAATCCTCTGGTATCTTTCTTTCCGGCAGGAATGCGCATATCCTGTATCACGTGTCGCATATCAGATATCGCCTTTTTTCCTTATTGCTGTGGTCTATATTGCCTTAAGAATTTTTGTTCTGAATTTTAGTGGGAGATCAATTCTGACCAGTTCTACTAATCTCTATCTGAGACTTCTCACGATGAGTAAGGTTACTATTGCCTATCTTGGGCTGCTCTTTTTACCCCTAAACCTGCATATGGAGCGAACCATACCTTTCGCCACCTCTTTCTTTAATTTACCGGTCTTAATCTCCATGATCCTCTTAATATCCATTTGGATAATCACGGCTAAATTCTATAAACATTCCCGGGTCATCTTCTTTGCCTCTTTCTGGTTCTTCTTAACCCTGCTTCCAGTATCAAATATTATCCCCTTAAATGCTGTGATGGCAGAACACTGGTTATATATTCCTTCCATCGGTTTCTTTTTCCTTTTGGCGCTGGGGATAGTCAAGATGACTCAACTAAAAATACCCGCATTTTCACCGGACATCTTAAGGAGAGTAACAACCTCATCCTTTGTGTTGATACTTCTCTTTTATTCCGGCCTTACCATCCGACGCAATACTGATTGGAAGGATGAGTTGACTTTCTATCAAAAGACATTAAGGAGCGCGCCTGGCAGTGCCAGAGTGCACAATAATCTGGGAATGGTTTACGTCAAAAAAGGCTTATACGACGAGGCGATAAGAGAATATCAAGCGGCCTTAAGGATCGATCCGAATCACAGCAGAACTCATTATAACCTGGGAAATCTTTATGATGAAAAAGGCTTATACGATGAGGCGGTAAAAGAGTATCGGGAGGCTTTAAGAATAGACCCTGACAATAGCGGAACCCATAATAACCTGGGGGTTGTCTATGACAAGAAAGGCTTATTCAACGAGGCGGTAAAAGAGTATCAGGAGGCTTTACGGATGGACCCGAACAGCAAAGAATCTCATTATAATCTGGGGGCTATTTGTGATGAAAAAGGCTTGTACGATGAGGCGGTAAAAGAGTATCAAGCGGTCTTAAGAATAGACCCTAACTACCGCGATACTCGCAAGAAACTGGAAAGTGTTTATCAAAAAAGGTAGGTGGGCATCCTTTCCCTGACATCGCTACGGCGGCAATGCTCCGCCTCGTGGACAACGTTAGAACAATGCGTTCCGGACTATTCTCTCCTCGTAGACACGGGGTTTCGTGAAGCGGAGGAGAGGATGGGGAAGCGGAAGGTTCCGAACTGTTCTTCTCGTTAACACAGCGTGCATTTTGTCATGGGACGCTATTCCTGATTTGCAGTATTTCACCCCTGACGGTTTCGATTTTCAGCAGTGGATCCTTGAATTGTTTCTCGCCGTGGACGCTGCTTTGGATCACGAACCCGGTCCATGGGAGGATCGCTCGCAGCGGATAACCCGCCTCGCTGATGATTTCAATCCATTGGGTCTCGCCGCGCTCAAACAGGGCACTGACGAGGAATGAACCGACTGCCCGCAGAGACTGGAATTCGGCTCGTTTGTTGCGCGGCCAGTTGGGGAAGAATCGCAACGTTCCGCTGTAACTCTGAAACAGGCACTCGTTGATGACAACGGGCAGCGCGAAATTCTCGAACCATATCCCCATCCCCGTTCTGGAGTAAAAATCGAAGGGAGTGGTGTCGTCGTAACGTCCGTGCACCTGGAGTACCTTATCGGTGCACGTTCCGTTGGGGATGAGGCAGTATTCAATCTGCCGTTTGAACCGCTCGAGATCGAGCAGGCCGAGCCGTGCGCCCTGAAGATTGAGAAAAACGAGTTCGTTGCCGCCCTCGTTGCGGTGGTTGCGGTAGGAATTCACCGCGATTTCAAACTCTTCGCGCGGCGAGTGCAATCCGTGGTCTTCTCCGGGAAAGACCGTCATCAAGCTGTTAGGCGTGTTGTATACGATATCCGGATTCTCTCCCGGGACTGAGACGAAAACCACACCGCACCCTGATTCCGCCGTTGGATAGTCCGGGAAATAATCAAGCACTTCCTGCACGTCACGAATCAGTGCCGCCTCTGTTTTCTCTCTTCCCAAAATCTCGCATGCCTTCAGGAAGGCTTTGAAGACGAATTTCGTCAGGGTCAGGTCAACCAGGCAGTCGAAATTGTTCTTGAACCCCGGACGTAATCCGTACAGTTCGGGATCTACGGTCGGGAACACGTGATATTTGTCATCGTTCCACTGCGGTCCGTGTGCCTCAGGTCGCTGCATGTAGTCAACGAGGAACAGCACTGCATCCCGGATGGGTTCGAAAGCACGGCGCTCAAGGAATGACCTGTCCTGGGTGTAGAGATAATGCCACCACAGGCTCTGCACCGTCCACGGTGTTTCGCAGATTTCCCAACCCCACGTCGGCACCGGATACGGGTTGGTGGTCATTTCGACGGGAAAGAATGAATGCATCCCGTAGGCGCCGCGTAGGCCATAATACTCCCGTGCCCACTTTCGCTCGAGCGGCAGAACGCGCTCCACCATGTCAACATACGGCAGGTGCTTGTCCGGATGGTTGCCGGAGAACGTCGCCCAGAACGGCTGCTGGGCATTGTAGTTCATGTGATAATCGCCGTGCCATGCGGTACCGATGTCGCGGTAGCTCCAGTTGGCGAATAATCCCGGACAGGTGATTCCTTCCCTGACAGAACAGTTCAGAAAGTAGAAATTCCAGTACCAGGTGCGTTCCAGAAGATGGTCCTCGAGCGCGACCCCCGACCGGTTCCAGTATTCGCGCCATGTCTCTCGGCTCGCGTTGGATGCCTCCTCGAATGCGCTTTGCCTCGGATCCGGCAGGTTGCCGACATGCGTGGAGATTCCCGAAGCCTGACCTTCATCGAGTTGTACACAGGCAACGAATTCCGCTGCAGGACCGATGCTCCGTTCCAGGATCCCGGCCGTTTCCGGAATCCCCGTCCAGGTGGCCGTCCTCATTCGCGATTCGAGAGGACCGTTCAGGGACACGGTGAGTCGGAATGCGCGATCCTTTGGATGTCCGTGCTTATCATGCGCATGCGGTTCCTGAAACGGGAGTACCTGCCGGAAGGAGAGCATCGCCCCGGGCATCGGATCGGGCACTGTGAACGCGGGCAGATCAGGCGGCGTGGAAGGATCGGGAATCATCCGCACCCGGTCGAACGGGCTCTGTGCGGGTTTGCCGCCCTCATTCACCGTGCGCAGCCAGAGACGGTCCGCCTCCATTTCGACGAATACCTGTAGCATGACCGGTCTTCCCCCGACGAGCAATCGCACGTCGCACCGTCCGGTGGAGATATCGAGCGAGTAACCGAGTGCTTCCACGCTGCGGCGGTCGAAACCCAAAAGGAACGACCCGCACGGGAAGGGACGTGGGTAAGACTTGCGATAACTCCCGCTCATTTCGTTGAAATACTGTGCGCACCATGCATCCTCGTTGAGATCCCGGTACGTTGATGGAACCGCCTTCACCCGCTCGAACACCTGTTGAAACGTGCCGATTTTTTCCTTGTGATCTTCGGCGATACGAATGTCCCAGACATTGTTGTGGCCGAAGTGAACAACAATCGCATCGGGACGCACGCACACGATCGCACCCAGGCCCCCGTTACCGAGCACGGCACCTTCAAAGAAATCCACCGCAGGAGTCGTGCGAACGATCGGGTGCAGTGCCGCGTGTCCAACTGGGTCGAATGTTGAAAATGTATTTTTGTCCATCACAAAAAAACATTTTAGTCCTGATAGCCTGCCTTGTTTATTATATTCTACTCCGCTGTTGTATCTATTTGTCAATAGACAAATCTGGCACAAGATTCTAACCCCTACCCCACCATCCAGTCGCAATTAGTAGTTTTGACTTCTTTTGTCCGGAGGGATACAATTTAGACGCAAAGTTCTTTGAGAAGGCGAAGAATCTTTACGCAGCCTTTTTTTAAAAAATAGGATTAGCCTATTTAACCAGAGAGGTTTAAATGAAAAAATTGTTAATAATTATTTTACTGCTAACTTTAATTTCTTTTTCTTCGGGATGTGGTGTGGCTTTGTTGGTTGGAGCTGGTGGATATGCCGAATCTCAAAGCCGCAAGGGAACTAAAGCAAAAGCCAAATATACTAAATTGTATAATAAATATAAGTTAAGGATGGAACAGATAAACCTGAACCGGGAAAAGGCAGGTTTGCAACCTAAGCCAATAATGAACTTTGAAGAATGGCTTAACCTGCAACCATTAAGTCCTGCAGAAGCGAATCTATTTGAAAAAACAGGGGTGCAAACACCAAAAGAAATAAAGGAACAAGAGAAAACAAGAACTGACACTTATATGCAGAAGTAGGAAAAATCCTCGTGGACAATGTTAGAACTATCCTTCAACGGTCAAATGCATATATTCACATACCCGATTTAGCGCCACGAGCTTAGTTTGTCTTAATTATAGAAGTTTACCCTACCCTGCCACTCACTATATCTCTATTTTGATGGCTCACCTTCCCCACTATCCAGTCGCAATTAGTTTTGGCGTTAGGATGTTGACCCTGGAACGCAGGAAGAAGTACAATCTGGAAGGAAAACATTTAACGGAAACGACCACCCGGACCAATGTCAAACCGCAACATAGAATCAGGTAAATTTGTCTCAAAAAGTCCTCGGCCGTATCGGCCCTCAACCCTTGTTGCCGTAATCGCCATCTGCCTTTTAGGTATTCTCATCTACTCCAATACCTTCCACGCCTCGTTCCATTTTGATGATGAACAAAATATTCTTACCAATGCTGCCATCCGTAACCTCTGGAACCTGAAAGCCATCTGGGATTTCGCTCCCACCCGCTTCTTCACCTACCTTTCCTTATCGGTCAACTACCATCTTCATCAGTTATCTACCCCCGGCTACCACATATTCAACCTGGCGGTCCATCTGGGCTCGGCTATCTTAGTCTACTGGTTTATCCTGCTAATTTTCTCCACCCCTTATTTCAGATCCTTCCCGCGTTGCGGGCTTGATAAATCAAGCCTCTACACCCCAAATGTAGGGGTTCAATTTATTGAACCCGAAGGTAGGGTGAGAAACCTCCTGGCGTTATTTAGCGGTCTGCTCTTTGTCTGCCACCCGGTCCAGATCCAGGCGGTAACCTACATCATCCAGCGTACCGCTTCTTTGGCTACCTTCTTTTACCTGCTTTCCGTCTGTCTCTATCTAAGAGCAAGATTAAACCAGGCACAAAAACCGGATTCCCCCTGCTGGTTAAGGTTCTATGCCGGTTCAATCCTATCTGCGGTTGCCGCCCTCTTTACCAAAGAGATGGCCGTTACCCTGCCGTTTATGCTTTTGCTTTGCGAGGTTTCTTTCTTTCGGGATAATCTCAAGAACACCGCTAAACGGCTCGCGCCGTTTTTTCTTATCCTGCTAATAGTTTTGATAAACATCAAGGTAACCGGGTGGTCGGCTAAATTTTCAGAGGCAAGGCTCTTACAGGAACCCCAGTCCGGCCTAACCGCCATCACCCCGGCCCAGTATCTTTTCACCCAGTTCAGGGTGATTGTGACCTACATCAGGCTTTTGCTGGTACCGGTAAATCAAAACCTGGACTACGACTATCCAATCAGCCAAACGCTATGGCAAGTGCCCACCGTAACCAGTCTTATCTTTCTTTTGTTGCTCCTGACAGCCGGCTTTCTCCTGTTCCGGAAGTACCGGTTGATATCTTTTAGTATCTTCTGGTTCTTTCTGACCATCGCCCCGGAATCCAGTATTTTTCCTATCAGGGATGTTATCTACGAACACCGGCTCTACCTGCCTTTGGTCGGTTACAGCCTATTTTTGCCGGTTGCCGCCTATGTCTTGTTTGGAAACAGAAAATTAAAACTAATGATAATCATTCTCCTGTCCATAATCGCCTGCTATTCGGTGATGACCTATAGCCGCAACCGTGTCTGGAAAGACGAGCTAACCCTGTGGAGCGATGTGATGCGCAAGTTTCCGAATAAGACACGGCCGGCTTATAACTTGGGAGTGACTTATGCCGCTCTGGGCCGCTACCAGGAAGCAATTGATGCTTACAAGCAGGCAATCCGTATTAAACCGGATTATGCAGAGGCGCACTACAACCTGGGAGTGGCTTATTTCAAACTGGGCCGCTGCCAGGAAGCAATTGATGCTTACAAGCAGGCAATCCGCCTCAAGCCGGATGATGCCCCTGAGTACAACAACCTGGGAAATGTTTACGCCAGAGTGGATCGCTACCCGGAAGCGATTGACGCTTACAAGCAGGCAATTCGTATCAAGCCTGATTTCGCAGAGACGCGCTACAACCTGGGAAATGTTTACGACAGAGTGGGTCGCTACCCGGAAGCGATTGACGCTTACAAGCAGGCAATCCGCCTCAAGCCGGATGATGCCCCTACGTACAACAACCTGGGAAATGTTTACGCCAGAGTGGGTCGCTACCCGGAAACGATTGACGCCTACAAACAGGCTATCTGTATCAAACCGGATCTGGCAGAGGCGCACTTCAACCTGGGAGTGACTTATTTGAAGCTTGGTGATAAGGGTTCTGCCTTGGAAGAGTATACGATTCTCAAAGACCTGAACGGCGATTTAGCCAACAAATTGTTTAATACAATTTACAAATAAGTGACTTTCCCGTTGACTGGTTTTCGTTTTTATTTTCAAGCCATATTCTGACAGGTGATTATCTATCCAGTCTCCTCTGCCAACATAAGAAACCTTTTTCGGCAAACAAACCATCATACGGGTGCAATTAGTCTTGGCCGCAACGTCGATTCCTGAAAACTATATTGTTTAAAGCACAAAGCGATTTTTGGGGGTTAATTTGAGTATATTATTGCTGAAGCAAAGAGCCAATCTGGCTAAAATACCTGAAATAAAACGAAATGACGATATATCCGACGTAAACCGCAATCAGCAGATAGACAATCACCGGCAACATTGCAACGAGCCGTTCGGTCCCAGTTTCAACCTCATGTTCCATGTAATTGATCACCCGTGTAAGAGTCTCGTCCATTTTCCCGCTCATTTCCCCGATGCGCAACATCTCAAGGAGCATCGACGGGAAATAAGGATTGAGCGCAAATACTTCTGATATATTCCCGGATTCTTCCAGCCGCGGAACCATCTTGAGCGTTTCGCGTTCTATAACCGAATTCCCCATCGTCTGAGCCGCTATTTGAACCGCTCTTATTATTCCGATTCCGGCAACATATAAACAGACAAATGCCCGGAGAAAACGGAGTAACACAACCCTTTTCACCAGCGGTCCTACAACAGGCAAATTGATAATAATGCCGTCTAACCAAGAACCAAAAGCAGAAAGAGAGCACAACTTTTTCGGCAAAACCCCGAAAACAAAAATAGCAGCATAGAGAATAGCCAGAGCAGGTAATGTCGTGCCAAGGAAAGCTCCCAACCCTCTGGAAATAAGGTTTGGTACTGCCGGAATGATAATTGCCGCATGGAGAAGCATCGCCGGATATAACAGACCGCTTATAAGTTTGGCCCTTGCACGGTGAAGAAAATCGAAGTAATCTGCCAGTTTCTCAAGAACATCCGGGAGTGTCCCCGAGGCCTCTCCGGCACGCATAATTGCCACCTCAAAAGGACTGAAAATACGGGGAGAAAAGTGCAAGAGGGCTTCGGTAAGCGACTTTCCTGAAGATATCCGGTCACAGAGAGTCAGAGTAACAGCAGCATCAAAACCCGTAGTCCTGATGGTTCCCAGAGCGTTCAAAATAGGCATCCCTGCCTTCAACATTACGCCCAACTGCCGGTAAAAAAGCGCTTTCGTCTGATATCTCATACCACTCCCTGCCCCCGAAGTTGCTATCAGCCAAATAAAGCAATTACTGACGAGTCTTCAGCAATAATCCTCTTGTATTATACCACCATCCTGTCGCAATTAGTCTTCTTCCCACAATCCCATTGACAGTTGTAACTAAAAAAGGTACAATTGTACCTAAAATGGGTACAAGAAACAAGGAAACGAGTTTATCTGCTGTTTTGTTCGGTAAAACCCGTCGGGCAGTTCTTTCCTTACTCTACGGTCACGCCGACCAGGCATTTTATCTGCGCGAGATTATCCGTAATGCCGGCGTTGGTCCGGGTGCTACCCAGCAGGAAGTAAAACAACTTTCCGAAGTCGGGATTATTAAGCGCACGGTTAGGGGACGCCAGGTTTATTACCAGGCAGATTCTGATTGTCCGATTTTCAATGAACTCAAAAATCTTGTAACTAAGACTGTCGGGATGGCGGATATTTTAAGAAATTTCTTAACGCCACTTGCAGACCGTATTATAGCGGCGTTTATCTACGGTTCCGTTGTTCGCGGAGAAGACCGCAACGGGAGCGACGTGGATATATTGGTGGTGGGAGATATCGCTTTTACGGAAGTCTCCTCGGCTCTTTCCGGTGCCCAAAAGATACTTTCCAGGGAGGTCAACCCCAGCGTATATCCCATCGCGGAATTTCGCACAAAATTGGCGAACGGACATCATTTCCTCAAATCTGTTATAGGCCAGGATAAGATTTTCCTGGTTGGAGACGAAGATGAGCTTAAGAGATTGGTTAAGTAACGGATGGCTGATTGAGCACAAATTTTATTGACCAATTCGATTCTTTCCGTAAGAAAAGGAATATCGGCGGTTATGAACGGGCTGGTTTAGTATCTGATCAGGAAGCAACCGAGATGCTATCTCAGGGGTGGCTCCCATCACCGGAATCAGTGGCTCCTTTGACCGGAATACGCAGATAAATAGCCCGAATTTGAGTTACAGACTTGGTTTTCCCCCATTTTTTAGTGTTGAGGGAGAGTTGGACGCGTTCGAACTGGAACCTGGCTTAAATACCCCTTTTTTGTTATTCCCCCTACCCCACCATCTAGCCGTAATTGATTTTGACTTATCCCGATTGAAGAGCAAATCTAATGATGAGCAACAATTATGGAAACAATTAGTTGACAATTAATGCTTCGTTCATATAGAATATAACTATGGAAATTTCATATTCTCCCAAATTTGAACGGTCAGCACGGTTGATCCAACATTTGACCCAAGCTTCAAGTCTGTGTGCATGGATTCAGGAACAAGCTATAGATGTTTCCTGGATTGCGCCTACCCAGCGAGATGCTCTCGTACGATTAGCGCATTATTCTACACGTATTGAAGGGAATCCTCTGACCCTCCCTGAAGTAGAAGCACTCGCCATGGGTAAGGATTTGGCTGTTGAGGAGCATGCTAAACGAGAAGTGTTGAATTATTTTGCTGCACTCCGGTGGATCTGGACAAAAAGTCCAACTTATACAATTGAAGAAAAAGAACTTCTTAATCTCCACAGACTCTTAACACAAGGGTTACTTCCTTTATCAGAATCCGGGACTTATAAGACAAAACCCAATGCTGTCTTCAAGGATAGTCGTATAATCTACAAACCCCCGCCTCCGGAAGCATCTCCGATTCTTACCTGCAGCTTATTAAAATGGCTTAATTCCAACGAAGCAAGAGACGAACATACCGTTATCGTGGCTGCTATAGCCCACCATCGCCTTGTGTCAATTCACCCATTTCTGGATGGAAATGGCAGAGTCGCAAGAGCCTTAGAATCCTGGCTTCTTTATCATCGAGGTTTTGATACTTATCATATCTTCGCTCTCGATGAGTTTTTCGAAATTGATCGCGAACGATACTACAACGAGATTCAGAAGGTACGGAGGCAAGAAGAAAATCTCACCTCGTGGTTGGAATACTTGGGCGAAGGAATTGTAGAAACTCTTAGAAAGACCCAACGCCGTATTCAATCTATACGTACCAAAATGCCAATCACAAAATTTACCTTGAACCATCAACAAGAAAGAATTATGCGTATCCTTGGTGAAGTGCCAAAGATTAGCGGAGGTGAACTGGCAAGATCATTGGGTATATCCCGAAGCCATCTCAGTAAAGTGTTGAGCCCCCTTGTTAAAACCGGATTAGTCATAAAGGAAGGATCTACCAAGGCAGCGATATACCGACTTACCTAAAATTAAGCCAGCCGTCTTAGATTTCCGCGTTCCCTCGGTCAGGAGGGAGAGTTGGACGCGTTCGAACTGGAACTTGGCTTAAATACCCCTTTTTCTTGTTATCCCCCTACCCCACTCCCATGCTGTCGCAATTAATTTTGACCAGGGGAGGAAAAACGTAGTATACTTTATGGTGGTTAGGCTGGAACCGGCTAAAATTTAACTTTTTGAAGCTAATGTGTTACGAGGAAGCATGAAAGCTTGTCTGACATTTGTGAGCATGGTTGTTCTTTGCCTTCTATGCACCGGGTCCGTTGTCAACGGAGAAGGAACTTTTAATCCTGGTACAGAGCCCGATGGTTTCCGCAACATGACTTGGGGAACTGATATATCTGCCTTCGACGGACTTGAGCTTCTGCGAGATGATCCTGAAAAAGAATATGTGTATGTCCTGAAGGAATATCAAGGGGTTAAAATATACAAGAGAAATGGAGATGAATATATGATAGGCGATAATATACAGTTGGCACTTACAGGTAATACTTCAGCAGCCCGAGGGTGGAGCAAGGTCCCAGAAGCACCGATTGAATGGTATTTCAAAAATGACAAGTTCTGTGGTGTTCACCTGATTACCGGCAACTACGCTTCTGGAGGTCAATCTCTCGCAGGGTTCTTGGGAGGAAAAGGGAACAGTAATAGTTTCAGCGACCCCTGAAAATGCCGAAGTAAATATTGATGGGATTTTTATAGGTAATGTGCCCTGCAAGCTCTCGTTGAGTGACGGAATTCACATCATTGAAATAAAATCTGCTGGCTACAAAAACTATAGAAAGGAACTACGTGTTATAGGAGAGTCTGAAGTCACGATAAAGACTGCGTTGGAGAAAGAGTAGATCCAAAGGCGAATCGAATCGCTGGAGAAGGGGTTTGTTTCCAAACGAATTGAGTCCTAGGGCAATCGTGGAGGAGCAGCGGGTTCTTTTAAGTTATTTATTTCCGAACATCACCGTGAACGATAATAAAATCAAGCCAAATTACACTTTAGCATTCGAATTTTTGGCAAAATGGATACCCAAACTCAATAGAACTTTCGAACTTGCTGAAACCCGCATAGATAAAGGCGAAAACGGAGATTCCCCCCAGTTTGTCCTCCATTGCTCCGGTGGCTGGACTATGTTAGAACCTATTTTATGAACCAGATTATATAGATCTATTACCTCCAGACCTCTAAAAGCCTCCCAGAATCGATTTTCGAGGTGTTCTTGGAGGTATGTAAACCGTTGTTTAATTTCCTCACACCGCAAGGCAGGTAAATATTTGGTAGTGCAGGTAGGCGATAAATCCGTCTTCGGTAAGGGCGAAAACGTTCGGAATCTCGCCGAAAGAACGCGAAACTTCCCTTCTGATATTGATTACGTCTCTCCGGGTCAACCGGTACCTTTTCGCCAGGTCTTCGGGTTTCAGGCACAACCGAGGCGCCAGGCAAATGTTTTGTACGGTCAGGTATTCTTCTTCCAGGGCTGTTTTCAATTCCTTCTTGGTGGGGTACCACTTATCCGTACGCATCAATTTGTACAGAAGATTCAGACATTCTGCGTCGCGCTTCCTTTCAAAACAGGCTGTCTGATGAATAAAGGTCTCGCCCGGTTCAAGAAGACCGCGTATGTGTTTAAGAAATGGACTTATCCCTGTCCGGCCGAAATAATGCAGTACCGAGCGCATGATGAGCATAAGCCTTTCCTTCTTTGCGCCGATCTGTTCGCGTTTAACCTCTATTACCGAGGTTACCAGAGACGTAATTCGGGAGTCATGGTATTTTCGGACCTGTTTTGCAGATAGGTCTATGTTTACAAATTTGGTTCCGGCATAATCAGAACACTGGAGTAATTCTTTCAGGATGAAACCGGTTCCGCCGCCCAGGTCTGCCACGAAAGAGGGTGTAAATTCAGCGATTGCCTGTTCTATTTTTTCAATCAGTGGCCGGGCAATACCGGAATCGGCGAAGTATCCGTCGTGGATGTCGTTCCAACACTTTCCGTACACTCCTTTTTCCCTTTCAAGCCAATGGGTATTACGTTTCATTTTTGTTCTCCGGATTTTCACCGGATGTTCTGAATGTACTTTTTCATATGAATTAATATAATACCATATTAAGAAATTGCCCACCGCCCACGAATGGGCAATGAGTTGTATTAAAGAAGAGATTGACCTTAGAACGCAGGAAGAAGTATACTCTGGAAGGGAGAAACATTCCCAAAAACAATGGTCGGACCAACACCCGACGAAATAGATACACCGGAGTATAATACGATTAATAAAGCAGGGTACCAGTTAACATCGATGAGAGTCATTAGCCTTCTGATACTGATGGTTGGGATGGTGTCATGTGCAAGTGATGACTCGTCCAGCACGAGTTGGAAATTTGCCTACATGAGCGACAATAAAGATGCCACAGCGGATAGTGGAGTTAACATGGCGACGGTTGGTCGGATTGCTGAAGATATGCAAAACCAAGGGGCGTCTCTTGTTCTGGCTGGAGGTGATTTAATCGATGGGCGAGGTCTGGATGTGGCGGGATTAAATGCACAATATGCAAAATGGATTGAGGCCATGGCCCCGGTTTATAATGCTTCAATACCTGTATATGCGGTTCCCGGTAACCACGAATACTGGGGTGATTCGGCGGAAAGTTGTGTAACAGCGTGGAATGAAAGCATCGTACCGGTGCTTCCATCCGGGAGAACGGATAACGCCGATTATGCGGGCCGCGAATATAGTTTTACATTTAACAACGCTTTGTTCATCGGTCTCGATCAGAATCAGTTTGGTTTTTCGATGCCGGACTACTATAGAGGCAATGATGTCGCGTGGGTTGAGGAGCAGTTAACCACTCTCTATGCGGCAACGTATCCACATGTAATCGCGTTTGGGCATATGCCACAATTCATGCTTCAATATGGTTGGTCGGACACAAACAAAGTGAATCGAGAAGAATTCTGGAACGCACTGGGATCCGCTAACTCGAAAATGTATTTTACAGGTCATTCCCACACCTATGCTTTGGGAGAGGCAACCACCATATCCGGTGATCATTCCATTTATCAAATTTTAGCAGGTTCAGCAGGGGCTGGTTTTGAAGATGGGAGTTGGACTGGCATTTATTATGAATCCGATCGTGTCACCCCGGTGGATAGCAACAACACTTATGAAGGGTATGCCTTAGTGACTATCACGGGAGAGAATGTCATGATGGAATGGAGATATTATGATAGCGCCACCGGAACCTTCAAATCTCGAGCGGGTTTTGATTACAACCAATAATAAATATTCAATTCGTTCTCTTTCATCATCCTGATTTCATGTTTCAGACTACGAAAATCTTTGTCTGATTACCACTCACTCAACCAGTCTACAAAGTTCCATAGAGCTCGCTTGGCAGGACAGCTTAGAACTTATGATTGGGCTAAAGCGTTCCCTTATCCCGAAGTAAGTTTATCACAAATCAGGCAATTATTGGCACTCGCTTGACATTTCGGGTAAATCCTTACCCCACTTGCTACTTACTATTTCTCAACTTTACCCCTGAATTGTATTAAATTATATCATATTTGATTTGGACGGCAACATGACACAAATCTGGCACAAAAAAAGAGGTGTTCACCCACACTTCATTTGACGGAGGTATTATATATCGGTATAATATACTTGATACTTTTCCGTAATGGAGTTCAGTAAATATTTGCATGTTTGGAGGTGGAGAATGACCAAGAAAGAAGGAGTAGATTATGTTTCACTTTATCGTAATAAGAAATACCGTGGCAAGTTTGTGGCTTTAAAACCAAACGACCATAAAGTAGTCGGTTGTGGGCAGACTCCGGAGAAAGCCGAGAAGATGGCTGTCGATTCGGGCGTCGAAAATACAATCATCACCAGGGTTCCTAATAAATCCGCAGGTTATCTTCTCTTATGAAATCCAAGATTTACAAATTCTCTCCGTGTCCAATAACCGATAAAAACGGAAGACAAATAGCCACAGCCTTGCGACCGATAATAGAAATCGTTTTGACTTTAGATAATAAGAGTCGGCTGTTTTCTGGTTTGATTGATACGGGAGCAGACCTTTGTATCTTTCCTGCTTGGATAGCAAAGCATTTTGGACACAACCTATTATTAGGTAAAGAAAGAACAATAAAAGGTTTGTGTGGCAGTACGAAGGCTTATAAGCATACAACTTTTATTTCAGTTTTCGATGCCGGATTCCGATGTGATTCTTATTATTCGGAGGATAAAGATATAAATAACTTGGGATTTGGTATCCTGGGTTTTCCATTCCTGATAAATTTCGAAGTTGAGTTCCGCTACCCCGATTACTTTAAAATCAGCGAGCGAAAAGTATACTAATACCTATCCTCTTCTCCCACCACCAAATTCATAAAAGGAACCCTTATTTGCCCACCCGACTTTCCGGTAAGATCGCCTCCGCATCGTGAACAACGTTAGAACTATACTTCAACGGTCAAATGAGTATATCCACATACCCGATTTAGCGCCACAAGTTTAACTTGTCTCAATTATAGAAACTCACCCTACCCTGCCACTCACTATATCTCTATTTTGATGGCTTACATTCCCCACCATCCAGTCGCTGAAATAATGTTCGGTACAAGGGTACGCCGCACTTATTCCAACCAGGAATCCGGCGGCGCAATTAAGAAATCTTCAAGGGGGATTCCCTGGGTGGTACCCACAAGCAGTTTTTTATTTGTTTTAAATTGCCGGGAGAAGGCTTCCATTCCAGGCAGGTTTGTTTTCCGGCGGCCACTTTTAACTTCGATGGCGACAAGGTTTTTTCCTCTACAAAGTACAAAATCTACTTCTTGATTGTGGCTGTTCCAGTAGAAAATTTGCGTTTCTTTACCCAGAATGCCGTTTGCCAGGTACGCGCCTACAGCCGACTCCACCAACCTTCCCCAGAAATTAGAGTCTTGCCGGGCTTCTTCAACGGTCAGAGGTGAAGTGGCGGTTATCAGGGCGGTGTTAAGTACCAGCAGTTTCGGACTTGACCCGCGCTGGCGCACCATTTGTCCCGAATATTTGGACAATCCGCAAAGTAACCCGGCGCCTTGAAGCAGATGCAGGTAATGAGCGAGCGTGGTTGTGTTTCCGGCATCCTGTAATTGCCCCATCATCTTCTGGTACGAAAGAATTTGTCCCGAATACGCGCAACCCAGTTCAAAAAGCCGGCGCAAAAGAGCTGGTTTGTCCACCCGGGTCATCAGAAGGAGGTCTCGGGAAATGGAAGTTTCAATCAGGGAATCAAGGATATATTGAGCCCAGCGCCCGCGTTCTTTAATGAGCCCCGCGGCGCCCGGATACCCACCGTAATAAAGATACTTATCTAATTCCCATCCGAAAGCCTGCTTCATTTCAGAAAACGGCCAGTGGGTAACGTGGATAATTTCAAAACGGCCGGCCAGGCTTTCCGTCAAGCCACGCTGGACAAGCAAAGGTGAGGAACCGAGCAACACCACCTGCAGGGGGATGTTTTTAAAGGTATCTTCGTCCCACAACCGTTTAACCGTTTCCGACCAGCCGGGAACTTTGTGGATTTCATCCAACACCAGCAGCGCCTTTTTCTTCCGATCCGGACTCTTTACGAGGGCGCGTCCGGATTCCCATTGCTGCTCAATCCAGGCACAGCTTTTTAGAGAAGGTTCATCAGCCGAAGCGTAATGGTTCGGGAAATCTATCTCCGTCAGAATCTGTTGAGCAACAGTTGTTTTACCGGTCTGCCGTGGTCCGGCAAGAACCTGAATAAAACGCCTCGGTTCAGAAAGGCGACGCAATAGAACATCAAAAACAGGCCGTTTATACATATATTTACCTCCGGTTTTACAGTTTACTCATTGTCTTGAGTAATTTTACTCAATGTAATGAGTATTTGTCAAGAGGTACTACCTAAAGGAATTTTTTTTAACAGAAAGGTAGAAGGGTTCTAACGTCCTGTTGGGGGTAAGATGGAAATGCAGTAATAGTGCGGTTTCCAGACTTCGCTCGCTTGGCAGGACAGCTTTAGAACCTATGATTGGCCTACAGCCATCCCTGCCCCCGAAGTTGCTATCAGCCAAATAAAACAATTGTTAATGAGCGTTCAACCATAGACCCAGCCAGAATGAACGATATTCGTTGACGGTTATTGTGCCGTTTTTTATGAAATACTTGACCGCTTTTTCTTGCCGTAAATTAAGACCACTGCCACAGTGAGGACATTTCATAGTCAGTGTCGGAATAAACTCATTGGAAAATAACCGGGACTCTTGTTTGTATTACCTCTTTTAACCCATATTTTCTTCTTATGGCTGCTAAATCTCTTTTTTCTTCTTCTGGATTCTTGCTGTATCTTTTGCTTAACTCATCTCGAATGTCTCGCATCATTTTTACCGCATCAATTTTTTTACCTTTCATCGAATACCTCCAGCGGACTCCGTATTTCCAGGAACGGATATCCATACTTAAGATTTACCGAATTATAAAGTCTAATTTTGCTCAAATTAACAATGTGCTTAAAATTCCAACTTACTAAAACATCAACCCTGTTAATAGTGGCCAGGGCTATATGCTGTGCATCAACCAGATATCCCGTAGTTACAGCTCCATCTTTAATATAATACTGTGCCAGCTTTCTTGCTTCGTCGTCTAAAATAAGCGGTCTTCGATGTGCTTCTGGTATTTCTTCAACTAATTTCCTGACCTCAAGAGGCGATCCCTCCAACTCTTTTAAGGTTAAATCAGAAATTACAACAATTTTCGAGCCCGAGATAAATTCATTGATTAGGTTGCGGGACCATTTTTCAAACTCCGGATCAAAACATCCACCAAATACCGATGTGTCTGCGTACACTTGTATCATTTCACTCCCACAAAATTTGAAATCCCCAGGTTTTACCTCTGGTTAGTTCCTAACTTTTAAGTATACCACGAATAAAAACTCGAATCAAAGTCCAGGAGGTAACGAGATAAAAAGGAAAAAGAGGAAAAGTTCGAACGTCCTACCAGGGGTACAATCAGAAACGTAGGAATAGTGCGGTGTCTTGGACTTAGCTCCGCCTCGTGGACAACGTTAGAACCATACTTCAACGGTCAGATGAGTATATTCACATACCCGATTTGGCGCCACAAGCTTAGTTTGTCTTAATTATAGAAGTTTACCCTACCCTGCCACTCACTATATCTCTATTTTGATGGGTGGCACTGGGAATCCGATCCCTACCGATTGGTCATCCCCTGTTAAAAAAATATTCCTCTGGGGTTCGCTTTTTTCTTTTATAACTTGAGGAAACCGTTGTCATTATTAGGTTTGACCTATAAAAAGACAGTTTTTTATAGCATTTTATAACTTTAATACCTGGTGGTTCATTTCTAAAACTTAAGAGATATTTTAAAAGCGGTTTTCAGGAACCTCCAGCGAACTTTTTCTGGAAAATTTTGAATTTTTCCATCTCGCCTTCTTTTTCAGCCCACTTTTTTATTTTGGTTAAATTCACCTTATTGTCTTTCGCCACCAATATTGCCTGCTCCAGAGCCTGGCGGTCGTTCCAGAAAAAATAGGCGGCGAGCCTATCTTTAACGCAATCGGTCGCGGTTAATAAACGGATTATTCCGTACCTAGTTTCCAATGAATTGAGTTTAAGTACCGGCTCATTGCCTATGGCTATGGGCGGTGCCGGGAAATCTATCAAAAATTTGCATTTGGGATTTTCAAATAGACGACCATCTTTCTTTTCGAAGCCAATTTTATTAAGTATCGGGACGAGTTCCTTGAGGGAGTTCTCGGTAATAAAATCCAGATCATAAGAAACGTATTTGTTTTTGGCGTATATTGAGACACAAGCGCCCCCTACCAGCGTGACTTCAACGCCATTTTTTCTTAAGGTATCGGAAACGATAGCCGCCAAATCCTTGATGGTAATTTTTTTCCAATCTATTTTCATAGCGGTTTGCCCTTTTTTCTCGGTCTTGTTCTTTTACGATAGTATCGCTCAATTTCTTTTTCGGAAAGAAATTCCATAGCCCTGCGCAATAGTGACTTCACTTCTTTAAGGAAGGGGTATCGTGAATTAAATCTGTATAGTCTTGTCTTTCCTTCAAGAAAACTGACCACTATTCCACCGTCTTCCAAGCGTTGGAGTTGTTGCTGGATGCCGTTAACGGAAATGCCGAAGGTCCTGGACATTCCTTTGGGATACCCTTGTCCATAGGTTTCCAAGAAAAAAAATATTTTTTCTATCGTACCGTTACCCAGCAGAGGTTCTAACATGGTTATCTCCTTTTACCATAATTTATGGTAATGTTACCATATAATATGGTATAAGTCAAATTTATTCTTAGGTAATTATCTGGTTGATTACGGCAGGCGTACTCCTATTCGTACACGAGCTCGCTTGGCAGGACAGCTTTAGAACCTATGATTGGCTTACAGCCATCCCTGCCCCCGAAGTTACTATCAACCAAATAAAGCAATTACTGATGAGTCTTCAGTAATAAACCTCTCATATTATATCGTTTTGGACGGTGACATGGCACAAATTTTTACCCTAACTGGACACCAGTCTTTCTTCCCTGAGGACAGAGTCCCACCCACCATACCTACTCTCCCTTGAGTTGCTGTTGAGGCTAAACAGCAACTTATGCCAAACCCTCTTAGAGAAACAATCTCTACCGCGCCCTTTACCACCCCTACCCGCTGGAACAACGTTCACAAATTCACCGGAATAGCAGAAACTATTGGCTGATAACGGGTTAGATAGTGTGAACTTATCACTAATGCAAAATGGACCACCTCACCCCTACCCCAGCCACAAGGAATTTGGTCTGGCTATTAGATTTTAGAAAATGGTTGTCCTAAGAGTAATGTGATATACTTTATGGTGATTGGACTGGAGGCAAGTTGATAAGGATTGATTTTTTAACGCTAATATGTCACAAATAAAACAACTTCTATCATTAGTGTTCTTATTATTCCTATTATCCTCTATTCATTTCATTCCTTTTCTTTCTGCCCAAAGTAAGTCCGATTTTCTCTGCGACCCCAAAAGTCTTTTAATCATCTGCCAAAAACTGGGAGTAGAGGCGAACATAGATGAACTTACCCGATTTTATAACCAAGACAAAACTGGCACAACTATGGATCGTCTCTATGCAGCAGCCAAGAGAAAAGGACTTTACGCAGTGGAGATAAAGATAGGGGTGGATGACCTTGCCAAACTTAAAGTTCCTGCAATTGCTCATCTTTGGAATGATTATTTCCTTGTCGTAGAGCATACCGACACTGATACACTTAAAATAACTGACAGTAGAAACTTTACCCAAAACAACAGCCCGGACCGGTATCAAATCGCAAACTTGAAATCAGGCGATTGTTTCCACATAATTCTGAAGATATACAGTAAAATCTCAAATGGTTAAAGGCCAGAACCTGAACTTTGCCATCCCGGGCGAACAAAAATAATTGAACTTGAAGCGAACACCGGCAGAACGTTGAAGAAGTGGAGTACAAATCTGCAGGAGAGAAGTCATACGCACCTATTATTTCAAAAATAAAATAGCATCCGAATGGGGCTATTGGGATGGTGTGCCGGGAAGGATTACCCCGTAAGGGTCTATGGAAATTGGCGGGATATTATTACAGTTGATAATGTACAAGGTTGTCTCTAATTTTAAGGGAACTATATCATAATTATAAAGAACCTTCGTCTATCAACGATTTCTCTATAGGTACTAAGGGTTTATACGTATACGCCAATGTAAAGTTAAGACTTCTTGACTTATAAAAATCTCTGCTACTTTTAATTTGGCTCCAGTATTTATTCGCTTTTTGTGTAAGAGATTGCTTCTCAGTTCTTATATACCCTTGTAATTGAAGTTGAATTGTCATTTCCTGGATTTCCCATTCTGAACTGTAGTTATATGTTGTCCCAGACAGTATAGGATGCTCTTCCTTCGTATCACTCTCAGAAAATGTATAATAAGGAGGACTCTCTTTTACATTCTTAATTGGTTGCCCGTATTTTTTAGTTAAAGAATTCTGTAGGTTGTCGTAGCGAGAAGCGACCTTCTCCATCGTCCCTATTGTAACATCAAAACCAGTTGTTATGGAATACAGCTTATCCTGCGGAGGGCTGTATTCATCTGCTGGGGGCGTTGTTTTAAAAAGTAACATGGTATATTCTGGTATGTCAACACGAACCAAAGAACCATCATATACCTCAAAATATGTTGAGCCAAGAATGTAGTCATTTCCACATCCTATTTTTTCTTTCTCTTCCGTAACGAACATCGCCTGTGCTTTTCCAGAACCCATACCAAATGTAAGTCCCATGATTGTTGGCGGTTTTGAACTTTTAGGTAAATCTTCTAACCGTTTTGGTTCTCCTGTTGACTGTAGCAAGGCGAGAAGATGTTTGATTGGTATGGCAAAACTCGTATTTTGTGCTCCTGACTCACCAGAAGTAAGAATCCCAATAACTTTTCCGTTGTTGTCTAACACTGGTCCGCCACTACAATCTTCAGGTATAGTTGAAGTAATCTTAAACAGAGGAAGTGTTGTTTGGACTAGAAAGGTGGGTATTTCTGTGGATAATTCACCAGAGTTTTTCAAGCCGTCTATGGTTCCTTCATAAACTTTCTTGTCCACCACACCAACAAGACCCATAGCTACAGCATAAGTATTATTAACACATACTCGTTGTCCTTCTATAACTTTATCTGAATCGCCTATGTCAAGTACCTTCGGTGTTTTGATATCAATTCTGAAAATTACTAAATCCTTTTTTATGTCAAATCCAACGATATCCTTCAATTCGTACTCGTTCTTTTCGTAGTCTTTGATGACAACTTTTCGGGCACCTTCAATAACATGATAATTTGTAGCAACTTTCCCCTCTTTACTAACAAAAAATCCGGTTCCGAGACAAATTTCTTTTCCTTCTTCATCGTATGCCTTTATTGAGACGGTTCCTTTATTTGTGTCAAGGAATATTTTAAAAGCGTCTATTCCTGCCGCTTTGGAATTTTTGGGCGTTAGCAACAATAGGAAACTAATCAAAATCACTGTTTTTAGAGCGGTCATCTTAAACATTTATGCCCCCCATATTTTTTTACCACCACAAACTATTAATTGCATTATTATATTTTTTGTTGCCATATAATAGTCAATAATATCTGCCAGCTTTTTTAAGGAAGAGGTGCTTGAAATAGAATAACATCCTCCATTTGCCCATTAAAAAGAAATATTTTAGCCTAATTTCCTGCTTTACTTATCCTTGATTTTACTCCAATATATCTATGGTGTCAATTAAAAAGCTCCAAATTTTTATTCCTAAATACCCCAAAACTCTGTTTTTATGTCAAGGTATAAATTCCGCCGCAAGGTAGCCACCCGTACAGAACGCATATCGGCAAAGATTTCTTGAAAGTGATATTAGAGATACCACCTCCGAGGAGATTCTACGCCAGGACAATGCGTAGCTGCGTAGGATTGTTGAGATTGCCACGCCTGCTTACGCAGGCTCGCAATGACAGAACTGGTTTTGCTCCGGTGGCAGGACAGCTTTAGAACCTATGATTGGACTCAAGCCATTCCTTTCCCTGACGTCGCTATAAACCAAATAAAGCAGTTGCTAACGAGCGTTCACTGAAAAAGATGGGACAGCATACCTGACAGATTTGTACTGACCCACCCTGACAACCACACCGTATTTAATAAGTGGCTTAAGTACATAATGTGCACCGGGAATGGTTGTTCTGATTGCTCTGGCTATATCACGAATGCTCATTATTCCTCGCTCCTGCAGAATCCGTAAAAGTTTTTCCTGTTTCAGAGTAAGTGATATATGTGTTTGTGTGGTAATACCGGTTGATAATATGCGGCTATAAACTCTTTCCAGGGCTTCCAATATTGTTTCTGACATAAATTCTAACCATGCTTCAAGTGGATATTTTTCTACCTGAACCCGTTGGAGGTTTTTAATATAAAGATTTCGGTTTTCAAGCAGGACCTCATCAAGCGAAAAGATATGCAATGTATCAAACCCTCTGTGGTATAATTCCCAGGTTGCCAGTGCTCTTGCACATCTGCCATTGCCGTCCCTGAAAGGGTGAATATTTACAAACTGTAAATGTAACAACGAGGAAGTAAAAACAGCAGGAATTTCTTTTGACTTATTATTTAACCAATCGAGCAATTCTTTCATTAAACCAGGAACCTGCCGTCGGTTAGGAGCGGAATAAATACCGGCGGTTACATTTACTCTCCTGTACTCACCGATCGGGCCTTCGTCAACAGCGTCTGCCGCTATAATCTTATGAATCTGCATAATGTCTTTTTCCAGTAAAACAGATTTCTTTTCATTTTTGGTTACCCATTGAATCGCATCTATATAATTCTTAGCCATTCTGATATGTTTCTCAGGATAACCGAAAACTTTTTTGCCTTCAAACAACGATTTCACTGCATCCATGGAAAGTGTGCACCCTTCTATGGCTGTGGAACCATGAGCAGAACGAATTACAGCATCACGAATTAACGATGGCATCCAGGCAAGTTTTACACTTGACGTCTCTATTTTTGAACGAAGTTCGGTGATTTTTTCTAATAGTCCTAACGTTCTATTATTAATCTTGAAAATGGGTTGCCACATGTCATCCTCTTGCATAAAGTTTACATAAAGTGTTGCCTAAAGTCAAATGGCAGGAAGAAAATAACTTTCGACTTTTCAACGTTAATCTAAAATAGGGAAGGTCAGTACGTCGCTACGGCGGCAATGCTCGGGTGGCAGGACAGCTTTAGAACCTATGATTGGGCTAAAGCGTTCCCTTATCCCGAAGTGAGTTTATCACAAATTAGGCAATTATTGGCACTCGCCTGATATTTCGGGGGGAATTCTTCCCCTACCCTGTCACTCACTATATCTCTATTTTGGTGGCTCACTTACCCCCACCATCCAGTCGCAATTAGTTTTTCCCGTGCAATTTTAATTGACAAATAGTTACACCGGAGTAAAATATGATAGATAATGGTATCAGGCTAAAATATCTCTTTTTGATGGGCAAATAGAGGATGTCAGTTAATGACTGTGGATTTTCTTAAGGAGAGCTTCGGTGACCTTAAAAGGAATAAGGCGGTGGAATGAAAAAACTGAAAATCCGTGAGTTAACCATTGAAGTTATCTCCCTGTTGATTGTCTTCTCAGCCGGGTTCCTTGTCGCCCATAAAGTCGCCGGCAGAACCGGCAGCGTGTGGTTGGGAATTTTAGCGGGCTCGCTAACCTTCCTGGGAATCTTTTACGGGTTAACTCAACTGGTGAATCGAACCTGTCACCCGGCCAGAAGGAATCCCCTTTCCAATCCATCGGCAGAACCCTCGGGAACGGCTGCCCCTCTAAATGCGGGGGAGGCAGTCGGCTTTCTGCTTCTCTTCCTGGTCGGATACCTTACCGGACACTTCGTCGCCGGCCGGAGCGGCAGCGTGTGGTGGGGAGTTCTGGCCGGTTCGCTCACCCTCATAGTAATATTCGTTGCCTTGATACGGCTTTATCTGCGGATACAGGCCGGACCGTCAACTTCCGCACCTTCGTCTCCATCATCTCCGGACCAGGAACTCGCCTGGGCAGAACCAAGAGCCTTTAGAAGCGCGGACCTGGAGGATTCCAAAAAGTGGGTGTTTAACATGGTCCTCCTGATTGCCGGTGTCGCCCTTATCTTCATCTGTATCGCCAACCGGTTTGGGGCCGGGGCGGAGGTAACCCGAAAACTTTTGATAACCGCCGGAGGCCTCATCGCGTACTTCTTCGTCCTTCTTGGTTACACCAGGCTGATGAGCATCATCGTAAAGATTACCGACAAGGCCGTTGTCCGGGAGATGGGCGACTCTCCGGCCGTCTACCAGTTTGGAACCATTGACCATTGCGAAATCGGCCGGATGATGGTCAAGAACCAGATATACTCTATACTTGTGGTCGCACTCAAGCAAGGCGACCGGGAACTGTTCTGCGTTCATCCCTCAATTTCAACCGACGTTCTGCGCTCAACACTGGAACACCGGGGAGTGAACGTCGTGATAAGGACCGACATGTTGAGCGAGGAAGCCCTCAAAAGCGAGGATGGAGACCCCCTCGTGATTCAGCAGCGGGCCGGGAACAGACCGTAGTTACCCTACAAAAATTGATTTTTTACAAAATACAGGATAAGAGTTTAATTCCATTTTTCCGTAGTGAGATTTTGATGCATTTTTAGAGGCAGTCCAAAATAAAAAAATAGGTGGGTTATGATAACCAAAAACTCGTGGCTCCGCCTCGTGAACAACGTTAGAACTATCCTTCAACGGTCAAATGAGTATATTCACATACCCGATTTGGCGCCATGAGATTAGTTTGTCTTAATTGTAGAAATTCACCCTACCCTGCCACTCACTATATCTCTATTTTGGTGGCTCACATTCCCCACCATACAGTTGCAATTGACGTTGACCCTATCTTGACCCGGTTTTTGCGAGGTGGTAACATTTGGGTAAATTGGGAAAAATCTTTCGTGAACTTAATGGACGCTAATATTTAAAAAATGAAACTTGAAGATTTAGGTTATGGTACATTTGAGTCCAACCTGAAAAAATTGGATTTGGATGGCTGTTTAGTTGCACGAGTTATTGCCGAATATAAAGAGGCTTACAGAGTAAGAAGCGTAACCGGAGAATATCTGGCAAAAATAACCGGAAAACAAATGTTTAATGCTCTGTCGAGGGCAGACTATCCTGCTGTGGGTGATTGGGTGGCCATAACCGAATTAAATAAAGAACAAGCGGTAATCAATAGAATATTGCCAAGGAAAACTATATTAAGAAGAAAGTACAGCAACAAACAAGAAAGTCAGATTATTGCGACAAATATTGACGTTGCGTTCGTTATCGAATCCGTTGACAGGGATTATAATCTCAATCGTTTTGAAAGATATTTTGTTTTGGCAAGAGATGGGAACATCAAACCGGCTATTGTATTAAATAAAATCGATTTGGTTTCAGACGCAGAATTGAACTTAAAAATGGACCAAATAAAAGACAGATTTAACGATGTCGATATTATTCTAACCAGCGCTATTGCTGAACGGGGGTTAGATAAATTAATGAGATACATAATAAGGGGGAAAACATATTGTTTCCTTGGTTCGTCCGGGGTGGGAAAATCGTCGTTGATAAACAAATTACTGGGAAGGAACTCCATAAAAATTAGAGAGATAAGCCGTCGTACCGGAAGAGGTAAGCATGCTACTACAAGTAGAGAAATATATTTTTTGGAAAACGGAGGAATCGTAATTGATAATCCAGGAATGAGAGAAGTTGGTATGGCGGACTCGGGTGCTGGAATAGAGGATGTATTTGATGAAATAACCTCTTTATCAAAAAATTGTAAATATGTTAATTGTACACATACGCACGAGCCGGGTTGCGCCGTCTTGGACGCCGTTAAATCCAAAGAGTTGGATGAGAATAAATATTCGAATTACGTTAAACTGAAAAAGGAAACCGAATATTATAGTATGACAGAACTTGAAAAAAGAAGAAAAGACCGCCAGTTTGGAAAATTTGTGAAAAAGACTTTGGAGCAATTAAAGAAATACGAAACCTGATTATTGGATTCTAACGTTTTGTTAGGGGGTCTCTGGAAATGCAGGAACAGTGCGGTTCTTGGGTTTGGCTCCGCCTCGTGGACAACGTTAGAACTATACTTCAACGGTCAAATGAGTATATTCACATACCAGATTTAGCACCACAAGTTTAGTTTGTCTTAATTATAGAAATCCACCCTACCGCGCCACTCACTATATCTCTATTTTGATGGTTCACTTACCCCACCATCCAGTCGCAAGTAATTACTGATAACGGTCAACGAATTTGACTACCCATAGAGAAGGTGGTATGCTTTAAGAGGTGAAAAATGAAACCGATAGATTATACTCCGATTGAAAAAAAGGAAAAGTACCGGGGCAAGTTTCTTGCCGTAAAAGAATCACGTGGCAAAGTTACAGTCATCGCTTTTGGTAAGGATCTAAAGAAAGTCATTGACGAAGCCCGGGCCAAAGGGTGTAAAGTACCCCACATTACCAGGGTAGCGGCAAAAAGACCCACCGCCGTTGTCTTTTACAATGCTTCTTAAATTCCCTTACGTTTCCAGAGGGGGAATTTACCGGCCCGTCATTCCCGTGTCTTTTCCCACTTCCGGCAACGGCCGATTCGTGACAGACGGCTTAATTGATTCTGGAGCGCCGTGGTGTCTTTTTCCGGGCCACGTTGCAACAGTCCTCGGTCACAACACCTCAAAAGGACGGCGGCCGCACCGAATGATAATAGGGGGGTCGCAGGTTCTGTCTTACCTGCATAAAACAAAGGTTTGGGTGGAAGGAAAAGACTTTCTCTGGGACATCTACTTCTCGCACGATATTGACGATTGGGAATTCGGGGTATTAGGCCAGGAGCCCTTCTTTTCAAACTTCCAGATTACTTTTAACTACCCGAAGAAAGAAATTGTTTTAGAGCCCCTTTAAACCATCAATCTCTTCTTCCATTTTATTCAAGTCATTGCGGACCCTTACGCCGCATTTTTACAGAATACTTTTATTATTTCAAAAAGAAACAATCTTCTTATAGCATCATATCCACGGTCATTCGGGTCTTCAAAATTGCAAAAGTACCAATAATGAGGGTCTTCTTTTCGGTAATACCTGTTGTGCTTGTCTCTGCAATGAATTCCATGTCCCAAGAAAGACGAATATATGTCTACCAGGTGGACATTTTCATAAGAACTGCATACTTCAGAAATGATTCCGTTGAATAAAGCAAGTACCTTTAATCCATCCGGCCATGGGGTGAGTTGAAAACCCGCGTTCTTTATATTGCCGAGGCCAATTCCATCAGTCGGATCGTACACATTTGCCACAAAGATCTCGCAACCACCTGGAAATTTACCGATAACTCCTTCAATAACGCCTTTAAGCCTGTTTCTGAAACTATTTTCCCATTTCAATGCTTCCTGATACGTACAACCATACATTGCTCCGTCTCTTGGCGGTGATTTCCCGTAATCATGGATGAGGTCATTGCCTCCAGTGGTAATCACGACGATTCCCTTCACGCTGGCAGGAAAAACCTCTATTTGTGGAATCTGATTCCTCAGGTGTTCTTCTGAAACTGTATAGTTCTCAGAATAATTGGAAAATTTCAGATTTGGAAAAACATGCTTCAAATCACGGCCTTTCATATCCGGATATTGAGAATCATCATTTTCTGTTAAAAGCTCAAAATAGCTGTGTTTTTCAGAAGACCCAAAACCTTTTGTAATGCTATCCCCCAAACCAAGAAGAATTATCTTGTCGGCTGACCAAATATGTTTGAAGGGAACAATGTTGATCGAAGGACCCGCAGGACCGGTGCCGGCAGGAAGGTAGAATCTTCCCACCAGGCAATGCCAGCATAAAATAAATAAAGTAAATAGTACAACTCCAATTTGCCATCGGAACGAATACCATTTTAATTTTTTCTTAACACTTAATCCTTTTTTTCTCATGCTTCCGAACATTTCTGAATCTGGACTGAAACAAATGCCGGGTTTAGAAAACCCGGCGTCTTGCGGTTTTCAACTCCTTACCCTCAACTAATGTTAGCACAGGTCAAAACCTTTTTACAACCGTCACTATAGGTACCCGACATTTCGGGTAAGGTTGCCAAAGCCTTTATCTACCAACGGCTTCCAACTGTTACATACCCCACCGTGCCGTCGCAATTAATGTGGCTTTAGGAAGTTGACCTTAGAACACAGGAAGAAGTACAATCTGGAAGGGAAAACATTGCCCAAACAAGCAGCCCAGACAGGTTATCTCTAACCTGTCTGTCCAAGGATAGGGGTTCACTACAAAATGCCTCAAACTAAAATAATTTGCACTTTAGGTCCGGCGTCAAACCAAGCGGGTGTCCTCCTCAAAATGATGCGTGGGGGAATGGATGTGATAAGGTTAAACTTTTCCCACGGAAGCCTCCCGGAACATCTTCATCGGATACATCTGGTAAGAGAACTAAATAAAAAATATCACCGGCAGATAAAGATATTAGGCGATTTGGAAGGTTATCGGATAAGGGTCGGGAAACTTCAAAGGGGAGCGCCTATTACCGTCAAGAAAAACCAGACCGTTTGGTTAACAACCCGGAATATCTCAGGAACCGGTAGTTTCATTCCGTTTGATTATCACGGTCCTTTAGCTTCGGTTAAAAAAGGCCAGCATATTTATATTGATGATGGTAACATTTCCTTGCTGGTTGAATCTTGCGAGGAAAAGTGTTTGAAAACCAGGGTGATTATTCCGGGATTAATCAAAGAACGTAAAGGAATTAACATGCCGGGTGTTCCGTTAAACTTTAAAGGGTTGCTACCAAAAGATAAGGAAGATATCAACTTTTGCATAAAAAATAAAATCGACTATATCGCACAGTCTTTTGTAAGGAACAAAGCCGATATTCTCATCCTGAGAGAATATCTCACGAATTGTCCGCATAAATTACAGATCATTGCAAAAATTGAGAATAGGGAGGGCATTAGAAACGTTAAAGCGATAATCAAAGTTTCCGACGGGATTATGATTGCCAGGGGTGATATGGGCGTATCCGTCCCAATATACGAAGTTCCTGTAATTCAAAAAGAGATCATTAAAAAATGTAACCGGTCAAAAAAATTTGTCATTACCGCTACGCAAATGTTGGAAAGCATGACCGAAAACCGTATCCCTACAAGAGCGGAAATTTCAGACGTAGCCAATGCCATACTGGATGGATCGGATTATCTAATGCTTTCTGCGGAGACTGCAATTGGATTGTATCCTGCAGAGTGTGTTGAGGTAATGAACGAAACAATTAAGTTTACAGAAAAGTATATTTCCAATCACGGGACCGCGTGATCCACCAAAGGTGGGTTTAGCTCCGGTGGTAGGATTCGAACCTACAACCTACTGGTTAACAGCCAGCCGCGCTACCCTTGCGCTACACCGGAAATGGGATATACCTTATGCCCTGGATTCCTGCTTAAAACATGCAGGAATGACAGAGTTAAAGCTGGAAACGGCGGTGTTTCTGGAAATACGGAACCAGACCTCCTTCGGAAAGGATGCCCAGCATTATCTTGGGCAAAGGCTTAAATTTTATCTCGTCTCCCCGGCTGAGATTGACTAATTTTCCCTGGCTGAAGTCCACCTCTATCCGGTCGCCGTCTTTAATGCCTGCGGTATCACACTCTACCAGAGGCAAGCCGACGTTAATGCTGTTCCGGAAGAATATCCGGGCAAAACTTCCGGCAACCACCACGCTGATTCCGGCATAGAGAATCGCCAGGGGCGCCTGCTCCCGGCTGCTCCCGCAGCCGAAATTGTTGCCAGCCACGATGATGTCGCCCGGGGCGAGATTTTTGACAAACTCCGGGTCCAAATCCTCCAGAAGGTGGCCGGCTAATTCCTTTTTGTCCAGCGTCTTGAATTTGTACCGGCCGGAAATGATGTAGTCGGTGTTGATGTCGTCGCCCAAAAGATGGACTTTTCCTTTTAATATCACATTTTAATTATACAATATGGGTTCGCCGCTTGCCAAATGACGAGATAAAGGATAAAATTTATTGTTTACGGGAGGAGAGAGATGGAAGGGTTGGAATTACTCAAAAAAAGAAGGAGTGTCAGGCAATACTTGCCCAAGCCGGTTTCTAAGGAGTCGCTGGAGAAGATTGTGGACGCGGGAAGGATGGCCGCAACCGCAATCAATATCCAGCCCTGGGAGTTTATTGTGGTTACCGACCCGGATAAGCGCAAGGCTATTGCGGAAATTTGCGAATACGGAAAGTTTATCAAGGATGCGGGTGCCTGCATCGTGGTGGTGGCAAAAGATACCAAATACTATCTGGAAGACGGGGCTGCGGCTACGGAGAATATCCTCCTGGCGGCGACGGAATTAGGTTTGGGTTCCTGCTGGGTTGCGGGAGACAAGAAACCTTATGCGGACAAGATTTTGAAACTTTTAGGCGTTCCGGAAGGATATCGGCTGATAAGTTCTGTTTCCATCGGGTACCCGGCAGGAGAACCAGCGATACCCGCAAAAAGGACGCTGAAAGAAGTTATGCACTGGGAGAAATTTTAGATTCCGCATCAAGTGCGGAATAACAATTTGTGGCGCCTGTAGCTCAACCTGGATAGAGCATCTGCCCTCTAAGCAGAATGTTGGGCGTTCGAGTCGCCCCAGGCGCGCAAGGTATGAAACGCAGGCTGAAGCCTGCGACTACCACTGGATTCCCGCTAAAAACATGCGGGAATGACAAAATGGGGTACACGCGGGAATGACATCAGCGGCGGGAGAAGTAGTCTGTTAAAATCTGGCGGTGGTCAAAGACGATTTCCTGCGGTAGTTTATCCCGGGTGAAAACTCCAATTTCAACCGCATCGTCTTTCGCCTGAGAGTTACCCTCCCCCTTCGCCACAAAAACAGTGGAGATGGTGTGGAAACGCGGGTCCCGGCCGGGTGCGCTGTAGGTGTGGAACTGGCGTAAGTCTTTTATTCCTAAATTTGTCTCTTCCTTAGCCTCTCTGATTGCCGCCGCCTCCAAACTCTCCCCCCAATCCACAAAACCACCCGGGATTGCCCAGCCAAAAGGCGGGTTCTTTCTCTTAATCAAAACGACCCCGTCTTCATATTCAATGATGATATCTACAGTAGGTATGGGATAGCGTCCCAATTTACGCTGGGTGTAGCCCAAATGTTCTTTCGCACGCCGTAAGGAGTTACGGGTTGACTGCCGAATCTTCTCCTCGTCGGTTTCAAAGTCCATACCCATGGTGGCGGCATGGATAACGTAGCCGGCCACACCGCCGCCCATCAACAAACAGTTATTAGCCGCATTAACAACGACGTCTACTTTCTGACCGGTAATATCGCCTTTTTCCACCCTGATTTCAGTTCCTTTAATCTCCATGACTCTCAATAATTAACCCTGGTAGAAAGCAAGGTAGGCGCGGTAGGTGCTGTAAATGTCCGCCTTGTGGCTTACCTCGTAGGGTGCGTGCATGGAAAGGAGCGCCGGACCGATGTCTATCGTCTCCAAATTCTGCTGGGCTAAGTATTTGGCGACGGTGCCGCCGCCGCCCTTGTCGATCCTGCCCAACTCACCGGTCTGCCAGAAAACCTTGTGTTTTTCAAAAAGTCTTCTCAAATAAGCCACGTATTCCGCGCTAACCTCGCTGCTGCTGAATTTTCCACCGTGTCCGGTGAATTTGGTCAAGACGGTACCATAGCCTAACCGGGGAGCGTTCTGGGATTCGCTGACGTCTTTGTAAGCCGGGTCAAGTCCCGCGTTGACGTCTCCGCTAATCGCGTAGGATTTGGCAAAGGCTTCGTTCATCGGTGCCTCTCCCAAGCCGGAAGACCGGCCTAAGAAGTACCGTAAAAAGGTTGACTTGGCACTGGCAACGCCTTCACTGCCGATTTCTTCCCGGTCAACCAGAAGGCAGACTGCGGCATATTCCGGCTGTTTTATCCGAAAGAGAGCCTGAAGAGAGGTGTAGACACAGATACGGTCATCCTGGCCGTAACCCAAGATGAGACTCCGGTCTAACCCTAAGTCTTTCGCCGGACCGGCCGGAACCGCCTGTACTTCGGCACTGACCAGGTCTTCTTCGGTAATTCCGTAGGCAGCGTAAAGGAATTTCAGGAGGGCATCTTTTACCCGCGTAGCACCCTTTTTAGCGTCGTCCTCTTTTTTCTTGGGTGCCGGCAGGGAACCGATTAACAGGTTCAGCGATTCACCCTGGATGGCTTCGGACATCTTCTTCTCCATCTGCTCCTTGGCTAAGTGCGGCAAGAGGTCGGTGATGGTAAAAACCGGCTCTCCTTCCTTTTCCCCTATCAGGACATCTTTTTTGGTGCCGTCTTTAAGGATGATTACGCCGTGGAGGCTTAAAGGGTTGGCTACCCAATGGTACTTCTTGATGCCGCCGTAGTAGTGGGTTTTGAGAAAGCCCAGGGCTTCTTCTTCTATCAAGGGCTGAGGTTTCAGGTCCAGGTGGGGCGAGTCAATGTGGGAAACGATGAGTCGAAAACCTTCGGAAAGAGGCTTCTTCCCGGGAACTATCAGACCAAAGCCATATGATCGGTTGGGCAGGTAGAACTTTGTTGGGGAAGACAAAGAAGATACAAGCCGAAAATCGTTGGTTTCCGCGGTCTTCTTTGTCCAGTTGACCGTTTCTCTTTCGGTCTTGACTTCAGAAAGGAATCGGCGGTACCCATCGGCAAAGTCAAAAACCTCTTTCCTCTCTTCTTTCGCAAGGCTATCCCAGACTAATTTTCGCTCGTAACGCAATCTGTCTTCAGACATCGTTCCTCCTTTATACTTTACGTGCAAAATAAACGACGGCACCGATAAGGCTGTTAAAGAAAGAGATGACAAGCATAATCAGAGCCAAACCGAAGGCGCTCTCCCGGCCCATCTGGTTTTGAAAGAAGAAGAGATAAGCGGTTTCCCGGACACCCAGCCCTCCTAAAGAAGGCACGGTGGTCGACGCCCAGATTAAGGGAATAGCCACCAGAAACGAGATGAATGGAATTGATGTCCTCAATCCCAATGCCACCAAATAGTTAGCCAAAATTGCCAGAATCTGGGTTAAGTATGAGACCAGAATCGCATAAGAGAAAGAACGGGTATCCTGGATATAGTTGTGGAACCCGTAATAGAGCCGGCGTAACCCCTCTTCAGGCTTTTTCCACGGCAATAAGCGTACCGACCACCTGCCAGCCAACCTTCCCAATCTCTGCCAGGCAATCAAAAGGAAAAAGAGAAGAATGGCTAAAAAGACACCAACAACCACGTAGGCTACGGACCGGGAAATATAAGGAAAACGTATCAGCACTGCGACAAAACATAAACTCATCACCGAAAGGGTACCGATTAAACGGTCGATGACGATAGAAAGTCCCAAGTCTAACTTACGCTCTTTGTCTCTGAGGAAGTAGTAACCTTTCACCGCATCACCACCGGCGCCGGTTGGCAAAAAGTTATTAAAAAAGAAACCGATAAAGGTCAGTCGTAATAAGAGAATAAAAGGGATTTGTTCCCTTCTCAAAATAATCTGCCAGCGCCAGGTAACCAGAAATCCGCTGAAAACGCTCAATAAGGCGGCCGGTATCACGTATCCGGGAAGGACACCCTTTAAAGTGGTTGAAAGACCCGCCAGTTTTACCAGCGGGAATCTGGATGAGATAAACCGGCTGGCTGGCACAACCAGAATAAAAAGCAGAAAACCGGTTATCGCAATCCGGCCAAGGTTAAATAGGGATTTTTTCACTCGCAATTAGTACAACCGCATTAAGTTAATTAACATCAATAACCGTAGGGGCTTGATTCATCAAGCCCGCGGGTCGGATGAATCCGACCCCTACTTTTTCGGGCTGCTTAAGGCTTTAACCAGTTCTTTGCCGAACTCTTCCGCGGCGTCAGGACCGTCGGCAGTAATTATTTTGCCGTCAGACACCACCGGTGAGTTTAAATAATGAGCGCCTTCCTTTTCCAGGGTCTCTGCTTCGCTCGAAAAGACCGTGGCTTTCTTGCCTTTCAGAATCCCTGCCCGGGCTAAAATCCCCGGTGCGATACAGATTGCGCCTACTATTTTACCCTTTTGATAAGCCTCCCGCGCCAGATTTAAAGCGGTTTTGTCGTTGAAGTAATCTGCCGAACCCGGACCACCCACAAAAACTACTCCCGTATAATCATCCACCTTGACGTCAGAAAGGGCTACGTCAACCTTGGCGGTTCCGCCCAACTTTCCCCGGGCAATGCCTGCCTTTACGGAACCGGTCACCACCTGGTAACCGGCGGACTCCAGAATCGCCTTAGGCTTAAAGTATTCTTCATCCCGGAATCCGTTCTGCGCCACAACCAAAAGGACCATCGTCATCACCCCATTAACCATATCGTACCCTCCCCCGCAAACGTCTCTCCCTGTCCAGACAGCTTACTTGCCCGGGACACTTGTTAGTCCCCAGCGAGGACTAACTCCCTATCCAATTCAATGGATAGGGTACCCGTGCTCGGCGCTCCTCCGCGCTCTTTTCGCCTGCCGGCGAAAAACCCTGCCCGCTTGTCGTCACGACGCCCGGTCAAGTAACTGTCTGACAGGACACTACGCCTTTATACTCCTCCAGATTTTAACTGAATGGTGTTGAGGCTGTATTTGTTAACGGAAATTGAAGCTTTGTCTTTACGTACCGGGATTGTCTGACTGCCTTTACCAAAGAGGTCTGCTTTGAGAATGCTTTTCACCGGGAAGTTGAACTTCAGGGAAGATTTTCCTTTACGCCCCAGAACTTCATAGAACCTTAAGATAAGGTTCTTTCCGTCCAGAGACTGATAGAGAGAACTGGGGATACAGTTCTGGGACTGTAACTTAAGAAAAGAAAAAGAAGACGGCAGTTTACCCGGGTGTTTGGAAGCAAGTACCGCTGAGAGAGGCCGGTTATAAGAAACCGCCTCTTTAGCCATTTCTACCTGGTCTAATTTCCCGAACCGGAGACGGTAACCAACCTCCTGCGGTCCGCTGTCCGGTAGAACATCTGGTTCATACGGATTACGCAAGAGAGTCAGCGCGATATTGTTTCCGTCAACCGAGTAACCGTGCTTTTCCCGGTTAAGAAGCCCTAACCGGTAGTTGCCTTCCGCAAGTGATACCGCTTTCAGAGCGGGTAGTTCTTTTCCTTCGGTCTTGCGTACCTGCCAGCCGAAGGGAATTTCAAACTCTGCCTGAGACCGGTCAAACCCGGCCCGGAACTTCACCCGGAGCATCGGAACTCCATCCCTTGATGAACCTTTCTCCTGCCAGTCGGTGAATAAGGAAAAATCAACCTGCGGCAGGCCGGCGTAGATAATGACCTTCTGGTCAATTGGAGAATCTTTGTACCTGCGTTTGATGCCTAAAACCAACCTTACCGAACCCTCTTCCAGAACCTTAAATTCTTCCAAGCCGAAAAGGTTTTCGGTCCGAAAGACGTTTCCGATAATCCAGGATGACATCGGATGGGGTTTTTCCTGCAAGACCTGCAGAAGGTTACCGCAGGTTTCTGCCCAGTAAGAAGATTGGTCTTCGGAAACGGAACGGCCGACGCTTAAGACCTCTCTCTTACTTACCTTGTCGTAAAGCCTGCGGATAACTCCGGTGTCCGGTGCAATTTCCAGGCGGTAATAGTCGTTTTCAAAAATACCGGACTTTATATCTGAAGAGAGATTGTCACGGTCGCTACCGCTCTCTCGCAATGACGAAAGAAATCCTTCTTTCAGCCAGTAGGTCCTATACCCAAAAGAGGGAACGTTATCCGCAATAAAGAGGGCACGCTTTTTTACCCCCCCACCTACACCTCCCCCGCAAGGGGGGGAGGATATAATTTGAACCGGTATCCTTTTCCCTTTTTCATCTACCAGATAGACATCTTTCCCGGAAATGCCCGACGGAATAACAAACTCAACCGGCTCGCTCCTCTCCCAGCCCAATTGATTGAAGACCACCAACGGGGTACCCTCACCCTGGGTATTAACCTGGTCAGCGATGAAGTTAAGAGATTCATTAATTAAACCGGTACTGCTCTCCAGGACTTCTTTCGCCAGGCCCCGGGAATAACGGTATGACTCAGAGATGGCTGAACCGTCAAAAATGTCGTGGAACTGGTTAAAGAGCGTTGTCTGCCAACAGGATTCTAACTTTTGAACCGGATAGTCCTTACCCAGAAGGTTAGCCAGAGCGGCCAGCGTTTCCAGGGTCAAAAGGGTATTTTCACACTGCCGGTTGGCTCTTTTAATATCAGAATGGGTGGTGTAACAACCTTCAAAAACTGAGTTCAATTCGGTTTTGATAACCGGGTAACCTTTCCGTTTCCGAACCGTATCGTAGTATTTACAGGTGGTGGAAAAAATAAGGGTTGGAATAACCGGTTTCAAGTCCAGACGTTTTTTGCGCAAGATGTCCTTGCGGGTCGGACCACCGCCGTGGTCACCAACGCCGTAGACAAACATACTTTCCATCAAACCATAATTTTCTCTAAACCGCCGCGCTACCGTAGTTACACTTTCGGCAAAAATGTAAGCGTTATAGATACTGTTAAAAGATAAAACCTGACATCCGTCCAAACCCTGCCAATTAAAAATTGGATGAGTAAAACCACCGGAAAGAAACCGGCTGCCCGGCCGCATGAAATAGTAATCTTTGATGCCGGCGTGTGCCAGAATGGTAGGGATGGTGACCGGGTGGCCAAAGGTATCCGGCGACCACATAATCTTCGGCTCCACGCCAAAACGTTCCCGGTTATATTTCCGGCTGTACAGGATGTGCCGGCAGATGGCTTCACCATCAGCCATATTGAGGTCGCCTTCCACCCAGGCATTGGCGGTAACGTCCCACCGACCCTCTTTTATCCTCTCCTTTACCCGCTCAAAAAGTTGCGGGTTATGTTCCTCCACAATCTTGTAAATATGGGACTGGCTCTGGGAAAAGGTGAGGTCCGGAAACTCATCCATTAACTTGGTTACCGTCTCGAAGTCGCGCAGGCAGACGTGAATCGTATCTTCATAGTTCCAGAGCCAGTTCATATCAATATGGCTGTGACCAATAAGATGAACACGATGCTTCCTGGCAAAGGACCGGAAGGGTTCCAACTCTTTCTCTATTTCTTTAATGTTGGCAAATATCTCTTTCCACTCCCTTCTCTTTATTATCTCCGGGTCTATGAGAGAAAGAACCTTCTGAAAGCTTTTCTTCAACGGAGCCTTTTTTTCTTTTTCCAGAATGTTCCGGGCAAACTTTATCTGGGCAGAGACGGTGGAAATTTCAAAGAGAGCCTCCTCAACCACCGGAAAAGAAAAATACGCCCCAAAACTACCTAATCCGTCACCGGCCGGTGTCTTGAAGACCAAAAGATGTTCTCTGCCAAATGCTACTTTATCCGGTAAAAGAAGCGGTGTGGCAATCTTATCCGCCCAGAATTTATGCTGGTACAAAGAATCGCCATTCCAGAAAACTTCCACTCCGGAAGGAAAGGTGAAATTCAGTTCTATCGGACTGCCGGTCAAGTCTATCCCCTCCACTTTTCCGGGAAACCGTATCTTCTTCCGAAAATAGGCGATACCGTCTTTCAACGACCAGGTCAACGCTTTCTTTACTTCCCAGTCAGCATCGTCAAATTCGGGGACTTCCGCACCGGTCACGTTCTGCCGGAACTTAAATTCACTCAGCCCGCAAATTTTGCCGAGGGTGTCGGTAAGATTATTAACCTCTTTCTCCCAGGATTCAAAAACTTTGTCCATAAATGAAATCCTTTCTGTCTCCGGTTAAAAAATGACGTCTTTTGTCATCCTGAACGAACGTGAAGGATCTAAAAGATAGATTCTTCGGCTCCCTACCTTGATGGTAGGGAACCCGTGCCTCAGAATGACATAGTAGTATATTTTAACATAAATCAGGGAAGATTTAATATCTGATGGATTGGCGGGATGAGCCGGACCGAAGGAAGGAACTTCCGGGCGGATTTAAGAAATCCCAGAAGTTTTTGACTATCACACCAATAACCGTAGGGGCTTGATCCCTGTTTAACCCATACAGGGACATGTTTATCAAGCCCGCGGGGCGGATGAATCCGCCCCCTACATGAAGGATTTAATGTGTTTGTCTTAGTTACTGCCGGTTGAATAATGAAAACAACGTTAGAACTAATGCTCTGAACCAACAGGGCGGCATAAGCGATATCCTTCTGAATGGTTTCTCCGGTAACCACGACTTTGACAAAAGTATTTGGCACCGGACAAACCGCCAGGGCTTCTTTCAGAAAAGGTTTATGGACTTCCCACAGGGGATTACCACCGGTGGCACTGGGCAACTTTATATCCACGGCGATGAAATCACACCATCTGCCAACCTTCTTAAGTTCCGCAGGCAGGGTTCCGTTGGTCTCTAAATAGACCTTAAACCCATTCCTTTTTAAACAGGGCAAAAGATTTCCCAGAAAGTCTGCCTGGAGTAAAGGTTCACCACCGGTGAGAGCAACGGAATGAACCAGCCCGGCCTTTCTAATCCCCCTCAATCCCCCTTTGCAAAAGGCGGGTTCCCTTGCCCTCGGATGGGCAAAGGGGGATTGAGGGGGACTTCCCCTTGAGACCGATTTATTTAATGCGGCGATTAACTGAACCAGTTTTCGAACGGTAAATTCTCTTTCCGGCAGTTCCCGGGAAACGTCGCAGTACTTACAAGTAAGGTTACAGCCGGCAAACCGGATGAATATCTGGGGCAATCCGATAAAAACCCCTTCCCCTTGAATGGAATAGAAAATCTCTGTTATTCTGGCTGTGGACATTTTTTCTGCCTAACTAATACGAACGCATTAAATATTTTGACGTAGGGGTCGGATTTATCCGACCCGCGGGCTTGATAAACATGTCCCTGTATGGGTTAAACAGGGATCAAGCCCCTACAAAGTATTGATGTAAATTAACTTAATGCGTTTGTATTAAGGGGTCTGCCATGCCGGCTTCCGCAAAACCTTTGGCACGCAAGAAGCAACTGTCGCACTTCCCGCAGGGCTTCTTCCCTCCGGCGTAGCAGGACCAGGTTAAATGGTAAGGAACTTTCAGGCGTATGCCCAAACGGATAATATCTGCCTTGGAAAGACGCACCAGCGGAGCCAGAACCTTAATTGGCTTGCCTTCAACACCCCTTTTGGTTCCCTCCAGAACCAGGTGGTTTAAAATCCGAAAGAATTGGGGACGACAGTCAGGATAACCGGAGAAATCAATACTATTGGCACCGATGAGCACAAAAGAGGCTCCAATTGCCTCAGCGTAAGAGAACCCAAAAGCGAGGAAGATAAGGTTACGGCCGGGAACATAGGTTGAAGGAATTTCAGGGGTTGTCGCAGAATAAAACTGCGGGAGAGGAACTTCAGGGTCAAGGAGACTGCTTCCTTGCCAGGGCAAAGAAATCCGGATTATCTTCAGGCCCACACCAGCTGCCCGGGCTAATTTTTTTGCGGCAGAAATCTCCTTTTTGTGGCGCTGGCAATAATCAAAGGCAAGCGGAAAAATGAAGTATCCGCGCTTCTTTGCCCAGTATAAAACGGTTGCGGAATCCAGCCCGCCGGAAAGTAAAACTACCGCCTTTTTCATAAGGGGGGGGCTGTCACAGAATAAATGGCGCGGCAATTCTCTGATTCCCAGACCGATACGCCGGCTACCTTGACTTTCTTATCAGGGAGCCGGGAAGAAAACTGGTCGAAGATATACCGGGCGATGTTTTCTGAGGTGGGATTAACCTTCTGGAAATATGGGTGCTGATTAAGAAAAGTATGGTCCAGTTCTTGCAAGATTGCGGAAAGGATGCGTTTCACCTCGGCGAAATCAATCGCCATACCTATTTCGTTTACCTGTTCTGCCGAAAGGGTTACCGAAATTTTCCAGTTATGACCATGGAGATTCTCGCATTTTCCCTGATAACCCCGCAGATGATGCGCCGCGCTGAATGAATCCGTCACCGCTACCTGATACCCCATAAAACTTTAGACCTCGGATGTCATTCTGAAGCGTATTGTGCTACGGGTCCCCTAACCAATGCTCTGGTTAGGGTAGAATCTCTGAGATTCTTCGCTATTGCTCAGAATGACAATTTAAGTTTTAGAATAACATATGCCGAAATTAATTGCAAAACTTACTCTGTTTTGGGATATAATAAAAGGGTGACCCAATTCGGTTTTAAAGAAATCGAGAATTTACCGGTCTTAAGACGTTTCCAGAAAGCCCTGCACATTCTAACCGGTCTGCCTTTCGACTTTGTGGATACCCGGGGCCGTTCCTCTTCACAACTGAAACCCTTTGAAGTCTACACACCCTTCTGTAAATTAATCAGCCGGAGCGCCTCAGGCCGCATCGCCTGCGAAAGGTGTGATCTGGAAGCGGTTGAAAGATGCGTAGGAACAAGAAAATCTTCCGCCTATGTTTGCCACTTAGGTCTAACCGATATTACCGTGCCTCTGACCATTCACAATGAAGTAATCGGGGTTCTCTGTTCCGGCCAATTCCTTTCTTCCCACCCCTCGGAAAAAGAATTCCAGAAGATAAAAGACCGGTTAATAAAGATGGGGATTAACCCTAACGAAGCAAAGAGGTGTTATTATTCCATTCCCGTGGTAAAAAAGGAAAAGGTGGAAACTATCCTTGACCTTATCGCCATCGTAACCGAGTATATCATAGATGCGGAGAATAAAATCTTTACTTTAACTGACGCCTTACATAAAGACAAAATACGGCAGGCACAGAAATTTATCTCCGCACACTACAAGGAGAAAATCTCTTTAAAGGAAACCTCGGATGCGGTCCATTTAAGTCCCTTCCGGCTGGCACATCTCTTTCAAGAGAAATTGCACACCCCATTTACCCATTACCTCAACAACTTACGGATTGAAGAATCCAAACTCCTCCTTTCCGGCACTAATCTTAAGGTCATTGAAATTGCCCTTCAGTCTGGTTTTGGTAGTCTCAGTTACTTTAACCGCTCCTTCCGGAACGAGGTTGGCCTCTCCCCGGTAGAATATCGGAAACAGCAAACCAGTGCCAGAATTTAGCAATATAGAGGTAGATATCCTTATCCCCGTCATCTTATACTATAAAATAAAAAACGGAGGTGTGTATGTTAAAAGTTCTATCTTTATGCGGACACCTGGATGACAGCGTTATCGCTATCGGCGGAACCATACGAAAGATAGTCAATGCCGGCGGCGAGGTAAGCGTGGTCTGCTTCGGGAACGGCAGCGAAGGGTATTCCGACCTGAAAGATAAGGAAAAGATAGTAGAAGTATTCACCAGGGAAGCCCGAATAAGTAACGAGGTGCTCGGGGTAAAAAATTTTGAATGTCTGGGTTACGGCGACTTTGACGTTCTGGCAAACGCGGAAACATACAAATTAGCGATAAAAGCCATCAGGAAATACCAGCCGGATATCATCTTTACCCATTACTGGAAGGAGTATTTCCAGCACCGGAATACCGCCCGGCTGGTAACCGATGCCTGGTGGCAGGCAGAATGGAAAGCATCGCTGGCACTGGGAGAACCCTGGAAAGCTAAAAAACTCTATTATTTTGAGGTAATTCATCTTCTGAACCGGCCCACGCATATCGTAGATGTTACGGATACATTTGAGGTAAAGATTAAAGCCTGGAAAACATTCGCCTGCCAGCAGGAATCCTTGGACCAACTCGCGGAACAGTTGGAAGCGCGGGCAAGGTTTTACGGAAGTTTAATCGGAGTAAAGTACGGAGAAGCGCTTAAGTTATCCGATTATATTCCCCAGGCAATTAGGAGGGTTAGCGAATTATAATACAAAAAGTAACGAGACAAAATGAACCAGGTTAAGTTTGCCTTTACGGTAGATGATGTAGCCCTGAAAGATTTTTCCAGCGTCGAAGGCTTTCTGGAACTGCTGGAATTCTTAAAGAAACAACATATACCGGGAACTTTCTTCGTGGTACCGTTTAACCAGGATATACCATTATACGAAAGACCCGACTGGATTTCGGTACTGAAAAAAGCGCTGTCTGCCGGTCACGAACTCCAGCTCCACGGTTTGCGGCACCAGGCTTTTGAATGGGGAATCCCGCCGGACTTTATCCTCGCCTACGAACATCAGGAACGGCAGAAGCTGGAAAGGGAACGGGAAGAAATAGAACGGACATTTACGGTAGAAGCCTTTAAAGAAAAGATTGCCCAGGGAATAGAGATATTTACCAGGGCTATCGGTCATCGTCCGACCGGCTTTCGCTCTCCTTATGCTTCAACCCACCCAAATCTATTCCAAGCCCTGGCAGAATGCGGATTTACCTACGACTCATCCCTGATTGTTAATCCAAAGGGGTGGAGATACGTCGTGAAGGATTATACCCCGGGAATCACCTGGAATAAAGATGTTCCGCCCCGGCCCCGGGAATACCATCCCGGCCTGGTTGAAATCCCGATTATGGCTGAATATACCTGGTTTTTAAAGGAAGAGAACATAGAAAAGCATTACGGATTAATCAAGGAAGATCTGGATAAGATTAGCGAAACCGGTGGCGTTATGGTCTCTGTCTGCCATGTAGTACCAGTAACCGGGGTCAACCGGGCCGGTCTAAAGGTTTACGAAAGATTATTGAATTATGCCCGGCAAAACGGAAACGTTTCCTTCGGTACGTTAAAGGAGGTATCTCTCGATGAAAAATCTTAAAGAGCGGATGCCGAAGCCTAAAATCGGTCTTTTGCCTACCGGTCACTTTTACTACTGGAAGCAGTTCCCAAAGCTAAGGGAAATGGGATTGGCAATGTACGACAAATTAAGAAACCGCCTGGAAGAAATCGGCGATGTGATTGCCCCGGACCTGGTGGATACGATGGAAAAAGCAACCAGAGCCGGCGAATTTTTCCGGAACAAAGACATTGACATCCTGCTCATCTTTCCCTTTGGGTACACACCCAGTATGTGTATCGTCCCGGCGGTAAAAAACCTGGACCTGCCGATTCGCTTAATCAATGCCCACGAAGACAGTTCCTATGATTACAAAAATGCTGACACGACTATGTACCTTCATCACGAAGGGGTCTGCTGCATTCCGGAGTACTCCGGCGCCCTGGTAAATATCAACAAAAAATTCCGGGTGCGCACCGGACATTTTGGCTCAAAACGGTTCTGGGAGGAAATCAGGGCAGATTGTGTGGGAGCCGCAGCGGGGCGGTTCTTCCGTTCCATGAACATCGGCCTCATCGGAGAGATATACACCAATATGTGTGATATGCCGATAGACGAACACCGGCTTTTGCGAGCCACCGGCAAACTTCTTATCCGGCCGGAGGTGGAAGAAATTGAAGAAGCATACCACCGCGTGACAAAGTCCCGGTTGGAAGATATGTATTGCCAGTTCCGCCGGATGTATGAGGTGGACAAAACCGTAACCAACGAACACCTGAAATTTTCCGCGCAGATTGCCGTAGCCTATGAAGAAGTCATCCTCAAACACGATATATTTGCCTTCGGATTTTACTGGTGGGGAGAAAAAGAGTTGATAACCCAGATGCGGTCACAGTCCGCTTTGGCGGTTTCCCGTTTAGCCGCTTTAGGCCGGCCCGGAGTTACCGAAGGGGACGCAAAGGCGGCTATGGCTATGAAGATACTTGACCTTTTGGGCGGCGGTGGTATGTTTCTGGAATTTTTCTCCATGGACTTTGACAAAGATTTCGTGATGATGGGACACGACGGTCCCAGTAATATCAACGTTGCCGAGGGCCGGCCCAAACTCCAGCATCTAAAAGTTCACCACGGCAAGTCAGGACATGGTCTGGGCATAGATTTTAAAATGCGAAAAGGCCCGGTGACCCTTTTAAACCTGACCCAGTTTGATGCCGGAGATACCTTTAAACTAATCTATACTATCGGCGAAGTTATTCCGGGAGACATCCTGAATATCGGTAATCCCAACTGCCGGGTCAGGGTCAAACAACCGATACACGAATTTTTTGATGCCTGGTGCCAGCAAGGACCAGAACACCATTCGGCACTTGGCATTGGCGACCACAGCACTGAAATTGAAGCCTTTGCCGAAAGCATGAAATTCCGTTGTGTTAGGATATGATTCCTGATTGCCAGAAGGTGATTTTGCGGGAGGAATGATGAGATCTATAACGAAGGAGGGGTTTCATAAGCGCATCCGGTCTATTCAGGAAGAGATGGAGAGACGGAAGATTGATGCTATTATGGTCTACGGAGACGAATACCGGAAAGAGAATCTCCGGTATGTCTCCAACTTCTGGCCTATTTTTGAAAGGGCGTCGGTCTTCATCGGCAGAAAAGGAGACCCAATTCTGGCCGGGGCACCGGAAGGCGAGAAATACGCCCGGGAGATGGCAGTCTGGGATGACTATCGGAATATCAAGGAATTTCTTTGCGTCAGCGTACCGGAAGAGATAGACTATCCTTTAGCAGACTTCTCTTCCCTTCGGGAGATTCTGGGGGAAACGATGGGAGCGGGTAAAAAATTAGGCCTGGCAGGCAGCCGGGATATCCCTCATATAATCCATGAACGCATCCTGAAGGCATCTCCTGCCATTGAAATCGTTCCGGCAGACGATATCCTTGAGAAAATGCGACTCATTAAATCAGAATCGGAGGTTCTCTGCCTTAAGGAGGCGGGAAGGTTAGCCGGTATCGCCTATGAAGAACTGTTGAAGAACGCTGTTCCGGGACAGACGGAACTCTATGCCACCGGAAAGGCAGAAGGAGCCGCCCGCTCTGCCGGCGCAGAAGGAATTACCTTTACGGTCTTTGGAAGCGGACAGAGAACCAATACGATTATCGGAAGACCAACCGAAAAGGTTATTGAAGACGGCGATATGATGATGGTTTCCATCGCGGTTCAGTATGAGGGCTACGTGGCAACTGCTGAGTTTCCTTTTGTGGCCGGCAAGATGTCGGAAGAGCAAAAATTCCTTATCGGAACGCTGATTGAAGCAACCAACGTCGGCCTTCCTTATCTGAAGGCAGGCAAACCGATGCAGGAATTCGTCCGGGCGGTACGCAATGTCTTCCGGAAAAAGAACCTGGCACAGTATGATATCTACCCGCCCTTACACGGGTGTGGTCTGGCCGAAGCAGAGTCACCCTATCCGGATGAAGACACCGGTGCACCCTTCCAGGCGGGGATGACCGTAAATACCGACATCAGCCTCTTCGGACACCCGGCCGGTTCCAACCGGATTGAGGAGGGTTTTGTTATTACGGAAAAGGGAATGGAAAGTCTAACGCCGTTGATACAAGAACTGACTGACAAATGATACATCGGAGTAAAATATGATAAGCAAAGCAGGATATCAGACTAAACCCGCATTCTCCATATGAAGATAGAATTTTGCATGGACAAATTGACCTTTTTCCGTCTATAATATAGATAGAAATAGATGAACAAAGGAGAAACCCAATGGGTGGAAGTAAAAACAGCTATTTTCGAGTAGGATTTAATCA
>JAZDPL010000092.1:0-27130 GCA_043797665.1 Candidatus Omnitrophota bacterium
TCGCACCCTGAAATACAACTGGGTCTTTGAAGATTTCGGTCAGTTTAAACTGGCGGTAAACCATTGAAACACAAGGTCTTTGAGAGTAGAGAAATTTGACTGTTATCATAGGAGGTTCTAACGTCGTCCCGTATGCCACCCTGTGACCTTACGAATGAATATGCGAATTTTGAAGGATTTTCCCGGGATAATCTTTGGCGGATGAGGATGTTTTATCTTGGAGAGAAGTGGGTTATATGTTCTCCATGAATTTTTCCGGTGTCACCTTTGCCTGTCGGAGAATACCCACCAAAGTTCCGATTGCCAATTCTTTATGTAGGGGGACAACGCATCCTACTGTTTCGGCGAGGGATACCTTCTTTAGGATTACGTGACTGCCCCGTTGTCGTATTGTTTCTAACCTGAAAGAAGCCACAGGACTTTATCTGGAGGAATTCCCATCCCAAGAAGTTTCCCGGCCAATACTTACCACTTTTGAAGTAGCTCATGTCTAAGTTAAGAAGGGTCTCCGGACAAGAGATGATAGCTGCTTTGAAACGTTTAGGTTTTACAACAGCTTCTTCAATTGTATAGCCTTGACTGACCGTACCTACCTCCGGACATTCGGCTACGTATAAATTTTCTTCCTTATGAACAATTGCGGTATAGAGTTCCATATTAACTCCTTTCTACTGTACATTTGTGTCACATAAATATTACCACTGAGGCAAGGCTTAGTCAAATTGTCTGTGTCTTTCAGAATCTATTTATCATCAGGTATAACGGGAAATTTCCCGGAGCAGGATTTTTTGGAGATCGTGAACAAGTTTGTGTCGGAAAAGCGGGGGCTTTGAAAAACAATCCGCAAGGCGGTTCCACTCTTAAAAAGAACCTTTTCGGAATCCGGCTCCTGGTAGAAGATGGAAAGAAAAAGGTGTTGGACATATTCTCTGGCTACGTTTATTTCGATGGTCTGATATTGTGACGCCAGTTTTTTTATTACTTCCCTGTCAAGCATAGATCTCCTTTATCATACGTTCCAAATTCGTGGAACGAAACAACTCCGCGTAGCAATGCATCTTTTCTTTATTGAGCGAAGAAATGTCCAAGCGGGTATTGACGGTGTAAACTTTCCTGCCTACAAAATAAAGATAGTCCACCAGCGCTTTCTCCTTTTCTGCGATGAGTATTGTTTTTCCGCCAATCTTCTCCGGTGCGTATTCGGTAAAAGCAGGTTTCTTTATCCGGTGATACCGAAATTCCCGCTCCAGGATTTCAAAGCGATAGGTTGGGCGGGTGGTGACGGATGTGACAACGTAGGTCATTTCAGGAATAATATGATAATGTGCAAGCGCAAAAGTGAGGGAAATGTAAGAAGGGCGGAGAAGGGCATTGGCAATTTCAAACTCGGAGGGGATACGGTCGCTTAACGCATACAAACCGCGCCGCAGCTTTGTAATAGCCCCTTTTTTTGTGTAACGGGTCAGAAAGAATTGAACCGAAATTTTGGAAACATCCAGGATGCGTTTCAGGTCAACCGGGGTGAAAAGAGCGATCTCCGAATCTCTAATCTTCTTTTCAAACAACATCCAATTCAATATTTTAGCCATATTGCTAAATATTTCAATCCATTTTTCCAGCGCTGTCAAATTTTTTTATCCGCTTCCGCGGACTGCCTCATAAGTAATTTAGACCACAAGAATTTTTAAAATGGTATAATATACACCTTGTAGGAATTCACCTTTTAATTATCGGAATAAGGGAGAGTACACAATGGATTACGTTAAATTTGTGAAGGCGCAGGTTGAAGAGATTCGTAAGGAAGTGGGTGATGAGATTGCTATTAACGCTTTAAGTGGGGGTGTGGACAGTTCGGTAGTTACGGTGTTGGGACACCGGGCCCTGGGTAAAAAACTAAAGACCGTCTTTATTGATAACGGCCTTATGCGCAAGGGTGAACCTGCCTGGGTTGTCAGGACTTTCGCGGGAATGAAAATCCCCGTCGAGTTGGTAGATGCCAGAGAAAAGTTTCTTGGTGCGTTGAAAAACATCACAGATCCGGAAGAAAAACGGCAGGCTATTACCGACACTTTTTATTCCAGGGTATTCGTCAACATAGTAAAGAAGACCGGTGCGAAATTCCTTTTTCACGGAACGATATTGACCGATATTGAGGAGACGGTTGCCGGTATAAAGCGCCAGCACAATATTCTTGCCCAGCTCGGGATTGACCCGGAGAAAGAATACGGATACAAAGTTATTGAACCGCTTAAGACACTTCGTAAAGACGGTGTACGGAAGGTGGCCAAGGTCTTGGGACTTGCTGAAGAGATTACCCGGCGCATTCCCTTTCCCGGACCGGCTTTGGCCACCCGCATTATCGGAGAGGTTACCGAGAAACGGCTGGAAATTGTACGTGAAGCGACGGCCATCGTTGAGGATGAGTTGGCGAAAACCGACGCATTCCAGTATCTGGCGGTTTTGCTAAGTGATTGTGCAACAGGCATTCGTAATGGTAAGAGGGAGTTCGGCCAGATTATCGTTGTACGGTGTATTGAAAGCACCGATGCCAGAAAAGCAACCGTTACACGCCTTCCCTGGAAGAAACTGGAGCGGATTTGTGAACGTATTACTGCGATTCCGGGTGTCAACCGCTGTCTCTACGACCTCACGCCAAAGCCACCCGCGACGGTTGAATATATATAGTCTATATTGATAATCAACGGATTTCGGCAAAAATAGGGGCGGGAAAATATATGGCAGGTGTATGCCAGAATTTGCTAAAATGGGGTTTTAGTCAGGCTGGTATTGAAAAAACAGGCAATATTAAGGTTAAATTACCCAACAAGGGGGTTCGAACGTCGTCCCGTAAGCCACCCAAATGCCAGAATAAGTAAATTACTTACATGAGACTTGCCAGTCTCCGTACATGCCAACAATGCGACAGCCGGAATATCTGATGGTGGAAACACCGCAGTGCCTAAGTGAAGCGTGCGCCATTTTGGCGAGAGCGACGACCGTCGCTCTCGACCTGGAAGCCGACACCCTGTTTCATTATGGGGAAACGGCATGTCTGGCACAATTGTCGGACGGCGCGCAAATATGGCTGGTGGATCTTCGCCAGGTGACGGACATCTCTCCCATGAAGCCGATACTCGAGAACACCGCCGTCGAGAAGGTCCTGCACGGTGCCGATTACGATATCCGGCTCCTGCGGCGCCACTTTGGCATTAATTGCCGGCCGATCTTTGATACTGAAGTGGCGGCTCGTTTCCTCGGGATGCGCCTGTCCGGCCTGGCTGAGGTCCTGGCGAAGCGTTTCGGGGTTGTTCTCGATAAGAAGTTCCAGAAATGTGACTGGACGCGGCGACCATTGACCGCCGAAATGTGTTCCTACGCAGCCGCCGACGTCCACTGGTTGGTCCGGCTGGCGGGTCTGATGAAAGAGGATTTGGCCAGACTCGGGCGTCTGGCCTGGGTCGAAGAAGAGTGCGATATTTTGGCGTGTTCGTCGGACCGTATCAGGGAACCCGGCCCGCTCTTTCTCTATTTCAAGGGCGCCGATCTCCTGGACCGAAGAAGTCTGGCTATACTGGAGTCTCTTCTGCAGGCGCGGGAATCACTGGCCAAACAGCGTGATCGCCCGCCGTTCAAAGTGTTGTCTCCCGATGCGATCAGACAGATCATCCGGGAGCGGCCGGAAACGGACCGGGAACTGCTGCGGATCAATGGTTTTGGCCACAGAAGCGGGTCGTTCCGTGCCGTTGTGCTGGCAGCGGTGAGAAATGCGTTAAATCTTCCCGATGAGCGGTTGCCGGAGTATCCGAGGGGTATCGGACGGAGACCAAGCCGCAGCCACTGGTTCCAGGCGAGAGTGCAGGGCTTGAAGGAATGGCGCGATAGTCGGTCCGCAGCCCTCGAGCTGGATGGCAGTATGGTCTGTGCCAACAGCGTGATCCAGGAACTGGCCGTGAAATGCCCGGTCACGCCGGAGGCACTGGGCCGGGTCGAACGACTTCGGAAGTGGCAGAATCGTGAGTTTGGCGCGGAAATCTGCAATATAATGTCCGGAAAAAACTAGACCACTTTCCGGCTAATTAAATAGATTCTACCCCTCTTTTCTGAATATGAATATCTGGCGATTGAATGTAAGAGAGACCCAAATTGGAGAATGCATAAGGAATAAGATGTTTGCTATTGATACACGTCCAAGAAATCCCGAAATCCAAAAAGGTGACATACTTCTTTTGCAATTGGTATCTATAGATGCCGAAAGATTAGACAAGAAAAATGCGAGAATTGAATATGCTCTGATTTTCGATCATTATGAAGAGGATTATAATGGGGCTGTGAGTCGTTATTATTGGCCGAGGGCAGGGGAAAAACGAGGATTGTTCTCTACCGCCTTCCTGAATGAAGCAATAGCCTCCTGCCCTTTTCCAATAGATTTGTACGCAAGCCCGAGGTTATAATGCGTGACCGCGTGATTGGGATTGATTTCCAGTACCTTCCTGTACAAGGTTATAGCATCTTCTACCTTGCCGGAACTGTAGTACACGTTGGCAAGGTTATTATACGCTTCCACATAATTCGGATTGATCTCTATCGCCTTCTTGTATGAATCTATGGCTTCCTGTTTCTTCCCGATGCTGTTATATGCAACACCAAGATTGATGTATGCCTTCGCATAGCCGGGATTAATTTCTATCGCCTTCTTGTATGAAGTGATAGCATCCCGTGTCTGTCCAGCAGCCTTGTACGCGAGCCCGAGATTATGATGCGCTGACGCGTGCTCCGGATCGATCTCCAGTGCTTTCATGTATGAGGCTATGGCTTTCTCCGTCCTGCCGGCACTATAGTACGCGTTGGCAAGGTTATTATGCATTTCCGCATAACCTGGATTAATCTCTATCGCTTTCTCGTACGACGCTATGGCGTCCCCCGTTTTCCCCATGTCGCGGTACACATTGCCGAGTCTGTAATGCACCCTTGCCTCTCCCGGTGATTTTTCCACCGCGTCCTTCCACAGGGTATACTCGTTCAGCCAGACCCGGTTTCTCGCTCTGGTCTCTTTGACGCAGACGATCATCAGCAGACCGACCACGGCCGCCATAACCGGAAACGTATTACGCAGTGACAGTCGGCGAGCGATAAACATCACCGCACGCTCTAGACCAAACGCGGCGAGTCCTAAGAATCCCATTGCCGGCAAGTACATTCTGTACTCAACCATAAACTCTGCACTTCTCTGTACCAGTACATACGGAAGAAGTCCAAAAACAGACCAAAGAACCAGAAAGGACGAAACAGGCTTTTTTAATCTCTGTTTGAAACCAACTATCATGACAGCGCCTATGCAGAGAAACGGGATCGGTGCTATCAGCGCATGAAGGACTGTTTGTGTTTTTACCACCCTCACACAATGATCCACGCTTAAACTGGAGGAGAAAGGAACCAAAAGCCAGATATATCGCCAGAAAACCTGTGCCTCTGTCAATAGATAGGCAACATAGCTCACTCTTCCCATGATTGGGTGACGCCCGCCTTGGAACAGCATCGAGAAATATCTCTCTAGATTTACCGCAATGCAAATTACGATTGCTGCTATTGCGGCGGCTGACACCACCAGGGGGAAGATTCTTTTTCCCTTTGCCCATCTCCATCTGAAAATAAGAAGATAGAGGCCAATGGTCAGAACGACATAGTATATCCCGATATCCTTAGACATCCCCCCCAGCACGACACTCGCCGCAATGCCAATGACAGAAACAATCCTGCGTGTTCTTGACATTGCACTGAGAAATAGAATCGTACATATAACGCCGGAAAGAGAAAACAGGGAGTAGAAGAGGACATGTCTTGCCTGAATATAGTTCACTGGCTCTGAGCATATGGGATGTACGGCAAAGAGGACTGCGGCCATAAGGGGGATCTTACTCCTTGGTCGAAGATGGATATCCTGTATCAAGAGAGATAAGAACCCGTAGAGTAAGAGTGCACAGAGGATATGGAGACTGATATTTAGATAATGCCATCTCCTTACTTCATTTGTACCGCCAAAATGGTAGTTGAGGGCAAAGGAGTAGAAGCCGACGAAACGGGACTGGTTGTTTCCCCTCCAGATACTAACAGGATTCAGGCTTCTGATAGAGGAATTCTCTACAATCGAGTGCTTGTCATCGTAGTGAAAGGAACCATCAATGCTGTTTGTGTAGGCAGTAATACCGGTTACAATAATAAGCACCAGTGCAAGTGTATGCCATTTCCAAGACATGCCTGCATTTAACTTGCTCACTAATTCAATCTGGTCGCCGGTCTCTTTTTTATAATCTATTTGTTTTTTCTTTTCCTTCTGTCTTTCCAGGATTTTCCTTACCTTCTTTTTTTGTATCATATTAGCGTTAAATAGTCAGATTTCTGTCAGCCCGCCAGAACTCGACACGTATTATAAGGATACCACCTTGTTTTGAGGTAGTCAATCCGTTACCCGGATGGATAAACACATCTTTAGGACGCGGTGGGGGAGATAATTGGCTTTAGACATCTGTTCGTGAATCACCGAAGCAATCTTTTCCAACGGATTGGAAACTTTCGAAAGCAAAAAATTCCTGAACCACTTGTTGGTCAGAAAAGGATTGGCTTCAAGCAGGGTCGGTTTGTTTTCGACAACTATTCCATGACATTGACAAATGTTGTAATATGTGTTATATTTTCAACAGAAAATAACAATATATGGGGTGGGAAATGTTAAAGAGCAACAGACAAAAAGAAATAATGAAGGTCTTGCAGACAAAAGGTTCCGTGGAAATCAGCCAACTGTGCCGTATATTTGGCGTGGTTGAAATGACCATACAACGGGATTTATCCGAGTTAATCCAAAAGGGAGGAATTATAAGAGTTCACGGAGGAGCCATACTCCCCGAAGATAATATTTTATCGGAACCGCCTTTTGACATCAGGAACAGGAAGTATCAACAGGAAAAAGAAGCTATTGCCAGAGCCGCTTTTGATATGATTGAGGATGGACAAAAAATTCTTCTGGATTCCGGCACAACTACGTTTTCATTGGCAAAAATAATTGATAACTCAAAACGACTGATAGTAGTAACCAACGCCATAAATATTGCCTCTGAACTGAATGTGCGCTCAAATGTTTCCGTCTTATCTCTCGGCGGAAACATGCGTAAGAATACCCTTGCCTGTGTCGGCCATTTTACCGAGTCCATGATAAGTAATTTGAAAGTCGACATTACCTTTTTGGGCGTAGGAGGGATAAGCGAAACGGGCAAACTCAGCGGCGGAAGTGTTGCGGAGGTCGGCGTTAAACAGGCAATGATTGAAGCAGGAAAACAAATTATAGTGTTGGCCGATTCCTCAAAAATCGGACGCGAAGAGTTCGTTTTAATTACAAACATAAAAAATGTGGACTTATTGATTACCGACTCTAAAGCCCCGGAAAAAATTATCAACCGGTATAAGAAAATGGGTGTAGAAATAAAAATAGCTGATTAACGATAACTACGCCTGGATGGCACCGTGCTCAAGATGTGAAAATATGGATAGGCCCCCCCACGACAGGAGATAATCTATAGAGAAGCGGTCAGGGAAGCGGCAATAATTGGAACGGCTATAGGCGCGGCATAATTCATGAAGAAAGCCATACAGTTTGGCGCAGGCAATATCGGTAGGGGTTTTTTAGGACAGTTATTTAACCGGTCCGGGTATAAGGTAGTATTTATTGATGTAAATAAGGAATTGGTTTCCAATATCAACAAAAGAGGTTCTTACCCGCTGAAAATTGTCAGCAATAAAGATTGCTATCAAGTCACGGTCGGAGATGTGAGCGCGGTTCATACGGATAATATAAAAAGAATAGCCGAAGAAATAGCCGATGTCGGAATTATAGCTACCGCAGTCGGGAAAAGATCTTTGAAATCGATTGCTCCTCTCATTGCTTCCGGAATAGAGCGGCGGATAAAACTGGGGATAGAAGAACCCTTGAATATAATCATATGCGAGAATCTTTTTCATGGGGCAGAGACTCTAAGGGCATATATTTTAGAGAGTATGGATAAAAAACATGAAGGGTATGTTAGACGCTGCCTGGGATTGGTAGAGTCTGTCGTCAGCCGCATGGTGCCCGGCAGGCCCGAAGCGGCGGGAAATGAAGACCCCCTTCTTCTCGTGGCAGAAGAATATGCCCTTCTGCCGGTTGATAAAAACGGGTTTGTGGGTGATGTGCCGGCGATAGACGGAATGCAGACTTGTGATAACCTGATAGCCCGCCAGGAACAGAAGATGTTTACTCACAACACCGGACATTCATTATGTGCTTATTGGGGATATCTAAAAGGATACCAATATATTCATGAGGCGATAGGAGATAGCCAGATAAGGTCTGCAACGGTCAATGCCCTGGAGGAGTCAGGACGGGCGCTTATCAAAAAGCATACGATTGACGCTCGGGAACACCGGGGCTATGTTGAGAATTTGCTGGAACGGTTCAATAATGGCGCTTTAGGCGATACCGTATCTCGTGGGGCCAAAGACCCTATTCGTAAGCTCGGAGCAGAAGACAGATTGGTAGGAGCTGCTAATCTGGCCTTAAAATCCGGAGTTAAGCCCGATTACTTAGCCTTAGGGATTGCTGCTACTCTTCATTATGACAATCCCCGGGATGAACAGGCGCTCAGATTACTTCAAATCAAAAGAGAAGGCATTGATAAGGTGCTGTCTGAAATATGTAACCTTGACCCCCGGGAGGAACTATCTTTGCTAATCAAAGGAAAAATGGGGCAAATAAAAAATTACGCGGGAGAGCGGTGACATGGAATCAGAAAATCATTTACTGATAGAGTTGTTCAGGCAAATGTTGCTCATCAGACGGTTTGAGGAAAAGGTAAAAGAGCTTTATATGCAAGGTAAAATTAAAGGCATGTTACACCTTTGTATCGGGCAGGAGGCGGTGGCGGTTGGCGTAGTATCTGTCCTTCAAGTGGGTGAGTATATCGTCAGCACTCACCGTGGGCATGGACATTTCATTGCCAAAGGGGCGGACATCAGATTAATGATGGCCGAGTTATTCGGCAAAAAGACCGGTTACTGTAAAGGAAAAGGCGGCTCCATGCACATAGCGGACATAGACCTCGGTCACCTGGGTGCCAATGGTATTGTTGGCGAGAGTCTCCCCATTGCCACCGGAGCAGCATTAGCCTTTAAGAACATACGGCAAACCAGCCAGATAGTGGTCTGTTTTTTTGGGGATGGTGCTTTAAATATGGGCGTGTTTCATGAATCACTTAATCTGGCCGGCCTATGGAAATTGCCGGTGGTTTACATCTGTGAGAATAATTTATACGCACTATCTACACACGTAAAAAGAGCCTGTGCCATAGAAAATGTTGCCAAAAGGGCTGAAAGTTATGGAATGCCGGGTGTGACCGTAGATGGAATGGATGTCCTGGCAGTGAGAAACGAGGCAGAGGCAGCCGTCAAACGAGCCAGGGATGGAAAAGGCCCTTCTCTGCTTATATGCCAAACTTACCGGTTCTTGGGGCATGGCAGAAACCCTGACTGCCGCCTCTATCGGACAAAGGAAGAGGAAGAAAAATGGAAAATAACGTGTCCGATTAAAATTTTTCGAAACAGCCTCTTAAATAAAAACATACTTTCAGAAAACGACCTTGGAAACATAGAGAATAAGATAACTCAAGAGATTGATTCAGCCGTCAAATTTGCCGAGGAGAGTCCTGATCCTGTTTCTGAAGACTTGGAGGCAGATATATATGCGCCAAATAACGTATAGAGAAGCGCTCAGGGAAGCCTTGCGGGAAGAGATGGAACGCGACCCGTCCGTATTTCTTATTGGTGAAGACATTGGAATTTATGGCGGAGTGTACGCAGTAACTAAGGGGTTACTTGAAGAATTTGGAGAAAAACGGGTGCTTGATACCCCTATCTCGGAAGCAGTCATTGTCGGAGCCGCCACCGGAGCGGCTGCTGTGGGAACCAGACCGGTGGCCGAGATAATGTATATAAATTTCATGACTTTTTGTATGGACCAGATTGTTAATCAAGCCGCTAAGATGAGATATATGTTCGGCGGAAAAATCAAAGTTCCCCTCGTCATTAGAACCCAGGGAGGAGCGGGAACATTCTGTGCGGCCCAGCATTCTGAGAGTTTAGAGTCCTGGTTTATACATATTCCCGGGTTGAAAGTAGTTATGCCTTCAACTCCTTACGATGCCAAAGGTTTATTAAAAAGTTCCATTAGAGACGATAATGTAGTGATTTTTATCGAGCACACCCTTCTTTATAATACAAAAGGGGACGTGCCGGAAGATGAATATCTGATTCCCCTGGGAAGCGCAGATATAAAACGGGAAGGAAAGGATGTGACGATTATATCTTACTCGCGGATGGTTTTACTGGCTCTTGAAGCGGCAGACGAACTTGCCAGGGAAGGAATAAGCGCGGAGATAATTGACCTCAGAACCCTAAGTCCCCTGGATATTGACACGCTCATCAATTCGGTAAAGAAGACCGGACGAGTGGTTATCTGCGAGGCAGATTGCAAAACCGGGGGTATGGGCGCAGAGATATTGTCCCAGATTACCGAACGTGCGTTTGATTTCCTTGACGCACCTCCAATAAGGATAGCCGGAAAAGATACCCCCATACCTTATAGTTCTGTTTTGGAAAAAATGGCTGTCCCCGATAAAGATGATATCGTCAAGAAGATTAGAGAAATCATATAAACCGGAGAGGAGAAAAACCATGGAAAAAACGAAGATGAATTTTGTAGAAGTTGGAAAGATTGCCGGAAAAATCATTAATGAAACACTGCCTGAGATTGACGTAAACTTAGTGGTCACGCAAGAAGAGTATAAGCATCGCTGGCAAAAGATACAGGTCAAACTTAAAGAAAAAGGATATGATGTCGGTTATGCCTGCGGGAGTGAAATGGATAGAAGTGATATTGCCTGGATGGCAGGGGTATTTGACCCGATCGTCGAGAGATACGGTATTCTCATAGGCGTTGAAGGCCCTCCCGTAATACTTGCCGGGTCGGAAGGAGGCCACGTAGTGGCGGAAGCCAAGGACCGTTCCGGCGCCGAAGTTTCACTCCTGCGCGAGTTCCAAATATCGGACGAAGATTATCGTCATACAAAATTTGATACGCTGGAGAATGTTCTGAAGAAAATGGGGGTTCCGAAAAATGGAAAAGCGGCCATTTTTGCCAGTTCCGAATTTGTTCCTTATCACCATGTAGTGATGCTGCAGGCCATATTCGGGTCCGACAACGTCTCTTTTGATCCGCTCCTTTTGCAGCTCATTAAATACGAGAAGTCGGAAAAAGAACTGGCCATCTGTCAGATGTCCAACATAGTAAGTGATGCCGCATTCCGAGCCATGCTGGCTGTGTGCGTCCCCGGTATGACGGAATTGCAAGTGGCCGGTGCCGGCGATTTTGTTATGAAAGAACTGGGGGCCGGACGGCAGGGTTTCCCCACCATCGTCACTGCCGGGAAAAGGGGCTACACCATCATCGGGCCGGCAACAAATAACAGGATTCAAGAGGGCGATATTGTTTCCATGGGTATCAGCGGGACATTTAACGGCTACCACGGGATTATCCGACGGACTATCCGGGCGGGCAAGAATTTTTCTCCGGACCAGATGGAAGTCGTGCGGGCCGTGGAGGGACTTTATACCACTGTCATGGATGCAACGATTGAGGCCGCAAAAACAAACGCCCCGTCCAACACCATCGACCTGAAAGGAAAAGAATACATCGCCAAGCTGAAACTAAAAGCCCTTGACGGCTCGATAGTTACCCCCCAGGAACCGTACACTTTTATTCATAACGCCGGTTGCAGCGAAGCAAGCGAAGGATACGGCGCTATCACGCCCTATACACAAACTCCCATCGGGGAGCGGGCTACCCTGATGTGCGATGTGGCTCTCAAGGGTTTCATCAATAAAGGTGAACCTCTCTTTAACATTCTGTATGCAGTGGTTGAGGATTCCCTTTGGAAATGCAGTAAAGAAGCAGGTGTTTACAATCGGCTGCCGATCAATGTCCAGCATTTAGTGGGCAATACCGAACCGTTAGGGAACAACATTAACCCATACCATAAATACTTCTCCTTGTAAAGGATGTGTTGCGGACTCAGGAGGCACTCTAAACTCAAGAAACAGGTTCGAACGTCGTCCCGTAAGCCACCCGGTCACAGTAGTTCCAAAAAGAGGCGGGTAGAATTCCTATAAGGCTTTATTATTTTGGGATTATGGAATATAATATGTACGGAGGAAGATATGGAGAAGAAAATTCTTGTGGTTGATGACGAAGAAGATATCAGAACGCTTTTGACAACATCGTTTGAATCGCAGGGATACCAGATAATTAGTGCCGCTGACGGTACCCAGGGCTGGGAGATGCTCAAAAACCATAAGCCGGATTTACTGATTACGGATGTTAATATGCCCGGGATAAACGGAATAGAACTTCTAAAGAAAGTACGTGAAGATTCTGACCTGAAAGATATGCCGGTAATTATGTTGACCGGTAAATCGGCGGATGAGGAAATTCTGTCCGGACTCTCCCAGGGAGCTGACCACTACATTACCAAGCCGTTTACCATCAAAACCGTCCTGAATACGGTTAAGATGGTGTTTGGGTGAGAAAAAAAGATTCAGGCGATAATTCCCCCCTCTTCACTGAGAAAGATTCCTTTGAATTTCATCCCCAGACTATCAGGATTATCAGCATATTCAAGGGCTACTTCCTTGGTGATGAAATTTTTATTTACCAGCTCAAAAAGTGAGGTTTCAAAATCTAACATCCCTTCTTTTTTTGCGGATTTAATAGCTCTGATTATCTTTTCGTACTGTCCTTCGGAAATCAGCTTTGAGATTATCGGGCTTGAAAGTAAAATTTCAGAGGCAGGAACCAGGGGTATCTCTTCCTGGCACGATGGAAGTAACATCTGGCAGACCACGGCTTTCAAATGTAAGCTCAGAGATTTTCTTATTTCCGGATGTCTGTCCTGAGGGAAGAAATTAAGAATCCGAATTATGGTCTGAGCGGCATTAGAACTGTGAAGTGTCCCGAAAACCAGGTGTCCTGTTTCGGCGCCAGTCAGGGCAAATTCAACCGTTTCCGGGTCTCGCATTTCCCCGATTAGAATAACATCCGGGTCCTCCCGCATAGCGTATTTCAATGCATCCCGAAACGATTTAACATCTATGCCGACTTCCCTTTGGTTGATGATTGATTTTTCGTCCTGGTAAAGAAACTCGATGGGGTCCTCAATACATAAGATATGGCAATTCTTCGTTTTATTAATATGGTTCACCATTGCCGCCAATGTGGTAGATTTCCCGCTGCCGGTAGCTCCGGTAACGAGAACCAATCCGTTGGTAAAGTTTAATATTTCTTTGATGGATGGCGGAAGATTCAGACTTTCAAAATCAGGGGTGAAAAAGGGGATTCTTCTGCCAACAAGGGCCAGCGTTCCCCGCTGGACGAAAATATTTATGCGGAATCTCCCTATCCGGGGAATTCCGATGGCGGTGTCGAAGTTCCCCCCTTCTTCCAGGATGGCAATTTCTTTTTCGGAAAGAATCCCGTAAATCATCTTTTTCAGCCGTTCCGGACTGATTTTGGGAAGTTTGAGTCTTACGATTTCGCTTTTAATTCTGAATGCAGGAGTAGTATCAGCCTTCAGATGGACATCGGATGCACCTTTGGTGTGCATCATTTTCAAGAGGTCAATCAATGAAAAGTTTTCCATTTTTACTCCTTCCCTGGGTTGGGAAAGCTATTTAGTTTTTTAACATTATATACCGAGGTATCGCAGATTGTAAAATCCGAAGTTAAAGAGACCATCCAGAAAGGGTCGATCGGTTTCCCTTGCAAATAGATTCCAAAATGAAGGTGTGGCTCAGTCGACCAGCCGGTATTACCCACTTCGGCGATGACTTCGTTTTGGTCGACCATATCCCCGACCTTTTTAAAGATTCGGGACAGGTGAAAGTAACAACTGACCACTCCTTGTCCGTGATCGATAATCAGGAGGTTACCGTATATATTAAAATTGTGCTCACTCAGAATGACCTTTCCCGAATTTGTTGCCTGAACCGGCGTACCTTCCGGAGCAGTGAGGTCCACTCCCCAGTGATAGTAGGTGTAAGTTCCCAGGTTACGTTTGACACCAAATTCGGTACTGACTTCACTCCTGAGTGGGAGAAGAAACGGCTGATTCCAATACTTTTGGGGCTCCCGGTTATTGATGGCTGCAAGGACTTTTTTCTGTTGTTCAGGAATGGAAGGTTGTGCTTTTCTCATCCTCCGGCTGGTTTTACCCAGGGATACCGTCTTTATCTTCCTTTGGGCCACTTTTACTAAAAAGGAGTGTTTTTTTTCCGGACCGGCAGGAGATATCTTCTCCACGGTTAGTTCCCTCTCTCCAGCGGTTTCGATGCCCAGGGGCAGAAAGATTTCCCATACACCTTCCGAGACCGGAAAGGGTTTATATCTCTGATGTTCAAAGCGGATCCGGTAGTCGCCTTCCGAATCTCCTTTAAACCGGAGTATGAGACCTTCTCCGCCGGTCAGGTTTTCCGGCAATGTTTGGAAGGTAAATGCCTGCAGTTGAGATACAATTAGCGATGTTACTAACCACTTCCTTCTACTCATCTTATCACGGATGGTGTCCAGTCAGGCGTAAAAAGCGTCTGCCATTCCGGCAATATCATTTTTATTATACCCCACCACCTATGAAGAAGGGAAGAGTATCGTCTCCAGTAACTGCGCCATCTCAGCTCTATTTTTAAGTAGTACTGGACAAACAGATGGAAAGATAGTATAATAGTAAATAACAGAAAGTAGATTGGATATATTTGGCCGCAGGGTGAGAAGGCGCTAACCTTGAGGTTTTTGTTTTTAAGCGCACTAAGAAACTGGAATAAGGAGGTCAGGGTGCATAACGGGAAGATAAAGAAATTAGTTCGTGAGAGAGGCTTTGGTTTTATCAGCGACACCGACGGTACGGAAGTTTTTTTCCATCGGAGCAGTCTGATGGATGTTGAGTTCGATGCTCTATCAGAAGAACAGGGGGTAGAATTTGAGACCGAGAAGTCGGACAAGGGACCGCGTGCCATTAATGTGCGCGTTGTCCAGCAATAACCGTATTTTCTCGTGTCTAAAAAGATAAAACCGATAAAACCGATAAAAGAACGCAGGGTTTGTAAGTTTTTAGGTTGCAGGCATGTTTTAAGCATATATAACCCTGAAACCTACTGTTATGTCCATCAGCAGCTCGTTGTGGTAATACAAACGCCCAAAAGAGCATTAGGCCCTGCATAGAATTCAAGGGATGACACAGGCACATCAGCAGGCAAATACTTATTTTTACGGTTTAGGTATTGCGCCGAGAATTCTTGAGGTATTAGACCGCCTGCAATTTACGGTTCCGACGCCGATTCAGCATAAAGCCATACCTATCGCGATAGAAGGTAAGGACATTATCGGAATCGCGCAGTCCGGTACCGGAAAGACGCTGGCGTTCGCCATTCCCATTATTCAGCGTCTTGCTCAGCAAAAGGGGCGGTGCCTCATCCTTGTTCCCACCAGAGAACTCGCCTTGCAAATCGATGAAACGTTCCGGAATCTCACTCCTTTATTCAGCATGTGCACAGCCGTTCTTATAGGCGGAGCCTCTATGCATATGCAGCTGCAGGCACTGCGAAAAAATCCCCGCATTCTTATAGCAACACCCGGCCGTCTCGTCGATCACATAAATCGACGCACGGTATTTTTGTCCGATGCATCCGTGTTAGTCCTCGATGAAGCCGACCGCATGCTTGATATGGGATTTTTGCCGCAGATTGAACGCATCCTAAAACTTATCCCGAGGGAAAGACAGACAATGCTCTTTTCGGCAACCATACCCAAAGAAGTTATCACCATAGCGGCCGCGCATATGAAACTGCCCGTTCACATTGAGGTTGCGCCATCCGGCACAACGGCAGAGGGCATCATTCAGGAACTATTCATTGTCAAAAAAGACGCAAAGAAAGAACTTCTTATTAAATTGCTCGCCCAGTATCACGGATCGGCGTTGCTTTTTTCCCGTACGAAGATCGGCGCGTCAAAAATCGTGCGTTTTCTCAGAGAAGCAGGACATCGCGCCGCAGAAATCCACTCGAACCGTTCTCTGCCTCAGCGTCTCGAAGCACTCGAGGGTTTTAAATCCGGTAAATACAGGGTGCTTGTCGCGACCGATATCGCGGCCAGGGGGATTGACGTCATCGGCATAGAAATTGTTATCAACTATGACCTTCCCGAAGACGTCGAAAATTACGTGCACCGTATCGGCCGCACGGCACGTGCCGGACACGAAGGACGCGCCATATCTTTTGCGACGCCCGACCAGTGGTCCGACGTCCGTAATATCGAGAAACTGATCAAGACGGAACTGCCCATTTTGGAACACCCGGAACTCCCCCGGGAAATCTTCACCAAAAATTCAGCCCAGCCTGCCGGCCCCGCTTCAGGGGGGAGCCGAAATCGTAAATATTACGGGCACGACAATACCCGCCGCAAACACTATTCTGGAGGCGGGTCCGCCCACCGCCGCAGAACACACAAGCCGGCATCCCGTTAGCCACCCGGCGGGTTTTTAGTAGGGGTCGGATTCATCCGACCCGCGGGTTCGATAAATCGAACCCCTACTCTGCGATGAAAAAATTAGAAAAACAAAGCACGCTTACATTTGCGGAACTTCCTCCTGCGCAATTTGGGCTGCTTGACGGAGAAGCTAACTGCGATTTTTACAGCGCGATCAGACTTCCTTCCAGGGCAATTCCTGCTCTTGCCGGTGTGTTGAATACGGACGGCTGGAGTGATATACGGGAGATAAATCCCCTGTATCACGGAATAAAAGGAAAACTAAGTGCGGAAAATTTTAAAAGGATATTTGGTTCGGATGTTCTGCTGATATCTTCTATAACAAGAACTTCTATGCAGTCAATGAAACTTGCCGACTTGTATAAAGCCAGGAATCCTTACGGTATGGTTATTGCGGGAGGTCCTGATGCTACGTTCAGAATAAAGGATTGGCTCGAACATGTTGACATCGTTGTACGGGGCGAAGGTGAAAGGACCATAAAAGAACTGATGGAGGAGCTGACGAAAGGAATGCCCGATTTAAAGACTATAGACGGGATAGCTTTCAAAGAAAACGGCGGCGTAATTATTACCGGGCAAAGAAAATTGATGACGGCGGAGGAGCTGAGCAAATTACCGCACCCTTATTACGACAGGACAATAAGGCGAAAGGTTGCGAGCATGGTTGTAGAGGCTTCGAGAGGATGCCCGAACAACTGCGATTTTTGCAGCGTGACGGAAATTTACGGAAGAGTTTACAGACAGAAATCAAAGAAATATGTTATCGAGGAACTGGAAGAGATAGAGAAAATCGGGAAATACTGTTTTTTTACCGACGACAACATTGCTGCGAATCAAAGTAAGACGATAGATCTTCTGGAAGAGATAAAAAAACACAGCGTAAAAAGGGAGAAGATAGCGCAGATTACAATTGCGGCTGCATTTAACGATGGGCTTCTGAAGGCGCTGAAGAAAGCCGGATTCTTACATTTATGCATCGGGATAGAGTCCATAGTTGAGGAAACACTGAAGTTTTTCGGCAAACCTTACCAAGCGGATAAAATAAAGGAAGCCATAAAGATATACCGGGATAACGGATTCTGGGTTCACGGCATGATGATGCTGGGGGGAGATGGAGATACGCCGGAAACATTGGAAGAAACAGGACAATGGATTGGCAAAAATCTGGATAGTGTTCAGCTTTTTAGTCCGATTCCGATACCGGGTACAAGATTCTATGACCGAATGGAGCAGGAGGGGAGGATTTTGACCAAAGAATGGTATCTATACGACGGACAGCATGTTGTCGTAAGGCCGAAAAATTTTACCCCATACCGGCTGCAGAAAAAGATTTGCCGCATGTACAGGAAATTTTATTCGTTCAAGGACAGTTTTCTGCGGAATCTTGGAAGCGGAAAAATGAACCGGAGTATGCTTTTTTCGTTTTATGCGAATTCCCTGGGCAGGAAATTCTTCAAAAACCCGCAATTAGATTCACACCTTAAGTTTTTGAAATCCGTAAGTTAGGTGTTGAGTAATGTATTAGCGTGGCGAAGACTTCCCCACGCTTTTTCTGACGCTAATGTGTTACGGTGTTGACACTGGCGATTGTCTTAGGTTGACTTTTGTGATAAACTATAGAAGATGATAAAAATGATCGGTTTGACGTAGGGGTCGCATTCATGCGACCCGCGGGCTTGATAAATCAAGCCCCTACATTTCAAACGTCTACTGTATTTCGTATGAAGAAGCAGGGATTCACGCTCGTGGAGTTGCTGGTCGGGATAGGTATCCTGGTAATAATTGCGCTGATAGGTCTGGTCGTTATTGCCCAGGTATCCCAGCGGACCAAGGCGGTGGTGGCAAAACTGACCATTGCCCAGTACGCGATGCTCCTGGAGACAGTCAAGGAAGATATCAACCATTACCCGGATGACGAGGCGTGTACTACAGACTCAGGAACGCTGCAGGTTCTTACCAGTACCCTCAGTCAATTACGTACCGAACCCTACGTATGGGATTACCAGGCGAATTATAGGGGCTGGAATGGTCCTTATCTGAAGGCGGAACAAAAACTTGACCCCTGGAAGACCCTTTATTTTTACGTATTAAATGTGGAACCGGATAATTTTCTTACGACAGTTCAATTATATAGAACAACCGGTGCTCCTAATGTCTACTCTTTTTCTTTTACTTCCCCCGTGGACTCAGGAACATTGGTAGTAATCAACGGCGCGGTCAGTTCCGGCAGCATTACCCTGAACGGCACCGAGGTAGTCGCAGAGAGCGAACTGAAGTCCGATGTCACCAAGATAGAAAAGGCAGTGACCCTAAAAACTTTTCCTCCTGATACTAATACGTTGGTGGCGACGTTGAGGGGTATAAAAGATAACTGGATTATCGTTACCGTAAAGAGCGCTAATCCCAGCCCTTTTGAAGAGCCCACGGCTTATACCATGGGTAGTCGGGGTGCTGACCGCCAGCCAGGCGGCACCGGTCTTAATAAGGATATCATCTGGGTATCCGGTCAGTCCGGAGGTGGTTTTTAACGATTTCAGTAACCGCCTGTGTAGGGGTCGGATTCATCCGACCCGAAGAAGGTCTATTATGAAAGAAGAGAAAAAGTTTAAGCGGTCTTTCTGGAGGGTGGTTAACCGGGAGATGGAGATACAGTACCCATTAGTGGTTGTCTGGCTGATGATTATCGGGTTTTTGGTAAGCGGCCTGATGACCTATTTGACTATCTGGAATAACATTTTGCTTATGCCGCAGATGCTGTCTTCCCCGGAACAACTTCTGGTTATGCAGAAACGCATCCTGCAACTTTTGGGGATTGAGTTTCTGGCAGGGGGAGTCATAATGATGGTTCTGGCCGCCATCTTACAATTCAGGTTTTTGCACCGGATCGCCGGACCGCTCTTTCGTCTGGAAAACATGCTTAAAGATTTGTCTAAGGGGAAGCTGCCATCCTATCCGATTGTCTTCCGTCAAAATGACCTCTGCAAGGGTCTGGCGGAGGCGTTCAACCAGTTGGTATCCGCCATTAAATCCGGCACCAAGTTTGAAAATTGATAAATCCTTCCCATAGATGAGGGTAAAACGAATTCTCCGCATATTATTCAGAATATTGTTCTTTCCGCTGCGTCTGATAGGTAACAGGTTACGGTTTATCAAGCGGATATGGTTCTTCTTTTCGCCGGTACGGACATTTAAGAAGACCAGGGCGGCAACACGGTCAATAATCAATAAAAGAAGGGATAAGGAATTTCTTATTCTCTGTGCCGGCGTAATTCTGGCTTTTATTCTTCTCCGGTTAGTCGACGCTTCTCTTTACCGCAGACTCTATCCTGTCGTTAAAAAACCCACCTACGTCCAAAAGAACTGGGATAAAAAGATTTACCGGAGTATCTTGAGCCGTCTCAAGAAAAATAAGGGGAAAGAGGAAGAGAAGAAGTCATTCTCCAAAGAGATGGCTCCGTTAATCTCCTGTGCCTATACCAAAAATGTCCCGGTCATTGACAGCCAATTTGATGATTCCTGGAAACAGTCGCAGTTGGCGACTCACTTTATCAACACAAAAGAGCTCAGGCTATCCCGGGTAAGCACCCTGGTTTACAGTTTGTATAATGACAAGAATATCTATTTTTATTTCTTCTGTGCCGAACCGTATGCGCAAAAGATGCGCGCCGGAGTTAAAGAACCGGACAGCGAACTTTCCGGGAACGATTCCGCGGAGATTCTTCTATCTGTTCCTTCCGAAAAAGGTGAAATGTCTTATTATCGGTTTGCCTTTGATAGTAACGGGACCAGGTACGAGGCAAAAGAGGTTTCCCGGGAGGATACGGCCACTTACGATAAGAGCTGGCCGGCAGAATGGAACGCAGCCTGCCGGAGGGTGAAAGAAGGCTGGAGTGCGGAGGTTGCCATTCCGTTTAAGTCTCTGGGAAAGGCAGGGGTTAATCCCGGGGATGCCTGGGGAATAAATTTCGTCCGGCACCGCTACCCGGAAAAAGATGAGGAGAGCCACTGGTTCCCGCTGAGTGAAAAGGTACCGGCGTCTCCGAACTTATTTGCCTCTCTTGTTTTTGATGAAACACCAATACAGGCAAGGATTCTTGCCGCGGAATACTCTGACCGGGAATCGGCCGGTAAGGCGACGTTAGAATTAACCAATCCCTCCCGTACCGCAGCCAGAATCACTTTGAAAATTACCAGTTTTTCTACCTCGGGAGCCAGAGGCGCGGAAAATAAATATTCGGTAGACATAAACGGGAGAGAGGAGAAGAAGGATACCTGGGATTATGAATTGACTTCCGTACTTAAAAGAGAAAAGGTTCATAACGTGGTGGTAACTCTGCTCAATGACGAGGAGAAAATAATCTATCAGGGATTAATGCCGGTGGAGGTTTCTCCGGTAAACCCGATTTTGAGTTGCAACGAGGTTTCGGAACCGCCGGTAATTGACGGGAATCTGAACGATTCCGCCTGGAGTTTATCCCAGGTGGCAAGTAATTTTGCCTATTTGGAAGGAGAAAAATTAGCCAAGATTCAGACCACCGGTTATGCGGTCCGTGATAATAAGAATCTCTACCTTGCTTTAGTGGCGGAAGAGCCGTATATCAACGAACTAAAGGCTGAGACCAGGGATTATGACGGTAACGCCTGGAGTGACGATTGTATCGAGATATTTATTGATACCGTGGGTGACGGCAATAGTTTATATCAGTTGGTTTCCAATACCCGGGATGTCCATTACGATGCCTACCATCCACAGGTGCCAAACTGTAATATAAAGTGGAATTCCGCCTGGCAGAGCAAGACCTCGGTCGGAAAGGACCGCTGGGTAATGGAGGTGGCTATCCCTCTCGGGGATATAAGGATAAATGCAAGGAAGGGGATGGTTCGTCTAAATCTGAATCGGGAACGGTATGCCCATAATGAATTAGAGTGTAGCGGGTGGGCCTGTACCTACGGCGGGTTCCATTGTCCCTTCCGATTCGGTACGCTCTTATTTACGAAGGAGGCACCGGTAATAGAAATCCTTCCGGTTAAGGAGACCGGTCCGATTTCCCTTCAGGTGAAGAATTTGCGTAAAGCAGATACGGAGTTTTTCCTGCGGGTTACCTCGATAGCCGCAAAGGCGGGGGTTACTGCCAATAACTATACCGTACGGCTTTCTGTCGGGGAAAAGAAAGGGTTTGAGTTGTCCCGACCACCCAAGGTCCCGGCGTCGGTTATCATTGAAGCTTATTTCCCGAACGAGAAAGAGCCTTTCTTCCGTTCGGTCATTCCTTTTCCTTAATAATTTTCAGCCAGGATTTCATAATATGCCCGGGGGTGTTTACATGCCGGACATTCTTTTGGCGCCTCGGTTCCCTCAAAAACATAACCGCAGTTAAGGCAGTGCCACTTAACCGGGGTCTTTTTCGCAAAAACTTCGTTGCTGGTAACGTTGGCGATAATCTTTCGGTACCGGGCTTCGTGGAACGTTTCAACCCCGGCGATTTCGTCAAAAGATTGGGCGATTTCCGGAAGTCCTTCTTCCCGCGCAATTTTTGCGGAGTCCGGGTAGATCTTTGTCCATTCTAATTGTTCGCCGGCCGCTGCGGCTTCCAGATTTTCTTTGGTACTTCCGATTACACCCGCCGGGTAAGAGGCGTTAATTTGAACATCACCGCCTTCCAGGTATTTAAAAAATACTTTCGCGTGTTCTTTTTCGTTTTCCGCGGTTTCCAGAAAGATGTTTCTAATCTGTTCGTAACCTTCCTTCTTTGCCACACCGGCGAAATAGGTGTACCGGTTTCTTGCCTGTGATTCACCGGCAAATGCTGCCAGCAGATTCTTTTCCGTCCGTGTTCCTTTTATTGGGTTTGCCATATTTTACCTCTTTTAAGTGGTTAATCTTTTTCCGCCATCGCATCAAAAAACGCCACGATGTCCTTACGGTCATCGCTGGCCATGAATTTCATCGCATCCCGGGGATGCTGGTTAAGGCGGCCGGTAATCATATACGGCAGGTCAAAACCCCACCGCAAGTTTGCCCTCATCGGTTCAATCCAGTCCCGGATACACTTGAGAACGGGTCTGACTCGGAACTTCGGATTATGGAGAAAACCGATGAGCAGTTCCATCTGACAATTACCCGCTCCCCTGCCTAATCCGGCCATGCTTGCATCCAGACGGTTGGCTCCCAGGACGAGCGCTTCAATGGTATTCGCGTAGGCAATCTGCTGGTTATTATGGGTGTGGATGCCGACTTCTTTGCCGGCCGGCTTGGCGTACTTGAGATATTTCAGGGTTAACTCGCGAATCTGTTCGCTGTAGAGGGCACCGAAACTGTCGACAAGATAGATGGTGTCGACCGGCGATTCCACCAGTGCTTCCAGGGCGTCGTCAAGTTCGTGTTCTTTTACCACGGAAATCGCCATAATGTTGACCGTTGTTTCGTAGCCTTTGTCGTGGGCATCCTTAATCATATCGATGGCGGTGGGAATCTGGTTGATGTAAGTGGCGATGCGAATCATATCCAGGACGCTCTTTTCTTTGGGAAGAATGTCCTCGTGGTAATCGGTGCGTTCCGCGTCAGCCATCGCGGCCAGTTTGAGGCCGGTCTTGTTTTCACCCACTATCCGCCGGATGTCGTCCTCACGGGAGTACTTCCAGGTTCCGTACTGGGTGGGGGAAAAGATTTTTTGGGAAGATTTATATCCCACCTCCATATAGTCAATGCCCGCTTCCACGCAGGTTTCATAAATTGATTTGACTATGGCGTCGTCAAACCGGTGGTCGTTCATAAGACCACCGTCACGGATGGTGCAGTCGAGTATTTTTATCTCCGGCCGGAAGGTTACCCACTTTCCATGAGGGGACCCCTGAGATTTACCGGCCGTCTGTTCGTTATTCGCAGCCATAAGTCTTAGGGGTTACAACCCCTTATATTTTTCAGGCGAATTCTTCGGAGACCTCGACGGCTATTTGGGTCCATTCCCGTAGCCGCTGAGGCTGGTAACGTATAGTACTGATATCCTTCATAATGATTTCTGTGATGCAGCCGTGGGATTTCAGGATTTCCAGAGTCTGCCGTAATTCCGTCCGGATTGCCTCCGGATTCCAGGCGTCGGTGGCTAAAACAGCCGGGTTGGGTTTATAGGAAAAGATATATTTGTCTCCGAGCGCCGAGGCACCTTCTTCCACGTTGGCACGGGGACTCATTGAGATGCGACGGAGGTTGGGGATTTGTTTTAGGATTTCCACCTTGCGGTGAAGTTGTTCACAACAGCCGTAATAGTTGAGACCAAAGCGTTCCAACCACCGCAATTCGTATTTTAAAGCAAATTCCAGATGCATCTCCGGTGAGACTTCGGAGAAGATCTGGGCGGTTGCAAATCCCCAGAGGTCTTTGGCGCGAATCCGGTTTGGGTTAAAGTCCGGCTGGGGGAGCAACTCGGTAAATCCCAATCCACCGGAACCGACCCCGGAATTGCCGTTATTCAAAGAGAGCAGGTTCAATTTTTCATACTGTCTGAGCATTTCAAAATGGGCTTGTACCAGGCGGTCAAGTGCTTTATGAACCATCTCTGGCCGAATTACCAAATCCGTCAGAAATTCCTGGATACCCCACCACATTGCCAGAGAATCACATGGTGCAAGCCAGAAGCCTGTTCTGCCTATCTTTTCAATTTCTAAAATATCACCAAAGAGGTTCTGCAGCGTCTGGTAATTTCTTTCGGTCACTTCCCTGTCCACCGTAACTTCAGGTGTCTTAATCTTTTTGATGTCTCCTTCTTCTTTGATTACCGGTTCGTAGTGATGGGAAGAGATGTGTCCGGGTCCCTGGAGAATCGTCTGTTCCTGAATCTGAAGACCAAATCCGCTGTCTTTGATTTCTATGGGGCAGTAAAACTTGGGTTCAACTACCATATCTCCCCGGATATGTTTCCATTGATAAAAGGTACGGAGGAACTGGGATTCAATATCACGGCAAAACGGGGTAGACGTCCGGAGTTGCAGTTCTTCTTCCGTTTCCAGTTCCGGCCAGGGTATTTCCCTGACCCAGACCATTGGCTTACCGTGTTCCAGGCGGTTCATCCGGCGCCACATCTCAACGGTCGTCTTCTGAACGGGCAGTCTGGCTATCTCTGCCTGTTTCTCCGCAAGTTCACGGAGGATTGTGCGGTCTTTTTCCATAAAGGGGTAAATTGTAATTATAAAGTAATTTTACGGGTTTGTCAAAAAGGAGGCTTTCAGTTTACATTCCGCATATTCACGCCGGGGTTCAGAATCAAAGACGATTCCGCTGCCGACACCCATTTCGCCGTGATGGTCAGTAATTAAAACGGTGCGGATGGCGATATTAAAAACCGCATCCCGCCCGGGAGAAAAGAAGCCCACCGCACCGGTATAGACTTTCCGTTCCGTTTTTTCCAACTCCCTGATAATCTCCATCGTCCTGATTTTCGGGGCACCGGTGACGGAACCGGATGGAAAGAGAGCCTGGAATAATTGATAAAAGGGAAGGGGGGATTTTAAATCCGCCGAGATGGTTGAGGTCATCTGGAAGAGGGTTTCGTACTTCTCAACGTCAAAGAGGGAATTTACCTTTACGGTTCCAATCTTTGAGACCTTACCCAGGTCATTCCGCAAAAGGTCGACGATCATCAGGTTTTCACTCCGGTCTTTAAAGTTTTTGTGCAGTATATCCGCTTGTTTCCGGTCCTCAGGGAGGTTTTTTCCGCGGCCGATGGTGCCTTTCATGGGCCGCACGGTAATTTTTTGTCCGGTTTTACGTAAGAAGAGTTCCGGAGACAGGGAAAGGATGCTTAAGTCCCGGTCTTTAATAAAGGCGGAATAACATACCGATTGCTTTTTGCGTAAGTCAAGATAGAGACCGGAAGGCGAGCCGGAAAAGTGAAACTGTACTTTAAAGGTGTAGTTTACCTGATAAGTATCGCCGGATGTTATCAGGTTTTTTATTTTGTTGATATTCCGGTGGTATTCACCGGGTCCCACATTGAAGGAAGGTCTGCTAAGGTCATAACGTTCAGGGGAGTTAACGGATGGAAACCGAATCTTTCCGGAGAAGGTTCCTGAGCGGTGGTCAAAGGTCAGGGGGGGATGAAAAAGATAGAGCCGGGCTAAAGGAAAAGAAAACTTTTTTTTCATCGTCTTTTGCAGAATTTTCTCAAATCCAAAACCCGTTTCATAGGAAAAGAAGCCGGACAGGTAATAACCCCGGGATAAGGCAGTTTCAATTTTTTCAAAAAAGTCCGGCAGGTCAGACAGGTTCCGGGATTCAATTTTGCCAACCGGTTCTATAAACAGGTAGGAGAGGTGATTTTCCGGGTCTTCGCGGATAGTTTCCAGAAGGACGAAGGGGTCTTTACCGGCCAGAAAAGACAGGATTTTTTCAATCGGGAGCGGATAAAACATAGTTAGGGGGTAAATATTCAGTAAACAGCGTGTCATTCTGAGGAGCATTGCGACGAAGAATCTCGTTGTTAAAAGCGAGACCCTTCGTTATCACTCAGGGTGACACGTACTTCACTGAGTGGTCGCCCTTTTCTTTGTTATGCTTTGCTGTCAATATATCCTGACAGTAAGGTGAGGTCGGCTTCCGAAATCTTCGTGAACTGAATGCTTACTCCGTATTCCGAATTATAGAGGGCACCGGAAGAACCGGAGGAGGACACGGCGTCCACATTTTTGATTTCGCCTTTTGTCTGAATTTTCCTTCCGCCCGGCAGGTCTAAGAGGACCGAAACTTCAGTACCGGATTCAGGCGGTTCTTCCGGGACAACAACTCTTAGTCCGCCCAGGCTGAGATTGGAAGTGACGCCCCGCCAGGATTTTTTGGAGAAGAGGCCTGATTTTAACGCCATTTCCGCAGTGATTTCCACCTTGATGCGGTTAAACTTTCTTTTGTAATGTTTGTGCTTATAGAAGATATTTTTAATCCGGTAAAGGATATCGTTATCGCTGTCTTTCCATTTTTCGTCACCCGGCTCCCGGCTGACCAGCATTCCCTGGAAGACAGAGACCAGATCTTTTTCCTCTACCAGTACCCGGATGATGGTATGGGGATGGAGAGGGAGGCGTTCTCTTTCTGATGGAGATTGAGAAACCACAATTTCGTTATCACTCACCACACCCCGTACTTTTAATGACCCTTTTCTTAGAGAGTGGGGTTGGTCTACTTCAATTTCCTGTCCAATCTGAAAATTAGCCATTATTTTTTAAGTTCTAAACTTTGCGTCCTATCTATTTAACCACCTTATTCCCGGCAAGTCAAACACTTGACTAATTACTGGGTATTTAGTAGACTATAGTCGTTATACCTGAAAAAAGCGTGAAAAATGATACCTAAAATCAGAAAACCGCGAAAACATTGGGAATTCCAGAGTCTCATTTCTACAATTTTCAGCAAATGGACAAAAAATCATAGAGATTTCACCTTTAAAAAATATTAATACAAGCGATTAA
>JAZDPL010000020.1:0-38853 GCA_043797665.1 Candidatus Omnitrophota bacterium
TCGCCGATGCCTTTGATTGAGGTCAGATTTTTGTGTCCGTCCACCTTCTTGCCCCTTTCGGTTAATTCCTTGCTGATTTCTTCTATTACTTGATTGAGATTTTTGATCTGCCCTACGATAATCTTTAGTTCAAACATGTAAACAGAATCCAGGTTTAAAGCCAAGACTTTATGAAGCCCTTTTTCGGAGCTTAGCATCTCGCCCCAGGTTCTAACGCAACCTATAACCTATCTACTCCGGACATTGGTCTTATTTTAACAGATATCCGGAGAGTTCACCATTTGACTGTTATCGTATCATCTGTCTGGTGAATAATCCTACCCCAATATTGCCTGTTTTTTCAATACCGGCCTGATTAAAACAAGTTTTTCGCCATCGGAAGGAGAGTTATAAGGAACAACCGGGAGATGCGTGTAAATTTTCAACTTACACCGTAGTAATATTCGTCTTCGAGCGAAATTTCTTCTCTCTGTTCCTTGATTCTCGCATAGGAAAGAGATCGCGTATCAATCTTAGCGTATTTTCCTTCCTGTGTCTGCTTCAAAAATGTTAATAAACCTTTTTCTTGGTTTTCGTTCTCAACCTTCTTTTTATCGTCCATCGCCCCCACCTCTTCAGAAATTCATTCAGAAACGATCTTGCGCCCTGTTTGAATTTCAATGTTATTTCTTATGCCTGTCAAGTCCATTTGGAAACCACAACCACACGTAAGCTTTGCATCTTTGGGGAATGGTTTTAGCCCCCTCTTCTTAAAGTCTACATCAATTTGTGGATTTTGTGCAAGTTTACCATAAATTACATGTACAGCTCCGCATTTGGGGCACTTCTGTTTGATCTCTACTACGTCCGGAACTTGTTTTTCTGACATGATCTTGATAGGTGCTCCCACAGAAACAGCCTGCCTGAATATCTTATTATCCTGAGTTGCGAAAATCTTAAATGTGGAGGTAGTTTCAAAAAGCAGTCGACACACTACTTGAATTCTATAAACGATATCAGCCAGTTTGGAATCTTTATCTACTTTTATAATCTTTAAACCGATATCTTCTAAATCGGTAATCTTTATTGATCGTCCATGCAGTCTCCATTTGGAGTGGTTGGTGAGCTCTTTCGCAATTTCTCCAGCCCGCTTTACCTTCATTTCCTGTGTGACTGGAAGTTTTCTGGTTTCTGTAACATCCCATCGCTTAAATTTATAGTTTGTCAGCCATTCAACAACTCGTTCCCGTGCGAAATTCAATGCATGAAGAACACTGCCCAACTCACCCGGCGATATTTGCGCGATCATTGTTGCGTCAAACGGGTTCAAACTTCCACGTTCCTCTGCTTCTTTTCTCTTTTCTTCGACCCATTCTACGTAGTCATACGCCGAGACAATGGACCGGCCACTCCCATCGTCAGCCCCATAATAGACCGCCTCCTTTCCTTTATTCAGGAACGGTCTATTGTCTCATATTTTCGTTTAGATTCTTATATGAGGCAACGAATCAGTTTCGTACAGATTTTTCGTGAGGCAACTCGTTGACTTGACAGAAGATAAGGAAGGCGGGTATAATATCAGCAGAATTGTAGAATCACGACGAAAAGGCCCTCATAAGGTTTCGTCCTTATGGGGTCCTTTTCTTTTTATACTCCAGTTTCTGCCTCAACTCATCCAGAAAGACAATCCTCTTCTCGGCGGGCTTTTTAAGCAGGGCTGAATATTTCAGACTGTTTGGCACCAGAAGATTTCGGAGTTTACCTTTTTCGCTGAGATACTTTACCAAGCAAGCAAAATCGCCATCCCCTGAAACGATTACCGCCTGGTGATAATTGTGGTACTCAATCATTGCCTGCAAAACCAGTTCGGCGTCGCAATTAGTTACTGATACCGAATTGACTACCAAAAGAGAAGGTGGTATCCTTTAACATGGTTGGGTTTAGGCATGGTTCATAGAAACTAAGTATTTTGAGGGTTAACGGTTAACGCTCATATAGGGAATTGAAATGAAACACCTACCAGAAATACATCAATTGCCTCCTGTATATCGAAAGACGAAGCATCAAACATTCAGGAAATTCGAGAAGATTCTACTTAAAATTCTACCCGGCAAGAGTCCTGAAGAAATAATTGAGATTCCAGAAATCAAGCGGTACTGGAAAAAATCTGCATGTTCTCGCAAGGAGATTGGCCAAGAATGCCTACAGTATTTATTCTTTGCAGGAACCCTTTAAAAGAAGGGGATTATTAAGATTTTTACTTTCGAACTGCACCTTCGATTCTGGAAACCTTTATCCTGCCTACCGAAAACCCTTCGATATCCTGGCAAATCCTGCCATTTGTTTCGTTAAGGGTGGCATACGGGATTCGAACCCGTTCTAAAAGAGCGACATTGAAACGGACATTGGAGGCGGGTAAAGAGGTTTAAGGCATCGTGAGGACCCGGACCGGACTCCGGGTGAAACTGAACGGAAAAGAACCGGTGTTCTTTACTCTTCATCCCTTCCAAACTCTTATTATTCAGATTGACGTGGATTAGTCTGACCTCTGAAGGAAGGGTACTGGCATCCACACAGAACCCGTGGTTCTGAACGGTAATGAGAATCCGGCCGGTTTCCTTAGTTGCAAAAAGAGCGGGAATGGTGCTACAATTATAGGTTATGATTGCCAGAATGGAACGGGTATACCTCTTGCTGCCGGAAGTCAAAAAAGAGGTACTGATTAAAGAACTGGAAGAGGCAGGCCTGATGGAACTGACGGAAATTCCGGAGGAGGAATTCCCGGTTCTTTCAGTCCCATCCTCTTTCTCCGGACCCGAAGAGGTATTGAAGGAAAAAGCGAAAAAGGTGGAAGAAAATCTGGCACAACTCAATTACCTCCTGGAATTTCTGAAACCGGACAAGACAGAGACACAAATAACTTCCCCTGGATTCCCGCTTACGACACGCGGGAATGACAGAGAGGGGACACGCGGGAATGATAAGTTCGCAGAGTTAGTTTCTTCGTTTCCGCTTCCGGAATTTTTTACTGAAAGCAAATCTCTGGAAAGGCATCTCACGGAAATTCAAAATCTGTCTAACCGGCTTCAAAAGGCAGCGGAAGAAATCACCCCTCTCATCTCCCTGGACGTTCCGCTTAAGGATCTAAAACAGACTGACCATATCGGCATGCTACTCTGCCGGGTTGACACACGACAGTCTCCCTGCCATACGCCGAAGAATAGAAGTAAGTCAATTGCTGGCAGGGTTCTGCGGCGTAATCTTTCCACCTTTTATCAGGAGTTGGATAACATTGAAGATATTCAGACCCTGTCCATTTCTAACCGGAAAAAGAGTGTTATTCTATTTTTAGCCTTTTGGAAAGATAATGAAAAGAAGATAAACGAAATCCTGGGCGGTCTGAAAGCGGAAATCATCTACCCGCCGGATTATCGGAAAACCCCAACCGAAGCGGTTGCTCGTATTCAACGTCTCCTGGAGAAAAATAGCCAACGTCTGGAACGTCTAAAGATAAAAAAGAATACCCTGCGTAATAATCTGCCGCAGATTTTAACCCTATTGGACCTTTATCTCATTCAGAAAGAAGAAATTTCCGCCCAATATAAGATGCGGGCAACCGAAAGGGTGGCGATTCTTTCCGGCTGGATACGGTCAAAGGATTGGCAGCATCTGGAAACAAGGCTGAGGGATTCTTTTCCGGAAATCGGACTTATCCATAGAAAACCGAAAGAAGGAGAAACGGTTCCGGTCGCCCTGGAAAACGGCCCGGTGGGAAGACCGTTTGAAGCGGTCGTTGACCTTTACGGCCGAACCACCTACCAGGGATTTGACCCTTCTATATATCTTTCCGTCTTCTTTACCCTGAGTTTTGCCTTCTGTTTTTCCGACCTCGGTTACGGTCTGGTACTGGCTTCCCTTTCGTTATGGCTGATGCGCCGGTTCAAATCAGAATCCGCCCGGAAGATGCTCAAGGTCTTCGCGGCTTCCGGAATCGCGGCGGCTTTCGCCGGTATTATTACCAACTCCTGGTTCGGGAACTTCTTCAGTCTTTTTCCGGCATTAAGTCATTTAGGTAAACTTCAAGCCAGGATTGCCCTCATCTCACCCACAGACAATCCGGCTGATACTATGCGGCTCTTTTACTTCACCCTAATCTTCGGGTACATCCAGATTACCACCGGAATCTTTTTGAAATTGAAAGAATCCATCCGCCGCTTTGGAACCCGGGGTGCCTTAGAATCCGCTCCGCCGTTATTCTTCCAGATCGGGATACCCCTTCTGGCTATTCTGTTACTTTTGCGAACCAAATCAGCCGCCGCGGCTAATGCTATTCCGGTGGTAGGAATTCTTCTGGCGATTTCGGCTATCCTGATTATCTCTAACTCCTGGCGCAGTTACCGGGAAATAGTTTTAAAACTCTTCTGGTCTGCCAACACCATCTACGGTCTCATCGTGGGTAATCTTCTGGCTGACGTGCTCAGTTACGCGCGAATATTTGCCTTAGGGCTGACCAGCGGGCTGTTGGCGGTTACGGTAAACCAGTTGGCGGGAATGGCCAGGGTTTTCCCGATTGTCGGACCCCTGGCGTTCATCATCGTTCTTCTGGTCGGTCATACCTTTAATCTTTTTATCAGCACCCTGGGTTCTTACGTCCATACCAGCCGGCTCCAGTACTTAGAATTCTTCACCAAGTTTTACGAAAGCGGAGGCAGAACTTTCAATCCGTTCCGAAAAGTCTACCGGTACATCCAATAAAATATATGGCGAAGAGGGATTACTACGAATTATTAGGGGTACCAAAGGACACCAGCAGCGAAACGATTAAAGAAGCCTACCGGAATCTGGCGCTCAAATACCACCCGGACCGTAACCCCGGCGACAAAGGAGCGGAAGAAAAGTTTAAGGAAGCAACCGAAGCCTACGAGGTCCTCAGCGACTCCCAAAAAAGAGCAACTTACGACCAGTTCGGTTTTCAGGGCGTGGAGAAAACCGGGTTCACCTGGACCGATGACCTGGGCCGGGTACAGAGAGAGTTCTCGGATATCTTCAGCCAGGGTTACGATGACATCTTTGACCTTTTTGGCATGGGTACCGGAGCCCGGCGCCGAACCCAGAGTTTTAACCGGGGTGATGACCTCCAGGTAAATATCAGCATTTCCCTGAAAGAATCAGCCGAAGGAGTTCAGAAAGAAATTACCGTCCCCCGGCTCACAGCCTGTTCTATCTGCAACGGTTCCGGAACAGCGCCGGGCAGCGGAAAGAAAAACTGTTCCCAGTGCGGTGGAACCGGCCAGGTCCGTTATACCCAGGGATTCTTCTCCATCAGTCGTACCTGCAACCGGTGCCAGGGAACCGGAGAAGTAATCGAAAATCCCTGCCGGAACTGCCGGGGAACCGGCCGGGTAAAGGAGAAAGAACGACTTCAGGTTACCATCCCGGCAGGAATTGAAAGCGGGTCCAGACTGCGGATAAAAGAAAAAGGGAACGTCGGACCCCAGGGAGGACCCTCAGGTAATTTATACCTGGGTGTCCTGGTAGAACCGGATGCGCAATTCCAGCGGGAAGGGACGGACATTCTTTACGACCTCTTTATAACCTTTACCGAATCGGCCCTGGGAACGGAAAAAGAGGTGCCCACCCTTAAAGGTAACGTGCGGATGAAAATACCTCCGGGCACCCAGACCGGTACGGTCTTGCGTTTGCGCGGCAGAGGGATGCCGGACGTCTCCGGATACCGAAGAGGAGATCAGTTGGTCCGGGTAATCGTGGAAACGCCTCTCAACTTGGGCCGGGAAGAACGCCACCTCCTGGAAGAATTTGAAAAGCGCACCAGCCAGCGATCCTACCCGAAAAGCAAATAGAGACAGAGGTACCTGAAAATTAGGTGCGGTTAAGGAAATTGCGCAAGAGGTTCATACCTTCCCGGGTCAGGACGGATTCCGGATGGAACTGAACACCAAAAACAGGCAGGTCTTTGTGTTTCAGCCCCATAACCTCTCCATCTTTGGTCCAGGCAGTAACCTCCAGGACTCCGGGTAAACTCTTTCGTTCCACCACCAACGAATGATACCGGGTGGCTTCAAAAGGACTGGGCAATCCCTGGAAGATATCCTTTCCGTTGTGGTAAATGAGGGAAGTCTTGCCGTGCATCAGTCGTTTTGCCTGGACAATCTTTCCGCCGTAGGCATACCCTAATGCCTGATGACCAAGGCAGACACCCAGAATGGGGACTTTGCCGGCAAACTCTTTGATTGCCGCAACCGAAATTCCGGCGTTCTCCGGCCGGCCTGGTCCCGGAGAGATGATAATCCTTTCCGGCGCCAGGCGGGTTATCTTTTTCAAAGTAATCCGGTCGTTACGATAGACCAGAACCCGGGCACCCAATTCCGAAACTTCCTGAAAGATGTTGTAGGTAAACGAATCGTAGTTATCAATTAATAAAACCATGGATTTATGCGGGTCGGATAAATCCGACCCCTACGTAAAAATATTTAATTCGTCGGTATTAAATTGTGCCGGAAGAGACAATCTTCAGAGCTTCCAGTAAAGCCTTTCCTTTATTAAGCGTCTCATCGTATTCCCGGTTGGGAACTGAGTCCGCAACGATACCCGCTCCCACCTGAAGGTACGCCCGGCCGTCCTTGATTAGAACGGTTCTGATGGTAATACAGGTGTCAAGGTTACCCGCAAAGTCAAAATAACCGACCGCACCTGCGTAGGGACCCCGCCTATCCGGTTCCAATTCATCAATAATCTCCATCGCCCTGACCTTGGGTGCGCCGCTTACGGTTCCGGCCGGAAAGGAAGCCGAAAATAGGTCAAAAGCATCTTTGTCCGGCATAATCTTACCGGTAATATTGCTCACCAAGTGCATCACGTGGGAATACCTTTCCACCGTCATCAGTTCCGTAACCTGCACGCTCCCGGACCGGCAAACCCGGCCTAAATCGTTACGACCCAAGTCGACCAGCATAATATGTTCTGCCTTCTCCTTTTCGTCCCCTCTCAATTCTGCTTCCAGAGCAAGGTCTTCCCCTCCATCTTTTCCCCGGCGCCTGGTTCCGGCAATCGGTCTTAAGGTTGCGTCATCCCCTTCCAGACGAACCATCACCTCCGGAGAAGACCCGACCAGAGCCATTTTGCCGAAGTTGAGATAATAAAGGTACGGAGAAGGATTGATGGAACGGACCGCCCGGTAAAGGTCAAAACATCCGGTTTCTTTTGCGGAGTATTCAAGCGAGAGGCGTTGAGACAAAACTATCTGGATTGCATCACCTCGGGTAATGTAATCTTTTGCCTTTAAGACTGCGGATTCAAATTGGGGACGGGTGAAATTGGAATCAAACCGGTTCCGGTTGTCAGACAGGGGCATGTCCCTGCATGCATTAGGCAGGGATGGATTCCCGCTTTTTTGGCTAAACCCGTTCCGCAGACGGCCGATTATCTCTTCTATATTCTCAACCGCTTTCTGGTAAGATTTCTTCAGACCTTCTTTGGGCCGGGCATAGGTAATCACTTTCAGCCGTTGCCGCAGATGGTCAAAAACCAAGAGGGTATCGGCCAGGAATACCTGGATATCAGGCACATCCAGAAGGTCCGGCTTATTATCCGGCAGACGTTCTAAAAACCGGACCACATCGTAGGCAAAATAACCTACCAGACCGCCGGAAAAACGGGGCAGCGTCGGGTCAGACGCGGATTTAAAATTTCGCAGGTATTCCCGTAAAAAAGAGAGCGGATTACCTTCTTTTATCAGGGTCCGTCCGTTTTCTTCTATCTCAATGCGGGTCTTCTTGGTACGGATGACCGCACCGGGATTGGCACCCAAAAACGAATATCTGCCTACCTTTTCGCCTCCCTCGACGCTTTCTAAAAGAAATCCCGGCTTTGAACCCACCACCTTCCGGTAGGCGGAAACCGGTGTCTCCAAATCCGCCAGTATTTCACAGGAAACCGGAATTATGTTCACCGTACCGTCTGCCAGACGTTTAAACCCGGCAAAAGAAGGATATATTTCCATAATGGATTCCCGCTTACCCCTGCCTCTTACATGCAGGGGCAGGCTAGCGGGAATGACAAAGTACTTTTATCGCTGGTGGTCTATGTGTTTAAGCCAGTTCTTATCATCCCGGTCAGGGAAATCAGTACGGTAATGAGCACCGCGACTTTCGGTCCTCTTTAAGGCACTCCCGGTAATTAAACCGGCCAGCAAAAGCATGTTCTGCACTTCCCAACCCGCTGGTTCGGAAAAAGAGGTGGAGAGAACATAACCCTGCCAATCACTAATCTTTTTGAGGGCACCCTCCAGGCCCGACGCTTCCCGCTCAATACCAACCTGGCGCCACATCAACGTATTTAAAGAACGCCGCAAGTCGGATGCATCCAGCTGGGCGTTGTTCCAGCGCCGGGAAAATTTTATCGCGCCACGAAAGACTTCCGTCTTTTCTGCCGCAGACCGGCCTGCTCTGTTTCCAAAAACCAGACATTCCAGGAGGGAATTACTGCCCAGACGGTTGGCACCATGTACACCGGAACAGGCGACCTCACCGCAGGCAAAGAGATTTTCCACGTCAGTTCTTCCCTCAGTATCGGTCCTTACTCCACCCATGGAATAGTGCGCCGCGGGCCTGACCGGAATAAGGTCGGACGCCGGGTCGATTTTAAAACGGCGCACCATAGCATAGATTGACGGAAACCGTTTCTTAAACTCCTGGCTCATCGTACGACAATCCAAATAGACGCAGTTTATCTGACGCCGCTTCATCCGGTCTAAAACCGCCTGGCTCACCACGTCCCGGGGAGCCAGTTCTCCTTTCGAATGGTAGGAAGGCATAAACCGTTCACCACGGTCATCAATTAGAATGGCGCCTTCCCCGCGTACCGCTTCGGAAATCAAAAAACGCGGGGCACCCGCCACGTAAAGAACCGTAGGATGGAACTGAATAAATTCTAAATCACGCAGATCCGCACCGCACCGATAGGCAGCGGACAGACCATCACCGGTGGAGATGGTCGGATTGGTCGTCTCCTGAAAAATCTGCCCGTTGCCGCCGGTAGCCAGAATGGTTGAGGCAGCCCGGATGAACAAAAACGCTTTCTTCTCCGCTTCATAAAAAATCCCCCCGACCACCGCCTTGCCGGACGTCACTAAATCAATCAAAAAATGTCGTTCCCGAATCTCAATCCGGCGGTTCTGGATAACCTGCGGAGAAAGGGTGCGGATTACCTCGTTGCCGCTGCGGTCGCCGGCCGCATAAATAATCCGGGACACCGAATGGCCGCCTTCCCTGGTAAAAAGGAGTTGTTGCCCTTTCCTGGTAAAAAGCGCCCCGGTGGCAAGTAATTCCCTTATTCTCTCCGTTCCTTCCTCAACCAAAACTTTCACGGCGGCGGAATCAGCCAGTCCGGCCGAGGATTCCATAGTATCTTTTAAGTGTTTTTCGGGAGAATCCTCCGGAGAAAGCGCTACCGCAATACCACCCTGAGCCAAATCAGAAGCACTCTCTAAAAGGCCCCCTTTGGTCACCAGGGTTACCCGACGCTGCCGGGCTGCGGTTAAACCTGCGGAAAGACCACCCGCCCCGCTCCCGATTACCAATACCTCGGTCTCTTCTTCGGGAATGTTCTGGGAATCAAAATCAATTAAATAAGGCGCAACCATTCAGGGGTTGAAGTCCAAAACCTGGGGAGAAACATTGGGTGGCGCTGAAACGTTCTGGGGGTCGAATATCCAGATTACATGACCATCCATAAAGAGGAAATTGGTACCTCCGCTGTGCCGATTAGAGCAGATTTCGTAATAAAACGGAGGGTAGAGAGGCACAGGGTCAGTAGGGGCTCCGACCGCGGCTACCGCATCTCCATCGGCATACACTTTAACGTCGTAAATTAATGGGAATGTGCTGGAATGGTTAACATCCGACAGTTTCTGATTAGCCGCATTCCGATTGTAGGCGTAGTCATAGGAATTTTTCTTGTTCATATCCGTTGTACAGGAATAAATCGCTTCGTTATTAGCCACATACTCCATCGTCTGTTCAACCCAGCCGGTTTCACCGGGCAGAGTATCCTGATTATCCTGGCAGTACATACTGACCGCTATCCCCAACTGCTTCAGATTGTTGAGACAGTTTGTCCGGCGACCCTGCTCTCTTGCCCGGGAAAGTGCCGGCAGAAGCATACTCGCCAGAATGGCGATAATACCAATAACAGCCAAAACCTCAATTAACGTGAATCCCTGCTTAAAACATGCAGGGACAGGCCCATGCTTTCTCATATAGTGTAGGGGCTTGATTTATCAAGCCCGCGGGTCGGATGAATCCGACCCCTACATCAAATTATTTAATTGTATTAGTGATATTTTACTCTGAAAAAGCCCGCGGTGTCAAAGAAATACCGGCGGCACGTTGAAAACAGATGAGAAAAGAACCAAGGATGACACTGCGGCTGACCCGGTGGTTCAAAATTTCCTTGAGACTGACGGCGGGAATTGGCGAAGGAAAAAGGTCTGTCCGGCAGTTCACATTAAGCCCAACACCCAGAACCGCTTTCTCGTCTTTTACCTCCAGGATGATGCCGGCTAATTTCTTATCTTCGCAGTAGAGGTCATTGGGCAATTTCATCCGGGTCTTTAAACCGGTAACCTTTTCAATCGCCGAAGCGAGCGCCTGAGCCGATAAGAGGGTAACCTGGTTTACGGTTTCCGGAATGATAGGGAAAATCAACAGAGAGAACCACAATCCGCCGACCGGCGAATACCATACCCTTCCCTGTCTTCCGCGACCGGCATCCTGGGTACGGCTGATTACCAAGGTCCCGGCAGGAGCACCAAGGGAAGCCAATTCCCAGGTTTTGTCCTGGGTGGAAGGAAGGGTGAGAAAAAAATAGGTGTTTCCTTTTTTCTTGGGCGGCACAAAACTCAGACAGTGGCTAAATTTTTTATCCATCCACGAAAAAGAATATTGGTAATAAAGTATTCACCGTTGATTTTATCTATATAGTCATCAGCCACCAGTGACCCCAATATCCTTTGAACACTGGAAGGATAAGACAATTCGTTAGTATCAATAGATTCTTTTGATAACAGATTTTTACCGCCTTTATTTACCATAACTTGCAAAATCTGCTTTTTGGAACTGGATAGTCTTCCCCATTCTTCTCGGAAGTTCTGATCGTACTGCTTAATGAGTTGATTGAGGGCACTTTCAATATCTTTCTCCTGGATTGATCTTTTGGTAGAGAGCGCTTGATCCCAGAGTTCATGAGAAATCATCTGAACATAATATGGAATATTTTCTGCTGTTTCAATAATTTTCGATATGGTGGGTTTTGTTATTTTCAGGCCTGTTGCATGGAATTTCTTATAAATAAATTCTTAATTTCTTCTTTGCGATTACAAAAGTCACTACCGGTGACTGCTTCCCCGTATACAAAAGGATTTTTCATTTTCATAACGTGCTCCCTGTGAAATTACGCATTTTTGCGTTACGCAAAATAGTGTAACATAAAAAAACCACCTTTTCAAGTAGAAAATATCACGCTGGACACGTTGTTCCCAATGGTAAGAATATTCTCCGGTGGGGGGAATAACCCGACTTACTTAGAAGACCAACTGGAAGACGGTCTTGGCGATCAGGGCGACCGCGACGGAGGCGGAGCCGATTAGACCCATTCCGCAGCCGTACCCGGCCAGAAGGAGCGGGGTCATCCTCCTCCACTCTTCCTTCCCGAAACGCCGTGCAAAGAAGAAATGTCCTAACAAAGCACCGCAGAACATCGGCAGGGCGGAATGGGGCAACATGGGAATACCACCGACGATTCCGTAGAAGAAAACAACGGGTAGTTTCAACAGATGTAAGAGGCCGGCCAGACCCAGACCACCGACTACCCCCCAGGTAATGAGTTGGGGCTTAACGGCCTCCAAAAGCCACCGGGCACCGCCGGGAACGGTGGAAGATGACCAGAGGGCTTTTTGAATCGCATACATAGGCCACATCCGCTGGACAAAGGGATAGGTAGAAGAAGGAATTGAACCCATGCGCCAGATAATGGACCAGAAGAGAAAACTGCAGAAGAGCATAATCCCTAAAGCGGTAAATTCTGCCTTGTACCAGGAGGTGAACCGGGTCCGGAGCAGTTCCATCTGTTTAAACCCCTGGGTGGTACCGCCGTAGTTAAAGTACGGAACCGGCGCAAACCAGATATCCGCACCTTTATAACCGGAGAGGATAAACGTACCCTCGCGTAAATAGGGAAACGAAACCTGACTGGCCACACCGGTGATGCCGAACATCCGGGCCGAGATATAGGTTAAACCCGGCGTAAGAACAAAACCGTAAACAAAGAAAAGCCAGACCGGAAATCTGGGAACCAGAACAATACACAAAAGAATATAAAGAAGAGTAGCAATAATCCAGATTCCTAAAGCCAGAGATATGGGAACGTCTCCCCTGCCTTCGGGTAATTTTTCTTTTGGAACCGGGGCCTTATCTTTCCTCTTAGCCTTAAGAAAGAGAGGAGCCACGCTCAGGATAAAGACCACAATACCCAATCCAATCATAATGCTGACCCAGAAATCAATGGTATTGGAAACCGAAGCGGGTATCGCACCCATTCCCGGCTGCCAGGTCTTAAGAAGATGGGTTTTATTATAAAGAATCGGGTTCATCACCGTCATCGCACCGATGGAACCGGCAAAGGTTCCCAGAACAACCCAGAAAGGCAAGACAAATCCAATTAAGATATTCCCCAGGTCGGTCATACACCCTAAAACCGCAGATGGAAGGATGGAACCCAACTGGCTGGTAAAATCCACCCAGGGAATGGGAATAAGGGTGAACGGTTTTGCCATCACCAATCCGGTGAACGTAGGAATGAAGACATAGAACGCACCGTAAATAATACCAATCATCGCACCGATGGTAAAGATACGCCAGCGCGGGGTGTCTTTTTTGGCCGAACTGTCCGCCAAAGCCATTACGCCTTCCGCGGCTACCGGAGCCATCGGAAACTCCAGACGCTCCCGGTCGCTGGTTATCCGGAAAAAGGTATACCCTAAAGCAAAATTGTTAACCCGGTAAAGAAATTCGTGCCCGATGATAACCAGTATCGGCACCAACCAGGCGCGATGGAAGAAGGTGCGCTGGACAAGAGCGTCACTGCCGGCCGGCGGCACGACCCAGGCCGGAATAAGGTCGGTCAAGCCAAAGGCTTTGGCGTAAGGCGACTGGACGAAATACTGCTGCCAGATAGCGCTGCTGAAAGCACCTCCCTGAAGTATCATGTCACCGGTTCCAATCATCAGACCCGGTGCTACCAGAGAACCCGCCACGATTAAGATAATATAAATCTCCTGACGCCGCAGTTGGACGAAGGAACGCTTGGCGACTTCAACAAACAAGATTAAAGTAACCCATTGGGCGGCACCGGCCAGAGAGAACCCGGCAATCAGACCCAGGTAAATGGCAGCCGGAAGCATAATCAATCCGATAAAGATTGCCGCGGCCAGGGTCTTGGTATTAAACCCGCTTTCAAACGGTTCCGGAACTGAATTTTTTTGTGTATCCATAATGTTGTAAAATGTAGGGGCGACATTTATGACGCCCGCGGGCTTGATAAATCAAGCCCCTACGTTTATAATTTTTTCCCCTTCAGCCCGGTACTCGCGTTTCACTTTCGGACCAAGGGTACGCCAGACTAAAAACTGTTTGCGCATACCATCCAGGAACCGGCGGTTTAACCTCTGCCAGTCACTCTGTTCACCACTCTCCCTGTTTATTTGTACTTTTATTCCGTAGAAACCAAACTCATCCATCGGAACCGCCTTAAGGGTAGTATACTGACTCACCCCCAAATCAAACGGCGCTAAATAGACCCGGCAGGAAGTAATGTAGGAACGGCCCGCATCGCCGGATTCCACGGAAAGTTTACTGTCACTGGTATAGAAAGAACCAATCGCTTCGATGGAGTAAGAAGCGAAGTAATCACATAAAAAAGTCATCAGACCCAGAACCTCGTTTTCACCCACCGTAAAGGGGAAATCAAAGTCCCAGACATCGCCACCCGGCTTGGGTAGAATCCAGCGCCGGGTAACGTCGGGAACCGATAACTGAGAAGCCTTCCGGGCGGGAAAGATGGTGGAAAGGAAGACCACAATCATCACGATTACCGTGGAAGTAACCGCGGAAAGAGACGAATAATTAAGAGTCAGACCTTTCAAGAGTCCTGCCGCCATCAAGATTTTGGTTACCACCTGCCCTAAGAGGTAACCGGCAACCGCACCGATAACCGCATAGACGCACGCCTCGGCAAAAAAGAGCGCCGCGATGTGACTGGGTGCCAGACCGACGCTTCCGTAAATTCCGATTTCCCGGATACGCTCATAGACCGCACCAAGCATCGTGTTGAGTACAATGAGGCTGGCGATGAGAATCGGAATAAAGAGGTTGCCGATGCCGGAAAAGGAGGTTAAACCCAACGAAGAATAGACCGAGGTCTTGCCGTCAACCCCGGCAAACAGGGTAACCGCCAGCCGGGAAACAAAGTCCTCGATCTCCTGCCGGATGCGGAATCCCGGGAAGAACTTAACCGCAATGGACTGGATGGTACCACCGCGGTCAAGCAGGAATCGGTAAGGCACGATAACCACATTGGCGGTCTCCTGGTGAGTAAAGGTTTCGGTCTTTCCCTCTCCTGCCATCACCTTGGCGGAGCGCTCCATCTTAAACTTTTGCATCTGCTGACTCGGCAGAACCGCAAAATCTACCGGGGTCAGACGTTCACCATCCAAATCCTGAAAATCGTTCATCTTTTTATCAGAGATAATCCCCCGTACTATAAGACTCTCTCCAAAAATCTCCACATAACCCCGGCCGACCTCGGAAACCGGGAATTTTAAAGCTTCCGCCATCGTTTCCGAAAAGATAACGGAGGGCTCGGAATCGCTCTCAAACCAGGTACCCGCACTCAAAAACCGGTCGAATCCGGTTACTGACTTCTCCTGGGGAGTTAAACCCAACAATCCGAAGGCAAAGGTTTCCTGATTTCCGCAAGCCACCCGGATAAAAGTCTTGTTCTCAAGAATAGGGTTGAGATACCACGCCCGGGGAGCCACAAAACCCTTCCGGATAAACTCACCCTTAACATAGTCGTAGGCGGGTGCTTCCAGGGGAGACCAGGTGCGGTCCCGGATAAGAAGCCCTTCGTAAGAAGCGGGATAGGAACGGGCAATCTGGTTAAACCGGAGATAATTCTTGATGGAAGTGAAGGAAAGAACCGTAAAGGTCAGCAGAATCAAAGTAGATGCGGTTAGCGAGGTGCGCAGTTTCCGCCGTTTCATATTGGCAATGCCTAATCCGAAAGCGGTACCCGTAGCGGTGATTCTGCCCACGTCCGTTTCGTAGACTTTGGCGCGTTCACGTTTCAGACGCTGCATCAACTCTTCAAACCGGCCCGCCACTAAAAAGATTACCAGCACGGAAAGCGTCAGAATAATGAACGCTAAAAGAATCACCTCCGGACTGTTGCTCAGACGGAAGCCGGGGTGGACAAAACGCATCGCTAAATAGACCGCCAGAAAGAGACCGAATATTCCGGCAATCTGTTTCCGGATATCCGAATGACCAAAGAAGAGCCTCTCGGTAAAGAAAGCGAAGGGCAAAAGGATGATGAAATAGAAGATAAGACCCTTAATCACGTCATTGGTAGTGGCACGGACATCGGGATAGGCCCGGGATTCCAGTCCGACCGCACGGCGGCTGTTAACAAGAAATGAAAACCAATCCCGGTCAGCCAGATTCTGGGTCGCGGTCTTAAACCACTTCTTCGCTTCTTCGTGCAGGGCGGTTAAACGTTCGTTGGTAACTCCAAACCGGCTGAAGTTATTGATACGATACTCATTCAGATTAATCATGTCCTGACAGGCGCGGTAAGGCGTCCGGTTTAAAAGAAAAGGGTCGTCGGTAACCGCATATCCCAACCCTTCCGAACCGGCTTTACTCGTACCGTCCGGTGAGTTGAGCAAAAGAATCCGCTTACCTAAGGGACCAGCCTCACCGGCTACTTTCACCTCCATATCCGGCTGGGTATAGATAACCGCAACCGGCTCATCCTCGGAAGACCATTCCCAGAGCCTGTTTTCCAGATAAGAAAAACCATACGCGGAGGGAATAGAATTGGCGGGATTGAAAAGGTCTAATTTATCCAACTGAATCAGGTACCGGGGGTCAACAAAATCATACAGGTTGGTGCTGGTACAATTAAAGAGTACTATCATCCAATCCTTAACCGATGCGTCCATTCTTACCCTCATCGGGAAATTTTCCGCGCCGTTGACTCCTCTATCGGGAGCCATGATGATACGACCGGTTTGAGGGTCCAGGTAATAAGATTCTAAATCCACTCCTGACTGACTCATCTGGGTAATTTTAAATGACCCTTTTGCGTCGGTAAGGTCTAAATATTCTCCGCGAATTCCAAAAGCGCTCTTGCGATTTTGATAGGAGGAAAAATCCTTATTATACCCCCTGGGACAAACAATGGCATTTGGCACCGGTTGATTGGGTACAAAACCGGCTTTGGGGTCAAAGTAGACAATCTTTCCCTGCAGGGTTGCCATATTATCCTTAAGTTCCAGTTCTGCCTTCGGGAAGAAGTCCGGGTCAGTCAAGGCTCGGTAAAGTACGTTTCGCAGCAATTCAACCTGATTCGCCAATTTAGCGATATTTAACCGGCTCAACGTATCCAGGGGTGTATCGACGTAGCGCCGGTTATCGTAAACGGTTACAAAGGAAAGAGCCGGAAGTCCGGCTGAAATAGCCAGGGAACCGTCGGTACGGATACTTTCCGGCAGGAAAGCCGAGAAGGCAATCCCCTTCTCCGGACTTACCCCGTTCAACAACTTTCCCTTATAGGCAGACGGGACATAATCCAGGAATTTTTTGGCAAAAGGCGCGAAATATCGCTGGGCATAGAGTTCGCTGCTATTGTGGTAGGAAGCAAGCAGGTCGGAATGACTGGAAAGTTCCAGTCCGATCATCAGTTTTATATCTATCGGTTCCGGAACCTTGGAAACGAACTCCCGGCGTTTCCGGTAATGCCGGTTGACAAAATCCCCCATTCCCCTCAAATAGGTAAAGTGACTGCCCACCGCGACAAAAAGTATTGTCCGTTTGGGAGGATACTGGCGGAAGTAATTGGCTAAATCAAGTAAGGCCGCGATACCGCTTGCCTGGTCTGCACCCGGAGCCAGAGATGGAATTACCGAAATAGAATCGTAATAAGCAGAGAGACAGACAATCTCTTTTTTTAAATCCGGGTCGGTACCGGGGATATAACCCAAAATGTTGGCTGCCTCTGCCTTCTGCCAGTTCTGCCGGCAAAAGATAGTAGCCGATGGTAACGGCGCCTTAATCAAAAAGTTGGCATCTTCTTTCTTAATGTAAAACCGCGGGAGGTCAAGCGGAATACTCAAGAATTTCCGCCGGGCCTCAAAAAAAGTAGTATCAGTAGGTTCAATAAAGACAATTGCTTTGGCACCTAACAGACCGGCGTCAAGCCAGCGGAAATCGCAGTTAAAGTCCAGAAGGACAATTGCTCCCTGTAATTCCTTCCCCTGATAATTGGCAACCGTTCCGTCACCACCGTAAACAACCGGCCCCTTGAATCCTTCCGGTGGCACCGTGGAAGTGCGCACAAAATTGGGCCAGACGGCCCGGATAGGAAATTTTTTACCCTGACAGGCGATAAAAGCCCCCACCTCATCAACCGGCACCGCAACCGAATAAGTCTCCTTTTCAACTTCACGCAACCCCAGGGTTCTAAACCTTGCTTCAATATAATCGGCGGCTGTCTGATTACCCGGATAACCAGGCATCCGGGAACCCAGGGAAGAGAGATAGGCAATATCTTCCTGAATCCCTGCCCAGACTACTTGAGAAAACAAAAGTACCACACAAAAAACAGCCCACTTACAGAATTTTTCTGCTTTCATATCCAACCCTAAATCCAGAAGACCTGGTTACTGGTCATATGGGTAAAAAAGTCTATGATAAACCAGACCGCGGCGGCGGAATACTGGCCTAAAATCAGTCCGAAGAAGAAAGGCTTGCCGTTTTCGTAGATTTTAGGTCCGCCGTAACGAAGCAGCAGAGTTTTCAAGAACCAGGCTAAGAAAATAGAAAGCCACAACTCGTTTACCAACCAGACCATACCCACGGTAAATCCGATGGGGTGGAGGGGCCACCAGATGAACCGGTTCCGTAAAAACATCAAGCCAACCATTACCACCGCCCCGGATAACCGGCAGAGCCAGCCCAACTTGTTTGGACCGGCCAGATTTTTAAGGTGGTCGGCGACATACTGATAAGGGGCCTGGGGACCACCGACAAAGTACCAGGAATTAAGGTTAATTCCACCTCGGGTGTAGGCTAATTTGAGGATAAGAAAAGAAGAAACCAGAAAACCGATCAGGATAGAGACAAGCATCAGCCAGAACAAAGGTCTAACCGAAGACGAAGACCCGAATTTTTCGGCAATCTTCTCGCTGTGCATCGTTGAAGAAGCCGGAAAGGTTCGTATATCAGACGCGTAGACATAAGTAAGACCAAGGTTAGTAAGACTTCCTGGACCCACTACCTGACTCCCTAAGCCCGAAACCACCTGGGCCGAAGAGATGGAAGGAGCCACCAGAGTTGCCAAACCACCCTCCGCCACCAACCGGGTAAGACCGAGCCAAAAGACAAAAGCACCCAGAAGAAATAATAACGCCACCCAGTAACCCATTCCGGCAAGTCTCAACCATAAGATAAGACATATCATTCCGATGATTAACCCCCAGAAGGCGTTCCGGTAGGAGAGTATTTCGTTAGAATCATCAATATCTTTTCTTCTTCCGGTCGCTTTGGAAAAAACTTCTTTCAGATGTCCCCGTGCCAGGAAGAATCCGAAAAAGACGAAGGACACAAAGGCGCCGGTTCCCAGGTTAGCCATAATGGCATTACCACCCGCTCCGTAAATCCCGATATTCTCCGGACTGGAAATACCGGTAATATTGAACCAGCCTTTCAAAAGAAGAAAGATAAGATTAAAAAACCACAAAGAGAACGCGACATCCAGATTAATTAAATAAGAAAAGCCCAAAATAGGAAAACTGAGCCGAAAAGCAATATTAGTCGTCTGGCGAAAGACCGGGACGCTCCTCGCTAGTTGAGGATTGGGCACCATAGGGAAGTATTTATGCAAGGCGACCAAACAGGAGATAACAAACGGTATAGCAAAACCCAACCAGAAAATTTTGCTTTTAAAGAGCGCCGGCACTTTCCCCTTGCCCGGCTGAACCATGGCCACCGGAAGTTGCGCCAGAGGAAAGGCAAGCCGTTCCCGTTCCACCCACTCCTTGCGCAGAATGGAGACGGCGCAGATAGTGACGAAATAAAGGATGAGCAAAAAGATGCCCCAGGAAAAAAGAGGCAGTGCCCAGGCGGACCAGGGGATGGCGGCGCCTTTGGGCAGGCCTTCGAAGAAGGTACGGGTAACCTCAATATCCTTCGGAGCCACCCAGGTCTTGATGTGAGGCAGAATTAGTTCCGCCCACCGGTTTTCCGGCGTGGCATAATAACTGGGTGCAGCCAGCATCGGCAGTAATTGACAACCTAACCCCATTTCCGCCACGGAAGCGGTTACCAGAATCATCGTATAGATAACAAGAAGTTCTGAAGGACTAAAGGAAAGATGATTTTTGGTAATCAGCCGCAGGAGAGGATTTAAGCAGAGAACTAAAAGGAGGAAGAGAAAGATGCCGCCGGCCGGCATGTGGTCAATCGCCATATAAGAACCTAAGACCACGTTGACCGAATACGCCGACATTATCACCAGAAGAACGGAGAAGAGCATTCCGGTCAGGACCGTCTTGAAGTTAAATGGACTTTTTGTTTCCTTCATCAGCCTCCCGAATCTCTTTCCAGGCACGCGGGTTGCCCGGATTAAGGTTCAGTTCCCGGATGAACTCTGCTTTAGCCTCAGTGAAATTCCCTTCGGCGCGATAAATCAGACCTAAAAGATAATGGACATCCGGGTAATAAGGAGCAATAGCCGACAACGTCCTGAAAGTAGTTTTGGCCTGATTATAATTGCCGGAAAGGTAGTAACTCAAACCCAAATTGAAGTAAAGATTAGCACATCGGGGCGAATGTGTCAAGCCTTCGCAGATTACCTTCTGCGCCTCCAACCATTCCCCTTTCAACAGATGTTCCGCTGAGGTTTTGACATAATCCTTTTCTATCTGAGCCTTTTGCCGGCTTTCTACGGAAGGAAAGGCAAAGTTAACGAGCAAACCTGTCCAGATAAGTACCCCGCAGATTACTAACCATTTAACCAAACGATTAAGGTCCATCGTTTACCCGCAGTTTTGTCATTCTGAGCGTAGCGAAGAATCTCCTCTTTTATTAGACCCTTCGTTTCCCTCAGGGTGACACCTTATGGTGTCATTATGCATCAAACGGCGCCAGCGCCGGTGAAAGATTATCACCATCGCCGCCAGAGCAACTACTAAAACAGGCAGGGTAACTGCTCCGGGCCAGCGCAGAATCGCAGGCCAGAGCGCGGCAATCGCCAGAATAATGAGCCCGTTCTCCACCCAGATCGCTCGCGTCTCCTTATCCATATTACAAATATTGAGATCCTTCGCACTAAGTGTGCTCAGGATGACAACCTGCGGTTGTCATTTTTCCGGACGTAAAAGGGGAAATAGAACGACCTCCCGGATAGAAGCGCATCCGGTTAAAAGCATCACCAGCCGGTCAATGCCGATGCCCAACCCCCCGGCCGGAGGCATACCGTAAGAAAGGGCCATAACGTAATCTTCATCAACCACCTTCAGCCGGTCCGGGCGATTCTGCATTACCTTCTCTTCGAAACGCCGGCGTTGTTCCTCCGGGTCATTTAACTCGGAATACGCATTACCGACCTCTAACCCACCGATAAATAGTTCGAATCGCTCTACAACACCTTCATTATCCGGCTTACTCTTTGCCAGCGGTGAAATCTCCCTGGGATAATCAAGAACAAAGGTGGGTGCAATCAGGTCCGGCTGAATTCTTACCTGGAAAAGAGAATCCAGAAGGTCAAAATTAGTTTCTTCGCCGGTTAACGGAATACCTTCTTTCGTGGCCGCCATAACCAATTCTTCCTTATTATACCAGTTATTAACCCCTAAATATTCTTTAGACAATGCCCTTAAAGTAACGCGCCGCCAGGGTGGAGTTAAGTCTATTTCTTTTCCCTGATAAATCGTAGACTTTGTGTCCGGCACAAGAGAGAGAATAAGATTCTGGGCAATCTCAGCCATCGTTTCGTAGTCGCCGTAAGCTTGATATAGTTCTAACATCGTGAATTCCGGGTTGTGAAGCGGCGAGATGCCTTCATTCCGAAAGGAGCGGTTAATTTCATATACCTTCTCCAATCCTCCCACCAAAAGCCTCTTTAGATATAACTCCGGCGCAATTCGCAGATAAAGGTCCATATCCAGGGTATTGTGGTGGGTAATAAATGGTTTGGCTTCAGCGCCGCCGGCGATCGGATGCATCATCGGGGTCTCTACTTCTAAAAAACCCTGTTCGTTCAGGTACTGCCGCATCCGGCTTATGACGGAACTGCGGGCAAGAAAAATATTCCGGACATCCTGATTGGCAATCAAATCCAAATACCTTTGCCGGAACCGTGTTTCCACATCCTTTAACCCGTGCCACTTCTCGGGCAGCGGCCGGTTAGATTTAGAAAGGAGAATTAATTTGGTGACCTTTATGGTCATCTGACCGGTCCTGGTCCGGAAGGGTTCTCCTTCCACGCCGATAATATCTCCAATATCCAGCAAAAGGAAGACCTCAAACTCAGAACCCAGGACGTCTTTCTGGAAGTAGATCTGAATTACACCGGAAATGTCAGACAGGTCACCGAAGGCTGCTTTGCCGTGGATACGGAGCGCGGTAATCCTTCCGGCGAGCCGCACCGGACCGGAATTATCATTCACTTCCGCAGCCCGGGCAGTCCGGTCAAAACGCCGACCGTAGGGATAAATACCGCGGTCATACAGCGCCTTCAACTTCCGCTGCCGTTCCGCAATCAAATCTTTTTCCGCCATCGTTAATATATCGGTCTACGTATCATTCTGAGGCGTTTTTTACCGAAGAATCTCTCTTTTAGATCCTTCACATTCGTTCAGGATGACAAAGGACGTCATTTATTTTACTTGAACCTACAGGAAATTATACCTTTTATACTTCGTAGGTTCAAGGGGGGATTGCCCTTGCCCTCCCCCAGTTTTTGTTTTAACCAGAGGTTTGGATGGTTTAGAGGTAAAAAACGTTGTAAAATATGGAGGGGGTCTTACTTTATTTTGCGCAATTGCCGGTTGATTTTCTCTAGATCAAACTCTTCTGGGTCAAAGTGGCCACCTATCCATCCTAACCTGTCCTGATGTTCAGGGTGGTTAGGATTTTGGATGGCTTCTAAGAAGTAATAGTAGCCATGGATACCACCCACATCTTCTGGGGGACAGGCTTGTTCACCTCCCAGACAAACCGGATAGAAGGTTTCCTTTTGAATCGGGAGAACATTCTCTACCAACAAGAGGTGTTCCCAACTATCTCCAAAGTCATATTCGTATTTGAACTTAACGCCTTCACCTGTTATTACCTGGTTAAGTCTGTATTCTCTTTCATCTTCGGTCTCAACCAAGCCATCGTATTCCTCGCCAGGAACATCATAGAGAATACCGCCAATGATGAATTGGTGCAGGTGGTCATCTTCCCAGGGCATAACAATCTGCAGAATTTGGTGGAGTTTGTGTAAGGTAATATTACTTTTTACCTGAATGCGGCGCCAGATAGGTGGCTGGGAATCCTTTAGGGTGACTTTTATCTGGTAGACTGAAACCGGTTTTGAGATTGTGGTGGCATCCATAGGTCTCATTCTTTTCTTATAAAAGATACCACATTCTTATCTGTTAAGCAAAACAGCACCGAGAGTGCGAAACGAGGTTTGTCCCGCCGGAAGAAAAGTTATCGGTAATTTTTCTGAAACATAAAACCAGGGTTTTAATCAGGTCAGTCCGGGTAAGCAGAAAGGTGTCGGTTATCGCCATTAAGGCAATGGAAAGAACACTCAATGTCCGTGTTGTTCCGTGCCGGCACTTTTTGCGTACAATCTCCACTTCTTTACGCAGACTCTTACCTATGTCGCTGGCTCCAAGACAGGATTTGAAGTCCCGGAAATTGACCTCAATATTCATTCTGGCCCGGTAATAATCCACCACCGATTCAGTCGGCAGGATATCTTGGCTGTCAGCCGGAACCAGAAGAAACCAGGGCTCCTTAAACCCTTTCTCCCGGTAGACAATAACGTCTATCTTTTCCTTCCCTTTGTCCTGATAAAGAACCCCGCAATAACGGATGACTTTCCCCTGACGGTGTTTCAATCTGCCTAAACTCTTCCGGCAAATCTTACCATTTTCTTTATACTCAATGATTACTTCTCTTCGGCCCCGGATGATAAAAAACCATTTATTCTTCCGGCAGGTTTTCAAAAGGGAGACTCTGGCGTATCCTCTGTCCATTATCCACAAAAGCCTTAAATCTTTTGGTAGAGAAGTAGCCAGTCTTTCAAGAAAGGCATCCTCCAGGAGAGTCTGGCTTTCTTTAATCTTTCCGTATTCAAAGGTGGTTGTGGCTACTGGAATGGCTCGGCCGTCGGTGGGACAACTGGCGGTAATCACCTGCACATCACCCACCGCAGTCTGGTCCACAATCAAAGGCAAAAGAGACGGATTTTCCACCCCGGTGGCCAGCTTTATCAGATAAGGAGAAAGATCGGCCATCTTAAATTGAGAGTTATCCAGAAATCGGGAGAGTCGCTTATACCGGCTCTTGGGACTGCCTTCGGTAGCCAAAACCCTGGCAATACCGCTTAAGGAAATCCTGCCGTACCAGCCCCGGGGTGTCCGCAACAACATCACCAGAGCAATGGTAAGGTGAGCAAGATTCTTCACCACTGAAAGGCGAAGAGTGGGAAATTGTTGTTTTAGAATTTCTTTGATTTGCTGATATCCTTCTTGGTAATCATCCATTCTTTTTCATCCTCCCCTGCCTGCAGGCCGAAGCCATGGCAGCCGAAGTCTTGATGTAGGCAGCCTTTCGACGGGCGTAAGCCTGACTTTTTAAAAGCGAAAAAAGAATTTGTGTGTGTTGGTTAAGAAGAAATTTAAACTTTTTGTAATTGGCGGACCAGGACAGGGCTTCTTCCTGTCTGGCCTTGTCCACATAGACGGTTTTAGTTTTCCCTCTTTCCTTGTAGGTGATGCAGAGAAAGGAATGTGGCTTTCCTCTGGTACAGGTACAATTGGGTTTACCACACTTCATTTCCCTGAATACCAACGAACCTTTTAGTAACGGCCCCAGTTTGCGCATCTGTGACCTCAAATTTCTTGCCTTTTCCCATAGCATTTCCCTTTCACCCATAATCTTCCTCCTTTCTAACAGTATTATAACTGTAAGAAAAAGAAAAGTCAAGGGGAAGGATTAAAAAAGTTTGATTGCAAAATGTGCTTAGAAAGCAGGCCTGTTAAGGGTTTTCAAAAACTGGGGGAGGGCAAACCACTTTGTCAAGCCGTTGAATGAGAGAGGTTTGCATTGGCTTCTCTTTCCAGCCTGAAATTGGTCCTGGTTTCTTCTTTATCTCCCTGTAGTTAAATCCTGTCCTGGTAATGGCTCCCTGCCAACTACCGTAATAGTAATTAGCCATACTGACTACTACGTCATAGCCTTGCCGGAACATCGCCTTCCAGGAAAGGTCTTTTCCTTTCTGTTTTAAAGTACGGATTCTTTCTTTTACTCTCTCTTTGCTCCACCTTTCTAATTTTCTTACCGCCTGGTAGTTCACACCTATGGCTGAGAGGGTGTTTTTCCATCCACCAAAGTGGTAGAGGCTGGCTGCGAGTAGTTTGGGGTGCCGGCGGCCACCATTCGGGGACGGGAGGGGAGGGGTTGTATCCCCTCCCTCGGGAAGCGACGGAGAGCCTCCCCTACAAAAAATCATTTCTAGAAATCTGTGTAATCAATAAAAATGCAAGTATTTAATGCGTTTCTTATAGTTCATAATTTACTTTGACTCGTTCCCCTTTTCTTTTAAAAGATTCTTCACAGGCAAAAACAACTGCCATTGTTTTCCAGCTGTCAAACGCACTCATAAAGGGTCTTTCGCCTGCTAATATTCTCCGGGCAAAATCCTGTAAGAATCCATCTGCATCATGAAAGAGTTTCCCGTGAGGGATTCCTTTATAACTCTCGGTTCGTTTCAGAACCGGGTGACCGGCCGGTCCTTCAAATTTAAATAACTGGATATATCTTTCCCAGAAATCCGACCTGATACTTCCTTCAGAACCCATTAAACTTGCGGCGTATTCATGGCCTAATTTTGGTTCCATGCCAGGTTCAAGAACCGGATGAGCTCCCCGGTGTTGGAGTGTTACCAGTGTTGCCAGTTTACCGTCCGGAAAGAAACAGAGTGTACAGGCTGGTTCTCTATATCCCCGATGCCAGCCATCTGGTCCCCGGAGACCTGGCGCAGGGATTGATTCAACTTCTTCAATTTCCACACCCATCCATTTCCGGAAGATATCCAGACGGTGGCATCCTTCTTCAAAATAATACCCGCCTACTTTGGAAGGGTTTGCACGCCAGTCTCCATGCTTTTTCAGAAATCCTGGACCTCCAGAGCAATGAATAAAAAAGATGTTTTTCACCTCTCCCAATTCTCCGGCATCAACCAGTTCTGTTATCCATCTACCCATTATAGAATATCTCGTTTCAAAATCAATCTGGAGATATTTCTTGCTTTCCTTTTCCGCGTTAAGCATCCCTCCTATTTCTTCGCGAGTTAGTCCCATCGGCTTTTCAGAGAAAACATGTTTTCCTGCTTTCAGCGCATCCGTAGCTACCCGGGCGTGGAGAAAATTAGGAGTTGCATTATAGACCAGATAGATATCTTCATGTCTCAAAAGTTCCTGATAATCTCTGTAGCCTGGAATCTGTAATTTCTCGCATATCTCTTTTCGCCTTTCATCATTAGTTTCTGCAATGGCTACCAGTTCCATATTTGGAGATGATTTAACTATACTACATAGACCAGACCCAGCACCACCTGTTCCAATAATACCTATACCGATTTTTTTCATTTTACATCCTCCCATTTTTCTATAAAGTTATTACAAACTATCTTTTAAAAATTGGATAGCATTTGCCATCATCTTTCCTGTTATTTCATGTCCGTGCTCAGGTTCTTCGTGTACAAAAACAGATTTCGGTAAGGTTTCCTTTTTGCATCTATTTTCAATGGTCTTGATAAATGCACGGTACATCGGTTCCGGACTGCCTTCGTCCTTTGCCCCCCAGCCGAAAAATAGTTTGCGCGGGGCGGCCAAGGCAACTACCTGGTCCCAATCAATGCCTGCTTTTATCATGCCGGAAATAAAATGATAGAGGCAATGGCCAAGTCTATACTGATAGAATTGGTGCCGAAGAGTCATAAAACTGAAGAAACAAACAGCCGCTTTAATTTTTGGGTTGACCGCAGTAAGGATATAGTTCTGAGTACTTCCGCCTGACCAGCCAATAGAACCAATGCTCTTTGCACCGAGAAATTCCAGAGATTCAATGGCCCGGGAATTATCCCAGACAGATTTCCAGCATAAACTTTTTCCACGGGCTGACAACTCCATATGGGTATTAATCTCATCAAAAAAAAATTTAGTATATCCCCATTTAGCCCGCCTTTCACCAAAGCATAGAGCATCAGGAGCAAGTACCCGGAAACCGGATAATGCTGAGATATAACTATACTGACCTGGGTCATTGGGATTTGGTTTACAATGGTATTCCTTGCCAACAGGGAATATATCATCTCCTCCGTGTGCATGTATTGAGAGAATCCCTGGTGCATCACTCTTTAGTCCTTTGCGAAACAGGTGAAAAGCCGGGACTGTTTCTCCAGAAGCTACATCGTACTCTACCCTCTGTTTAATAATTTCACCCGGTAGTTCTTTTTCATTTATAATCTTGAGGTTTAAGGGAACCAGAGGTTTTTCAAAATTACCCAGAAGGTTAAGAAATCTATGCTTAACCTCTTCAATTGAAAGGTCTTCCGGATAATTCTTCGGTTTATTAATGAAATTTCCGGGAATAGTAACTGGAAGGTCAGCCATACCGCCTCCTTTTACCTTGTCCTCTGATTCCGCTTGAGGGCGCCTCCGTTTCCCAGAAGAAAGCAGGATCATTCGATATGCCGAACCGGCGGGTTGCTTTCTTTATGTAACGCAGTACCAAGAATCATCAACTGGCGAAAAAATGGCTCAGGAATTAAACCTTCCTTGGTAATCGGTACGTCCCAGGTCACCACGCCACCCCAGGAGTTCACGTAGCGGGTGTAGACAGGGGGAAAATCGTCGGGGAACCTCGGCATCCCCCTGCACCAACATCCGCCAAGGAAGGTGAGGATGTGGTATTGTGCGCCGTTGACCCAGCGGTTGAGGGGGGTTACACAGGGTTCCACACCGTTGACCGGCAGGGTGTTGGAAATCTCACCGGAGGTGTAGTCCTCGAACTCCGTGAGGGAGCTTACCGGGTTTAGGACCCCGGGGTTAAACGCAACAATAGCCTCCGGATTCCCGGCCTTGAGTGCGGAGGCAAAACTCTGGAAGTTCGGCGGGTCAAGATGACGGTACATCCCATCCGCAAAGTAACAACCGTCAATCCACCAGCCAGACACCTTCTTTCCCCAGCGTAAAGACCATTCTCTTATGATTGCCTCCCATTTAACCTGAAACTCAGCCAGACGTTCTCCGGTACGTTTACCAGTACTGTCAAATCCCCACTTCCACTCCAGAGCCGAGACCGCGACCGCATCATCCGCAGGCGCACCACTGGGAGAATAAACCAGAAGTCTTATTCCTTTTTTCTGTAGTGCATCGGCAAGGTCACTTATTAAATCCCGCCGGGAGCATTTGCTGGGTTTAATACCTACAAAAGAATCGTAGGTAGCGTTTGGGGAGCAATAATGACCTGAGTCTTGGCCGATGGTGAGAAAGAAATACCTGGTACCAATTGATTCCAACTGTTGAACCAGTCCAGCGAGGTTAAATGCGTCCACGCGTCGGTTCCAGTCATCTGCGGAGAGTCCTTTACCGAGGGAATTACTTAAACCCGGCAGGTCCGCAAGATAATGACAAAATACTCCCCAGCCTGCATCCTTAAACCACTCTGTATCTGCCCGCATATCCCCCCCCTCCCCTTTATTTGAGTATATCCAGCCACCCAGGTATTTTACCACCAATTACCAATAGTGTCCACGCGACTTGACCTGAGGGAAAAAAGCAAGGTAAAATATATAAATTATGCCGCGCATACTGATTGAAGAAAAAAAAACCAGCGACCTGGAAAAAATCCTGGAGACCAGGGAAAAGACAAATACGATTACCCAGGTTATGGTAATCATCATCTTAGCCATCCTGATTATTGGGCTGATTGCCGGCATCGTTTATTTAGGTCTTAACATCTCCCGGAAGACAAAAGCGGAAAGAAAAGGTTCTCCGGCAGACGTAGGAGAATTACCGGGTGAAACACCGGAAACATCCGCAAGATATTCCCGTCCGGCCGGCAGCGGAAGCCCGGCGCCGGGTCCGGTAAATACCGGTGCACCCGGAACAGTACCCCCGGGTAATATGGTCCTGATTCCGGCCGGTGAATATATCCGGGGCTGGAGTGAAAACGGTCAGCCGATAAAAGGTTCTCTACCCGCTTTTTATGTTGACCAGTATGAAGTAACCAACCGGGAATATTTCTTGTTCGTTCGCGCCACCGGACACAGGGCTCCCACTGACCCGAGAGGAGCCGAATACAACATCTGGCGTAACAATACCTACCCCCCGGAATTAGCTGACCACCCGGTGGTCAATGTCTCTTATCAGGACGCGGAAACGTATGCCGCCTGGAAAGGAGGCCGCCTTCCCACCGAAGACGAATGGGGGAAAGCCGCCCGAGGCACGGAAGGATTTACTTACCCCTGGGGAAACCAATTTAAGCCAATCTTAGCCAATGTCCTGGCTAACTGTGCGGAAACCTCCAGCGGTAGCGGCGGTACGATGCCGGCAGGAAGTTTTCCTTCCGGAAGAAGCCCTTACGGTATCTTTGATCCGGCGGGCAACGTCAAAGAATGGACCGCTACCCCTTACGAAAGCGGGAACAGCCGCTGGAAGGTGTCTAAAGGCGGCTCTTTTCAGGACAGCCTGGAAAACGTCTCTACCTTTGCCAGGTCTAAAGGTGTTCTCCCGGCACCGGACTTAGGCTTCCGCTGCGTCCGGGACGTAAAATGACACAAAGTGTCATTTTTCCCGGAAACGCACACTTACCTGAAGACTCTCTTTTCGCCAACTGCGCGGCAGCGGTGGAAAATAGCCGCAATCAGATACCGCCGTAAATCCGGAACGGTCAAACCGCACGTCACCCGATGGTCTGAGGAGAACAACATTATCTATTCTTCCGTTATCGTAAATTGTGAAAGAGACCATCACCTCACGTTTCAGAATACCGATACCGTCACGATACGGATTCCACCTTTCCGAAAGACGCTGGGTAAGAAGGGTCAGATACCAGACATCGGAAAAACCCGCTTCCGGCATGACCATTGATTTTTCATCTGCCTTTTCGGTGCGGTCTGATTCAATCGGCTTTTTCTGAATAGTGGTTCTTTCGCGGTTAAGACGGGGAACTGCTGTCGGTAGATTTTTAGGAATATTAACCTCGATTAGTCTTGCCTGAAGCCGTTCCGCAAGACTCTCTCCCGGTTCCATCGCCTCCGGCTCCATAATTTCTTCGGATGGTGGTTCGAAAGAACGGGGGGATACTGCTTCGAAAACCGGTGCCGGTACTGATGGAGGTAACGAAACCAAAAAGACCGGTTCCAGCCAGTCGGTAGGTCTAACCCGGGCAGGCAAGAATGTAACTAGACACACCAGAACGGCCGCGACCAGATGAAGTAGTATCGAGGTTCCATACGCCCTGACCATAAGGGTTATTAAAAATGTCGGGCTCAATAAACATGTCCCTGTATGAATTAAACAGGGATTGAGCCCTTGCCAATCCTATGGCAAGGGGACCCGCCCTATTTTTTCTGTTTTTGAGGGGGTGGTGTGGTAGCCAGACCAACCGCAGAGATTCCGGATTGGCGCACAATATCCAGTACGTAAACTACCCTTTCGTAGCAAACACTACGGTCCGCCTGGATGATAACCCGCAGGTCCGGATTGGATATCTTCAGGTTTTGCAGGTCAGTTCCGAGAAAGACCGGATTGACCGGCTTATTCCCCAGGAAGATGGCACCTTTATTGTCAACCGTCAAAACAACGGTTGTGGTAACGGGCATCTTTTCACCTTTGGCGGTCGGTAACTTCACCGCAATTCCCCGGCCGATGATGGGCGAGATAATAACAAAAATAAGCAAAAGAGTCATTGCGGTATCCAGCATCGGAGTGATATTAATCTGGTCCACCAGAGGCGGGGTAAATCTAATTCGTCTCATCTGATTCCAAATAGATGGTCCGGCTGGCGTAGTTTTCCACCTCGTTGGCCAAGTGACTTAAAATCATCGTAAAATAATTGTAGAAAAAGAGCGCCGGAATAGCCACCACCAGACCACCAATCGTGGTAATCAAAGCCTGGGCAACCCCTGGAGCGACCATCTCCGAAATGCCGGCAACCTGTCCGTGCAGTTTGGAAAAGATAAGCATTATACCCCAGACCGTACCCAGAAGCCCTAAGAAGGGAGCCACGCTGGTAATGGTAGCCAGAATAGGCAGTCCGCTGTTCAACCCCTGGAAATAGTCATTCAGGCCGACCTTAACCGCCTCTTCCAACCTTTCCCGGTCCTTCTCCTCTCTGGCCCGGAATTTTCTTTCGGTTCGATAAACTAAGTAGAAACCGGAAAGAGATAAAAGAGAGGTATCGCTGCCAGAAACTCCCTTCCCGGAAAGATTGCGGAAAAAAGCATCCGCCCGGCGTACCCGGCGGAAGAGAGCTAATTTCTGAAAGATGAGCGCCCAGGAAACCAGGGAAAGTATAACCAGGACGATATAGATACCGCCGCAGAACCAGCCGGTCATCTGAAACGAGAGCAGCCACTTAATATCCATAAATTTTTTGACCTCTTTTCACAAATCTCCTGCTGTCATTCCTGTGTGTATTTAACAGGAATCCAGCCTGTCCCTGTATGTAGTAAACAGGAACGGATTCCCGCTTGCTGCATGCGGGAATGACATTAAATGTTGTCTATTCCTCTTTTTGGATGTTCCCTTTTTTTCCCAAATACCGTAAAAAGGCTTCGACAACCCTGGGGTCAAACTGTCGGCCGCTTTCCCGGTTTATTTCTGCAAGCGCTTCCTCCGGGGAGAGCGCCTTGCGATAAGGTCTATCAGAAGTCATCGCCTCAAAAGCATCGGCTAACGAAAGGATACGGGCGGTTAACGGTATCTTTCCATTTCTCAGGTTATCCGGATAGCCGTTGCCGTCAAATTTTTCGTGGTGGTGGTAGACTGCGGGCAGGATATCTTTAAAGAACTTGACCTTTCCCAGAATCTGGGCTGCTAATTTCGGATGTTTCTTCATCACCACCCACTCCTCTGTAGTTAGAGCCGTCGGCTTATGTAAAATCCTTTCAGATATGGCGACCTTACCTAAGTCATGGAGTACTGCGGAATAACGAAGAACCCGCAACTCTTCCGGAGAAAGACCTAACTCCTCACCAATACCTAACGCATATTTAGTGACCCGCTCTGAATGGCCACCCGTATAAGCGTCACGCAAATCAACCACACCGGCCAACGTCTGTACCAGGTCAAAAGTCAGACTGCTCATCTCTTCCAATAATTGGTTATTACGGACCGCCACCGCCACCTGTCCGGCAAAAATTTCCGCTTCTTCCGCCACCCCCTTGTCTAACACGTCCGGTGAGTGGAAAAAAAGTGAGAGAGAACCAAAATGGTGGCTGCCAACTTTCAAAGGGACCGCACAACCACAGGATAGATGCAAACTTTCCTTGAGACGTTCAAAGGTCGGCCAGTTACAAAAGGCATTGTCATCTAAACGGCGGCAGGTAATCAGGCGGGACTGGGTCCAGAACCGGTTATCTTCTTCACAGAGGGTAAACCCTTCCATCTCCTGACGAATCTCTTCCGGAACGCCATAAGAAGCAGCAACCTGAAAACCCTTCCCGTTGGTAATGCAGATAATGCCGACATCTGCAGACAAAGATTCCGAGACCAGTTTTATTATTTCCGGAAAGAGTGAATATACGTCAACGTCCTGGACAATCGCTCTATCTATTGTCCGTAAAGAAGCCATCTCCTGAAGTTTGGCTTGGAGTGATGCGTATGACGTTTCCCTTTCCTTCGTCTCCCGGCGCAGACGCTGAGCCATTATACCGGCTTCCACACCCACCAGACCCATAATGGCAAACCGGACAAGGAAATCATCCAGGAGGGAAGGGGTAAAAGAGATACCGGTGGGAGAAAGCAGGAAAGTGGCCACAAAAGATGCCGCGGTAGTAGTTAAAAGCGCCCAGGCCCAGCCGTAAACAAAAGCCACCGCCAGGATGGGCATAAAAAAAAGGTAGGCGTAGACACTGGGTGCACCGCCGTTGAGTTTAATAACGATGCTGACAAAGATAAAGAAGAGAACGATACATATAACCTGGCCGGTTCTGGTTTTCCGAAGGTAAGAAACAACAACCTCTTCCGGTTTTTCCATCTTTCTCCTTGTCCTTGCCCAAAGTAATTATATAATAAATGATAAGTCCGGTCAAATTCGACGCAATGTGTCGTTGCGAGGAACGTAGTTTGTAACGTGGCAATCTCGAGATTGCTTCGGCTTTGCCTCGCAATGACAGTTTGACAGAAAAACCAAAATAGAATATAGTAGAGGGATAATTTTCAAGTCAATGAACCCGCATGGTCGCACTGACCCGGACAGAACGTACCGGACTTCTCTTTATCGCGGTAAGCCTCCTTGTCGGAGAAGGAGTGGTCATTTACCACCGGACCGGCGAAGTCAATTACCGCTACTACACTTCAGACAGCCGTTATCTGGCAACGGTTTCCCAGGAAAAGTTTTTCATTGAACGTCAACGGTTAAAAGAACAGAAAGTTCAGGCAAGATTAGACCCGAATACCGCATCCCAGGAAGAACTGGAAACTCTGCCTGGAATCGGTCCGGCACTGGCGCAGAGGATTAGAGCGCAGCGAAACAAAACCCCTTTCCGCCGAATCGATGACCTTCTTGAGGTCCCGGGGATTGGACCCAAAAAATTAGAAGCAATGAAGCGTTACCTGAAAGTGACCGCCTCTGTCATCCTGAGCGGTAGCGAAGGATCTAAAATAGATTCTTCGTTGCACTCAGAATGACAATAGACTTTTGGAGTAAACCCCTATGTATATAATCGTTGTCGGTTGCAGCCGGGTGGGAATTACCTTAGCCCAGTCCCTGGAAAGTGAAGGACACAACGTTGTGGTTATCGACCGTGACCGCGACAGTCTCCAGCGATTGGGTCGTTCCTTCAGCGGGATAACGGTGGTGGGAAATGGTTTCTCTCCGGAAATTCTCAAAGAAGCGGGCGTGGAACGGGCAGACGCCCTGATTGCGGTTACGGATAACGACAACGCAAATATTGTAACCGCCCAGGTAGCCAAAAAAATGTTTGATCTGGAAAAAGTATTCGCCCGGATTTACGACCCGGCCCGGGCACAAACCTACCAGAAATTAGGCGTGAATGCAATAAGTGAAACCGCCCTGGTAGTGGATAGCCTCAGGCAGCTATTATTTGAAAAATGACGTAGTGTGTCATCCTGAGCATAGCGAAGGATCTGGACATGTATGTAATTATCGTTGGTGGCGGAAACGTAGGTTACTATCTGGCTCAACGCCTCTTTCGGGATAAACATACGATTGCTCTGATTGAAAAAGACCGCCGGACCTGCGACCGGATAAGTCAGGAATTAGACATCCTGGTTATCAACGGAGATGGTTGTGAAATACAGGCCCTTCAGTCCGCCGGAATTGAGCGGGCGGACGTCCTGGCTGCGGTAAGCGGAAGTGACGAAGATAACCTGGTAGTCTGCCAGTTAGCCAAAGAGATATTTCATATCGACCGGACCGTTGCCCGGGTTAACGACAGCCGGAATGAACACATATTTAATGAATTAGGCGTTGACGTGCCGATTGACAGTACCGGAATACTGGCCCGAGTAATCAAAGAAGAAGTTTCCCTCTCTGACTTTGTTAATCTGGTCACCTTTCGCAAAGGGAAGCTGGCTCTGGTCCGGTTTGACCTGCCGGAAGAATCACCGGCTATCGGCAAGACCGTCTCTGAAGTCAACCTGCCTGCCGAATCGGTACTGGTGGCGGTTATCCGGGGTGACAGCGTGTTTATCCCGCGGGGTAACACCATATTCAAACCTCAGGACGAGATTGTGGCTTTAACCCGTATCGGTGAAGAAAACAGCGTCATCCAGACCTTTTTAAAAGAAATGTAACTTTAAATGCAGAAACGCATCCGCAGGACTTTAGTCGCATTTGGTAACGGTTTTTTGGGCATCGGATACACCCTTCTCTTACCTTTATTAATCCTTGCTGTAGTCCTGGTGACTTTAGGACTCACCGTCATATTTACCGAATTTTTTTAAGTAGGGGTTCGATTTATCGAACCCGCGGGTCGGATGAATCCGACCCCTACAGCAAATATGATTCTCCTCTCTTATGTTAATTAAACCTCAAAAAGAAGACTTCAAAATAATCAGTTATTACTTAGGGGAAATCTCCGGCGGCTTAGCCATCACGATGTTTTTGCCTCTGATAGCCGCTTTTTGCTACCAGGAATGGGTCCCTGCCCTTGACTTTATTTCCGGAGCAGGTGTCGCCCTGATTGTAGGCTGTCTCTTAACCATCAACCGGCCGAAGCGAACCGACCTCTCCTGGTCAAACGGTATCGTGATTGCCGGCCTCTCCTGGCTTCTGGCGATGGTACTGGCTGCGGTACCCTTATATCTATCCGGTCACTTCGGTTCTTTTCTGGACAGCCTCTTTGAAACGATGAGCGGTTTTGCCACCACCGGTCTTTCCCTGACCAGAGATGTGGACCATATGGCGCAGAGTTATAACCTCTGGCGCCATTTCACCCAGTTTCTGGGGGGACAGGGAATCGTGGTTATTGCCCTGACTTTTTTCGTGGCCAAAACCAGCGGTGTTTTTTCCCTCTACGTCGGCGAAGCCCGTGACGAGAAAATTTTGCCAAACGTAGTTTCCACCGCCCGGTTTATCTGGTTAGTGACCTTTACCTATCTCTTCCTGGGGGTTGCGTCTTTAACGATTATCGGCTTGCAGTTAGGACTCTCCACCATGCGTTCTTTTTTTCACGGGCTTTGTATCTTTATGGCGGGCTGGGCTACCGGCGGTTTCTCACCCCAGGGTCAATCAATCCTTTACTATCATAGCATCTATTATGAAATAGCCACCTTCTTCATCTTTTTTTCCGGTTCAATTAACTTCGGTCTGCACTACCTCATCTGGAGCGGCCGGCGCCGGGAACTGTGGCGTGATATAGAAATCAGAACTTATCTTTTCACTGCGGCTATTACGGTCTTTTTGACCCTGGTGGGTTTAACCCAATTAGACTTATTTCCCAACATGTCTTCGGTCTTCCGAATCGGTTTTTATCAGGTCCTTTCCGGTCATACCGGCACCGGATTTATGACCGTCACCGCCAACCAATTCAGCCAGTGGAATGACCTGGCGCTCTTAGGAGTAATTATGGCAATGGGATTTGGGGGATGTGCCTGTTCTACTGCAGGTGCCATTAAAACCCTGCGTATCGGGGTAGTAGCCAAAGGTCTATGGCGTCAGGTAAAAACCGTCTTTACACCGGAACAGGGCATGGTAATAGAGAAAGTTCACCACTTCCGCGACACGGTACTGGAGGACAAACAGGTACAGGCAGCCGGTTTGGTGGTTATTGCCTACCTCTCTATTTACCTTTTGGGCGCGGTTATGGGCATCCTCTGCGGATATCCATTTCTGCCCGCGCTCTTTGAATCGGTCTCTGCGGCTGCCAACGTTGGTCATACCATCGGCATTACCTCACCGGCAATGCCGGCTCTTCTTAAAATCACCTATATTCTGGAAATGTGGGTCGGCCGGTTTGAATTTTTAGCAACCTTTGTTATCTTTGGTTTCATCGCCTCCCTGTTCAAAGGGAAATAGTAAAATTAGCGCACCTTCGGTGCGAACTTGTAGGGGTCGGATTTATCCGACCCGCGGGCGTCATAAATGTCGCCCCTACAATACATAAAATATGTTAATTATTTACTTTTTAGCGCTGGTTCATTCCGCCTCACTTCCGGTAGTATCGGTATCCGACCTTATCAATCAGAACAATTTTTACGACGGAAAGACGGTCGTGGTAGAAGGAGAAGCGATTGGTGATTTAATGTTACGGGGAAAATCCGGCTGGGTGAATATCAGTGATGGAAGTAACGCTCTCGGAATCTACGCAGACAGTTCCCGACTGAGTCAGATTAAAACTTTAGGCCGATACCAGACTAAAGGCGATATCGTCCGGGTAGACGGAACCTTTTATAACTATTGTCCGGTTCACTCCGGAGAAACTGACCTCCACGCAGTAGACTTAAAAGTAGTAAAAAACGGGGAGATAAAAAAAGAGATACTTAACCCGGTCCGGCTGCATTTAGCCTGTGGTCTTGCTTTTGCGGCAATGGCTATTCTTCTCCTCCGGCAGATACTCCGTAAAACAAATGGCGGTCAGCCCGGGTAATCTCAACTGGTAACAAATAGCCTGCTCTTACATCTTTATGTGGTAGGGACAGTCCGCGACCTGTCCCTGCATTTATCAAAATATTCTTCTCCTCTTTGGTCTTCCCCACCATATACCCGGGTCGTTTATTACTCTCCCTTAAAATTAGCACCTCGGACACTTTACCCACCTGCGTCTTATTCTTTTCTAACGAAATCCTATCCTGGACTTCCCACAAACTGCGTAACCGCTCTTCCTTAAATTCTTGCGGGACTTTTCCACCTATGCTTTCGGCTGCAGTACCCGGACGGTCTGAATATTTGAAGGCAAAGAGGTCGTCAAACTGCGCTTCTTCCACCATCGTTAAAGTATCCTGAAAATCCGTCCCGGCCTCACCGGGAAAACCCACGATAACGTCTGAGGTAAGGGAAAGGTTCGGAATTAGACGCCGTGCCTCAGTTATCATTCGCAGATAATGGTCAGCGGTGTACTTCCGATTCATGGCGGAAAGAATTCTATCCGAACCGCTCTGGAGAGGAAGGTGAAGGTGTTTGTATATATTCTTATTCTCCGCCATTACTTCAAAAAGCCTTGTTGAGACGTCTTTAGGGTGAGAAGTCAAGAAACCTAACCGAAGCAGACCGGCAATCCTGGATACTTTATCCAGAAGGTTTGGAAAATCCACGCCATTCTGCAAATCCCGGTAGGAATTAACGTTCTGGCCTAAAAGGGTTATTTCTTTGACGCCCTGCCCAACCAAATTTCCTGCCTCAGCCAGGACTTCATTCACCGGCCTGCTCTCTTCTGCTCCGCGCGCATACGGTACCACGCAGTAACTGCAGAAATTATTGCATCCGGTAATCACCGGAAGAAAAGCGCTGAGCGCCCCGCCTTTCTGCGGACAAAAATATGGCTTTTGGGCGGCGGCGAAAGAGTAGGCTTTCTTCTTGCCCGGAGACGGGCTGGTCCGGCAGATTCCAATCAGGGAAGGAACCTCAGCCAGGCTTTCCGGTCCGGCTAAGAAATCAAGGTACGGAAAAGAAGAAAAAAGTTTTTCCCGGTGCAGCGCCGGTACGCATCCCACCAGACCAATTATTAATTCGGGATTCTTCTTCTTTAGATGACTGGTATCCTGGAGGTTCTGAAAGAGGCGTTCCTCGGCGTGCTCCCGGACGCTGCAGGTATTGAAAATAATAATGTCCGCCTCCTCCGGACGGTCCGCCTTCCGATAACCCGCCTTATCTAAAAAAGCAGTTAAGTAAGCGCTATCCGCCTGGTTCATCTGACACCCAAACGTCCGGATAAAATATTTTTTATTCATAAATTTGTAGGGACAGGTCGCGACCTGTCCTTACATGTTAATTCGGGACGGAAGGAAAAGAAAAACTTGACAGTAAAGAGGCCAGGATTTTACGGAAAAGCAGAATCTGGACTATAAGGGAGACAGTGGTCAGCACTATACAGATAATGGCGGGTTTTAATCTCTCCTCACCGTAGCGTAAGAGGTAGCGGACGCCGATAAAGTAACCTAAGGGCGGAAGAAAAATGCTGGTCAGGTACGCGCCGATATTGCGGGCTCCGGAATTTCCCTGCTGATTGGCGGATTGCTCAATTAACTCGCCGATCAGGTGGTCCCGTTCCGCCTCATTCAGATGTCCCATCTGATTGACCCGGCGAATCTGTTCCGCTAAATCCGGCCTATCCTGTTTGACCATAGTCGGGGCGACTGGATACGAACCACTTCGTTTCGTCAGCACGAGTTTAGCTCAGTCGCTACAACTCGTGGACGCTGACTTCACTCGTTTTAAGAGAGGGCAAGCCCCCTCTTAATTTTCTCCCCCAGACGTGAAGGGAACTTTCCCTTCACACATCCCTGGGTTCGAATCCCTCCAGGGAAGTCGGGGCGACTGGATTCGAACCAGCGACCACCTGAACCCCATTCAGGTGCGCTACCAGGCTGCGCTACGCCCCGAAACG
>JAZDPL010000025.1:0-9675 GCA_043797665.1 Candidatus Omnitrophota bacterium
GGGTGGCCGCGACTCTTTCGGCGACATAGGAGGCGCAAAACGCCACAGCAGCTGGTACGAAGAACCACCAGGGCATGCCGCTCTTTGGGTGCACTCCGCCGAGCGTCAGCGAGAGGCCAAGGTAGATGACCGTGAGCGCAATGGCGACCGCGAACTGCATGGTTCAGAAACATTAATCGGCCATGAAGCAGAGTGCTATCGCACACGCTTCATGGCCGTGAAGGGTGCGCAAAGCGCTCTCCTTCACGGGGTGGCATACGGGACGACGTTAGAACCTGTTTGATGGATAATTTGACTTTCAATATACCCTTACTTCCTAACGCCAACCCTTTGAATTCGGGGTTTTCCTCATCCGCCACTCTTAACTAAACTCACTCCATTTCGTCATTTACTATTATACCACGACCCCTGACTGGATTATTTGGACACCAAAAATGTCACCCTATCACATATTTTTATTCCTATTAATTTGACTGACAAGTGAAAATGGGGTATCTTTTAATGTGGCTGTTAACTCCATATCCTTAATATTGCGGTTGAGAAATAATGATGGTTTATCTCTGTTTTTAGCCAATTAGATACGTCAGGATTTGTTTACCTGGACTTCAAGGAGTTGAATATGAAGGCTTTTTGTCGGATAGTATTGATTTTGGTGGTTGTATTAAGACTCTGTTTGCAGGTATGGGGTGAAGAAAAGATTGACTCCGGTGAAACAATTCTTCAAAAGGCAGTACAGGTATATAAGGCGATTCAGACATACCAGGATGAAACTACCATGATTATGTATATGCCCGGTATGGAAGAGGGACTGCAGGTTCAGTTCAGCGTGGCTATCCAGCGTCCGAACAAAATAGCGGTCGTGGTCAAGTCAGGAAGTTGGGAAGAGTTAGGAATGACAGGAGATGCCGTGGTTTCCGACGGGAAGAAGGTGTGGATGTATGCCTCAATACCCAAACAATATAGAGTTAAAGAAGCACCAGAGACTATTGAAAAACTGTTGGCAGAATATTTTCCAGACCTCCCTCTATTTGGAAATGAAACAACTGAAGAGTTAATGAAATGTGCAGAGAAAATTGAGCTAATTGGTGAGGAAATTCTTAAGGGAGTAAAAACCTTCCATTTGTGCCTCCATACAAATCAGGGTAAGATTGATTACTGGGTTGACACCAAAAACTACCTGGTTAGGAGAATCAAAACAGGAGGGCCCACAGAATCTGAAGAAATGGGGATGGGAATGGAGATAATTCACAATCAGATAAAGGTAGACGAAAAAATCCCTGCCGATACCTTTATCTTCAAAACTCCGAAAGAAGCCACAGAGATAAAAGAATTTGGAGAGGAGAAAACTTCTGCGGCCGGCAAGGAAAGGGAAGTACCTCCTACCGAAAAAAAACAGAAGGAAAAGGAATTGACCGCTACAGAAACAAAAAAAGAGATTGATACTTTAATCCAAAGGTTGAAGAGCAAAGGAATAAGTGCAGATGCTGAATATAAGAGACTTGTCCAGATTGGGAAACCCGCGGTCGACCCCTTAATTGCCACGCTGAAGGATAAAGATAGAAATGTCCGATGCTATGCGGCGCAAGCACTGGGGAACATAAAAGACGTTCGCGCAGTTGAACCTTTGATTGTTGCGTTGAAGGATAACGATCGTCTCGTCCGATATATTACGGTAATAGCACTGGGTAGTATAAAAGATAGCCGTGCCGTAGAACCGCTGATTGCCACATTAAAGGATAAAGATAGTTATGTCCGGATGGAGGTGGCAAGAACACTGAGTGTGATAAAAGACAGTCGTGTTGTAGAGCCTCTGATTACGGCGCTGAAAGATAAAAACAGGGATGTCCGAATGTCTGCGGTATCGGCACTAAGCCAGATAAAAGATGATTATATTGTAGAACCACTCATCATGGCTCTCAAGGATGAAAATAGTAACGTCCGAAGCAATGCGGCAGAAGTACTTGGTCGCATAAAAGACAAGAGCGCTGCAGAACCCCTTATTGCGGCCATGAAAGATGAAGACGGGGATGTCCGAAGTAGTGCGGCAGGGGCACTGGGTCAGATAAGAGACATTCGTGCGGTAGAAGTACTGCTGGGTGCCCTCAACGATAAAGATAAAAATGTTCGACACTCTGCGGCAATGGCACTGGGTAGCATAAAAGATACTCGTGCTGTGGAGCCTTTAATCGTCTTATTGAAGGATGAAAACGGGGATGTTCGAAGTAGTGCGGCATGGACGCTGGGGGAGATAAAAGATATTCGTGCCGTAGAACCGCTGATTGCTGCACTAAAGGATACAGATGACTATACCCGGCGCCGTGCAGGAGAAGCGCTGGGTAAAATAGGAGATGCCCGTGCTGTAGAACCCCTGATTGCTGCATTAAAGGATGAAAACAATTTTGTCCGACGCTGGGCGATAATGGCACTGGGTAGTATAAAAGATAGCCGTGCCGTAGAACCCCTTATTGTTACCCTGAAAGATTTGAAGGATAAAGAAAGGGATGAAGATTGGCTTGCCAGAGGTGAGGTGGTTGAGGCGTTGGGTAACATAAAAGACAAGCGTGTTGTAGAACCTTTGGTCACTGCACTAAAGGATAAAAAACGGTATGTCCGAGAGGAAGCAGCAAAAGCACTGGGTAATATAGGAGATGCTCGCGCGGTAGAACCCCTTATTGCTGCCCTTAGGGATGAAGATACTGATGTCCGGGAGGAAGTAGCAAGAGCGCTGGGTAAAATAATAGGAGCTATTCGCTCGGTCTCGTCCCTTATTGCTATGCTTGAGGACGAAAATATTAGTGTCCGACGCTATGCAGCATCAGCACTGGGTAACATAGGCGACATCCATACTATAGATCCATTAATTGCTTCACTAAAAAATAAAGATGGTGGCCTACGGAGCGGTGCGGCACAAGCATTAAGTAGGATAACAGGACAAGCATTCGGAGAAGACATCATACAATGGCAGTGGTGGATAAAGCATAAACTCGAACAGGAAATTGTCATGCCTCAAGTTATGAAGACCACTACAACTAAAGATGTCGGCGGTTCGGATTCTGCGGAAATAGAGAAAGAGGTTAACACCTTAATTCAACAATTAACAGGTAAAAGTGAAACGACTCAAGATGTCGTTCGAAAACTTACCCAGATAGGGAAACCATCTGTAGGACCCCTTATTACTGCCTTGAAAGATAAAGATTGGTGTATCCGAAGTAATGTCGCATCGGCATTAGGTAGTATAAAAGATACTCACGCCGTAGAACCGTTGATTATGGCGTTGAAGGATACAGATGTTTTTGTTCGACGCTCTGCGATAGAAGCACTGGAAAATATGAAAGACGCTTGTACTGTAGAACCTTTAGTTACTGCGTTGAATGACAACGATTGGCTTGTCCGAAATGAGGCGACAGAAATATTGGGTAAAATAAAAGACCCGCGCGCCGTAGAACCATTAATTGCGATGCTTAAGGGTGATAAAGATAACTTTGTCCGAATGCACGTGGTAATGGCACTGGGTAGTATAAAAGATAGCCGTGCCGTAGAACCATTAATTACCGCACTGAAAGATGAAGCGAGTTATATCCGAAGTTCTGCAGCAAGAGCGCTGGGTGAGATAAAAGATAATCGTGCTGTAGAACCTCTGATTGTTGCACTGAAAGACGAAAACACATTCCTTCGACGTTCTGCGACAGAATCGTTGGGTCAGATAAAAGATAAACGCGTTGTCGAGCCTTTAATGACGGCGCTAAAAGATGAAGATAATTATATCCGAAGTTCTGCGGCAAGAGCGCTGGGTTACATAGGAGACATACGCGCTGTAGAGTCCCTGGTTGCGGCACTGAAGGATGAAAATATTGATGTCCAACGTTATGCAGCAGAGGCACTGGGTAATATAAAAGATATTCACGCAATAGATTCACTAATTGCTGTCCTGAGGGATAAAGATGGTGGCCTACGGAGCGGTGCGGCACAAGCATTAAGTAGGATAACAGGACAAGCATTCGGAGAGGATACAACAAAATGGGAAGCGTGGTGGATGGAGAACAAAGTAACTTTAACCATACCTTCTTCACCATAAGTATACTATCCTCAAATTTTTACCTCTGACTGAACCATATCTGGGTCCCAGAATCTCTTCCCTGAAGTCAGGTCCCACCTACCATACCTACTTTCCCCTGGGTTGCTGTTTAGCTAAACGGTAACTGACCTTCTTTGAGGAAGGTTAGGAATGGAAATGTAGAATATCGTTCATAATAAAGCACTGTGAGGGCTTAATTGAGAACTTAAAAAATTTCTCGCCAAGAAAAAACCGCCGGGTGGCTTAGGGGAGGATATTAGAACCTGCCTGGTGGACAATTTAGGCTTTAATATACCTATACTTCCTAACACCAACCTTTTGAATTCGGGGCTTTTCTCATCCACCACTCTTAATTAAACCCGCGCCCAGGTCCCCCCCACCATACCGACTCTACCCTGAGTTACTGTTGAGCCTAAACAGCAACTCATGCCAAACCCTCTCAGAGAACAACCTCTCCCGTATTCTCTAAAACCCCTACCATCCGAAACAACGTTCACAAGAGGCTTTAAAAAGGCGAAAACTAATAGAGAAGAAGTTTGGTGAAGCAAAGAAGTGGCACGGCTTAGGCAGGGCACGCTACTGGCGAAGATTCAAAGTGAACATCCAAACCCTACTCACCTTTACAGTGATCAATCTAAAGAGAATTGCGAAATTACTGGAAGAAAGGAGAGATTTAGAGAATAAATTGCTCAAAGTTACTTAAAAAGAGAAAAATTAAACGGAAATCTTCCCTACAAAATCCTTACCCAGAAAATTTTCCCCTTCATACCTTCCTACCCCTTACACCACCTACTTCTTCAGAGACCAAGCGAAGTTGGCTTGTCAATTAAATGTTTTTTTATGCCCTTCTTTGAGCTATTGGGAGAGTTAGGCACCTGAGGGGACAATTGAAACCAAGTGGGTAAAAATAATTGACATCAATGATAGAATTCCTTCCCGAGGTCAGGTCCCATCTACCATACTCTACCCTGAGTTACTGTTTAGCCTCAACAGCAACTTACGCCAAACCCTCTCATAGGACAACCTCTCCCGTGCCCTTTACCCTACCTCCTGGAACAACGTTCACCAGAGTAACAGAAACCATTGGCTGACAATGGAATGCCTTACCTCACCATGTCTGTCGCAATTAGTTTTGACTGCTAACTTTGACCAAAGATTGATAGGGTGATAATATTTGACCGGGGTGATTGGGGCAAGAAAAGATATCGAAAAATTGGAGAAGAAATTTGGAGCTTTTGAATTGACGTCCGAGTCTTAATTTGCTATAATAAATTGTGGTAAAAGAGATTTTCATCCGAGACGAAGGAAACCCGATCTTAAAACCAGCCGATTGGCCCTACCGCGTAAATTCAGTCTTCAATCCCGGCGCGGTGGAATTTAACGGCGAGACATTACTGTTGGTTAGGGTTGAAGATATGAAAGGTTTTTCGCATTTAGCGGTCGCGAAAAGCCGTGATGGTCGGCAGGACTGGCGGATTGATACCGAACACCTTTTGCGCCCGGACGAAAATATCGGCGAGGAACGTTTTGGGTTGGAGGACTCCCGCGTGGTTTGGTTGCCGGAGAGAAACGAATACGCAATTACTTATGTTTCTTTTTCCAGGGGTGGTCCTTTAGTCTCGCTTGCTTTTACCAAAGATTTTCAGAATTTTCAGCGTCAGGGCCCGATATTACCGCCAGAAGATAAAGATGCCTCCCTATTTCCCAAAACATTTCATGACCACTATTTTTTAATTCACCGGCCGATTATCCGCGGTGAGGCCCACATCTGGATCTGTTCGTCTCCGGACCTTAAGCACTGGGGCTATCACCAGATTCTCCTTCCGGCGCGGTCGGGCTGGTGGGACTGCCACCGCGTAGGCCTGGGACCGCCACCGATTGAAACTCCAGATGGATGGCTGCTTATTTATCATGGTATTCGAATAACCGCCGCCGGAAGTATTTACCGGGTGGGTTTGGCGCTCCTGGACAAGGATGACCCGCGTCGGGTTATCCGGCGCTGTGACGAATGGGTCTTCGGACCGGCTTTACCATACGAAAATTCCGGAGACACACCCGGGGTTGTTTTTCCAACCGGTGTAATTTTAGATAAAGACGGGAAACTACACCTTTATTACGGAGCCGCGGACACCAGCGTTTGTCTGGCAACTGCAAGCCTAGCCGATATCGTAGATTGTCTCAAGTCGTGCTGAGCGCAATAACATCCCAATGGAATTAAAAGAAATCTCGGTTTTAAGTACTTATCCGCCCAAAAAATGCGGCATCGGAATTTTTGCCAGCAACATGGTTGCTTCGCTTAGGCAGATGAAAATTTCGAACCAGTCGGAGCGCAAACTTGATATCCGGATAATCGCCTTGTCCGACACAAACCAATCTTATAAATATCCCAACGAGGTATCTTTTGAAGTGCGAAACCAGCAGATGGCCGATTATCGCCGGGCAGCCGAGTTCGTCAACCTTTCCGGAGCCGACGTTGTTTCGGTCCAGCATGAGTTTGGAATCTTCGGCGGCGAGGACGGAGATTATCTTCTCCAGTTTCTGCTCGACCTTAAGAAACCGGTCGTGACCACGCTCCATACCATTTTTCTTAATCCGAGCCCATCCCAACGGCAGGTCTTAAAAGAAGTCTGCCGGCTTTCCACTTTCCTAGCCAGCCAGTCTCAAAAAGGTAAAGAGTTGCTTGCCCGGGTTTACGGAGTCCCGGAAGATAAAATCTCTTTGGTTTACCACGGCGCGCCGGATGTCCCTTTTCTGGACCCGGTTCTGTATAAGGACAAACTCCACGCCGCCGGAAGAAAGGTTGTTTTGACTTTCGGGCTTCTGGGTCCCAATAAGGGTATCGAAACGGTACTTTCGGCGCTCCCGGAAGTAACGGCAAAGTTTCCGGAACTTCTTTACATCGTCCTTGGAACCACGCACCCGGAAATAAAAAAACACTATGGGGAAGAGTACCGTCTTTCCCTTCAGAGGACGGTGCGGGAGTTGGATCTGGAAAAAAACGTTTTATTTCACAATTACTTTGTTACAGAAGAGGAGTTGATCCAGTATATCGTAGCGGCGGATATCTACCTTACTCCTTACCTTTCCGAAGAGCAGATTGTTTCCGGGACATTGACCTATGCGATTACCTGCGGCAAGGCCATAATTTCCACCCCATATTACTATGCCCGGGAGATGCTGGCCGAAGGGAGGGGTTGCCTGGCGCCTTTTGGCGACAGCAGGGCTTTGACGGAAAATCTTTGCGAACTGTTTGGCGATGATGCGAAGCGTAACCAGATGCGCAAAGAGTGTTACCAGTTCGGTCAACGCTTCCTCTGGCACAAGGTAGCAAAAGATTATCACTCCCTGTTTGAAAAAGCGGCGACCTCCTACCGGCCTTCAGTCTCTTTGCCTTTGTTGCGCCGCTTTAGAAAGGAATTGGTTCTGCCGGAAGTCAAACTGGACTACCTGCTGTATACCCTTACCGACGATACCGGCTTGTTTCAGCATGCCTTTCTCACCATTCCGGACAGGACTCACGGCTACACCACCGACGATAACGCCCGGGGTGTCGTGACTCTGGAATGCAACTGGTCTCTTTTTAAGAATGAGCAGGTTATTCCTTTTTTGCAGTGTTACCTTTCTTTCATCCGCTACGCGTTTGATGATGAGAAGAGACGGTTTCGAAATTTTATGACTTATAACCGCCAATTTTCAGAAGAAATCGGCTCCGAAGACAGCCACGGTCGTGCACTCTGGGCCATCGGCGCGATTATCCGAAGGCCGCCCAGCCGCTCCATCCTTAACGTTGCCACCGGTCTATTTCGGGTCGCATTCTCTTTTACCGCCTCCTTCTCTTCTCCCAGAGCCTGGGCATATTGCGTGATCGCCTCCTGTTATTACCTGGAAAGGTTTGGAGGGGATCTGGAGGTGAAAAACATTCAACGGAAACTGGTGGAATTGTTGACGCAACTCTGTCAGAGGAATATTTCAGATGATTGGCCGTGGTTGGAAGATACCGTAACTTATGACAATGCCCGTATCCCCCAGGCCTTGATTATGGTCGGCAAACGATTCGGTGATGCAGACCTTTTACAGTTGGGTCTGCGATTGATTGAATGGCTGGTTTCCGTTCAAACCGCACCTTCGGGACGCCACCTTTCCCTGGTCGGAAATAACGGCTGGTTGGCCCGGGGCGGGACAAAGGCGCAGTTTGACCAGCAGCCTTTGGAGGTTACGGGTTTGGTTGATGCCTGCGCCGAGGCGTTTTTGGCAACCGGTGATGAAACGTGGTTGAATAAGGCCCGTTTTTCTTTCCAATGGTTTCTGGGAAATAACGACTTGAACGAAGTACTGTATGATTCCGAAACCGGAGGCTGCCGGGATGGTCTGATGGCCAACGGCGTTAATCAGAATGAAGGCGCCGAATCCTGTCTCGCCTTTCTTTTATCGTTACAGCGCCTCTATCAACTTGAGCAGGTTATTTCTGTTCAAAAAGATTAAGACAATAAAATGAATGATTTGATAATTACCGGCGCTGGTCCGGCCGGCTTGACCGCTGGTATCTATGCGGCCAGGAGAAAGCTGGATTTTGTAATCCTGGAGGGCCTGGTTTCGGGTGGCCAGCTTGCCTGGACCGGTTTGATTGAAAACTATCCCGGTTTTCCGAATGGGGTCAGCGGTCCGGAACTGGCCTTAAAAATGAGGGAACAGGCTGAAAAAGCCAAAGAGTATTCCGGTGATCGCATCTAACAGGTTTAAATCTGGCATGATTCAAGTACACAAAAAGTAGGAATACCCTACCCCCCCCCACCCCATACTCTATTTAATCCGGTCCCCTCTGCCAACACAAAAAACCTTTTCCGGTAACTTACCCCACCACCCAGTCCCAATTTCTTCCTTTCTAATTTGCGATTTGCGGCGATATCACCCCAGAACTGATATTTCCTCCCTCACCCAATCCCCGAAAATCCGTAAGAAGCGACTTTGAAAAGCAAATTTAGGTATAAGGTTTTATTATTGATTCCTTGTAATTGATCTTTGAATCATATAGGCGTGCCCTTCGCGGATTTGATAGAACGCACAGCATACAGCCCTATCTGCTCCGGCAAGTACCCCACCATCCAGTCGCAATTGGTTTGGCTTTAGGAAGAAGTTGACCTTATAACACAGGAAGAAGTACAATCTGGGAGGTAAACACACTACCCAAACAAGTAACCCAGACAGGTTATCCTAACCTGTCTGTCCAAGGATAAGGGTTCACTATACACCATAGACGGGTTTCCTTAGAGTAACTCTTAATAAAAATACGGAGGTAATAAATGCGCCGTCTTAAGAAATACTTTATCGCGGGGCTTTTATTTATTGTCCCGGTCTCGTTCTTCCTGTGGGTACTATACAAAATCTTTGTCTTTTTTGAAGGAATTACCGGAGGGTTCCTGAAGAAATTTCTGCCTTCTTTCTATCTACCCGGGGTGGGACTTTTATCCCTTGTTCTGCTAATCTTATTTTTCGGTTTTTTGGCATACAACATCATCGGGAAAAAGGTTCTCCTCTTCTTTGAACGATTCTTTGAAAACCTTCCTTTTGTAAGTCGTCTCTATAAACTCATCCGGGAAGTA
>JAZDPL010000012.1:0-41190 GCA_043797665.1 Candidatus Omnitrophota bacterium
AGAGAATCAAGTTCCTATTGACTCTTCTGGTCTCTTGCAGGTCAGAAGACAGGCGGATTTAGGGGACTCTCTTTGGGCTACTTACAATGTAGTCCAGGAGAATTTAATGAAAGGGGGAATGGAAGGTAGAAGTTCATACAAGGGTAGGCAAACCACAAGAAAGGTAAAAGAAATAAAGAGCCTGGTTAAGGATATTGATATTAACCAGGGGCTTTGGAATTTGGCTTGTAAGTACCTAAATTAAACAAAGACTTTTTATGAGTATTAAGCAAGCAAGATGCCTGATGTACTTCAGAATAAAGATGTTAAGAGATTGGGAAGATCTGGGAAAGACCTTCAAGAAGGGAAAGGTCTATCGGGTGAGAAAGTCTGAACCTGAGGGCGAGTTTTACACCAACAGCTATTATCTTATTCCCAAGGTAAGCTGCAAAATAGTAGGGACTATCCCGTCCTGTGACTTTGCTGGAATTAGGTAAGCTAAGGCAGGGGGCAATTTGGACAGATAATTCGCGGGACTTGACAAGGGGTGATTCTTTGTGATACACTATTTTCAGTTCGTTGAAAATTGTTCTCGAAAGAGATGGAAACATAGTGACGGGAGAACTCAAAAGTTAAGAGGACCCTCCCGAGGCGTTGATTTTAACGACCTGGATCAAGATGCAGTAACGATTCTTGAATCCAGGTTTTTTTGGTTTAAGGGGGTGAAAATATGAGAAATAGTAGTGCGACGTCAGCTCCATATCTGGGGCTAAAATAAGAGGGAGTCAGCGCGAACTGACTCCCCCAGAGGGACACGATAATCTCCACGACCAAATGGAAGGTTTTCTATGTACCCCCTCTGTTTATATTGTACCAATAATTCTTAAAGGTTGTCAAAAACGGAGGAAATGATGGATGCTCAGATAAATGTTGAAGGAAAAGAAAAACCGGAGGAATTTTCCGCCAGAGTCAATCAGCTCAAAGGTGACGAAGTAAGGCGGAAGGGAAAAATATTACGAGTTAATGGATATCCATCAGGAGGAAACTATGTCCCTGGCATCAGGGTAGCAGGAAAGTGGCTTAGAAGTTGTAGAAGGTAGAGTAGTTTTAACAGCCAAATTATACGAGGGAAGGAGGTGACGAAAATGGCTACTTCAAAAAGCGAAATCTTCGTGGGTGACGTATGGGCTGGACCCACCGAGAGGATCTGTTTTTCCATCATAAATCCCATAGGAAAGATCGATATTCGGAGCGTGTTTGTTGATATGGATGGGAAATCAGTATCGGGAATGAACGGCATAACCTTTGATATTGAACTGTGGAAGGGATTTCTCAAAGGTGTCTCTGCTTTAACGGAGACCTTGGCTGACATCAATAGGTAATTCATTTTGGACGCCTGACCTGGACTTGAACGTAGGTTGTTGTCCGGTTCGGGTCAGGCTCCGCAACCTAAATAACGGAGGACGGAATGAAGACGAAAACAGAAATAACACCAGAAGAGTACCTGGGCAATAAGGGTATTCATTTCCAGAAGGCTGGGGACGAATTAAAGATGCACTGTGTATTTGGTCACTGCGATGGCGATTCAAAAGAAGACGAGACACATCTTTATATGCAGGCTGACACTGGAGTCTACTACTGTCAAAAGTGTTCCGAAAAAGGGAATCTCGTCTCGTTTGCCCGTCACTGTGGTGATAAACTTTGGTACGACAAGAAAAGGCAAACCTACTACGAGGTTACAGAAAAAAACCTGCCCCCCGATAAACCTCTCGCTGAAATAGTCGCTAAATGCCACCGTGAATTACCGGATCGCATAAGGGAGTATCTGAATCAGAGGGGTATTACGGATGCGGTAATAGAAAACCGTTTATTGGGATTTGGATTTTTCTACAAGCGAAGCTGGATTACGATACCGGTTCGGGATGAAAAAGGGAATTTCGTCTTTCTAAAGTTACGCCAGGATCCGAATGATGTCAGTAATCCTGACAAATACAAGGTGTATCCTCGCGGGGTTGAGGCTCAAATTTATCAGTGGAATACCCTGGAATCTGCCACCGATAACCTTGTCATCTGCGAAGGCGAATTTGACCAAATAATTCTAACTACCCATTCTATTCCAGCCATTACATCTACTGCTGGGGCAGGAACTTTCAAACCGGAATGGTTGGAAAAATTCAACTCCTCCTTGAAAATTTACATTTGCCTAGACAACGATGAGGCTGGTAAAAAGGGCGCAGATAAATTAACCAAACTACTTAGTGATAACGGCAACGAGACCCACCTAATAACCCTTCCCGAAGAACTAAAGGGCAAGAAAGTCAAAGATATCACCGATTACTTCCTTGCTGGCGGGACGGTAGAGGATTTCTTTGGATACGCCGAGGCAGGGAAAGAGGAAGGCATGATAACAGAAATTGAGGACTGGCAACGAATGATTAGCTGTCACTTCCCTGACTTGCTATTTCCTGCGGAGGTAGGTCTAAGTGTGTTGGCTCAGCTCAAAATCAAGGACATCTCAAATCCATTTGGCTTGGTTTTTGTGGATGTGCCAAGTTCTGGCAAAACCATAGCTATAAACTTCTTCTCCGAAATCGAAGGATTTGTCTATGCTAGCGATAACTTCACCCCTGCTTCTTTCGTTTCCCATGCAACTAATCGACCGAGAAACGAACTTGCTTCGATTGACCTTCTGCCCAGAATAAGAAGGAAGATGCTGATGGTGAGGGATCTTTGTTCAATTTTTGGCGAAAGGGACGAAGATCTGCAGAAGAACCTCAGCATACTAACAAGGGTTTTTGACGGGGAAGGGTTGCAAACGGAAAGCGGGGTACACGGCAGGAGGGGTTATCAGGGAGACTATTTATTTATGTTCTTAGGAGGCTCAACCCCTATTTCACCAAGAGTTTGGAAGGCAATGGGCAACTTTGGTTCACGGCTCTTTTTCCTGAACATAGACAGCAAACCAAAAGACGAAGATACCCTTTGCAATCAACTATCTGCAATCGAGACCTTACGGAAAAGGGAGAAGATTTGCCGAACAGTCACGAGGCTTTTTGCGGAGGGAATCTTCTCTCGCTATAAAGACGGCATTGAATGGGATAGGGGAAATGACAACCCTGAATTAGTGAAGATTATCAGTCGCACAGCCTTACTTCTCTCCTGTCTCCGGGGAACGATAAATGTCTGGAAGGAAGGGGAGGGTTGGAATCATACAGTCCCTATTATAGAAAAGCCTGATAGGATTAATCAACTTCTTTATAACCTCGCCCGTGGTCACGCCTTGATTTGTGACAGACAACAGATTTCTGAAGAAGATATTGGGGTAATTTTAGAGGTGGCTTTTGACTCCTGTCCTGTAGTTCGGTCTAAGCTCTTTCACCTTTTACTGGAGAAGGGGAGGGAACTTTCAACCGACGAAATTATGGATGTTCTTTCCTGCAGTAGACCAACTGCTCATAAGGAAATGGGGGTATTAAGCGTACTAGGTATTGTGGAGACTGAAATGGAGAGCGAAGAAGAAAAAGGGGGAAGACCCCCAAAAACAATCTGTCTAAAGAAAGAATTTGAGTGGTTTTCAGGTACAGAATTCAGGAGGATAAGGAAACATACACAGGGGCGTTTTCTCTTTTTAAACTCTCAAAATACAGAAGGTGGGGAATAAATAAAGCAAATTCACCCCTGTGTGTGGGGAATAAATAAAGTAAATTTGACGCTGTGTGTTAGGGCAAGAAAAGTAATTCGGAAGGAATGAACGAAGGAGAACTGTATGCTCCCAGTGGTTCTCACCCTTAAGGTTGCACATGATTAGGATTCTCAGAAAGGAGTGTATATGGAAGCGGCAATAATGATTATGCGAGGTTGGAAGTGGAACGAGTATCCAACAACGATGAAGCCTTTAAAAGTCTGGGAATATCGCCTTTGCAGAAAGAAACTGAACGTGCTGAGGACTTCTGGATTTTACACCAGAGGGAGAAAAGTTATAGAATATATACAACTGTATTCTGGCTCCTTGACAATTTACGATCTTGGTTTCTGGAGATTGGTTCGAGAGAAAACCTCCCAAAGAATCGGGAGGTTAATATGTCTCTCTACAAGCAACGACGAAGCCGGTACTATTACATCAACATCTCTTACGGCGGTAAAAGAATAAGAGTGACCAGCCGGTGTGAAGGCAAGAGGGAAGCCAACAAAATAAAACTTCTACTTCTCACCCAACTGATGCAGCAGCAGATTATTCCTTCATCCGATCAGATTCTCCAGGGTGTTTTCCCCTTACCGAAGCCGGCGTTACCGACCTTTGCCGAGGCTTCAAAGCAATATCTTGAGGAAATGTGTAAAGGCAAAAAAATCGCTTGGGACCGGGAAGACCGATGCCACCGGGATTTGATTCCCTTCTTCGGAGAGTACCGGATTGACCAGATTACTCCACAGCTTGTGCTGAAATGGAGAGAACAAGCAAGACAGAGGACCACCAGAACAGGGAGACAGATTTCTCCCAGGAGCGTCAATTACAACCTTGGATACCTCAAGAGATTCTTCAACTATGCGATTGATATCCAAGGGTGGTTAAAGGAAAATCCCGCCAGTAGAATAAAACCCTTGCCTGAAAACAATAAGCGGGACAGGGTGCTTTCTGAAGATGAGGAGGAAAGGCTTTTGGGTGCCTGCGAACACGACTGGGTCAAGCGAGTGTTTATTTTTGGCATCGAAACAGGTCTCAGGGTGGGTGAGATCGCTTCTTTAAGGGTTGGTGAGTTCTATCTGGACTATGGGATTCCTCACTTCAAAAAAACGAGAGAGAAGAACAAAGTCCAGACTGAATTTCCTCTTGTTTCGGAAAGACTCGCGGTGGTAATTTCCCAACAGATGTCTGTGTATAGAGCCACGGACCACTTCTTTGCTGATGAAAAGGGAAATCCGGTCGATATACACAAGATAAGACGCCAGCTCATTACTGCGACCGCAAAGACTGGGATTAAGGGCTTAGTTTTCCAAGACTTACGGAGAACTTTCTGTAGTAGACTAAACTGGCTGGGATGTAATAAAATGTTTATCGAGTACCTGATGGGTCATACCGTCAAGGGTATAGAGTCCAGGTACTTGGTAAACAACCTTGAGGGTCTGTACGAAGAGTTAAATCGGGTGGAGACAAAAAAGGTGGAAAGGGAAAAGAAGAATTCTGTCATACACCTGTCATACTTTAAGAAAACGGAAGGCGTTCCGGTTTCTGTCAATACTGCGGAAACCGTTGCGGGACAATGTGTTAGCACTACTTTGCCGGGATAGCTCAGGCGGTAGAGCGAGGGACTGAAAATCCCTGCGTCCCCAGTTCAACTCTGGGTCCCGGCACCGTTAATTAGAGTCAAGATGCTTTTTGAGACGCACAGCCACCTGAATTTTCCCCAGTTTGAGTCTGACCTGCCCGAAGTTATCCAACGCGCCAAAGATGCCGGAGTCTCTGAGATTTTAGTGGTGGGAACCGATAAGGAAGGTAATCAGAAAGCGCTCCGGATTGCGCACGATTACAACCTCCGGGCTGCGGTGGGTATCCACCCTTCAGATGCGGATTCGGGACCGCCGGACCTGGCAGAAATTAAAACCCTGGTCCAGGACCGGCGTGTAGTAGCCATCGGCGAAACCGGGTTAGACTACGCCTCTTCCGCGGATAAAGAAAAACAGGCAACACTCTTTCAGTGCTTGCTGGAAATCGCCGGAGAAAATGGACTGCCGGTCATCATCCACAGCCGGCAAGCCTCCGAAGAGACCCTCAGGGTGTTAACACAATATGCTCCGCTCAGAGGCGTCTGGCACTGCTTCAGCGGAGATGAAGACCTGGCGCAAAAGGTCCTTGACTTAGGGCTCTTCATCTCCTTTACCGCAAATATCACCTACAAGAAGAACGAGGCGCTGAGGCAGGTGGTCAAATACGTACCTTTATCCCGGCTCCTTTTAGAGACCGACTGCCCTTTCCTGCCGCCGGAAGGCAAGCGCGGCTTGCGGAACGAACCAGCCTGGCTCACCTATTTAGCCGGAGCCATCGCCGGGATTAAAGGTGTCCCGGCCGAAAAAATCGCCGAAGAAACCTTTAACAACAGCCACACCCTCTTCTTAAAAGAAAAGCCCCATTCCTAACGTAGGCTAATCCTTCCCCTTTGAATGGGGAACAAGGAGGAGTAATTTGACAAATAAACAATATTACAGTAAAATTGTTCAGTGCGGTGAACAATTATGGACAGAAATTTGATTAGGCGGACACTTCAGGCGACCCTTCTGACTGAGAGGGATAAAAAGTTTGTTTCTGTTGTCGTTGGTCCCAGACAAGTTGGAAAAACCACCCTTTTCCACCAATTGATTGAGGTCCTCACAACCCCTGGTGTCCCGGCAAACAAAATTGTTTTTCTTAACTTCGATGACCTTGGGTTGCGGTCAGTAATCTCGGCAAACCCTTCCGACCTTATCAAAGAAATTGAGACCCGGCTTGGCTTGCCTCTAACTTCTTTAAAAGAGCGCTTTTACCTTTTTTTAGATGAAGCCCAGAAGATTCCCCAAATTTTTGAGGTGGTCAAACTACTCTTTGACAGCCATGGGGACCGGGTTAAGATTTACCTCTCCGGTTCTTCCTCCCTGGAACTGCAAAGGAAGGCTTCAGAAACTCTGGCTGGACGGATACGTTACCATTATCTTTTCCCGATTACCTTAAAAGAACTCCTTTTTCATTATAATTTGTGGACAGATTCAGATAGTCCTCTCCAACTACTTTTGAAGAATCAACTGACCGAGGAAGTGTTAAATCAGTTGCAGGCTGCCTTTTGGGAAAAGAGGAATTCAATCGAAACTATACGGCAACAGGTTCTTTTATCCGGTTCTCTGCCGGCTGTTCTAACCGAAGATTCAGAAGAAGAGAAGTGGTTTATCCTCAGGGATTATGTGGCTACTTATTTGGAGAAAGAAATTCGAGCCATAGAAGGTGTACACAATATTGACCTCTTCCATCGGTTCTATCGTGCACTTCTCCTTCAGCACGGACAGATTCTCAACGTCAGTAATCTGGCTGGCGACCTTGGTATGTCCCGGAACACCGCTTTGTCTTACCTGAATATATTGGAACAGACCTTCCTCCTTTACCGAATTAGTTCCTATGCCCGAAAGCCTAAAGTAAGACTGATGAAAGCACCAAAGACCTATTTCTTTGACGCCGGCATTGTAAACCATGGTATGCGACTGACTTCCTGGGAGGCAATCCGAAGTGCCAACCGCCAGGGTTTTCTGGAAGAAGGTCTCTTTGTCTCTCAGGTATTATCTCTAGCCAAGGAAATGAGCGTACCGCCAGAAATCTATTACCTTCGCGACTACCAGGGACACGAAATTGATTTTCTTATAGAAGGGGAGTCGTTGATTGGCGTTGAAATCACCTCCGAAGATTCCCTCCGGAAGAAACGTTTTATTAATATAGACCGCTTTAACAGGGATTTCCCTTTAGAAAAAATTTTTGTTGTCGGGAACTTCCCGAGGGTGGACTGGGAAACGGTGAATGGAAAGAGGATAACGCTTTTGCCATTATGGCTCGCCTGGTAGAGAATTTTTATAACGAGGAAAGTAATTGGTCAATCCTGGGACTCATCGGGACCGCAGCCTTTTCCGTTATTTCGTATCCGGTCTCAATTCTGGCCCCGTTAAATTCCGGATGCCCGAAGAAACTGACGTCAATACATATTGTCATCCCGGGCTTTAGCACGTCGTTGCTGTGGGGTCCAAAGAAAGGAGACTCTGCTTCGTGCAGGCCTATGGTGTGAACAAACGGGCAAATCAAGTACCGGGAAAAGTTATGCCTTTTGAAGTAATCCCTGGCCGGTGCGTCTATCTCCTGGCCGATTTTGCCGGGTGTAAGCTGTTCTCTGGTCAGGACGAACGCTTCCTTAAGATACTTCATGCATTCTTTCTGTTTTTCGGTGTAAGAACCGGATACCGGCAGGGTGTCACCCACGACTCCGGCATACCCCTGCACCTTCGGTGCCATGCCAACCATAACCATTTCGCCGGATTCCATCTTTTTTGCCCCGGCGGTGGGCACGACCGCGTTGGAACGTTTTCCGCTGCCCACGATTGCGGTAAACCCAAAACCGCTGGCGCCCCGGGAGCGGGCGGCATATTCCCCGGCCGCGGCCACCTCAATCTCCGAAATACCCGGCGCCACTTTTTCTTTCATTGCCTCGTAACAGAAATCCGCCAGCCGGAAAGCAGATTTAATCTGTTCGATTTCCCATTTTGACTTAACGTATCTCAAGGCGACATACTCCTCGGTAACGTCAACCAGTTCCACCCCGGAAAACCCTTCGGTAATCTGGCGGTAACAGTCGGCCGGCATCCTTCCGCCGCCGGCCAGGCCGGCCCGTTTTACTCTTCCCATCTTAGAGTTCATCTCCGCGAAGAGCTGCGGAAAATCAATAATCTCGGCGTTGGGATATTCTTCGTTGGGCACCATAAAAACCGGGAAGTTTCTGGTTTCCGTAATGGCGCTGTCCAACCTGGCGAAGGGCTCGCTCTCCGGACCGCCCAGAATCAGGGGTTCCCCTTCTTTCGGCACCAGAACCGCACCGATTTCAAACTGCGGGCACCAACCGGTAAGATACCAGCCGTTGCCGATGTTAAACTCATCGTAATAGACCAGTATCAAATCAAGGTTCTTCTCCTCCATAACTTTTCTGACCCTGCTTAGACGCAGGTCCCGCTCCTCTTTTCTCAGATATCCCATCATTCCTCCTTTATCGTGTTGGTACAACAAATCATCAGTCAAAGGTCTTATTACAATAGCGCCGCAAACTTGTTTTCGATTTTCACGAGTTCCCTGTGCACTTCAGGGGTGACCGCAGAACCAGGATGGTATTGCAGCGAATGTAAGATATCCTTGGCTTTTTCAACGAAAGACGGTTTTCCCTCATTTATCCACGCAGAGAGCGGGTTGACTGAAAAAAGGTCCGAATTCCAGGTGCATTCACGGAACCGCCGGACCGTGGATTCGTGTCCGAAAAAGTTTCCTCCGGGAGCAACATCTTTGATATCCTCCAGCGAAAAGCTGTCTTCGGAAAAATCGACGTTTCCCGTGGCTGCATCGATGAAACGAAGTATCTCCCTGTCTATAACCATTTGAAGCGGAGAAAAAATTTCCGCGGACGAAAGCATGCCTGCACCCATAAATACATCCGCTCCGGCCATGGATGCTGCGATTCCCTGGGCTGTTTTTTCAACGGTTGCCTGAACCCCGACTTCTTTGGCTGAAGTGAGAAAGGCTTTTGCAGCCGGAACGGAAATTCCATGACGCTTAGCGAGGAAAATACTCAGGAGCATGAGTTTGAAGTAATCTGGCCCGCTGAGTAGAATATTGCCGCTTCGCATGTCAACGGCATAACTCCAGAAGGCATCAATCCGGTAGGAAACCGGACCGGTAATAGCGAGAAGGCGGAGCATTGTAACCGCGCCGAAACATTCTGCGGCGCTTTGTGCCAGTAACCCGGAAAGAGCAACAGGCGCGGTCATACCACGGCCGGGCATGTTTGCCACCCTGATCTTCGGTTTTTTGTGACGAAGACGCAAAATGATATCAAGGCCGTTTCTATCTATCTTGAGGGGACTGGTTATCCACAGCTCGAGTCCGTGAGGTCGTCCGACCACTTCACTCATTTCAAGGCACGCTTCCGCGGTAATCGGATTTGTTGCCTGTCCCGCCCCATACGAAACACGGGCGTTTTCGTGCGTGAGGCGTTCCATGATAAGTTCCTGTTTCGGGCCCGGGACATCCATCGGCACTACGGGAGCGCATACGGCCAAACCAAGCGCATCCGCCTGACAGACGGTCCGTATGAGATCTTCCGTATTGGGAGAGCGGGTTTCATTGGTGGCCGAATCCAGCAGAATATGAGAATAGCCGCCGGTTATAAGGTGTGTATCATATTCCTCGCACCCTTTCACGTTTTCGATGTGGTGCTTCACGACTGCTTTCTCAAAACGGACTATTTCACCATTCACGTGAACCCCCGCCGCGCCTTTCAGCATCTCAAGGATTTCTGGATGCGAAATTGCCATCCCCACATTTTCGAGAATCTTGAAAGCGGAGTTATCGATAAAATCCAATTGTTCATCAGCAAGAGCAGACGTTATTCGAAAACGCATATGTCCTCCTATGTATTTCTCCTTTTTAAGGAGTTTTCCCGTAACAGTTTAGTTTTCTTTGGCTCTCCCGGAATCCTGAAATCCGCAGGATTCACGAATGAGCAACTCCGGAAAGAGAACTTCCTTTTTGAACTTCTCTCCGCTAAAATTATCCCCGGTTAGCCTTAAAAGATGTTTTGCCGCTAATCTGCCCATCTTCTCCCGGTCCACCAATATCGTGGTCAAAAAGGGGGGGTCCGTCTTTCCTGTCGTTAGAAAAAAGCGCGTCAAATTCTAACTTTTCCTCAAGCGCCTTTCTGGTCACGGCGTATCCGCCTTCAATATGGAAATCGGAATATAATATCAGATTTTCATTGAAATCAAGGTTCTTCTCCTCCATAACCTTCCTGACCCTGACCAGACGCAGGTCCCGCTCCTCTTTTGTCAGATATCCCATCATGCCTCCTTTACCTCAATGATAATTGCGGCATAAGATTCGAGTCGAGCAACGGTTATGTTTAATTCTTCCGCATCCGTTTTCACGGTAATTTCGGCATTTCGAGATGAAACCGTCGGATTAGCACAAGACATTTTCAACCTTAATTCTATATCAGTTACCGGAATAATTTCTGTTATTTGCCGGTTATTGGTGGGTAGTGTCCAGGGTACGGTGCGATTAGCCAGATGGATGATTGTCCGGTTAAAAATTGGTTGTTTCCAAACGGTAACTTCAACGGTACGGGGAGCTTTTACTTCTATCTGGCGTGCAGGCAAGATGGAATTGAGTAGATTGGTCATCCAGGTTCCGATATGCTGGTCTCCGTGCATCGCGTAGTAACGTCCGATATCAAAAGCGGCGTAAATAGCCTGCCCGTTTTCGTAATTATTCTTGGTAAATACCGGCCATTCAGTAATTTCCATCGGTAACGGGTCATTTCCTCCCGAGACAGAACCAGCCGGGTCCACCGCAAAAAGGTGGGCAAGAGTCGTTCCCAACGTAAGGACCTTTTGCAATTTTCCTGAAGCTGGTTCCGGTTCCTGGTTGCCTTCAATAGCAAAGTGTTCTTCCAAGGATTCCTGCCAGGAAACGCCAAGGACATTTTTCAGCTCAAAATTGGAACGGCGCACCCCTTTTTCATTACGTAACGAAGTTTCGGCAGTAGCTAATATCCGGCCGCCGTCGCGGACATAAGACTGGATATTGTTACAGAAGACGTCGCTTACATTGGCAGTATTAGGCAGTATGATAAGGTCGTAAGGAGTCAGATTCTCCGGCGAAGCAATTTTCTCGGCGGAGACGATATCAAAAGGAATATGTTCTTCAATCAAGAGTCGTGCCCATCCGGTTAATTCGTCTACCCACTGGGTTGGAGTAACCCCGGGTTCAAAATATTTGCGGGTTGCCCACGAAAAGACCAGTCCGACTCTGCTGGCGGATATTGCTCCTTCACTCAAATCGCTGTCCTCCATATAGAAGTCCAGGCCTTTCTTGACATGCGCCAGTAATTTTTCTGCGCTTGTGGTATCTGGATAAGCTCCGATTCCACAGGGGCCGAAGACCTTACAGCCGTTTGCTTTACAGGCAGCAGCAGCAATCTGCCATTGGGTTTCAGAAATTGGCCAGTGACCATAGTGGAGCAGAGTTGAAGTCCGGAGAATCCAGGAAGGTTTTCCTGTGGAATGCTGCCACCGGACGTTGATACTGGTAGAATTCAGGTCTGATGACGGCGACAGGAAAGCGTCAAAACATTCGGAGACGTAAATGTCCAGAGATTTGACCCATTCTTCATCAAGTCCACAGATTGCAGGCACATACAGCGGGCTAAACGCATTATGGACTGCGAGCACGCCGTACTCTTTCAGGATAGCGGTAATCTCGGTCAGTAAAGAAGCACTGCGTTCACAGCGCCAATTTATAAAATCCACCCAGTGTTCTTCCACCGATTTGCGGGTAATTTCTCTGGTCCCGCATATTTTTTCTAAAATTGGCCGGCAGTATTGGCAGACACAAATATTCGGGTTCAGTAACATGTCCAGATGGAATGCGTCTGGTCGGTAGCGTTCAGCAATTTCCCTGGTTATCGCCAGAATATCTTCCCGGTGGGGCGAATTTATACAGGGGAATCTCCAGGCGCCGCCGCGTAAAGTTTGAACCCGGCCGTTCGGCACTGACGGGTTAGCCCAGGAAACCAGTGGTTGTTCGCTGTAATACGGGTCATTCTGTTGTCCGAGGGGCAGATAGTTCCACTCCGCATGTTTGGAATCCAGCCAGTTGACATACAGGACTACTTTTTTCCCCTGTCGACGTAAGCGCAAAAGAAGGTCCCCAACATAATCTTGATCTTTTAACTTAGGATGTTGCGGCCAGATTTTACTGGGGTAATAAGCAATGCCAAATTGATTGGCGGCGTAAATAGTGATAATATCGGCGCCGGTGTTCAAAAGTTCTTCGACGATACGGTCAGGGTCATATCTGGCAAAAGCCGTTTCTTGTTCGTTATTTGCATACTGGTCGTACCAGTAAATGAGACTCCTTTTGTTAATCCAGTTGTCCATGTGTATTCCCTTTACCATGTTTTATCCAGTTTTTCGAGCACATCATAATAATAGTCATAATTTTCGAGGGAGATGGTACGATCAACTGAATGCGCTCCGATTATAACACCGCCATCTTTCGCCACTTCTACAATGGATTTTACTTCGCGTTCAATGTTCTGATGTGTTCCCTTGCTCAGAATATGGATATTGCACATTCCGCCAATCAGACTTAATCGTTTTCCGTATTTTGCCTTTACTGCAGGGATGGTCATTCCCGTTGTAGGATAGACACCTTGAACACCCGTAAATCCCGCTTCCAGCAATAGATCCATTACGGGAAGACTGTTGCCGTCAAAATGAAGGATGATATTCTGGGCACCTTTTGATTTCCAATAAGAAATCATTTTCTTATAAGGAATAAGGAAAATTCTTTCAAAAACACCTGGGGATATCAACGTGGTTTGATTCGTTCCAAAATCATCGTATACCCAGATGGCCGTATTCCATGTATTAGTGTATCGCAAAACGTTTTCTCCGACAACTGTTAAGAAAGCAGCTATTTTTTCAACAAGGGCACGGCAAAATTGTTCGTCATCAACAAGGTCCATCAAAAATGGTATCTCCCCGCGCAAATACCACGAAGGCATAAATAATCCCATCACACCCGATACCGGTGCAAAACGGTCATGGATACTTTTCTCATGTGCAACAATATCTGCATATCTTGTTGGGTCATGGGGATCTTCAAACTGCAATTTATCAAGATCTCCTTTCTCTTTGATCGCTGTCTCAAGAACTTCAAAGAAATATCCACTGCGGTTGTACCTCTTAAGTATACCCCAGCTATTCCGTTCCCAGTAGATGTCATCATCTATTTCTTTAGTACATTTTTGTCCAATGAATGGACCTTCCTGGGTCGCTAAGACTGCACCGATATCTATTTTCGGATACCAGTCATAGATGTTGGCATCGTTACCAACACGTTTTATTTCCCTCCAGTGGTTGACAAAATCGGGTAAAAAAATCTCATACCTAGGAATGCGATCCGGCTTCTTGTTATTCAAGGCTGTAATTACGCGCTCTCTTGCTGTCATCCTGAATCCCTCCTAACAAATCTCTTCACAAGCGCAAAAGTCTATGGATATTCGGTCTGGTTTTTGAAAATTATAGACCCTTAGGCCCCGTTCTTTAGAAGACATTTCTACCTTCTTTACTCAAATACCACTATCTGGTAGCCCTTAACTTCCGGGACAATAACCTTTACGTAATCTCCGGCTGATTGAAATTTAAGTTTTCTTTTCTCCGGCGCCAGATAAACAAAGGTTATCTTTTGCCCGTCAATTCTTAAAGCCACCCCTACGTTTCTTACCTCAATTGGTTCCTCGATAATCTGATTCTGTTTTCCCCTTAGTTCCGGAAGGTAGGTGAGCAGATGGACCATCCTGCTTTTATCCTTTTGGGTAACTGTAATCTGTCCAAAGGAAGGGAAGTTAAGAACTTTTACCAGCGGGGCTGGCAGAACTTTCTCTAAACAGTTCCGGACTAAGTTTTTATACGCCACCACCGCATGTTCAAAATAGCCGGTAAAGACCGGAAAACTAAAATGGAAGATATTACCGCAACGGACCAGGGCTGGCCTGCCGGAATCTTTTTCCGGCGGGATATACAAGTTTTCGTGGTACCAGTCCCAGGATTTAAGATTAAAATAGGGCTGGTACAGTTTTGCTAAAACATGGCTACCTTTTTTCGGCTTCATTGCGATGCCGGGGTTGTAAATTGTAGTGAGCATTTCGGGTAAATCCCGGCTGACTTCAGGGAGGGGTTCAAAAAAGGAGTAGTGATAAGGTTCCGGTCCTTCGTACGTAACCTGGTACTCTTCTAAAACGAACTTTGTCTTTTCCGGGTCCAGTCCGGAAGAGGCCGAACTGATGATAAAGCCTCCCCTCTTTAAGTGTTTTTGTAGGTTCTGCTTCAGTTTATCGTCCACCAGCACCTTGTCTGGTAGTATCACCACTTTATATGGAGACAGATCATCATCACCGTTGCTGATATTGAACTGATACTTCAGTTCCATCAACATCCGGGCGGTACCGGCAAGATTAGCGGAGTCGAAATGCATATCTCTGCTTTTAAGAGCCGGGTCAACAACCAAAATGTCGGTCAGAGACTTGGCGCCATAGGTCCACGGTTCTAATGGTTTGATCTGGTTATAAACCTTGCCGACTAAATTGTAAACCGCAGGTTCTAATTTCCCTTTAGGGTGCATATGGTCGCCGACCATGCAGGTTCCGGTGTTACTGAGGGAATTGTAACAATCAAAAAGGAGAGAGTGTTCTGGTCTTAATCCTCCAAAATCCCCCCAACTTTCGTGAAACCTGCCGGTCATGGTAAAGAAAGGCTTCTTCAGGGTGCGGACGTAGCGGATGACCCAAGGCAGGTAGTCGTAGCCCCATCCGCCGGTAGGTAAAACCTCTATTTCAATATGGTCAGGCTGGTCCTGAAAGGGTAAGCCATTGAAGTAGAGATAAGCATCTTCCCGGCTCTTCTTAACTAATTTCGTCGTTTCTTCCCGGAACCGGTTGGTTACTGTCCAGCAGAACTCTTCCGCCTGATGTTCGTCAAAGGGGTCCATACCTAACTTCTTCATTCCATCCAGGCATTCCACACCATAACAGGGCGAAAGGGTGAAACAGTCTAAGAAAATGCCATCAACCGGATACCATTCCAGAACCTCTTTTATCATTTCTAAAAGGTGTTCCCGATAGCCGGTATTCAGGCACATTCTGCGGAAGAAGTGGCTATAGCGCTCCTGCTTCATCGCTTGCATTTCATAGACCTGGCCATCTTTGTTCATCTTACACCACTCCCGGTGCCGGATAGCGTGTTCGTGGTCAAGTCCGGCGTTAAAGTAAGCGGCCACCCGGATGTTCTTCTTGTGGCAGGCTTCCACCATCGGTCCCAATAAGTCTGCTCTTTCCGCATCATTCTCTTTTGTCATTCCGGCATGTTTTAAGCCAGAATCTATTTTTTCCCTTATTAGTCCCGGATGTACAATTCCCACCTTGGTCGGGTAATAGGCAAAGCCCAGGTTACACCGGGCAAAGACCGTAATGTACTCAACTCCGGCATTTTTAAGCGTCCGGGCGAATTCCCCAGCCTTGAAATCCCTGCCCACGTCATAAATTCCCGGCATCGTGTGGAAATCCAGATGTATTCCCCGTTTTGGAAACTGATTATACGACATACATTCTCCTTTTTGGATTCTTCATTCCCTTTCTAATACTATGGAAAAACCCGTGCTCAGAATGACAAATTGAGGTGTCATTTTGAGCGAGTATAATGATGTGTTTGGTCTTGGCAATTCAATCTTCTTTCTACCCTAAAACCTAATATAAAAAAGAGCTGATCAATTTTTCTTTCGTACAAGAATGGCCAGATAATCGCCTGGCATTCGAATTTCCGTCAAGACCTGTTTGCCATTACGCAATTCACGAATATTGGGGTTTTTTACGCGGTTACCCTGACCATCAAAAACATACACCTCGGCTTGGCTGTCATCACCCCACCCAAACTGGCCGGAACGGTTAGTCAGTATTCGTTCTTCTCCGATAACTACGCCTGCCCGCAGTTCAATTGGGGTGATCGGAAACGTATGGTCATTCCACTCACCTGATCGAGTAAAAGCAATCCCGGCGACATCAAGGCTTTCCCTTAAGTGGTCATATCCAGGACGACCGGTGAAATACCCTGCCCAAGCCAATGGAGTACCTAAATGTTGAAGGATAATAGCGGAACGCCCCATGCCGTCTTCAACAAAACATTGGATATCCCAATTCAACATGGTTCGACTAGTAATATTGCCATTGGCAATTACCGTCTTTTCTTTGGACTTCAGGTATTCCATCAGGGATGCCAGCCATGGTTGAATCAACAGAGGAGGGCTGCTTTGTTTGCGCGTGACCGCATGCGATACCGGATTAATGATAACCGTACATCCATCCCATATGGTATCACCATCACCAGGAACAAGAAAAGCGTGGTTGATTTCATCTATGTAGATATTGGCGTCAAGGTTTTCGACAAGATATTTGTAAACCTCCATCATCGCCTTGCCGTAGGAATTTTCGAGAGTCGGCATAAACGTACCCGGTTCAGGCACGTAAACCGAATGAATGGGGTTGCCCTCCGCATTCAGGGCCACACTGTCCTGATACTTTTGTTCGTATCCTACCTCGGTGCACAAATTTTTATGTGTGTAAGCAAAAACTTTGACTGTTGGATCAACTTTTTTCATTTCCTGCACCAGTTTTCGCGTGTTATCAAGCCACGCTTTGGCGTCAAGAATAGCAGTGCCGTGTTTGTGGGCCGGCATCTCTTTGGTAGCGGTTGCCATCGATATATTTGGGTTCACCGCGACATGAGTTATAACCATTTTTACCGAGTTATTCATCTGATCTAGCCATTCCCGCAAATCATCCGCCTTCAAGTTTGGAGCGGTAATGTAACTGAAAATATCGGCGGGCGGGAAAATCAACGGTCCCTGCAGAGTAAAATTACTCCCCCAATTACGCCGAATGGCATTGATAAAATCCCAGTAGTCGCCTTTCGGAGCCATATAAATGCTCCACTCCAGTGTGTGAGCTTTACCGGGGGCAATTCCCAGCGAAGGGTCAGACAGTCCAATGTAGCCGGTTTCCTCAAATAATTTGCCGTGATATCGGAAGATATCATCTTCGGCTACCAAACCGATTGCCAGGTTTTTAAACTGCGCCATCGCTGTCGGGTGGGCTGCGTTGCTGCGTTGTTTCATACCGGTGAATCCGCCAAGGAGCGTTTTTTCTGGTTCTTCTTCCGGCAGTTTCAGCCTGTTTTCAAATATAACGCCCACTAATTCCTGTCCGGTGTTGCACACGGTGTCAGCCACTGAAATATGGTCACTATGGAGTGTGACCTTGCGTTCAACCGTATAATCAAGCCCTTCCCATTTCGCGATAATAGATTTCCCGCGTTCTATCTGGCTCCAGACATCTTCCATATTGCTGTCATCACTCCATTCGCCATTAGGTAAACTGGTGCGCGAACTGACATCAAAGTTGCGTACACCAACCTTGAATCTAATGTTCCCGTTCTGTGATACATTAATTTTCATCGGTGTTTCCGCGCGTTTTTCCGGTACATAAACCGGTAGCCGGCCGGTCGGGGCGGGCTGTGTTGATGCATCAATATTAAGAGAGGGAATCGGATCGCCAATTTCAACACCAACATCACGAAATCTCAGCGAAAACGACAAACCAGAGTCGTTTCTTATCTGCACAGAGTTGATCCCAACGCGAACAAGTGAAGTTATATCCCACACAAAATGGAAAGGGTCTTGATCGGGCTCACCAAGACCATATATATAGTTCTCATCCGTTTTGAGTCGGTCGGAAAAATCAGGTGCATACATCAGTCTATAGCCAGCCCCGTCTTTTGCTGCCCAGTCCAGTTCGCTGCCCTCCCGCATGGTGAATCTCAACGGTTTGTTCAAAAGATTCCGCCCGACTACCCCTTGTTCATTGACAAAGACGGACATAGCCCCTGTGTTGCCACCCAGTCCTTCCCATTCAATCCTCGCGTCCAGATACAGGCGGGTCTGTTTCCCTTTGGGAATTTCCTTCAAATCAAATTGAAATTCGGTATTTTTCCCCTTCTCGACTTGTCGGTCATCCGCCAACTTAATAATCTCTTGTGCATGAGAAACCAGCGAAACACCCATCAAGCTTGCCATGAAACCCACCAGGCATACAAACTTAATTATCATTTTCCCCATTCTATTCTCCTGTCAGTTGGAATTAAGTTTTTAAATTTCAAATACCCTATAGGGTAATCTCATAAAAATCACCCTTTTTCGAAAAAAGCATTGCGTCGTCGATTCCGGATCGAGGTCTGGAATGACATCCGGACGTTTGTAACAGTTCTCCGCCATAAACCGTAGGCAGACAGGGATTTATCTAACGTCTTTTTGTGCCATAGCTGTCGCGCTGTTGTTTGCCCTACCGCGAGACCATAATCATGCGATATCCCTGTTTCGGCACTTCAATTTGTACTGCGCCCTTTATCACATTCAGTGGCTGCTCATCCGGCCAGTTCACGACTTTGTTCAGTGGCAGGCCGATCCGTTTAGCGTTGATCCACACCTTGCCCTGTTGGTCCTTTGGTTTTTTGCTCAGGTTGGCGACGATGAGTAAGGCGCGACCGTCGGCCCGCTTGTAAGCGCTGATATAAACGTTTTCCATGTCCGTGGTGGCGGGCGGCGTGGGATCAAAGTACGGGATGAAATCCGAGTCCACGTAACCGAACTTATCCAGGGAACGATAGGCCTCGTTGATCACCTTCCCGTTGGCCCAAAGCAGCCAGAGACTGACATCGTGGACCATCAGCAGGCCCATCATTTCCCTCGTCGGCTCCACCGCGTTACACATCTCCGGGTTGCGGAACTCAGGGAGGAAGACAGGCATTAATCCCCATTGCCGGCCCATGTACTCCGCCCGGAACATATCCAGCGTCAGCACTTCCATATAGGAGCTGTTCGTGAGTAAAGATGCGAGATGTTCGCCGTCTAGATACGCGTCTTCGTAAGCCAGGACGGGAATCGTCATTTTGCCAGACATGTGGGCCATGCTGAAAGTTTCACGCGGCAATGACTTGAGCACCGCGTAGTTGCGGCGGTAAAGATCGCGATAGCCGAGGATGGGGTATGTGCGGTAACGCACCCCGTCTCGTTCGTAGCCCACCCCAGACTCCATGCGGTTAGACTGGTATGGGTGGGTCTGGTCGTGATAGACTCCGTCAAGGTTATAGCGTTCAATGAATTCCTTGGTCTTCCAAATAACGAAATCCGAGAAGCCCTTGCCTACCGGCGAGACCATGTACCAGGGCTTAAAGTTACCCCCACTTACGTATGGGTCGTTGGCCCCCATGTCCCATTTCTTGCGGAAGTAGTCCGTCTCTGGCATGCCCTCAGTGAGAAAGGTCAACCCCACATAGGGAACGGATTTCTCACCCCTATCATGGAACCCATTGACGTACTCCGTGTAAACCTGTGAATCAGCGGCCTCTGGATAGCCGAAGGCCCGCAGAGAGGAGGGGCTGTTGGGCGCGGGCCACAAGATACTCACGGTTTTTTTGTAGCCTTCCAAGCGCCACTTGCGCCAGTCTCTTGGGATCGGCTTCACCGGCGTGGCATGCAGGCCGAAGATGAATTTCCAGCTTGGCGGAAGTTTCTGGCCGAGGGACAGAATGTTGAGCCGGAGGGCTACTTCTTGCCCCGAACGTACAATCTCAACGGCGTTTTCGGCCGTACGGTTCGGCCACATCTCGTCGGTCTCGCAGAACCAGAAGATGCCCCGGTCATTGTCTCCCAGCCAGGCGAAGGGCAACCAGGGGGTTTTCTCCACTACTCCTTCTCCTTCGGGCACGTTCCCCGAAGGCGGGAGATGTTCCTGTTCATTTGACTGGTATCGGTGACGATAGAGGGCGTGTTCGGCTTTGACGGGAATTTCCATGCTGAGACTATCGAAAGGCATTTTGTCCGGCTGCTGGTCAGCCGTAATCTCGAACAAAGCAAGCCCGTCATATTCCATGGTGACGCGAGTACTGAACTTCGCAGTGCCGGCCACGAACCGACTCGATACCTTGACTCGTGTCGGCGAGGAACTGTCCAGATGGGGCTTGTCCATGTTCAAGAAAAGCTGTTTGCCATCAAGAGTAGCACGGAAGAAGACTGGACGGGTGAGCATATCCTTGCCGGCAGAAGCGATCTGCGTCGGTAATGCCCCGTCGCCGAAGCGGTATTTTCGTCCCCAGCAACTCACCGCGGTTCCCTGTACCTTCATTGGCGTCCATGGTGGCAGTACCTTGTCCTCCAACCCCAGTTTGTTGCCCAGCCATTCAGTCGTTGGAATGGTCATATCTGTGTGGAGTTCGAAGAGTTCCTTGCCGTCCAGCAACAGGCGGGCAATTACCGCGTATTCGCCAGGTGAGGGTACCGGTAAAACGCCAGTACCGAGACCATTGGAAAAAGTCAGCGAGGTTGCGTTGTCCGGCAACGTCTGCCCCTTTGGGACAATGGCGTACTTGATCTGCAGACGATCATCTTCAATGTTGGCTGCGCCGATGTCAATGCACACCAACACCGTCTTCGCGTCGGGGTTAATCTGGAAGTCGAGTCGGCTTGTCTCGATGGCCAGAGGAAGGGTGAAGTTGTAGTCGCCGGCATAGTGGGCGGCTATGTGGGCCGAGCTCAGCGCGCGATCATATATCCGCACATTATCGATCAGTGTACTGGTGATGCGTTTTGTGTGCCAAGGATGGTCTCCGATGCGAAAAGGAAGAAGGTCTCCTCTCGGCAGGTCGACTCGGGTAGGAGGAATCCCGGGAAACGACTTGCCGTTTACGTAAACCAGCACGCCTTGCGGCGACCAGGTGCCGGCGATGTGGTACCATTGTCCCGACACCCAATTCATGTCCATCCGGCTGAACTGCAGGGGGTAGATAGGGGCGTGAGAAACCGCCTCCGGTCCCCCTTGGTACGACATAGCCTGCATCAACAGCTGAGACATGACCGAGTACTTGTACAGGTACAGGGCGCCCTGGCCGCGCGCTTCGAAAAAGACGTGATGAAAATCACTATCGTTGAAACCGGAACTCCAGTCTACAGGCGAAGCCCACATTTCTACGGTCCCGCTCTGGGTGTTCAAGATGCCCTGGCTGGGGTACTCCACGTAGCCGGTGGTCGGTCCCGACTTAAGTGCCTGGCCGAACTTGCCCGGAGCCAGGATAGGATTTCCGACCAGCGTACCGGAGACAGGGTGGCCATTATGCCCGATACCATTGAAGTCCTGGTCGTAGTTGATAGTGAGGACAGGCTGGACGACGGTTCCTTTTTCAGTCGCCCAGACGTTCTGAACCAATCCGGTAAAAACCAGTTCAACTATCAAAATCAAAATGTCACGGTAATTCATCCTCAAAAATGATATCAATAAGAAATCCAGAAAATGTCACCACCAGGAGGATTCCAATTTGTCGGCCAAGCTTTCCCCCACTCTACATGACTATCAGCAAAGAGAACATTACACCCGCCACTATGTACGTCGTTCAAACGTCCGACGTAAATGTTTCCTGGGAGGTAATCATCCGGCATCGCATAATAATAGCCATATGTTGCATCAGCAACTAGAAGAAATCCACCCGGGTTTGCTATTTTAAGCATTTGAAAGCACTTTCTACCGTTGAAGAAAGAAGCCTCCGTCCCATTAAATCCATATCCTCCTCCTTGAGCGGAAGGACATTTCCAAACTTGACTGTTTTCCGGCAGATATGCTGTTGACATTCCCCATGTTCCAGATAATACCGCCTGCCATGTGTTCTCCCCATCAAAGGTCGTCATTAGCCACCCGTCATTGTCGTCCGCATATAACATTGAAGCCAATCCGATCTGCTTCAGGTTGCTTATACACTTTGCGGTTCTTGCTTTCTCCCTTGCCTGGCTCAACGCCGGCAGGAGCATCGCCGCCAGGATGGCGATGATGGCGATGACGACCAAAAGTTCTATCAACGTAAACGCGACGCAAGACTTAATTTCCCCTATTACTCTCTTTATCTCTTGTCGTGCAGACACTGTAACCTCCTTGGGCAGTACTAAGAACCATTAGCTGGCGAAAAAATGGTTGGGGAATTAAACCTTCCTTGGTAATCGGTACATCCCAGGTGACCACGCCGCCAAAGGAGTTTATGTGCCTGGTCGCCCCAATCACGAACTCATCCGGAAACCTGGGTTGCCCCAAACACCACCCTTCGCCAAGATAACTGAGGATATGGTACTGGGCACCATTCACCCATCTGCTTAGCGACTGATAGGAAGTATTAGCGGGAAAAGCCTCACTTATTTCACCGGCGGTATAGTCTTCAAACTCGGTGTGCGAAATAACCGGTACCTTTACCCCGGGATTAAACGCGACAATGGCATCCGGATTGCCAGCCTTGAGTGCGGAAGCAAAACTCTGGAAGTTCGGCGGGTCAGGGTGCCGGTACATCTCATCCGCAAAGTAACATCCGTCAATCCACCAGCCAGATACTTTCTTGCCCCAGCGTAGTGACCATTCTTTTATAATCGCCTCCCATTTAACCTGAAACTCTGCTAAACGTTTCCCGATCCTTTTGGTACCTCCACCGGTGTTTTCATACCCCCACTCCCATTCAAGACGAGAGACCGCTATCGCATCGTTGCATGGTGCACCAGCGGGCATATAGACCAGAAGTCTTATTCCTCTCTTTTGAAGTTCGTCCGCAAGGTCGCTTATCAAATCCCGCCGGGAGCACTTGCTGGGTTTGATGCCCACAAAGGAATCGTAGGTAGCGTTCGGAGAACAATAATGACCTGAGTTCTGACCGAGGGCGAGCCAAAAGTATCTGGTACCGATTGATTCTAACTGTTGAATCAGTCCGGTAAGGTTAAATGCGTCAACCCGGCGGTTCCAGTCATCTGCGGAGAGTTCTTGACCGATAGGGTCACCTGTTCCCCCCGGCAATCCTGCAAGATAGTGACAAGCTACTCCCCAACCAGCATCCTTAAACCATTTCGTATCTGCTCGCACGTTCTTCATTCTATCCTCCTTTTCCGACCTACTTCTTTTTCCGATAATATGTATGGTTCTAAAACATCGGGTGAATCAACGATCCCCGACCGCGAACCGCCCGCCGTTGATCGGCACGGCCGCCACCCGCAATGGGCGTTTAAACTTCCGGTCATTCACCCGCAAAACCAACTTCCGGCTCTCACCGCCCAACAGCGTGAAGTAATTATCGCTCCAGTCACACTCCGACGGACGGACACTACGGCAACGCATCGCGACGAACAGGGCCGGCACGCGGCCGTGATTGAACACTCTGATCCGCAGTCGCGTCCCGTTTTCAGGCGCGCCGTCATCCAACCCGACCATCTCCACACGCAGGCGCGCCGCCGGAGCGTTCAACAAGGACTGCAAGGGCGGCGCACCCGGCGCGGCGCCGGTCACGCCAAACACATAGGTATGTCCGGCCAGCGGTCGACCACTCGCATCCGTCAGGCTGACTTGCGCCAGGATGACCTCTCCGGCCAGATGCATGGGGACACGGAACTCGCCGCACCCCACACTGACCGCGCCCCGCCGCCCGCACTCAAAACCGTCGTTTGTCACCGGCAGTCGGATTCTCCAACCTTCCGTATGCAACACGTCACCAGCCAGCGTCGAATAATCCACTCGGACCCGGGCGCCGGTACGGACCGTCTCCGTGTCGTTCACCACCCATAACTGCAGGCGCAACGGCGCGCCGGACTTGACATGCAGGGCATCGTATTCCGCGCTTACGTCCAGCGGCGCATAAGCGCGCCGTACAAAGTGGTAAGCCATCTTGGGTGTGCCGTCGTGTTCCACGATACAGCCGTGCGCCGCGTTCGGCCAGGGTTCGTTATACGACCAGATCGTGCAGGCGCTGCGCGACCATTCCCGGCGACGGTGCGACTGACAGGCATAGCGCAGGCCTTCGGCCTGAAGGAACTGACTGCACCACACCTCAGTCTCCAAATTCGGCAACGGGCCGAACAGGGACCGGTAATAGTCCGGTGCCAGCCAGTTTCCGACACCAAACGAATCGAAAGCGTGGTGGTATTTCCAGTACGGGTCCTTGTCCCGTATCGGCCAGAGATGCTTCCGCGGCATGATCCGCCGCAACGTCGCCGGACGAGCCGCGCCCGCCGCGCCGAATTCCGTCCATTCCGCCGGCGCCACCGGCCCGATAGTGTCCGGCAGGCCGGTGTTGTATAGCCGGTAATGCGCGCCCGGATTGAACTCGTGCGGGGCATGCCGCTGGATTGTGCAGACCGGATCCGGCCCGAAGAACGGACGCGTCGGATCGAGTTTCCGGCAGACCCGCCGGGTCAGCCGGAACTGGCGGCTATCGCGTTCCGTGATATAGAGTTCATTACCGAACCCGTAGCGCACCACGCAGGGGTGATTGGCGACGAGCGGGATGACCTCGCCCAGCTCCCGCTCCATGACCTTCAACGAAGCCGCATCCTCAGGTGGCCGACAGCCCCCGTTGGGAAATTCCTGGAACACCAAAATGCCGTATTGGTCGCACAGGTCATAAAATTCCGGCTTCTCGATCAAACCTCCGCCCCATATACGGAACAGGGTAAAATTCGCCTCGGCCGCCTGGCGGATCAGACGATCATAGTCCGCGCGCCGCACCCGGCCGTAGAGCAGATCTACCGGAACCCAGTTGCCGCCCTTGCCGAATACCGACCGGCCGTTGATCACCATCCGGCAGGGTGTCAGTTTTTTTCCGGTCAGTTTGACCTTGCGCATGGGCAGACACTCTTTACCGGTGAGAGGTACATAATGCGACCGATCCGGCGGCCGGGGTGCCCTGGTCTCCATCGCGTGTGTATTGCTTGCCATGACCGGATTATCCGCTATCCGCAGATCCCTGATGCCGAAGGACGAGCCCATCGCGTTCATCTCCTCGCCGGTATCCGGATCCAGGGCGGTGACCTCGAGCCGATACAAGTGCTGCGGACCGTACCCGTTGGGCCACCAGAGCCGGGGCTCGGCAAGAGACAGCCTCGTCTTGATTTCCATATCCCCTTTCCGGCAACGTGCGAGTAATTCTTTTTGTGCGCCCGGTGCCCGGGGGTCGGCGTCGCACGTCACCGAAAACCGCAAGCGGACCGGCCGCGAGGCGACGCTGTTCAACCTGACGCGGACCGCGAGGTCGGCGCGGCGATACGGCGGCAAGAGCACGGGCAACACCATGAGCCGGGAAAGATACACGTCACGGCAGACGAAGAGCGTCACGTCCTGCCAGAGGCCCAGAGTATAGATCGGAATGCCAAAATCCCAACCGGTGTTGGTGGACGATTTCCAGTGCGTGTGGTCCATCAGCCGGGTTTCATGGGCGTAATGATGCGGCCAGCCGGTGCCATGCTGGGCAAAGAGTTTTTCTAAGTGCGCGCGCGGGCCCGGCTCGAGCCGGATTGCCAGCCGGTTTTCGGCGCCCGTCCGCAACGCGGCGGTGACATCGAACAAAAACGGCGTAAACGCCCCCTCGTGCCGGCCAAGTTCCCGGCCGTTCAGCCAGACCCGAGCCGCGTAATCCACGCCGGAGAATTTCAGCAGGCTTCGCATCCCCCGCCAGGCCACGGGCGTACGGAACGATTTGACATACCACCATTCCAGGGTTGGAACCGTCTTCGCCCGGCGTCCGTTCATGCCCCGATACAGGTCCGGAAGCCGTCCGGCGCGCTGGAGATCGTCATGTACATCGCCCGGCACCCGAGCGAGAATGCCCCGGTAGCGGAGGATGTCCGTCTTCTGCAGATGTCGACACAACCCCTCGCCAGGTACCAACCCCACGAGCCGCCAGTTCGATCCGTTCAGGGATATAACATCTTGATTCATTTTATCCCACTACGTCAATACATACCGTAGAGCAAATACATCTCTCTCTTATCTCTCCATCAATATTAGTTCGCCTAAACGACTTGTATCGTGATAACCACCGAAGGTTGGAACCCAGGATAGCGCAAGGGCAGGATTTCCTCCGGTTGAACGGATAATGTTTAAGTAGACCTTATCGCCAGGCTTTATTCCGTCGGGAAGTAGTTTGGAAAGGGGTAAAGATATTCGCATTGTCCAGCGGTCTGATGCGGTGACATCAGAAACTATCACCGCCCCGCTGTCCCATTCTTTCTTATCTTCTCCATAGGCAAGGTCCATATGTGTACCCTGGAAGTTAACACCCATCTGCCGGTAGGAAGAACCTCTCTGCCGGGCAAAGAATAGTTCCCATTCATCATCACCCCACACATCACCGCGCAATATCAGTTTCTTAGGGTCTAAGAATTCCACCAGTTTTAGGTAGAGGTAGTTTCCATCATGTATTAGTCTAGCCTCAATTTTACGTTCAGTTTGTTCTCCACCCAGACCTACAAAATCGTCCAGAACCAGAGATCCCGACCAATCAATCTTAGCCGCATTTCCATCAGAAATACCGCGGTCGACACGGGGCACCTTAACCTGGGGAAGAGGAGATGCCTTTTGATTGAGGCATTTCAAATATAGTTCCCTCCCTTTCACCATATATTGCCAGATTCCCTTTTCAAAAAGCGCAACGCGTTCTTTTCCGATATCGGTTCTGGCGGCTGCCTTTGCCTGTTCCATAAGTCTGCCAAGTTCACCCATTCTCTCTTCGGTACCCAGATACTCCCAGGCAATCTCTTCGGTTTGGTGCCCGGTATAGTCGGCCGGATAGTTGGCCGGGTCAGCGTAAATCTGTTCCATCTTTTCATACATCTTTTGCATCGGTTTCCCGGCGGCACCGTAGTAGCGGGTGAAGAATTCGTCAATCAACTTGTTACCGTCCAGGGCAGGGTCATCAGCCAGTTTCCAGGTGATATACTCTTCAATCTGGTCTAAAAGAGGACTCCGGCGGTCATGTGCCAGGTAAGATGGCTCAAAGAATATTCCCTTTATACCGGACTGATGATACCGGGCCACCTGCTTGACAATGGTATGGGCGAAGAACCCCGGAAAACAGCGGTACTGCCCGGAAAGAGCGTTCAGAGACGGAAAACAGTAGTAGAGCCATAAATAGATGGGATGGTTTTCGGAGGAGTTGACCAGCCAGCTGTTGATAACATCTTCGTCATTTGCCTGAATCCCGGGACTATAAATCATGCGGGCGTGTAAACAAGGCTGAATTGAAACATTTGATTCTATCCGTTCCTGACCTGGCGGATAGGCATATTCCCAGTAAGCGATGGCATTCAGGTATTTGTCCGGGTGGGATTTCTTCAGCTCTTTAGCCACCTTGTTGACAAAAGAGAAGATATAATCGCTGGCCTGGTCGTTCGAGAACATACCTTTACCGCGGACAGGTGCTTTCTTTAAAAGTGCCTGGCAGTTGGCACACTTGCACCACTCATTGGTGTCCCCCGGCACCAGGGCAAAATAGTCTCCCTGGGCAAAAGCGCCGGGTTTTGCCCCTTTGCCGTCAAAATAGTCCCGGGCATCCTGGACGACTTGCTGGATAAACCCCGGGTTGGTATAGCACATCTGCGTCGGCTGAGTTCCTTCGTATCCCTGGGCGAACCAATCCGGATGTTCTCCTTCAAACTCCCCCGAAGGGTTCTTTTTCCAGAACCGGGCGTAATATCCGTGAAAAGAATGGCCCGCAGTATACGGTTCTCCGCCAACACGAAGGCGGCGGAGGAAGAGTTGAGTTTCCTGCGTTGGCAGCAAAGGTGGAGGTGTTGCAACTCTGATGGTGTCACCGCAAAGGTCAGCCGGAAAACTATTCCCGTAACCCGGCCACCGGTATTTCATGGCCGGTGAACGACGTATTTCAGAACCCTCAACCACGAGGGTATCGCGCGGTGTATAGACTAATCCCAATTCTGTTGGGAGATACCACCGAACATCGCAAAACCGTTCCAGAAAATCGTAGACTGCATAGCACGTACCCTGTTCATCAAAAGGATTTAGCGGATTGACCGGGTACCTGATTCCGCTGTACTTCCTTGGGACCCCGGAACCTTCGTCAAAGATATTAAACTCTACTACGGTATTAAACGAGGTCGGCATGGCCTCGTGAAGAAGCACCACCGTATGCGCATCCGGGGTATAAGGACCTCCGGTTCCCTCCGCACCCACCTCGCGGACGATACTGGAGATACGTACTTCATCAATCAGGCCCACAAAGGCATTGCCGGCTTTATCCCACCCCTCCCGGGCTATAAGATCACTCCCATATCTAAGAGCTTTTTGCGGTGCAACTCCACCGACGCCCAGCTTCGCTCCCTTACAGGTCGTCCTGGTATATTTGGTAGTTCCCTGACTGACGCCGTCTATAAAAAGCTCTAACTTGTCCTCTTTGGCGCTGTATGTACCCATAACATGATGCCAGCCCTCAGAAAGTTCTCCGGAAGTAACTCCGGTTCCACCAGTACCGTTGTAGGATATATATTCAATCTTGCTGTTCTGCGGCTGTCGTTCAATAATATGGTAAGTCCACGGGTTAGCGCCATCCAGACGCAGAATGGTGCCGGCTCCCTCCTGTGTTTTGGCCGGTAACCAGACCCAGGCCTCCAGGGTTCCCTCCTCGTCATTAAACTGGCAGTCAGGAACCGAAACCACATCAAAAATCCCGTCAAAACTGAGTGCCTGGTTATGCTTACCAGCCACCCCCTTAGGAACACCGCTTTTTTTTACTGCCGAAGGAGGCAACTCGGATTTGTCTTTGCCCATGAGAACCAGAGTGTCCGGCAGAAACCGAATCAGGTATTCCTGATTTTTGAAATCGCGGTTGTACAGACCCAATTCCCTGGTGGCGGCGCTTTCGCCAACCAGAATGCGGGTTCCTGAAACCTTGACATCATCCGTAACTATAGGCAGTTCTGTTCCGGTTATCTTCTTTAAATGGTACTGCAACTCTTGCACCGCGAATTCTGCAGACAACGTTGCGTCCCTTGACAGGACGATGGTGGCAGCAGGTTTGTTGTTACGCACGAGGGTCAATTTGGTTCCACTGGCACGAGTGGAACTTGTCTTCTCCGCGGCTTTTAGCCAACCAGCAGACAAACATATCAATATTATTAACCACCCCAAAATTCTTATTAGTTTCATCGCGTCTCCAGTTTATTATTCCCAACCCGTCCCTTAATTACCCTATTGCTCCCAGCCTTCGGACCCGTAGTAGCCTTTCGCGTAACTGAAGTCGAACTTTTTCGCCTGGACGTGACCATCAAGAAAAAGTACGTTGCCAACCTTCCCGCCGTGAACCTCACCCCACTCCCAAAGAATAGCCGCACCCGGGTCATCGGTAATCTTGTTTCTTTTGCCTTTCGGATCTGTGGCCATGTCTGTGTACATAAGTCCGCCAACGTACATATAGGTATTGTACATATTCCAGAAAGCGTATCCCCGGTTGGCGGCATAAAAAGTTGGGCAATATAGTACGGCTGGTCCTTCGCCATATTGCGACTTTTTGACTGACAGGTATTTACCCTCCGGCCAACCGGTCAGCAGACCCAAACCGTTATAGTAGGCACCATTGAAGAACAAAGTAGGGTTAAAGGTAAAATCAGATGTGGTAAAGGGGTCTTCGGCAGGCATAAGGGTAGGAACATTTATCGGCGGTAAGGAATCATCGTAGTCGTTGGCGTACATCGCTATCGCCAAGTAAATCTGCTTCATGTTGTTAAGACATTGAGTCTGCCTGGCTTTCTCCCTGGCCTGGCTGAGCGCCGGCAGAAGCATCGCCGCCAAAAGGGCGATGATCGCAATCACGACCAAAAGTTCTATTAAAGTAAACGCAAATGTTTTCCGTACCATTTTTCCTGTCTTCTTCATTTTCTTTTCCTCCGTTGAGGCGAACCTACAAGGGTCGCTAAAAATTGTAGGGGCTTGATTCATCAAGCCCGCGGGTTCTAAAGACCCCCTCTGGGGTTGAATAAATCCGCCCCCTACATCTACTCTCTTTATCTTATCCCTTTCATCTGTTTTTCCTCCTTTTTTGACTCTCCCGGAATCCTGAAATCCGCAGGATTCACGAATTAACAACTCCGGGAAGAGAACCTCCTTTTTAAACCTCTCTCCGCTAAAATTATCCCCGGTTAGCCTTAAAAGATGTTTTGCCGCTAACCTGCCCATCTCCTCCCGGTCCACCAATACCGTGGTCAAAAAGGGGTGGTCCGTCTTTCCCAGGGCTAAACCGTCAAAACCTACCACCGAAACATCCTCCGGTATTTTTACGCCTTTTTCTTTAAGCGCCTTCATCCCGCCCAAAGCCATTTCGTCGTTAGAAAAGAGCGCGTCAAATTCTAACTTTTCCTCAAGCGCCTTTCTGGTCACGGCGTATCCGCCTTCAATATGGAAATCGGAATATAATATCAGATTTTCATTGAATTCAAGTCTGTGCTCCAAAAGGGTTGTCCGGTAACTCTTTATTAAATCCTGTGAAAAATAGTGGTCCGGTTGTCCGCAGATTAACAATATTTTTTTTCGCCCCAGGCTGATAAGGTGCCTCATGGCTAACCTGGCTCCAAACTGGTTGTCATAAATAACGCTGTTATACGGCTGGGAAATTTCCGGACCGCCGGGGTTGTCAACCAGGACCAGGGTAGGAAACCTTTTCAGCAAGACGTTTAAATAGTTCGCCGGAATGGCACCGATTACTATCAAACCGTCCGGATTGGAAAGGTTTAACATATTATATAACTTTAAAAAATCCGCGTATTGCTCCTTGATAATCCCGAAAGAAGAAACGGCGCCGGAGCCGAAAAATTCCTGCTGGGCGCTGCGGATAACCTCTCCGAAAAAAGTATCTCTCAAAGAATACTGTTCCTGGAAAAGAATGACGTACTGTTTTATGGCGGAACCATCATTGAAATGGTTGCGGAGTAAGGGCGTGTACTTGAGTTTTCTGGCTGTCTCTAAAATCTTTTGCCGGGTCTCCGGTGCTACATAGGATTCATTCCGTAAGGCGCGACTTACGGTCATCGCGCTCACTTTGCATCGCTTTGCAATATAACCCAGGTTAACCTTATTTCTTCCCATCTCTGTTATTCTATCATATTTATATGTTATTATACCGGAAGAGCATGCCTTTGTCAAGCAGACGGAGGAAGAATTGACGGGGGCGGCAAATTACGTTAAAATTTAAAGGTTCTTTAGGGAGGATTTTTGTGGCTGTGTTTAAGCGGATTTTTCTTGCCCTGACAGTCTTTGTTTTCTCCTGCTCTACCGGCTACGGCGAAGGCGGCCGATGGAAATTCCAGGAGAAGGTACCGACCTTTTTTCTGCCCAAACTCACGCAACCGCTGGTACTGGACGGTAACCTTAATGAATGGACCGAGGCGGCCTGCGTACCGGTACGGTACCAGTCCTACGTCTGCCACCTCCTTCCTTCCCATAAGTGGCTGGGCCCTGCGGATGCCGGGATGGAATTCTTCTGCGCCTGGAACAAAGATGGCCTCTGCCTGGCCGCGGTCGTCGCCGACGACGAAATATATAACGACCGGGAACCACAGAAATTATGGCAGCAGGATGGTGTTGAAATCTTTCTTGACGGCCGGGCAGGGGAGCGGTTTATGAAGGCTCCGTACAGCAAGGGCGCCTACCAGATTTTTACCCAACCACCCGTCAATGACCGAAAAGCAAACCTGGCGGTTAACGCTCTGCACGGTGAAATAAAAGGGCTTAAAATCGCGGGCACCCGGACCCGGACCGGATATATCGTGGAGATGCAGATTCCCTGGTCGGCCTTTCCGGAATTCAAACCCGGGCCGGGGGCTTTGTTCGGCATCCAGTTCGGATTAGATGATTATGATAGCCGGGACGGGAATGCCATACAACCATTGATGATGACCTGGCGTGGTGCCAAGGACCTGGGTGTCAATCCGGCCGCGTTTATGCGGTGGACCCTGACAAACCGCATCCCTCAGGGCCCGGAGGTTTCTCTGGATGGAATCGCAGCGGTGGATGGCTCCCGGGTTCTCTCTCAAAAGAATGATTTGCCGTTTCGGGTTGAAGTAGGCCGGAACCTGGCAAAAAACGCAAAGTCGGTTGAGGTTTGGGTCCGGGACTGGACCGGCAAAAAGGTTCTCACCTCCCCTTACGTCCCGCTGACTCCGCTGCGTACGCCGTGGGAGAGTTCTCTGGCTGGACGGACTACCCTGCGGTTTGAAAAGGTCCCTGACGGCAGTTACCTTATCATTACTACTTTTAAGGATACCTCCGGCAGACCCCTGGGACTGGTCGAAAAACCCGTCCTCATTGTTCGGAATACTTTAGAAGACGCGCTGGACTGTTTCCGCCGTGCCGACCTTCCGGTCCTTTCTCAAAAGAAACCAATGAAGGCGGCGGCCTACCTGGGTGCGGCCGCATCTTTAGAACGGCTGAAACGGAACCTGGAAACCGGTGACGCCGGGCTTGTTTCCGGAACGGTCGTAGAATTGACCGGCCGGTTAGGTCTGCTGGAAACCGGCTTCTTACCGGAAGAGGCTGACGGGCTGTATGACCTCCTGGCACTAACCGCTGACCCGGAGGCGCAGGTTGTGGTGGAATACCCGGAACCAAACCTTGCGGAAATCGCCTTTTACTGGGGAGCGATTCCTCTGGCAAGCGGAACGGTGGAGGTTTTCCCAACCGTTGATGCGGCGAGGGCTGAGTTAGAAAAAGAACGTTTCTGGGTGGACCCCGGGGAAAAGACAACCCTTGAGGGGTGGCCGGCCTTTGTTTCCGAAGAATCTTTGCGTTACCAACCTTTCCGGTTAAAGAACTTCGCGCCGGACTCCCAGGTGTTTCTGGTGATACCCGAAAGGAAATGGGCGGATGCTCTTGATGTGAAATATCTTTCCTGTGTCCGGGTAAGTGCGGCGGTCATCCTGGACGATTGCCCGCCAACGATACGAAATAAGGTTGCCGGCTGGGCTAAAGAGACAAAAATTCGTAGAGTAAATCTGCCGGAGGCGCAGGCCAAAGGAACTGCGTTCCTGGTGGCGGGAAACATCCGGTCCCCGGAGATTACCGAAAAGTTCCAGGGGTTCAGCATCGGTATTCTCAACCCGGTTAAGACCTCGGTAATCAGGGCGGCTGAAAAGGAGCGTTTAATCAAGGTTGCCTGTCCGTCCCGCCAGATGGCAGAAAATGTGGTACGGCTTATCCTGGCTAAGAAAACAATCCCGGCTTCAGAGGTTGACACCTTACGGGGTTTGCTTGTCAAGGCGCTAAAACCAAGGATTTCGCAGAAGAAGGAGTTTTTCCGGCCGGACCAGCGTTCTTTGTTCTGCGGCGATTTACACCTGCACTCTTTTTATTCTTTTGACGGCGAAACGTCCCCGGTCGGAGTTGCGCTTTCCACGATGTACAATTATATGGATTTTGCGGTATTGACCGACCACAACACGATTGAAGGCGCCCGGTCAGTCCAAAACTTGCTTTCCAGGTATAAATTAGGTTATCCTCTTATAGTGGGTGAGGAAATCACCACAAAGTGGGCACACCTGAACGCCTACCCTTTAACCGAAACGATTCCGGCAAACCTTTCACCGGAGGAGACGGTTAAGGCAGCCCATAACCAGGGAGCAATAATTCAGTGGAACCATCCCGGCTATACCAAATCTGAGTGGGAGATGTCTCACCTTGAAACCGGACCGGCGGGAACCGGCATAGGCGCTTGGGAACATCCACCCTTCAATTACCGGGAGCAAAGAGACTCCGTCTCCCATCCTGTTATCGTTGGGTCCACTGACAGCCACAGCGGCACTTTTGCCCGGGACAGCGAACGTACCGTCATCCTTGCTTTAACCCCTAAGGGAGAAGCGGTCGCAAGCGCAATTAAAAAGGGCGATGTCCTGGCGATAATTCCTTACGGAGAACGGGTCCTTTATGGTTCAGACCGGATGGCTTCTCTCTTCCTTGCCGCTTTAAACGACCGGTCTTTCCTTAAAAAGAAAAAGTCGGAACAATTAAAGATAATGCTAAAAGAGGCGGACATCACCGGACTTTTACGGGCATCTCCGGCTAAACCGGAGTAGGGGTCGGATTTATCCGACCCGCGGGCTTGATGAATCAAGCCCCTACATTTCAAATGTCAAAAAATTTATAATGCGTCTTGTATTATTATGGAAGAACAATTTGAGCATATTCTGACCGAAGTCCGGAAACAGCGCCGGGGTTTTCTCTCCCGGATTTTAGGCAGTAAGAGCGAGCGGGATATCAAGAAGATGCTTCCGCTCCTGTCTGCGGTCAACGAACGGGAGCCGGATCTGCTTAACCTGCCCGACGACCGCCTGGCTGCCAAGACCGCTGAATTCAAGGAACGCCTATCCCGGGGCGCTGCGTTAGATGACATCTTGCCGGATGCCTTTGCGGTAGTTCGGGAAGCGGCCCGCAGGCGGCTTAATATGCGCCCCTTTGACGTTCAGATTTTAGGCGGTATCGTGCTCTACCGGAGCGCTATCGCGGAAATGGCAACCGGTGAGGGAAAAACCCTGGTGGCAACCCTGCCCCTCTATCTGGCGGCGTTGGAAGGTAAGGGCTGCCACCTAATAACGGTTAACGACTACCTGGCCCGCCGGGACCGGCTCTGGATGGGGCCAATCTACGAATCGTTAGGTCTTTCGGTCGGTGCCATCCAGCACGACTCCTCCCGGGACGACCGGCAGTCTGCTTACCGGTCCGACATATCCTACGGAACAAACAACGAGTTTGGATTTGACTACCTGCGGGACAATATGGTCCTGCGAAAAGAGGACCGGGTCCAGCGGGAACTCCACTACGCCATCGTGGACGAGGTAGACAGCATCCTGGTTGACGAAGCCCGCACCCCGCTTATTATCTCCGGTCCCGCGGAAGAGTCAACCGCCCTCTATTACGAAATAGACAAGGTGTTCCGGCGTCTGGTAGAGGGCAAGGATTATGAGTGGGACGAAAAGGACAAGACCGGAAACCTCACCTACGGAAAAGAAGGTGAAGACAAAAACGGAATCTACCGCGTGGAAAAGATTTTAGGCATCGACAACCTCTATGACCTGCAGCACATCGAACTGCTCCACCATATTACCCAGGCAATAAAGGCGCACAAAGGGTTCCGCCGGGACCAGGAGTATCTGGTTAAGGAAGGAAAGGTGGTTATCGTAGATGAATTCACCGGGCGGATGATGCCGGGCCGCCGCTTCTCCGACGGACTCCATCAGGCGCTGGAGGCGAAGGAAGGGGTCCGGATTGAAGCGGAGAACCAGACCTTAGCCACCATCACCTTTCAGAACTATTTCCGGATGTACAAAAGATTAGCCGGTATGACCGGCACCGCAGCCACGGAAGCGGCGGAATTTAAAGAGATTTATAACCTGGACGTGGTCTCCATACCACCTAACCGGCCCTTAATCCGAATCAACCCTCCGGACGTTATCTATAAGGCCGTCCGGGAAAAATTTGAGGCGGCGGCAAACGAGATTGAAGAACTCTACCGGAAGGGACAGCCGGTACTGGTGGGCACCATTTCCATTGAAAAATCCGAACTTTTATCCCGGATTCTGGTGCGGAAAAATATTCCGCATCAGGTACTTAACGCCAAACACCACGAAAAGGAAGCCGGTATCGTAGCGGAAGCGGGCCGGAAGTTCAAAGTAACCATCGCCACCAATATGGCGGGCCGGGGAACCGACATCGTTCTGGGCGGGTCCCAGCAGCAGACAGAGGACTGGACCGAAGAACACCAGCGGTTAGCGAATCAAATTCTGGAACGATATTCCACCGTCTCAAAAGAACAACTCCAGGGGAAATCGTTAGAAGCTTTAGACGTAATCTCCCTGGGGGGTCTGCACATCCTGGGCACCGAACGACACGAAGCCCGCCGGATTGATAACCAGTTGCGCGGCCGGAGCGGCCGGCAGGGCGACCCGGGCAGTTCCCACTTTTACCTTTCCCTGGAAGACGACCTGATGCGGCTCTTCGGCTCGGAAAAACTTGTGGGCATAATGTCTACCCTGCCGGAAGGCGAGGTTATCTCCCATCCGCTTATCTCCCGGTTAATCGAGAACGCCCAGCGCCGGGTGGAGGGACAGAACTTTGAAATCCGGAAACAACTCCTTGACTTTGATAACGTAATGAACGAACAACGCCAGGTTATCTACCGCATGCGCAACCAGATATTAGACGGCGAGGACCTTTCCGGTTATTTCCTGGACCTGATAAAGGAAGAAATAGGCGAAGGTTGGGGGCGTTACTGTCCGCCCACCTTACGGCCGGACGAGTGGAACAAGGAGGAGTTCCGGCGCTGGTTTGAAACGACCTTCCGGTTTTCGCCGGAGACTGAGATTGGCCAGGATAATTTGTCCGGGGCTGCCTGGGAGACGTATCAGAAAAAGCGTCTTTTGGTGGGAGATGCCACTGCGGATGCGATGGAGCGGTTTCTCTTTCTCTTTGTCCTGGACAGCCGGTGGAAGGCGCACCTGTACGATATGGACCACCTGCGGGAAGGTATCTCCCTGCGCGCCTATGGCCACCAGGACCCTTTAATCGCCTACAAGAGCGAAAGCTTTGCTCTCTTCAACCAGGTACAGGAAGACATGCGCCACCAAATAATAAACATGCTCTTTTCCGCTGAGGTTAAAGCGGGCCCGGAAATTGGTCCGCAAGCGGTTCTGGCGCCGGCGGCGTTCCAGCACACCGAGGTCTCTCCTTTCAGCCAAAAGCCGACTAAATCCTCCGGGCCCGGAGGTGAAGAAGGTGGTGTATTACTGAAACCGGCAACGGGTCCCCGGCCCGGGGCTGTTGAGCCGCAACAGACGATACGCGGCGAAGAAAAGGTGGGCCGTAATGACCCCTGCCCCTGCGGAAGCGGGAAAAAACATAAACGCTGCTGCGGGAAAAAGTAAGGTTTTTGGGGTAGACTTGACACGGTATACGGAATGGGTTTATAATCTTAAGCACCTCAAAATTTAGCCCCGTTCTTTTTTGTCTGTTGATAACCTGTTAGTTTCTCGTTTTTTTACTCCGAACTCGCGATGGGGAAACCCTTGACCACCAACAACCTCAGCCGGACCGACTCTTTGTGGACCGAAGCCTTAAAAACTGTTAAAATCCGGATAAACCCATCCACCTATAACCTCTGGGTAGAGCCATTAATCCCGATGTCTTTAGAAGGAGGGCTTTTTACGGTGGAAACACCGGACTCTTTCTTTGCCGATTGGGTTCAGAACCATTACGGCGAAATCATCCTGAACGCCGTCCACTCGCTGGACTCCAACGTTACCAAGGTTGTCTTCTCGCCCAGGAAACACTCCGGCGGCATTGTCGGCGGGTACGAATCTTCCGGCTCGCAGAAGCAGGCTCCGCTCCCCTGCAGCCCCAGGAACGGTTTTGGTGTTAACCTGAATCCGATCTATACCTTTGAAAATTTTATCATCGGGGACTCAAATCGTTTGGCGCACGCAGCCGCCCTTTCGGTTGCCCAGTCTCCCGGAACCGCCTATAACCCCCTGTTCATCTACGGACAGGTCGGTGTGGGTAAGACGCACCTGATGCAGGCGATCGGCAACTCCATTAAAAGCCAGATCAACTGCAGGGTAGCGTACCTTTCCAGCGAACAGTTCTTAAACGAGTTTATTGAGAGCCTCCAGAACAAAAGCGCTTCCCAGTTCCGGAACAAGTTTCGCGAACTGGACCTTTTGTTGATCGACGACATTCAGTTTATCGGAGGAAAAGAAGAGACCCAGCGCGAGTTTTTCCACACCTTCAACGCTCTCTACGATTACCACAAACAGGTCGTGCTCTCCAGTGACCGGCCGCCAAAAGAATTGAAAAACATGGAACGGCGGCTGGTCTCCCGTTTTGAGTGGGGTCTGCCGGTCGACATCCAGCCCCCGGATTTAGAAACGCGCGTAGCGATATTGAACAACAAAGCCCTCCTGAAAAATTTTCCCTTATCTTCGGAAATATCCTTCTATTTAGCCGAAAGAATTGAAGGAAACGTCCGTCTTTTAGAGGGCGCCCTTAACAAGTTGATTGCTTGTGCCGGTCTGTATAACAAGAAGACGATCGACGTTAAATTTATCGAAGAAATCCTGCAGGATTTTATCCGGAAACAATACGAGAAGAAACTGATTACCTTTGACATGATTCAAGAATGGGTAAGCAGCCACTTCAACGTTAAGATTTCCGATTTAAAAAGCGGACGCCGGCAGCAATCCGTGGTTTTCCCAAGGCAAATCGCCATTTATTTATCCCGGACATTTATCGGAGCATCCCTTCCTCAGATCGGAGAATTTTTTGGTGGTAAGAACCATACGACCATTTTATACACCTGTCGAAAAATTGAGGATAAGATAAAGAATAATGTTAATTTTAAAGAGGAAATGGAAAGAATAATAAATAAATTTAAACAAGACCTAAATAAATCTTAACAGGATATTAAGAAAATCACCTTAAAGGATTCCCTTTTCTATGATATGAAAATTTCAATTATCAACAAATTTAAAACCTCTACTAAGTACTTCTATTATAATTTTTAATTAAATAAGAAAAGGAGGAATAAAAAATGGAGGTGAAAATTACCAAAAAAGATTTAAGCGTCCTTTTAGGTAAAGTGGTGAATATATTAAATCCTAAACCGACCATCCCTGTTTTAAGCCACATTTTAATGGAAACCGGTAAGAATAAAATAACGGTTACCGGCACGGATTTAGAAATAAGCATTAAATTAAACAAAGAGATAGAAACAATCAAAGAAGGGAAAGTATTGATTCCCGGTAGAAAATTATTAGAAGTTATCCGGGAATTCCCGGAAGTTGAAATTAAATTAAAAAGTGAAAAAGAGAGCCATCTAAACCTTTCCTCGGGTAGAATAAATCTGACCCTGGTTGGTTTGAAAACGGACGATTTTCCTTTAATTCCCAAAATTAAAAACCTAAACCAATTCAAAATCAACGCCGCTACTTTAAAAAAATGCATTAACTATACCAAAACAACAGTGGTTATAGACGAAAACAAACCAAACCTTTCCGGTATTTTCTTTACTACGGAAGACGGGTGGCTGACTACCGTTTCTACCGATACCAGACGCCTGGCGAGATATCGCAGTAAAACCAACCTTACCGCCAGCGTTAAATTTATCCTTCCCCTCAAAGCAACCGATGAAATAAAGAATTTATGGGAAGAAGAAAAAGAAATAGAAGTTTCCCTGGGAAGCAACCAGGTTATTTTTTCCGGCGAGGGCATAACCCTGACTAGCCAGATAATCGAAGGCAATTTCCCTGACTACACCACCATTATTCCTCCGGAGAGCGAGTTACTGCCGGTTATTGTTCCTTTAGCGAGTTTCATTTCTGCCTTACGCCGGATGAAACAGATTGTCTCGGCCGGAAAGAATATGGTTAAAATGGACGTAGGCAAAAACCTGTTAAAGATATCCGGCGAGACAGCCGGCATCGGCGAAGGCAGTGAAGAGGTGGAGGTTGCCTATCAGGGCCCACCCAAAACCTTCTATTTTAACCCGGACTATCTGATAGACGGAGTCAAAAACATAGAAAACGAAGAAGAATTTTTCTTTGGTTTGAACCCTAACACCGAAAAACCCTGCCTGCTCAAGTCCACAAAACAAGCAGACTACATCTACCTGGCAATGCCGATGTGGCCATAGGGGTTACCCCGTAGAGAGATTGGAGAAAATACAGGAGATAGTCGAGCGCGTCTTAAAACGCAAGGCAAGTCCTCCGGAGGAGAATGACTACTTAGCGCTATGGGAGGACCAGGTTCCGGTCGAGATCCGCAGACATACAAAGGTCAGGGTTTCCAAGAACGAACTCATCGCTTACGTTGACAACCCAACCACCAAACACCTGCTCTTTCTCCAGAAAGAACAGATTATTAACGCGTTCCGGAAGAGCAACTTTCCCATAAAAGGGATAGAAATAAAGAACCAAAAAGGTGAAAAACATGTTTCAGGGTACGCTCGTTGCGCTGGTAACCCCATTCAAAAAGGGGAAGGTAGACGAAAGACGTTTTGGGGACCTGATTGAATGGCAGCTTCGGGAAGGTATAGACGGGGTTGTCCCCTGCGGTTGTACCGGAGAAGCGGCCACCCTTTCCTTTGAGGAGCACCAGCACCAGGTGGAGTTTACGGTTGAATCTGTGGCCGGCCGGCGGCCGGTAATTGCCGGTACCGGTTCCAACAACACCCGTGAGGCGCTGGAACTTACCCGCCACGCCAAGAAGTCAGGGGCAGACGCGGCGCTCATCATTACTCCTTACTACAACAAACCGACCCAGGCCGGACTTCTCCTGCATTACTCCACGATTGCGCGCAGGGTGGACATCCCCATCGTCATCTATAACGTCCCCTCCCGCACCGGTATCTCCATCCAGCCGGAGACCGTGGCAGAACTTTCGGGTATAAAAAACATCGTCGCCATTAAAGAGGCAAGCGGCAACTTAGACCAGGTAAGCGCCATCAAAAACCTTTGCGGTATTACCATCCTTTCCGGAGACGACTCCTTAACCCTGCCGATAATGGCAGTTGGCGGAAAGGGGGTAATTTCGGTAGCCGCCAACGTGATTCCCAGAGAGACAGCGAGAATGACCAGCGCTTTCCGTGGAGGCGACCTGGAAGCCGCCCAGGAAATACACAACCGGTATTACCCCTTATTCCGGGCGCTTTTTTATGAAACCAATCCGATTCCGGTTAAAACCCTCCTTGCCTGGATGGGAAGGGTTGAGCCGGAATGGCGTTCGCCGTTATGTGCTATGGGCAAAGAGAACAGAAGGCGGTTACGCCAGGTCGCGGAGAAGTTAGGACTCCTGTAGGGGCTTGATTCATCAAGCCCGCGGGTCGGATAAATCCGACCCCTACAATTCACTGTATCATTATGGTCTGGTGGCAAAGGAAGAAACAAACGGCTGTCCCGCCCAGGAAGAAGGTTGAGGTCAAGGGCGAGAATTGGGTCAA
>JAZDPL010000009.1:0-12143 GCA_043797665.1 Candidatus Omnitrophota bacterium
TGGAGCATGCCGAGTTTGGGGAAGGGCTCGTCAAAATCCCTGCAAACAACAACTGCCGAAACGGCAAACTATCTGGCGGCATAATGCCGTCACTCCCCTCTGACTGCCTGTGGTTGGAGTGCGGAGCGGAAACAGGCTCTGATTCTTCACTCTGTCTTGAGGTGAAGAAGCGAGAACTAAATCGGGGCTACGGTCAGACCATCCTGCCGACGGGAGGGTCTGACAATAAGACAAAACACCGGACAAGCATGTAGTGCCAACCGCTCTTTATTCCAGGACGGGGGTTCACTACCCCCCGCCTCCACCTACGCTGAAACTTCGGTGGATACAGTCCACCATCCCACCGATTATCAACCCAGGAACGGACTTGACAATGTAAATAATTTACGGTATAATTATTATAAATGAAAATAATTTACAAACCGGACCGGACACAAAACTCCCATAACTGCCTCTCGCGCCTGAAAGTACTTGCCCTCAGTAAGTCCAAAACTTCAACCGTTATCGCCAAATATCTTTTAGACCATACCCGAAATGTTACGCACCTGACCATCTCGGAACTCGCCCAAGAAATAGGGACCAGTGTGGCCACTATCTCCAGATTCTGCAACCGCCTGGGCTACCGGAATTTTCGCACCTTCAGTCTGGCTCTGGCATCTTCGTTGGTCAACAACGGCTCTCCTATTTCTGACATCTTCCAGCCCGGAGATAAGCCCGGGGCAATCGTGAAAAAGGCTTTTGCCATCAACCGCCAGAGCCTTTCCGATACCGAAGCCATCCTTAAAAACGACGAGGTAATCTCGGTGGTGAAACTGTTCCGACGCAGGGGGAAGGTCTTCCTTTTCGGAATCGGCGGCTCCGGTCTGATTGCCAAAATCGGGGCGCTAAGATTTACCGCACTTGGTATAACTGCGTTAGCGATTTCTGACCCCTATGAGGGACTTCTATCTTTGACTTCAGGCACTAAAGACGACGTGGCGATTGGAATCAGCCATACCGGCCGGAGTGCCGGAACATTGAACCTGATAAGGTTAGCCCGGACCAAATGCCTCAAGACCGTGGGGATAACGAATTATCTGGATTCACCTCTGGCAAAATCGGTTGATTTCCTTCTTTTGACTTCATTTCCGGAGCGACGGGTAAATGCGGCGGTCTCTTCGTCCCGCATCGCCCAGATGTGCATTCTGGACGCCCTCTATTTTCTTACCGCTTACTATCAAGGTAAAAAGGCGGAAAGGGTTGCCCTGGATGTAGAAGTATCGGCCGAGAAGTTTTTACGATATGGGGTTGCTAAACAATAAAGGAGGAGAAGATGTATGAACGGTACTATAATCCGGAGATTTTTGTCCAGACTTTTGATGGAATTGACCGGGACAACTACGTGGTTGCTACTTACTACATGGATGATGTCCTTCCCGGCGAAGACTTTATCGACCATTTTACCCTGATTCAGGCAATGGCTTTAGAGGGTTCGACCGGAACTTGGGAAAAAGTAGCGGAGGACACCGCGGAGATGCGGCAGGTCTTTTCCAGTAAATTAGTCGGCTATTTTGAAATTCCAACCCCTGAACCAGATAGAAGGCAGGCGGTTGTTCAATTAGCTTTTCCCGTTGATGCCTGGGGCGACAATGTACCGATGATGCTCCTGGCCATTGCGGGAAACTGTTTTGCCTATAGTCCAAACTTGAGACTCCTTGACGTCTTTCTTCCCAAAAATTTTCTTGCCTTCTTCAAGGGACCAAAATTCGGTGTCCCCGGTATTCGGAAAATGCTTGGCGTACCGAAACGGCCCCTTTCGCTCCACATCATCAAACCAAAGATGGGTATGACCCCGCAGCAGGTGGCAAATCAATGTTATCAAACCGCCCTGGGCGGCGTGGATTTGATTAAGGACGATGAGATGACCTCAGACGTATCCAACAACAACTATCTTGACCGGCTTAAAGCCGTAAGGGAAGCACTGGACAAGGCGGAATCAAAAACCGGGAAGAAAGTGATATATCTGCTAAGCATTACCCATGAACCCAAACAGATACTTGAACGTGCTTACAAAGCGGTGGAAGCCGGAGCAAACGGCCTTCTGGTAACCTATTCGGCGGGATTGGGTTCTTTCCGTCAGCTGACGGAAGACCCCAAAATCAATGTCCCGGTTATGATGCACGGTTCCCATATGATTGCCGGGATGAAAAGCATCGCCTGGCCCGTATTTGCGAAGATGTGCCGGATATGCGGTGCGGATATGATGCTGACGCCCACGATGTGGTCTTCCATTCCGATGGTAAGTTTGGAAGAAGGCATCCGGACCAGCCAGGTGAAATTAGCACCGTTAGGACACATTAAGCCCACCTGGCCTATGCCGTGCGCCGGTGTCTATCCCGGGCTTGCCCCGGTCCTCATCGGCGAGTACGGATTGGATATCATCATACCGGCCGGCGGCGGAATGCTTGGCCATCCCGACGGATATACTGCGGGAGCAAAGGCGTGGCAGCAGGCAATTGCCGCGGTAATGTCTCCGGAGGAAAGTTTTCTGGATTTTGCCCGGAAACCTGAAAATAAAGAACTCCGCCGGGCGATTGAAAAGTGGGGCTACCTGGAAAGACCTAAGTCTCCCTGGCTTCGGGTCGCACCAAAGTTTCATCCCAAAAAGATGGAGTTTTAATGAAAGGAACAAAAAAATTTCTCGCTTTTGACATCGGTGCCTCCAACGGCCGGGCAATGGCCGGTTTTTTTGACGGGGAAAAGATTATCCCTGAGGATATCCACCGGTTTGTAAATGAACCGGTCTTTGTCAACGAAAGTCTCCACTGGGATGTCTTGAGGATTTTTTCTGAGATGAAGACAGGGCTTTGCCTCTTTTCCAAGAAGTACGGCCGGGAACTCGACGGCATCGGGATTGATACCTGGGGGGTTGACTTTGGACTCCTGGACAAAGATGGGAAATTGCTCAGTAATCCGTATCACTACCGGGATAACCGTACCGCCGGACTTGCGGAAGAGATAAAAGGAATGATTGACGGCTACGATATTTACCGAACAACCGGAGCGCAGATTACTTCTATCAGCACCCTGTGCCAGTTATATGCTATGGCAAAACAGAAATCCCCGCAACTGAAAATAGCAAAAACCCTTCTGCTCATGCCCTCCCTGCTGAACTACTTTTTGAACGGGAAAATCTACGCGGAATATTCCAGCATCACACCGACCGGCCTCTTTGATATCGTCAGAAATAAACCCGCTTACAAATTCTTCCGGAGACTTGGTATTCCTCCCAATCTCATTCCCAAGGTTGTCCGGCCCGGGACAATAATAGGGAGCCTGGAAAAAGTCCCCATTATTGCACCGGCAACCCACGATACCGCCAGTGCGGTCATCTCGGTTCCCGCGGACAGCGATAAAGAATGGGCATTTTTAAGTTGTGGGACCTGGTCGGTCCTTGGTTTTGAATCCGGCCGACCGGTAACCACACCCGAAGCATACGGACAGGGGATTATCAATGTTGCCACTGCCGAAGGTAAGTTTGCCACGGTTGCGAATATTACCGGTCTGTGGCTCCTTCAGGAATGTAAAAGAATATGGGAGAATAACGGAACATTTCTAAAATATCCGGAGATGGTGGAATTGGCAAAAAAGGCCCGGCCTTTTTCCGCACTTATAGACGTTGACCATCGTACCTTTGTCAGACCGGATAATATGCCCAATGCGATCGCGGATTTCTGCCGGAGAACAGACCAGCAACCTCCTTCTGATAAAGACGCTCTTATCCGTGTGGTCTTGGAAAGCCTGGCTTTGAAATACAAAGAGGCTAAAGATAAATTAGAACGGTTCCGGGGCAAAAAGTTTGAGGTCCTGCACCTGGTCGGAGGCGGGGCACACAACATACTTCTGTGCCAATTTACCGCCAATGCCTTAGGTATTCCTGTTCTGGCCGGTCCCTTTGAGGCAACCAGCCTGGGTAACATTCTGGCACAGATGGTTGGTGCTAAAGCAATCAGTTCTATTTCCGAAGGCCGCCGGATCTTGCGGAATTCCATAAAAGTTTCTCTTTATCAACCAAGGGATACCGAAAAGTGGACTGCGGAATACTACCGCTACCAAAAAATTATTTCTAGGAAAATAATCTAATACAAACGCATTAAATATTTTAACGTAGGGGTCGGATCCCTGTTTACTACACACAGGGACAGGTTTATCCGACCCGCGGGTTTGATAAATCAAACCCCTACAAATGATGTAATATTACGAAAGGAGCCGAATATGCTTAAAAAGTTTAAATTGGGGGCTTGTCTTCCCGCATTCGGCTCTTGTGCCGATAGATATTGTCTTTCCGGATACGGCGGAGGCGGCAAGACCATGGAAGAGATGCTTGACTTAGCGGTCCAGGTGAAAGAACTTGACGGCCTGGAACTGGTAAGCAACTGGCATGTGAATGATAAAAACATCAATTATGTGCGAAAGATTTTCGCGGAAAATAATCTCAAGATTTGTATGGTGGTCCCTGACCTGTGGACCCAGGCCAAATGGGGCAAGGGAAGCCTTGCCTCTAATAACCCCGGGATTCGCAGGGCGGCCATTGCCGAAATCAAAAAATCCATGGATTGGGCGGAAGGATTAGGGTGCGGGTACATTGACGTCTGGCCCGGACAGGATGGTTTTGATTACCCCTTTCAGGCAAACTTTCCGGATGCCTGGAAGTACTTGCGCGACGGAATTGCGGAATGTTCGGTCTACAACAAAAAGGTACGACTTCTGGTGGAGTACAAACTCAAAGAACCCCGGACACACTGTTTTATAAACAGCGCGGCCAAGACCATTCTGCTCCTGCAGGGTCTTAAAAATGTCGGATGCCTCCTTGACGTGGGTCACAGCCTTGCCTCCGGCGAGAACATGGCTGAGGCGGCCGCACTCCTTGCCGATTACGGAATGCTGGATTACCTGCATCTTAATGACAACTACCGGCTCTGGGACGACGACATGCTGGTCGGAGCAGTAAATATTCCGGAATACCTGGAATTAGTCTTCTGGCTCTGGGAACTGGATTATTCCGGGTGGCTGACCCTGGACATTTTCCCGTATCGCGAAGAAAAAATACCCGCGGTCAGAAACTGTTTTGAATGGTTAAACGCCCTTTTTACTGCGGTGGAAAGAATCGGACTGGAGAAAATTCAGCAGGTGATTCAAAAGGGGGATGCCAACGAGTCGTCCCGCCTTGTCCGGGAAATGCTTTTCAAGTAGGGGTTCGATCCCTGTTTAACCCATACAGGGACATGTTTATCGAACCCGCGGGCGCCATAAATGGCGCCCCTACATTGAGAAATTCGTATTCTCACGGGAATTAAAATGGAAAACAAGATATCCTCAAAAATCCTCCTTGACATGTACCGGAAGATGAAGGAGATTCGCCATTTTGAAGATACCGTGTATTTCATGTTCCTGGAAGGTATCCTTCCCGGAACGGTGCATCTCTACCAGGGTCAGGAAGCAATTGCGGCCGGCGTCTGTGCAAATTTGACCAGAGAGGACGTGATTCTCTCCACGCACCGGCCCGATGGCCACGCCATCGCCAAAGGGGTATCCTTGCGTTCCTGCATGGCAGAATTCTTCGGCAAAGCCACCGGCTGCTGCAAGGGAAAGGGCGGCGCCATGCACCTGGGCGATATTGAGGTGGGCATGCCTCCGGCGATTGCGATTGTTGCCGGAGGAGTACCGCTTGCCTGCGGTGCCGGCCTGGCGTTCAAATTCCAGAAGAAAAAGAATGTGGCGGTAACCTTCTTCGGTGATGGGGCTACCAACGAAGGGGTGTGGCACGAGTCTATGAATATGGCTTCCCTCTGGGACTTACCGGTAATATTTGTCTGCGAGAATAACCTTTACGGCGCCTCAACCCACATTACCAGGGTGATGAAAATACCGGATATCGCCAAGCGTGCCGATGCCTACGGGATACCCGGATTGGCGGTGGATGGAAATAACGTAATAGAAGTATACAAAACAACCCGGAATGCGGTGGAAAAAGCAAAAGCGGGTGACGGTCCTACCTTGATTGAATGCAAGACCTACCGGAGAAGCGGACATTCCCGGGGGGACGCAAACCAATACCGGGATAAAGACGAAGAAAAAGAGTGGCTGGCAAGAGACCCCATTATCATTGCTCAAAACAGGCTGAAGGACCTGGGAATTCTTACGGAAGAGAAGATCAAAAAGATTGACGAAGAAGTAAAGGCGGAAATAGAAGAAGCGGTTCAATTTGCTAAAAACAGTCCTTTTCCGGCAATAGAAGATGCCGGCGAAGACCTCTGGGCAGAATAAAAAAAGTATGTCATTCCCGCGGATAATAAGCGGGAATCCAGAATAAGGAACAGATGCCAAGGTTGACTTATGTCCAGGCCTTAAGAGAGGCAATCAGGGAAGAGATGCAGCGCGACCAACGGGTCTTCTGTATCGGTGAGGATATCGGTATCACCAAGGGGTTCGGCGGTGCCTTTACCGTAACCTTAGACCTTTCCGAGGAATTTGGTCACGAAAGAATTCTGGATACCCCTATTTCCGAAGCCGGATTCCTCGGCATCGCCATCGGTGCGGCAATGATGGGAATGCGGCCCATCGCCGACGTCCAGTACGGTGACTTCCTCTTTTGTGCCATGGACCAGATTGTCAACCAGGCAGGTAAACTGCGCTATATGTCCGGCGGCAAAGTAAAAGTCCCCCTTGTCCTGCGTGCGCCGGTGGGCGCAACCCAGCGGGGAGCCCAGCACAGCCAGTCGGTGGAGTCATACTTCACCCACTGTCCCGGCTGGAAAATTGCCTGTCCCGCCAACGCTTACGACGCAAAGGGCCTTCTTAAGACCGCAATCCGGGACGACAACCCGGTCCTCTTCTTTGAACATAAAAAACTTTACGGCGCCAAAGGTATCCGGAAAGTAGAGGGAAGTTTAGATGCCTCATCCGAAGTACCGGACCAGGAGTATCTCATACCTTTTGGGAAGGCGCAAATCGTCCGGCCAGGACAGGACGTTACCATACTTGCCAACCTGCGGATGGTTTACGAATCATTGGCAGCCGCGGAAGAGTTAAGCCGGGAAGGCATTGAGGCTGAGGTGATTGACCCGCGGACCCTTATTCCTTTTGATTACCGGACCCTGGCCGATTCCCTGAAGAAGACCCACCGCCTGGTAATCGTCCATGAGGACAATCTTACCGGCGGCTGGGCCAGCGAGATTTCTGCCCGGGTCTGCAGTGAGATGTTTGATTATCTTGACGCGCCAATCCAGAGGGTCTGCGCACCGGATACGCCGGTCCCTTTTTCGCCGCCGCTGGAAAAGTCTTATCTCCCGGACAAGGAGAAAATTAAAAAAACGATAAAAAATTTGTGGTAGGGGTCGGATTTATCCGACCCGCGGGCTCAATGAAGTGAGCCCCTCCAGTTTCTTAAAAAGGAAATTCCTATACAATTAAATTTAACGGAAGGTGCGATAGAACATGGTTGAATTGAACAAGCGGCTTCCGGTGCGGGTGAACCCCATCTTACGACATCAATACGAACAGCCTTTAACCCTGAACGGTAAATGGTCTTTTCGGCTTGACCCGGAAGATAAGGGTAAGAGCCTGCAGTGGTTTAAAAAGCCGGAGGTTTTTAAAGATAGAATTACGGTACCGGGTTGCTGGCAGGGTCAGGGTTTTGGTAATAAGGACAAAGATGAGATATGGGATTTCAAGATTCAGGCACGGGTATTTCGCGCCACCTATCACGGCACCGGTTGGTACGGTAAAAACTTCCGGGTACCCGGAAAATGGAAAAGGGAGAAAATCTGGTTAAATCTTGGCGGCGTATTTCCTTCCGCGGAGTTCTGGCTGAACGGGAAAAAACTGGGCAGGCATTCCGGACCTTTTGTTCCGTTCGCTTTTGATGTTACCGATATCGTCTCTTCTGAAAATGACAATTTCTTAGCCGTACGGATTTATGAAGAAAACCGCTGGCTTGGACTTGCTTATAACTGGCAGGGTTATTGGTCCGGCCTTTACCGAAGTGTGTATCTGTCAACAACCGGTAAATCCTGGTTGGAACGTTTCTGGATTTATCCGGATGTGGATGGCAAAAGACTTAAGTTTCACATTAGGTTAGGGGGGAATCCGGAACCAACCAGTCTGGCCATTAAGGTTTCTCCTGTTGCCGGCAATCCGGCAGCGGAAATTACCAGAAATATAAGCAAGACCGGAGAAATACGTTTTGGATTGCCAATCCCCTCTCCGAAACTCTGGTCTCCGGATGAACCAAACCTTTACCGGGTGGATGCCCTCCTCTACGCCGGGAAAGAGATTCTTGACGCCCTGGTAGAACGGTCTGGATTTGTAAAGATTTCGACCAAAGGAAAGCATTTTCTTATCAATGACCAGCCTTATTATCTCAGGGGCACCGGAGATTTCGCCGGTAACCCGGAGACCGGCAGTCCGGATACGGACCGTGATAGATGGCGGAAGAAATTAACCGCCCTCAAGAACTACGGCTATAACTATGTCCGCTGCCAGTCTTATGTGCCGGCGCCTGAGTATTACGACGTTGCGGATGAGGTGGGCTTACTGATTCAAGGCGAGATGGGCATGCTCGGAGCCTGGGGTGGAGCAAACATCCGGCACATATATGCCTGGCCCCAGCCGCTGCCGGAATACAGAAAATGGCTCCGGTTTCAATGGGACAATACCGTAATGCGGGACGTAAACCATCCTTCAGCCAATATCTATTGTATGAGCAACGAACTGGGTCAGCAAACTCTATTTCCTCAAACCGCCTGGCAGTGTTATCGGACAACGAAGAAAATTAAACCTTCCGCTCTCGTCATCTGGACCGATGGCGGATATAATGCAAAACTACCGGCCGATTTCATAAATGCGGAAGCCAAGATAGATAAAGAATCTTCTCTGCCGGTAATCCAGCACGAGTTTCGCTGGTGGAGCGCTTATCCGGATATCAGAATTAAAGATAAGTATCGGGGTGCGGTCCGGCCATATGCAATTGAGATCGCTGAAGAGGCTGCGGCTGCCAACAGAATGGCCGGCCTTTTACCCCTGGCGGCGCAAAATAGCCAAAGTCTACAGTACTTGGAGGCAAAGACGAAACTGGAAAACTGCCGCCGGGACAACCCAAAACTTGCGGGTATCTGCCATTTTAACGCTATGGATATTGGTCTTTCGCCCCAGGGCATAGTAGATGAATTTTACGAGACCAAATATGCGGAACCTGAGACCTGGCGGCAGACAAACGGTGACACGGTGATATTGATAGACCGGAATTTTGCCGACCGTATTCTGATTGGAGGGGAGTTATTTCAAACCACCTTATCTCTTTCCGATTTCTCCCATCCACCCCTCAGGAATCCTGAGTGTGAATGGAAATTGACCGAAGGTAAAAGATGCCTTGCTTCCGGAAAACTTACCTTCCGAGCCAAACCTTTCCAGACGCACCCCTTAGGGAAAATAGGGGTGGTTTTACCTGAGACGGCAAAGCCCCTGACCATAAAACTTCAGGCGATGATATGCGAGGGTAAACGGGCTTTTTCTAACCAGTGGAATTTCTGGATTTTCCCCAAAGACTCTAAACTCCCCGAATCCGTAGGCATATATGGCCGGCCGAAAAATACCTGGTTAAAAAGACTGAAAAATATTCCTTGTTTATTTCCCGATAATCTTTTTACGGGAAATATGCCTCCGGTGATTATGACCGAAATCTTTGACGAAAATATGTCTAAATATGCTTCTAAGGGCGGCCGGATTCTCCTGAGCGCTTCCGAAGATTTGGTTCGGCCTTTTCATCCTAAACTTGGCTTAACAGAAGGCCGCTACTTCTTCCTGCCGCCGGCAAATTATCCGCCCTATGAAGATGGCCACACCGGAACCCTCGTTCAGAACCATCCGGCGTTAGGAGATTTTCCCCACGAGGGATTCTGCGGACTGCCGTTCTATCGTATGATTGCCGAATCTCCACCGGTCAGTTTGAACTCTTTTGGCTCTTTATCCCGGGAGCCGGTAATCAGAGTCTTTGGTACCTATGTTTGTTGTCAACAGTTAGCTTACTTAATGGAATTTTCCTATGGCAAAGGCGGTATTATTATCTGTAGTCTTGACCTCAACCCCAATTTTCCGGAAGCCAGATACCTACTCTATACCATACTCCAATACGCGTCCGGTAATAGATTTCGGCCGAAAGAACGCCTTTCCGGAAAGGGATTTCAACATCTAATACAAATGACTTAAGTAATTTTACATCAAAAACCGTAGGGGCTTGATTTATCAAGCCCGCGGGTCGGATGAATCCGACCCCTACATAAAGGTTTTAAGTAAATGAATAAAGTAGCCGAGTTAATAGAGAGATATACCTCGGAAAAGAAGAAGGTGAAATTTTTTGATGCTAACTCCTGGCTGGGTGCGCCTGTTCCGGGCTCATTAAGGAAAGTCCCGGAGAAAACAGCGGAGATTTTAGAGGTAATGAACGATTACGGAATAGAAAAGGCGGTGGTTGCGGATTCCCTGACTTTAAACTATAACGCCGCCTACGGAAATGAAAGGCTCTTAAAGGAGATAGGGAAGAACGAGAGGTTATATGCGGCGGCGATACTTTTACCTGATGGTACCGAAGAATCAGGTAACCTCTCCGACTATCTCTCCTTTCTTACCAGCCATAAGGTGGTAATGGTAAAACTCTTTCCTAAAGTTCATAATTTTGTCCTTTCTGACTACTGCAGCGGAAGACTGTTGAGATTGTTGGAGGAACGAAAAATCCCGGTAACCCTCTGGCATACCCAGACGGAATGGAATGAGGTTGACAGGTTATGTGAAACCTATCCCCATATCCCGATTATAATAGAAGGAGTGGCCAGAAAACTCTTTTATGATACCAGAATCTTCTACCCTTTACTTGCGAAACACCGGAATTTATTTCTGGAATCTCACAGCCTGACAAATTATCTGGGTCTGGACGATATAGTCAAGAAATTCGGTGCCGGGAAAGTCATCTTTGGAACATTCATACCGGAAAATGACCCTGAAGCTGCTTTAATGCCAATTGTCTACGGGAATTTCACACTTAAAGAGAAGCAGATGATTGCCTCAGGTAATTTGTTATCACTGATTGAAAATATTGAGGAACAAAATTCATGAATCCCAAAATTGATTATATAGTTGATGCACATGCACACATAGGTTATGTCAACAATCTTTACGCTCCGGATGTTTCAGTTGAAAGTATATTAAGTATGATGAATAAGTTACATGTAGACAAAATGCTTCAGACGCATACCATTTTGTTTTGTGATGAATATGAAATAGGAGTAAATGAATCAGTTGAAGCATTTGAGAAATCTTCAGGAAGGATTCTTTCTTACCTGGTATTTAATCCGCGCCAGCCTGAGAAGAGCCTGAAGTCCATCGATGAGAACATCCGCCAGGAACCGTTTATCGGGATAAAAATTCATCCTTCAATTCATCTCTATCCGGCGGATGGAGAAGGTTATGAGAGAATCTGGAAATATGCCTCAGAAAACAAGACTGTTCTCCTGAGCCATTCCTGGGCCATCTCTCCGGTAAATCCCAGCCAGTCTTATTCCCAGGTGAAATTATTCGAGAGATATCTGAAAAAATATCCGGAAGTGAACCTGGTTTTAGGCCACAGCGGTGGTTTAAAAGAAGGAATTCGCAAGGCAGTGGAACTGGCTAAAATTTATCCCCACCTCTACCTTGATATTGCCGGAGATATCCTCTTTTTCGGTCTCATCGAATTTTTGGTAGAAAGCATAGGGGCAGACCGAATCCTTTTTGGCTCGGATTTAACAATGCTCGACCCGAGAATAAACTTAAGTAGAGTGCTTATGGCAAAGATTGATTTAGAAGCTAAAAGAAAAATATTAGGCTTGAATGCTTGCAATGTTTTTGGATTATTATGAATATGACTGAAAAAGAAATAGTAAAACATACATTGGTACATAAAAAGACACCGAAAGTACCATACTACCTGAAAAAAAGCGTGAAAAATGATATTTCCTTTAACAATAAATAGCCGGATTAGATTGTAACTACTATGAAAATTGCATATAATATTAGCGACAAAACCCCTCTGGCAGAACCCTACTTAAAAAGTAGCATTGTGCCCGATGCCC
>JAZDPL010000042.1:0-13147 GCA_043797665.1 Candidatus Omnitrophota bacterium
TTCGTACATATCAGCCTCCTCCGGGGAGAGAAAACATTTCCTGATACGCAAGGCAGGCATTGCCTATCAGGACTGCGTTCTCGCCAAGTTTACCTTTTACTATCTCTATCTTTCTCCGTTTGTCTTTGAAGACCGCCTGCCGGAACTCTTTTTGAATCAAGGTAAGCAAGATACCCGGGTCCGCTTCGGCCACGTAGCCGGTAAGAACGACCATGTCCGGGTCTGCATAATTCACGATGCCGGCGATGGCCCGGCCCAGGTGGTAACTCGCATCTCGAATAACCTGAAAGGCAACGCCATCTCCCTTTTTGGCTTCCTGAAAGACCATTTTCATCACCTGGCGTTCAGGCAGGTCAGATATCTTTGGTAAAGATTCTCTGACTCTTCTTAAGATAGCACTTCCCGATGAGATGGTCTCTAAGCATCCCCGGCGGCCGCAGCGGCAGAGGGGACCATCCGGAAGGACTAAAGTATGGCCTATTTCGCCTTCCATCTGATGGGTTCCGTAAAGGAGCCGGCCATCCAGGATGGTGGCAGAACCGATGCCGGCATCGATATCCACCGTAACCATGTGGCGGGAAGGTTTCCCCATGCCGAACCAGTACTCAGCCAGAGCCATAGCCCGGCCTTCGTTATCTACAAACGTTGGCAGTCCCATTGTTTTTTCCAGGATACTTTTTACCGGAAGGTTACGCCACTTCAGGTGCGCGGAATAGACCAACGAACCGATCTGACTATCTACTATTCCTTCGAAACTGGCACAGAGGGCACAAATCTTCTCTTTCGGGATAGAAAGTTGAGAAAGAAGGTGTTCGGTCTGCTTTCTGAAGTTTTGAAAAACCGACTTCCGGCCCTTTTCCGGTCGTGTGGGATAGGAAATCTTCTTCTGGATGTTGCCTTCAAGGTCTAAAATGGCTATCTTTGTCTCCAGGGCAAAGAAAGCAGCGCTAATTACATATCTGGTTTTTGGATTAAAGCGTAAGATAACGGGTGGGCGTCCAATTCCGGACTTGCCTTGACCCGCCGCCTTGATTACCCCCTGCTCTTTTAACCGCCTGGTGACGTTGACTATGGTCCCGGGGCTTAAGCCCGTCTTCCTGGAGATTTCCGCCTGGGAGATATTAGACTGATTTCGGATAAGGCTTAAGACCAGTCTGGTATTCCAGTCTTTCATGGAGTCGCGGTCAGCCGTTCTTTTCCCGTTGTTTCCTTCCCCGGGAAGGGGGAATAGGTTAATTTTATTCATTGAATAAATAAATTCTACCGTAAAACTATCCTTTTGTCAAGTCCTCATTTTTTAAATCCTGAATTTGGCTAACAGGTCAGCAACATCCTTCCTCACGCTGGCTGGATAGTGAATAACGTAATCCTCAGGATGTTGTTTGAAATTGTCCAAATTGCGAAAAGTGACAACGTTTCTTGGATTAACCCCTCGCCGATGCATCAGATATACGAAATCATAGAGCGCTTGTTTCCCGGGGGCAATCAAGGTATCACCAGGAGGAGAATATACCGGTTTCTTTACCGTTACAAAAACGAAGCGGCCCAACGGAGTTTTTCTCTCTCTGGAACGGTTATGTCGACGATCCGTAAAACAGGTAAATGTTGCAGGAACCTGCGTTATCATTCCATGCTGAAACAAAGCATAAACGGATGTTATGTATGCATGCGCATCCAGATACCGAACCAGGTCTGCCGGTGTTACCCCGTTCGGTACGCCGTAAATACCGCGTGCGTACCTTACAAGCGCACGGCGCTTGGTGAGCCGTTCCAATTCCACATTCAAAACATGATGAGACGTGTTGGCAATATTTGCCAGTTCAGCAACTGTGAAGAGCTTTTTTCCATGAACCAGCTGCTCGTCCAAATACTGTTGCCATTTCAAGGTCTTCATGTTATTTCGCGGGTTTTATGCCTACCTTCTCCCGAATAATTTGTATACTTCTGTCAAATACCGTTTCCGCTCCTCCACCTTCTATAATCCGTTCGGCTACTTCGGTTGCGAACTGGGTCTCAATGATTTCTCCTATTGCCCGGACATAGCGTTTTCTTCCGTCCATCAATACTCTTAACCGATTAGAAACATTCGTGGAACTCAAGGACAATTTCACCAACTTTCTCGCTATTCTATCAGGAGTGTCCGGTCCAAATCGGTTCTGAAAAAGAAAAATGTCAACCAAATCACGTGTTTCCACATGTATACGATTCAAAACGGCAATTATCTTGCTCTCGACCATGTCCGCTTCTGAAGCAGTCAGAAATACAACTCCGTCGCAGGTTTTCACAATCGGTGCATCAAGACATTCGATACGCGTGATATCCACCGGGATCTCAATGCTACTTCCGGAGACATCCCTTTTGTAAAAAGCAAGTTCGATGATCTTGACGATATCAGATTCAGAGTCAGGACCAGTTGCCGGCCTCACCGTTCCTTCATAACCGTATTCTCGGTTCACTTCCGGAAGTAGCTTTGTTTTGAATAATACGATGAGTTCCTGTTGTTTTTCCTCCAGTCTTCCCTGCCAGTGATAATCCAAGTCAGTGGATGTGCGGGCGCTTGTATCCAACAGCCGGTATCTGAAGCCACCAATCAATAATAACTGGTTCCCTGCCGGATTGGTGGCAACAATTTTCGCCGCCATTTTCTGTATTTCTTCAATAGTTTGTTGTCTGTCCATTCTATGTCACCAAATACAACATATTTGTTGTATAATGTTACATCATACCTTCTTCGCTTGTCAATCTTCACACTGGAAAATCTTGTTCCTTTACCCAATACGGAATAGAACTGTCGGATGGTCTTGTCAGCAATAATTTATTTTCACGATTTCTTCAGTAAATTTTGGAGGTGTCCACAGAGGTCTGGGTCGTTCATCGCCGCGGTTCCAATCGCTACGGCATTGGCGCCGGTTTCCAGCACCCTTTGCGCTCCTTCAATCTCTTTAACACCACCGCCCCCAATCAAAAACAGGCATCGGCCAACCAGCTTTTTCAACATCTGGAGCCCCGGAGAACCGGCTTCGGTATTTTCCACATTTACGTGGACAATAGGAGCGCCGCTTTTCGCTATAATATCCACCGCGGCTATGGTTTCAGAAAGCTCCTCCAGACCAATTTTGAAGATTACCGGAATATTCAGGGATTTAACCAGGTTTTCCGCCCATCTCTTCAAATGGTTGGAATTTTCGCGCCGACAGAGCGCGGAACCCAGGCCATCTTTTACAAACATCTCCATTTCGGAATGGGCACACAGAGAGGCGTAGTCAGCACCAGCCTCCTGAGCTGTTAGAAGGAAATCTATGGCGTAAGAAATCTGGGTGCTTATTACACTTACTCCTACCCGGGCACCACTTTTTCGGGCCGCGATTACCTGTTCTTTTAAATAAGAACTGTAGTTAGTCCTTCCTGGTTTAAAGACAAAATGTGCCGGATAGGGAATTGCCTGACCTTCCTCCACAATATAGGTACCCATCATAACCAGAGCTGCACCTGCTCCATGCCCCGCGCAGTATGGGCCATCCCCATATCCGCCCAATTCTGCAAGTACCACGCCATTCTGTATTTCTGCAAATCTATTCCCCATGTTACCTCGTATCACCCAACTTTTCCATACCTTCTTATTTTACCATAATTGACCGCTCTTTCTACGAGTGCTAAAATAGTCAGATTCTTTTTAGTCCTATTGAGAAGGAGAGCCGATATGCAAAAAGGATTTATTTTTGACCCCAGGATTATCCGTTCACCCTGGGCAGATTTTTACGGAAAAGAGATTGAAACATCCCTACAAGCCTACCCGGATACTTACCTTAAAGAAATTAGCGCTGCCGGCTACAACGCCATCTGGCTCCACCTCGTTTTACGAGAAAGCGTGCCTTCCGGACTCTTTCCGGATAATGCCACCAAAAAAAACCGGATATCCTGTCTGAACCGTCTGGTAGAAAAAGTGGGCCGATTCGGAATTAAGGTCTATTTCTACTTTTGCGAACCGCGCAGTCTGAAACAGGAAGACCCATTCTGGAAAAACCACACGGAATTAAAGGGTCAGCCGATGACCTTTTCCGGACTGAGCAAAGAGTTTGACGGGTGTTATATCAGCCTCTGCACCAGTACCCCGGCGGTCAGGGAGTATTTAGAGGAGAGTGCTTATAATCTCTTCCGGGCGGTACCGGGTTTAGGCGGTGCGTTTCTGATTACCGCCAGCGAATTCCATACCCACTGCTACTCCCATTTTCCCCTGCCCCGGAAGAACTTTACGGAACCGGATATGGCAAAATGGGCCCAAATGAAATTTGTTTGTCCGCAGTGCGCCCGGCGCAAGCCAGCCCAGGTGGTTGCCGAAGTTATTACCCTGGTCAACCACGGCATCAAAAGCGCCTCTCCCCAGGCAAAGACCATCGCCTGGAGTTGGTCCTGGTATATCCTGGAACCAGACCCGCAAAAAACCCTGATTAACCTCCTGCCAAAAGATGTCATCCTGATGTCTGACTTAGAACGGGGCGGCTACATCTACCTGAACCACAAACGTTATCCCGTGGACGAATACAGTTTCTCCTGCATTGGTCCCTCGCCCAGATTCAAGAAACAGACGGCTCTCGCGAAGAAACGCGGGCTGAAAATGATGGCAAAGATTCAGGTCAGCGCCACCCACGAACTCCTCGCTATTCCTTACCTGCCGGTGCCGTATCTTTTAGCGGAAAAGATGAAAAGAATGGCTTCTCTCAAGGTTGACGGCTACCTGGGCTGCTGGATCTTCGGCGGTGACCCATCGCCAATGTCCAGACTGGCCGGGATGATGTCCCGCTTGCCCCAGCCCTCACCCGGGGACGCGGTCAAGGAACTTGCCCGGTCAGAATTCGGAGAAAAAAGCGCCCGCTCTGTATGTAAAGCCTGGCGCAAATTTTCTGATGCCTTGCAGGAGTATCCTTTCAGCATTCCGTTTATCTACTGGGGACCCATCAACTATGCGTCTGCCTACCCTCTCTCCCTCAATCTTACCCGGGAACGCCGGATACCCAGCTTTCTTCCTCTCCCCCGCGACGAAAAAGGGCACCTGAAACTTAGCGACAACAATCCGGACGAATGGATTAAGCCCTTTACTTCCGGAGTAGTCGTTTCTGCCTTCCAGAGACTTTTGAAAGGCTGGGAAGAAGGGGTAGACCTCTTAAGGCAGACAATAGAAAAAGACAGGGAAAATCAGGCTATTCAGAATGAACTGGTACTGGCTCGGCACATCGCTCTTTCGGTACGGAGTACCATTAACATCATCCGGTTTTATGACCTCCATCAGCGCTGGGAGAAGAATAAGGCTCATCCGAATAGGGTTCTGTCTGCCAGGCTAAAAAAGATTCTGGAAGAAGAGATAGCGAACGCCCGGGAAGATAAAGAACTGGTCAAGGCTGAGCCACGTCTGGGTTTTCATCCGGAGGCACACGGCCATCTTTTCACGCCGGACGACCTTGACTACAAAATCTCCCTTGCCCAAGACACCCTCTCCCAATTAGGGTAGCCGCAGGCTCCCTTTCCAATCCGATGGAAAGGGGACCCGTAGCCTGCGCATCCAGATACCGAACCAGGTCTGTCGGTGTTACGCCGTTCGGTACGCCGTAAATACCGCGTGCGTACCTTACAAGCGCACGGCGCTTGGTGAGCCGTTCCAATTCCACATTTAAAACATGGTGAGACGTGTTGGCAATATTTGCCAGTTCAGAAACTGTGAAGAGCTTTTTCCCATGAACCAGCTGCTATTCCAAATACTGTTGCCACTTCATGGCAAAATAAATATATTGCCGTGGGAAATTTTTTTGCATCAACTATGGTCGGGGAAAATATTGTAAAAAATTTGACAAAAGAAGTATTCCGTGCCATAATTGTATACATAACATTGGCATGACAAAAGGGATGGAATGAAAACCAAGACAAGACAACTATCAAACAAAATCGTGGCGTTTCTTCTGGATACCGGACTGAACGGGAACGAAGAAATTAGTGAAGAGTCTATTGCAAAGCATTTCAGGGTGAGTCGCACGCCCGTACGTGAAGTGCTGAAACATTTGGAACATGAGGGAATTATCCAGACAAGGCGTAAAAAGGGAATTACTTTCAAAGAGTTTTCTCCGAGAGAAGTGAATGAGATTTATTTTGTGAGAAGTGCTGTGGAGGGAATAGCTGCACGGGAAGCCGTGCGAAATGTTAACCAGCAGGTTCTGCATCAACTTGAACTATATATAAAAAAGTATGAAGGAGCCTGCCAGAAAGGAGACAGAGCCGCCGGAGAAAGGGCTGACCGGCTTTTTCACGAAAAGGTAGCGGAACTTTCAGGTAACAGGTATTTAAACTGGCTGATGAAAAAAATAAGGATGCTTACCACCTCCTTTATGATAGCGGAGCGGTATTGCCATTCAAAAAAAGATTTGAATCCATATTCCCATGCCAGGATTGTAAAGGCTCTTGCAACGGGAGATCCTGATATTGCAGAGGAGGTGCTCCAAAAACATATTCTATGGTCCAAAGACTCATTTCTGAAACTTAGATCAAAAAAGGAAAAAAGAAGAATAAAAACGAAAAAAAAGGAAAGGGAAAAAAAATGAAGAGAATATCTGTATGTATCGCATTGTGTATTTTGTGTATGACGGTAGGCAGTGTGCATGGCCAGGAATATCTGTTTGACTTTGGCCCTGAAGATTCGGCTTTGGCGGAAGGTTTTACAAGGGTAACGGTAGGTAACGGTTACAGCAAAGAACAGGGTTATGGCTGGACTACGGATATTCCGCTTTATTCACGCAACGAAAATTTTTCCAGTTATGGGAGTGCTTCACTTGATCTGCCGCCTATTTTAGCAGACCATGTTACAGGCGGTAGTGCCAATGTCTATCCGGGCAGGAAATATGCTTTTCGTGTTGACCTGCCTGCCGGCAGGTACCTAGCAACCCTGATAATGGGTAAGATAACAGAAAGCGACAGGAGCATTATCCTCCGCCCACTTTTTTTCTACACCAGTTATAAAGTAACAGCCAACGGCAGTGAAATATTAAATGTGGAACAGGACTGGCGCAGCCATATGGCTGCTCATTATTCACGGAATGAGGATGATTTTTTACCCGGAGACAGTATATACGATAAGTATGTAGCGACTTATTTCAGGTTTCACACTTTTGAATTTGACTCAGCAGGTTACCTGGAACTTGCGTTGGATGCAGTATGCCCATTAAACGGTCTATTGATTTACCCTGTGGCGCAGAAAAGAGAGTGGGAACAAAACCTACGCGCGCTGGAAGCGACCAATCGCAGCTATCTAGACAACCAGTTTCAGGTAGATTATGTAGAAGAGGAGATGGATAAGCATCTGATGACAAAATATGCAAAGCCGGGCGCTATTATGTTCAGCCGTCCCGGAGCATTAATAACACCGGGCAGCCGTCCGCGGGCAGCAGAAGCAGGCAAGTCGGCGACAGATTTTCTTACACCCGGAGATATGGGTGTATTAAATGTGTTGCTGTTGCCGTTGAGGGATATGAAGGCTGTAAAGATAGATGTAAGCGATCTTGTGAGTGAAGCAGGCAACAGGATAACAAAAGACAGGATGAGTATATGGTTAGGCCGTTATATGTTGGTGCCCGGAGAGAAAGAGAAGATGAATATGAGAGTAATTTACTACTTACCTTATAATAAGCCGGTGGATATGATATCGGGAGCAACCAGGATGCTGAATGTGTATGTGGAATCGGAAAAAGGGACATTGCCGGGTGTATATAGAGGAGAGATAACGGTAAGCAGTAGCGACGGAACTGGTATATCCCTGGCGCTGGCAGTGAAGGTGCTTCCATATAAACTGGACAAGCCTGATATGTCCTTTGGTCACTATACCGATCATCCGTGGCAAACTACATTCAGGTTTGTGAGTAAAAAAGAACCTGGTATAGTGGAGGAAAACAAGAAACTGATGAGGCGGCTGTTTGAGGAAATGCGGGTGATGGGATTCAACACATCGCAGATGTCATTTCCCTGGGGACCTTTCAATATCACAGAAAAAGGCGAGATAACGGTAAATGAGCCAATCTGGACACTCTGGAAGGATACATTTACCCTGTATAAAGAGACATTCGGAGATATGCCTATGTCGGTATACGGAATATACGGTCATCTTTTTGCCACTGCAGTACCGGGTTATAGCAATCCGTATGAATCTGCACTTAAATATGAAGAAGGGATGGATTATTCTGACCAGGTTAAGACCAATATGAAGAAACTAATAGAGTATTTCTATCAGCAGGTAAAGGATAACAACTGGGCTCCAGTACTTTTTTATACCTCTGATGAAATGTCCAATGCGGGTGAAAAGGGAGGCAAGTGGGGCGCGGTGACAGCGCGTATGTACAGGGAGATAGCAGACCAGGTAGGGTTCAGGACAATAGCTTCAATGAACGGAGAGCCGGAATGCAGGATGTTGCCATACCTGGATATCGCAGCTATCAACTCAGCATTTCCCATAACAGAGGAGACGATAAAGAAGGTAAAAAACGCAGGTTGTGAGTTATGGTTTTACAATTTGGGGGCCGACCGGTTCAGTTACGGATACTACCTGACAAAAGCAAGACCAAAAGGCAGAATGCAATGGATAAATACCGGTGCATTTTCCTACCTGAAGGGCACGCCAAACCTGCCATCATTAGGACCCCTTCCATATAACCGTGTGTTCGATTCAGCGCTCAACCCCGGCCGCCTCACAGAGGTGGAAGATATAAGGCAGGGTATTATGGATTACCGTTATTACATAACCCTTGAGAGATTGGTAAGAGAAAATAACACAGCCGACGGTGAACCTGGTATCGCGGTAGCGAAAGGGAAGGCACTCCTTGACAGGATAGCGGGGAATGTTAATGTGGATATTAAACACTACTGGGAAGCAGGCTATTGGGACAATGCTACCTGTCAGCGTTTGAGATGGATGCTGGCAACAGCAATAGAAGAAATATATGATGCTAAAAAATAAAGCTGTTTTTTTAGGTATATCGTTAGCGGTATTATTGGTCGTATCGCGGTGCGCGACGAGTGGAGAGTATTTAAAAAGCAGTAAATTTTTTGTCAGATGGCAGGAGGTGCTTATAGAAAGAGAAGAGATAGCCGTTCCGAAAGAAGATGTAATAGTGATACAACCTGTAGATGCTATGCTACAGGACCCTGCCAGGATTATGAAAGCAATTAACGTATCAGGCACAAAATTTTCCCCGTTTATGACGCATCCTTTCGGGACAAAGCCGGCCTTTGGATCAGAAGCAGACCTGCTCTTTGACCGTAACTATCTGTATGTATACTTAGAGGCAGAGAAGGAGCCCGGTTACCGGTTAAAGGCGACAAAGTTTGATAAGGATACAACCTTTGCCTGGTACGATGATAACTTTGAGATTTTTATAGACCCTTTTGCCAGCCGTAGCGAATACTTTCATTTCATCATCAATTCTCTGGGCTATATATTTGATGAGAAGTGTTTTGAGAAAATTGGAATAGACCCGGCGGGCACAAGTCTAACAGATACGATAGCGTGTATAGAACATGACATAGAATGGAAAGCAGAAGGAACAAAAGCGTGGACGCAATCAGGAGAAAAGAAGTGGAGTGCATTAGTCAGAATACCGTTTACATCCTTTGGACTGCAGGAGGTGTCGCTTTATTCTGTCTGGGGTCTTAACCTATGTCATACAAACTGGTTTAATAAGGAACTATCCCAGTGGCGGGTTACCAAACGTAACTTTCATCAGCCGGCCGGGTTTGGCAATATAATGTTTGGCAAGCAGGATGAAGAAACAGAGGTATCATTCCGGGCGCCCCTGATAGGATACGGAAACAATGTCCTGCACTTAGTGGTTAATAACAGAGGACAGGGAAAAACAGGGAAAGTGGAAGTAACGGTTACAGACGCTAATGGCAAAAAGATATCAGAACGGGAACAGGTCTTCCAGCTGCGGCCAGACAGAAAGAGTAAAGAGGAGATCACATACAGTATCCCTGGAGAATCTGGCAGGGATATTTATGTAACAGCCAGTGTCAGTATAGGCAACAGAAAAATCGGCTACTTCATAAGGCGGGTACAGCTTGGCGGGTTGATGGAATTTAAGATGGGAAGAGATGTTTTTTTCACCGATGATATTGAGATACCCGGCAGGATAAAGTTAGACATAGGCGAAAGGTCTCTGGATAAAATCTCGTTGGTTGTTGAAGCAGGGAGCAAGAAAAAGATATATTGCAGCAGGATAGAAAGGTTAGGTGGCAATCTGTTGCAATTCGGGATAAACACCAAATTACTTTCTGTGGGTGAATGGTATGTAGAGGTGTCGGCGATGGACGGGAATAAAGAGATAGCCAGGCAAAGGTATCCTATAACCCTGGTAGCGCCGCCTGAATTCTGATATTAGCGGCAGATGTGTCGTAAGAAGGAAAGGAGATTAAAAATGGCAGGTAAGACAAGAATACTGACAGGCATAGTAAGTTTATTTTTTGCTATGGGATTATACGGCAGCGAGTATATGGTACCGTTGAAGGCAGACAGCGGGTTTTATCTTAGAGAGAATGAACTGGTAAGCGCCGAGATAGATTTCGGCAGGGGCGCGGAGAATATCAGATTGGTGTGGTTAAAGGAAGACGGAACGAAAGAAGATGTGTCTTTGTATTTCGTGCCCGGTACGGGTAATAAAGGGACTGTGTACTGGGTAGCAGAAGGTATTATGGAGTCACTAAGCCAACGGGAATACTCTTTATATTTCAGCCCGGGTACTATGCCGGAGACAGCAAAAGGGAATAAGGAAATGGCCGCGCGGGTAAAAGCGTTGGAAAATATAATACCCAACCCGTCTTTTGAAATAGAAGAGGAGGATATAAAACAAACAAGCACAGAGGGGAGTATATGGAAAGGTGACAGAAAACCTGAGGATTGGAATATGATTGACTATCTTTGGGCAGACAGGGAAGAACCTAACCTTAAATCCCAGTGCAGGCTGATTGAAGAAGAAGCATACGAGGGCACAAAAAGCATTAAGGTGGTATCGGAATTTCGTCATGGCAAAGTAATCACCGGGAAATTCTTCTCAAGTTCTCCATTTCCACTAAAGCCGAATACCAGATACCATCTTTCTTATTACATAAAAATCACCGACAGACAGGAGAGCGGGCAGTCGTACCAGTCCGCACAGGTACAGGTCACATTCCTGGATGAGAAACAAAAAAGTGTGTGGTCTGAACGGTGTCCGGTATGGAGACTTCAAACAGCCTACTCCACCTGCAGATTTTCTAAGGAAACATATCTTGGGAAGTGGCTGAAGGTGGAAGAGTCAGCTACAACTACGGATAATACAAGATTCGGCGAGATTGATCAAGGATGCGGTCCCGACAGAATTGTGGGGATAGTATATTATGATAACTTTGTATTGACAGAGATAAGAGAAGGAGAACCGGTGAAGGTGGAGGTTGGAAAAATAAGGGTAATGGAAAAATAAAGGAGAAGAAAATGAACAAAAACAGAAGAACAGGGAAGTCAATAATATCTTCAAAAACATCGTTTACCTTAATCGAACTTCTTGTGGTGATTGCCATCATTGCTCTATTGGCAGCGATGCTATTACCAGCATTAAGCCAGGCAAGAGAGAAAGCAAGACAGGCAGTATGTATGAGCAACCTGAAGCAGTTAGGGATAGCAACAATGATGTACACCGAGGACTATGATAACTGGATACCATTCTTTTATGTTCTCGGAGGTTCTCCTAACTCCTATGCTTCCGCAGCTACGGGCGCATGGTATGTATTGGTGGCTCCTTATCTACATGTTCCGGTAAGGGATTATTATTCGTTAGGGTATTCTGCCGCTGAGCCCCTTAAGAATCGCACTGCGTTTGCCTGTCCCACCCATAGAACTTTCCAGTCCCCTTTTTTCCCGGTTTCTTTTGCGCCATCCATGGGAATAGTATTAGATGCGAAGGGGTGTGTACCTATAGATGTTCCGAATGGTACGGGCGGCAAGATAACCAGTGTTCAAAGACCGAGTTCCAAGGTATGGCTGCTGGATACACAGGGTGATTGGGCATTTGTGGTTTTCAATTCGGGCCAACGTCTCGACCCTACAAAGAATGCTTTTCTTGGCTACCGACATAAGGAAGGTGCCAACCATCTCTTTTTTGACGGACATGTAGAGTGGATTCTCAGGGAGAACACAGATGAGAATGCGTTGTATTGGTACTATTACATGCCAACAGATCAATACTAGTGTAGTGAATCATAAATACCTTGACATTTAAAAGAATGTGTGGTATGCTTATGCTTAATGAACATATCGGAGCGCATTATCCTGAATCCTCAAGAGCAGGAAACCGTTCGCCTCTGGGCTCGCGGGAAAAGCTTGCCTGTGCGGCTGGTACAACGAGCCCAAATCATTCAGCTGGCAGCCCAGGGAGTCTTCAGCCACGACATAGCAAAACGCCTGGGGGTTTCGCGTCCTACCGTCCAACTCTGGCGGCAACGTTTTCTCTCTTTCCGGTGTGCCGGACTGGAAAAGGATGCTCCCCGTCCCGGACGCATTCCCAAAATCTCCCGGCAGAAAATCAAGACCGTGGTCGAAGCCACCCTGCATACGACACCTCCCGATGCGACGCATTGGAGTACGCGTACCATGGCCAAGACCCAGGGTTTGAGTCAAGCAACTGTACAGCGGATCTGGAAACGACACAACCTCAAGCCGCATCTGGTCAGAACCTTCAAACTCAGCCGCGACAAGCATTTTATCGAAAAGTTATACGACGTCGTTGGACTCTACCTGAACCCTCCGGACAAGTCCCTGGTTTTGTGCGTGGACGAAAAGAGCCAAATCCAGGCTTTGGAACGCACCCAGCCGGGATTGTCCTTGAAGAAGGGCCGGTGCGGAACGATGACGCACGACTATACGCGTCATGGCACGACCACCCTGTTTGCGGCCCTGTCTATGCTGGACGGCAAGGTTATCGGCGACTGCATGCCGCGCCACCGGCACCAGGAGTTCATCCGGTTTCTCAACACCATCGACAGCCGGACGCCGCCGGGTCTCCGTCTGCACCTCATCGTGGACAATTATGGAACCCACAAGCATCCCCGGGTCAAGTCCTGGCTGCGGCGTCATCCCCGGTTTCAG
>JAZDPL010000043.1:0-62322 GCA_043797665.1 Candidatus Omnitrophota bacterium
CATCGGAGGCGGGGACCCGTTCCCGATAATGGGAGCATTGACGGTAAGCGTACCGGGGGCGGGTACAGAGTCCTGGGACGTCAACACGACGCAGGCAATCAAGTTCAAGAAGAAGGGGAACTTACAGAGTGCGGACGTGTACTATGCATATAATGGAACGACCTACACCAAGATAAACACCACCGCAATAAACATATCAGGTGCGCCGGACGGAGAAGGGAACTACACGTTTAACTGGTACATTGACCCGGCCAGTACCATCTTAACCAGCGGATTTGCCGGGAAGATTAAAGTGACGGCGGTGACTCCGACCACGCAGACGTCCGTAGAGGGTATCCAGAATAACGCGATAGAGGTTAAGGGCACAGTGACCTTGGATGACCCATCTGCCAGCGGCATTTCCATGGCGGTTGGAAATAGTTACACAATCAAGTGGACCAAAACGGGTAATATCACCAGCGTACAATTACATTATTCAACCACTGGTGGTGGCGTTGGTGGTTATCCTGATGGTAACCTGATTACGACGGTTTCCGCAACACCTCCCAGTCATTCCTGGACCGTAGCAGACAAGATAGGCAGTAACCTGCGGATACGGGTAATGGATGCCAATAACTCCAATGTCTGGGATGAATCGAATAATGTCTTTACGATCGTGGGTAAGGTTAACCTTACCGTTCCTGACGGTGGCCAGATCTGGACTGTTGGTACTACCCATCAGATTACCTGGACAAAGACCGGTACTTTTAACTACGTGAAATTAGAGCATTCGGTTGACGGCGATACCAGTTATCTGGTACCGCCAATCGTTTCCCAGACCGATGCCGGTGCTTTATCTTATAACTGGGTTATCCCGGACACTATCGGCAATAACAATAAGATAAGAATATCCGACCCGAACTATCCGAATTTGGTTAAAGATGTATCAACTGACGTTTTTACCATCGTTGGTGCCTTAGACTTGACCGGTCCTAACGGTGCAGAGGTCTGGTACGTGGGAGATACCAACCGGAATATTACCTGGAACGCCATTGGTACCATTACTGCGGTCAAGATTGAATATTCCACCAACGGCGGTGGTGCCTGGTCTACGATTAATAATGGGGCACCGGGTGTTTATGGTTCCAACACTTATTCCTGGACGCCCATTCCTGATGCGATCAGTAAGAACTGCCTGGTCAAAATTTCTGATCCGAACTTCCCGAGTGTCAGTGACCAGTCTGCGGCGGTCTTTGATATCAGACCCAAACTCACCGTAACCGTTCCCAATGGAAGCGAAAGGTGGCTGGTCAGTTCCAATCAACTGATTAGGTGGACTCACACCGGCAGTATCGGTCAGGTTAAGATAGAGTATTCTACGAACAGCGGTTCAACCTATTCTAACGTTGTTGCTTCAACTGAAGGTGCAACTGACCAGTACCTGTGGACCAATATTCCGGATACTATTTCCGCCAATTGCCAGGTTAAGATTACCCGGGTGGATGATTCAGCAGTAGTCTCTGTTTCTCCGACGTTCAAAATCATAGGCAGTGTTAACCTGACCAAACCGGTGGTGGATGAAAAGGTCAAGATTGGTACTAGTTACAAGGTAGAATGGACCATGGTCGGTTCCATCACCAACGTGCGATTGGAATACTCTACCAACAATGGTTCCAGTTTTGGTTATTCGATAGTCGATTCTACGCCAGCTAACGCGTTAAGTTACTTCTGGAATGTCGGTAATCCTCCTTCACCCAACTGTGTCATCAAAATCTCCGACTATAATGATGCCGTAACCTATGACACCTCTGAGGTATTTAAGATTCAGGCACAGTTTAACATTACCGACCCGGATGGCGGTGAGGTGTTAGAGGTCGGTAAACCCTATTCCATTAAGTGGAGCACCATCGGTTCGGTATCCACGGTAAAGTTAGAATACACTTCGAATGGCGGTAGTACCTATAATACAATTACCGATTCTGTTTCCAACACCGGGAACTACTCCTGGACAGTTCCTCCCGTGATTACAACCCAGGCAAAAGTGAAGGTTTCTGATACCAACGATTCCACCTCTTATAACGAGTCTGCGGCTACCTTCAAGATTAGAGGAGTTTTGACCTTGACTGCACCCAACGGCGGTGAAACCTGGGTTGTTGGTTCTTCGCAAAATATCACCTGGCAGAGGTCTGGTCCCATCGCCAACATTAGATTAGATTACTCTATCGACGGCGGGACCTCTTATCCGGGTACTTTACCCGGCAATCCGATTACCACATCTTACAGCGCTTCTGCCGGGACCTTCCCGTGGACCGTTCCGGATAAGTTAAGTTCTACCGCAAGGGTTAAGATTACCGACGTTACCGACGATACGGTCTGTGATACGTCGGACGCCAACTTTACCATTAAGGGTGTTATCACCATTACCAGACCAATCGGCGGAGAGATATTCCGGGTGGGAAGTACCGAAAACGTTACCTGGACAAAGGTGGGTACCTTTGCCAACGTTAAGATTGAATTTTCGGTCGGCGGCGCTGCTTACGAGGTGATTCCGGGTGCGGAGTCAATAACCGCCACAAACGGTACCTTTGGCTGGAATATTCCGGATAGAATTAACGACAACGTAAAAGTGCGGATAAGCAATGCCGGTACCGAACCGGTAGACACTTCCACTTCCGGTTCCCTTGCCATTAAGGGTGTTTTGAAGATAGACGCACCGGTAGGTACTGACATCTGGAACGTTGACAAGTCATACGACATCTTATGGACCAGGACCGGTTCCGTTGCCAATGCCAAGTTAGAATACTCTTACGGTGGCGGAGCCTATCAGACAATTATCTCATCCGTGAATGCCAGTTTAGGTACGTATAACTGGACCATACCCAACACCATCAGCAATAATGTACGGGTCAAGATTACCCAGACCACCGATAATTTAGTTGTTGATACCTCGCCGGTCTTCAAGATTGCCGGATACTTAGACCTTACCTATCCTAATGGCGGCGAGACTCTGGTTGTTGATGAGAATGTTCCCATTACCTGGGTAAGGCACGGAACGATTGCCGCGGTTGACCTCTATTACTCCAAAGATAACGGTGCCGATGGCTATCCCTATCAAATTGCTAATGCGGTACCTGCGGCTAACCAGAGTTATACCTGGCCGGTTCCGGACAGCATCGGAACCCAGGTGAAGGTAAAGATTGCTGATGACGATACCGGAAGTTATACTTCCGCTGATACTTCTGCAGCCGCATTTGAAATCAGGGGTTCTTTAACCATTACCTCTCCCATCTTGAATGACGTCTGGATTTCTACCACCAGCCATAACATTACCTGGGTGAGGCATGGTTCGATCGCCAATGCCAAATTACAATATTCCGTGAACAGTGGCAGTACCTTCCCGTACACCATTGTGGCTTCTATTGATGCTGGTTCCCTCTCTTATTCCTGGACCATTCCCAATACCACGGCCAAGAACGCGGCAATGGTCAAGATAACCAACTTAGCCGACAGCAATGTTTATGATGACAGTGATATCTTTACCATCCGGGGCGGCTTTATCATTACCGCACCTACTGCGGTAACCAGGTGGCCGGTTAACAGTTCCCAGAATATTACCTGGACTACTTTCGGCTCAATCGCTAACGTGATGCTGAAGTATTCTACCAATAACGGGGCTACCTGGAATCCCATTACCGTCGATCCAATAACCAACATTAATGAATATCTCTGGACTATTCCGGTTGATGCCACATTGGGCAATCAGACTTTGGTGAAGGTCTATGACTCTAATGATGCCGATGCGGTTGGCATTTCACCGCAGTTTGTCCTCCACGGAATTTTAACGGTGAGTCAGCCCAACGGCGGAGAGCAATGGGGTGTGGGAACATCCCAACAGATTACCTGGACCAGGGTGGGTTCAATCGCCAGTATAAAGTTGGAGTACTCCACCAATGGAGGTACTAACTTTACGACAATTATCGGTACGACCCCGGCCGCAAACCTCTCTTATAGCTGGACGATACCGGAGAGCACCACTCTCTCTACCCAGTGTCTAATCAAAATTACCGATGTCAGTGATTCTTTAGTGGTAGATACTTCCAACAACTATTTTAAGATTAAAGCTTCCTTTACCGTGACCACTCCTAACGGTAATGAAACCCTGGTCTGCGGTGAAACAAAGACGGTTCAGTGGGGAACCGTGGGAGATGTTCCCTCTGTTAATTTAGAGTATACGACTGACAGTGGCTCAACCTGGACCTTATTGCCCGGTATGCCTATTACCAACACCGGTTCAAGTAACTGGTCCATTCCGACCACGGTGATTTCCAACCAGGTAAAAATCAGGGTATCTGATTCCCGGGATAGTTCGGCTTACGACACCTCAGATAATAACTTTAAGATTGTGGGTAAGCTTACCGTTACCGTTCCCAACGGTGGAGAGAAGTGGGGAGTTGATTCTCAGCAATTAATCCAGTGGAATACGGTTGGTCCGATTGACAAGGCTAAACTCCAGTACCGGAATCCCAGCGGGATTTATATCAATATCTTTGAGACGCCGATCGACAATAACGGTAATTATCTCTGGACCGTTCCCAACGCGATTACTTCGGAAGCAAAGATTAAGGTAATTGACGGAAATGACAGCGCGGTCCTTGATGAATCCAACAATTACTTTAAGATTATGAGGCAGTTTGACGTTACCGCACCGGTTGGTGGTCAGACCTGGCTGGCTGGTAGTGCTCAACAGATAAGGTGGACTACTCACGGAACCTCCGGGAATGTCAAGTTGGAGTATTCCACCAATAACGGTGCAACCTTTACGGTAATTACATCATCTGTCTCTGACAATGGTTTCTATGACTGGACCGTGGTAAACCAGGCCAGCGGTGATTGTTACATCAAGGTTTCTGACGCCGGAGATGCGGATGCCTATAAATCTTCCGGTAAGTTTAGAATCAGAGCCATTCTTACGCTAACCGCACCTACCGGTGGTCAAATCTTAAAGTTTGGTGATAACTATAATATCACCTGGACACAGATGGGTAAGACCGGCACCGTGAAGTTAGAATATTCCGATGATGATTTTGTCGGTTCCGATAACGTAATCTCAGACACTGTTCCTACCGGAGATACCGGTGGTTCTTATACCTGGACGGTACCTGACTTTATCCGGGCCACCAATGTGATAAAAGTAAGGGTCTCTGACCCCCAGGATAACGGTGCGGTCTCTACCTCCGGTGGCTTAAAAATCGTTACCAGAATTACGGTAAATAAGCCGGATGTCACCAGTAAGTGGTATGTTAATGACTACAATGATATTACCTGGAACTGGACCGGTACGGTTCCCCGGGTGTCTCTCTACTATTCACCTTCCGGTGGTGCGGCCGGAACTTATGTCGCGATTACCGCGATTGACAATACTGATGTTGATACTGCCCCGGCGACGCAGACCGGAAAATACACCTGGTACGTACCCAATAGTATCACGGCGCAACTGAAGGTTAAGGTCTGCGATGAGAGGGATGAGACCGACGGTTTTGGCGTTTCCGGCGGAGATGCCAAGATTCGGGCCAAGTTCACCCTTAGTGCTCCCAACGGCGGTCAGGAGTGGGTGGCGGGAAGTACGGAGACCATTTCCTGGAGTAATATCGGAACGGTTAATTACGTGAACTTAGACTATTCTACCAATAGCGGTGCTACCTATTCTTACAATATCGCCACCAATGTGCCTAACGGAGCAAATGGAGGTAGTTACAACTGGACTATTCCTGAGAGTATCGTTATCTCCCGTACGGTTCGGGTAAGGGTAATGAGCAGTTCTGATTCTGATGCCTATGACGATTCTAATAGCGATTTGCGTCTCAAAGGAAAACTCCTGGTTACCGCTCCGGCCAGTTCCTCTTCCTGGAAGGTAGGCAGTAATTATACCATTACCTGGAATACCAACGGTCCGATTCAGAATGTAGATATCCTCTATTCAATTAACAGCGGTTCCGCCTTCCCGTACACCGTTGCGGCAAACCTTGCTAACAGTGGTTCAAAGACCTGGACTATTCCGGATACCGTAACTCCTAATGCGGTAGTCAGAGTCAGGGATGCTTCTTCCGGCAATACCGACGTCCTGGACGATTCCGAGGTATTCCGCATTGTGGGTTCTTTCACTCTGACTTCTCCCAATACCGGCGCGGAGAAATGGAAGGTTGCTTCCATCTACGCGGTAACCTGGAACTGGACCGGTACGATTTCCAGCGTCAAACTTTCTTATTCCACGGACTCCGGTTCTACCTTCCCCTATTCTATCGGCACAGTTTCCAACGGTGCCGGCGGTTCCGGAAGTTACAGTTACAACTGGACCATTCCGGACACTATCTCTACCGCGGTAAGGGTTAAGATTGAAGACCCCAATGACTCCACCGTCTTTGATATCTCAGACAATAATTTCAGAATTCAGGCCACCTTCACGATTACCGCACCCAACGGCGGCGAGAGATGGGTTACCAATGAAGGCGGAGATGCCTGGGAGAATGACCTTGATTATAAACTAAGTGTTGGTCAGATTACCCAGTCCGAGAGGGATGCCCAGAGCAGACGGATTAAGTGGCAGACAGTGGGAACGCCACAGTACATTAAACTCTTATACTCCACGGATGGAAGTACCTATCCTTACGTCATAGTGGTTTCAATGTCCAATACCGGCACTTACAACTGGACGATTCCGGATACCCGAAGTACCACCAGCCGGGTTAAGGTGGTAGATGTTTACGACGATACCTCTTATGATGTTTCCAACAATAACTTTAAGATTGACTACTATCAGACTATCTGGGAGTTACGTGATTTACTTACCAACGCCCTGGTAAGTCCCCTTGATGTGGAGAGTACCTCGGGTTGGCAAGAGGCGGGCTTGAGTCCGGACCCGGTAGAGCAGGGTGTGGTCCATGATGAGCCGTACGGTACCTGGACGGTTACCTGGAAGGCAACCGGCTTTGGAGACAAGAAGATTACCTATAACTGCAACCAGGACCAGCGAATCAAGGAATTTATGGAGACCACGGTTATCCATCTCTGGGAAGCGGAATCGGAGTTTACCTATGACCCGACTACCGACGACTTAGCCGTCACCTCCTGGTTGGAAAGGGATGGAGGTCTCATTACCGGCGGTCTTTATTATGAACTTGATATCTATGACGATACCGGTCAACTTATTAAAGTGATAAAGCCGGCCGGTGAAGGAGAATACAGCGAAGATGCCCAGTATACCAATACCTCCGGACAGGACCCGGGTGAACCGGATGCGGCCGGTTTCTACCACCTCCTGTGGTCAGATTGTGGATTGGAATCCGGCGCGATATATTCCACGATTACCAAAATTCAGATCGGTACCGGTGCGTTATTCAAAACTTCCAAGGCGCTGACCGTTACCGAACAGAAGACCACCCAGGAACTTACCGATACCATCAACGAACAACTCGACGTACCTTTAAGCCAGGTGCAGGCGGATGTTGCTACCGAATTGTCAAATCAGACCGGCATAATAACTATTATGATGGGCCAGCAGACCGACACCATCAACAGTCAGATGACCGAACAGACCAATATTATCCAGACCAAGATGGACGAACAGTCTAATCTTATCCAGACCAAGATGGATGAGCAGTCCCAGAGTATCAACGATGTCCTGGTCAGTATGGAGACCTCTTTTGACCAGTCGTTGACCGAGATAAATGCTGCGACTGATGAAGTGAAATCCGTCGCGGTTAGAGTGGAGACCGCCGGTGAGAATTTAGAGAAGACACAGAAGAAGTACTCCGGAGACCTGATTCTGCCGGAAAAGGTTATGGTCGGTGATGAAATGCAGATAACCTACCGGATTCAGGCCGGTCTGCATCCCACGGCGGATATCTATAACTCCGACGGAAAGGCGGTCCTGACCGATGTGCCGTTGGATGAATCTTCCGAATCACCAGGGTTGTATACTTATACCCTGAAGGTTGAATCGACCAAATTCAAGGGTGGTAAACCGATTACCGTTATGGTGAGCGAACCGGTAACCGGCAATTTAGAGGTTGGTTCCACCGAAGCGGAGACTACGACCCTGACCGACATTCTGGGTCTGGTGTCGGGTCAAAGAGCCGCGATGAAAGACGTGGAAGCCAAGACCATTGCCGCGATTGAAGATATTGGCGCCGCCCTGATGGCTAACATCAAAGGGTTTGCCGGTTCCACCGAAGACGTATCCAGCGCCTTAGAATCATTAACGGTTGCCCTGGAAACGATTCCGGACCAGATTGCGGAAAAAGTTACCGAAAGGGGTGGCTTTGAGGATATGGGCCGGGTTCTGAATGACGTAGCCACCAAACTTACTGGCTTGGCCGGTGAGAAAGGATACGATATTGAGACGATGGTTACCGAAGCCCTGAAGGAGACACCTTCCCTTAAGTCAATCAGGAGGAAGACCGACAATATTGAAACAACGATTGAGGTAATCAAGGGGTTGGTACAGCAGATGTTGGCAGGTAACGAAAAGCCGTTCGTGGTTGCCACCTTTGAGCGATAGTAGTATAATATAGTTGATGGTTGTCAAAAGGTTAGTAGGATTCTTCTTAATCCTCATTTTTTTATTCTCAGGTTCCGGTTTGAGGGCAGAGAAAACCGCGGTGGAGGGTAAGCCGCAGGAGGTTACCAAGCCGGCCGAGACAGCGAAAAAACCGGAAGAACCTGCCAGGTCCACGGTTATAATGAAAGTGATCGCAGCCAATCCTTCCCGTCAAAAGTCGCAATCAGTAGAAGTTAAGAGTTACCTGCCGATAGAAATAAAACCAGTCAATGTAATAAATTCCGGAGGCTTGGAAGTTCTCTTTGACAAAGAGAAATCTTGTTATTATCTCTACAAAAAAGAGGTGGTGTTGGAGCCAGCCAGGATTCAGCCTTTTACTGTGGAATTGCAGGATGTCTGGTTTATTCCGCAGAAGGACATTGACACTTTAAAGACTCAGACCAACGAACTCCTTGACAAAGTCAAGAAAATTTCGTATAATTATGAAGAAGGCAAGGTTGTTGCAGAAAAGATTCTTAAGAAATTGGGTGAAATCAGCAAATCGCAGGAAAAAGATGAGACGTTGTCTCTAAAGACAAAGATATTTCTTTACCGGAAGAATAAAGATGGATTGAAAGAGGTGAGAGAAAATCTGGAAAAATTGAGGAATTTAACCAAGGAGAAGAAAGAGAAGGTAGAGGATAAGAAGAAAAAGACGTAACGTATTGTGTCATTCCCGCATGTTTTTGGCGGGAATCCAGTGAATTACAAGTATGGATTCCTGTTTACAATCTGCAGGAATGACATTGTGGTTCACTGAATATTTATCATTTACCAAGGAGGTAGGAATGTCTACGAGACAGAAGATAGCGGGATTTTTGGTGTTAGCGGTGTTATTTTTAGGATTTTCGGTCCTTTTGGTGAATGCCGAGCAGAAAAAAGAATCTGCTCCGGCGTCTAAAAAAGAAGCGACTGCGGCGGAGAAAGACCGCAAGTTCCTGGAAGAGAGTAAGAAGGAATTAAATAACACAAAGTGGTTAATATCCACGGGTCCGCTGTATGAGAATGTTTACACCGGCAGTGACGTTCTCTACTTCTTTGAAAATCAGGTAATCTCCAGAGAATTTAAAGAAAAGGGGTATTCACCCACCAACTACAGTTTCCGACTTCAACCCGACAATTCTATTATCTGGGAGACAATGCAGAGGGATAACAAGAGTGGGGATGTTGTCTTCTGGCGCGGGGACTACTATCCTTTGGAAAAGCGGATGAGGGGTTCTTTTACAAAAACGTCCAAGGAAGGGAAGGTGGACAGCAGTTCTTTCCAGAGTACCGAATATAGCAAGATGGAAAAGTTGCCGCCGGAGTTGACAGCAAAACCGGAGGTTAAGGAAGAACCGAAAGTAGCAACACCTCCTGAGGGGGAATAGTAGCGGTTCAGTACATTTCCCGTCACTACCTTGAGGAAAGGGCGTTTGTGGAAAAAAGGAAAACGTTTCCCGGAATTCTGCCTGTGTTTTTTTTTGTTTTTTCTTCTTGTTTTTGTCGGGAGTAATCTTCTTGCCCAGTCCTTAAGACCCGATGTATATTTAAAAATTAAAGCAGTCAACCCCACCTCTAAAGAGCAGACCGTAGAGATAAAGAGTTACCTGCCTGCAGAAGTAATCCCGGAGGCTGTCGTGAGTACCGGCGGCTTGGAATTGCGGTACGACGCGGAAAAGGCCTGTTATTATGTTTATAAAAAGGATGTCGCGGTCGCGCCCGGTGAAACCCTTATCTTTACTATAGAGATAAAAGATGTCTGGGTCGTTCCGGAGGAAGAACTGCAGGGAATAAAGGTTCAGACGGAAACTATTCTCAGTCAAGTCCAGGGCGAATATCAGCGTACCGCCAAGGAGATTGCGGGGAAAATTTTCCAGGAATTGAAGAAGATTACCGAATCCCAAACCGAAGCAGGAAGGGGGGGGTTGGAGGAGCAGATTGCCGGCTATCGCCAGAATTGTGATGCGATTATTCAGGTTAAAGGAAAAATAGAGCGGATGAAAGTGATTCAGAGTCAGGGTGAAGCGGCTGCCAGGATGTCCCTCTATCCGGAAAAGGCGATGATGGAGAAGTCTAAGTTAAAGTCAGACGTACCTTCCAAAACTGCCACCTGGATGGTCATTTTTGTTATTATGGGTTTTATCGCTATTTTAGGGGGAACATTTTTCTTCGCCTGGGTCCGTTCCAGCCGAAGTTTGGAAAAGACGACGTTGGAAGCCGGAAAGTCATCTTTTCCGGAATCGGAACCCCCAAAAGTGTAAATGGAAGTAACCGTTATTAACCTGAAAGAGGTGATTTATCAAGGGAACGCCAAGAGTTTAATCGTCCCGGGTGAAAGTGGTGTTTTTGAGGTATTGCCTTTCCACAAAGATATTATCAGCCGGCTGATAAAAGGAGAGGTTGTAGTAGATGGTAATTTTCTGAAGATAAAGCGGGGGGTGGTCAAAGTGATTAAGAATGAAGCCACGGTGATTGTCGAGGCAGAGGAATGAGTCATAATATGACCCTGGTCCTGGTTATCGCCCTGTGCGTATTGGGGCCAAGTGCGGTTTTTGTAGCCAGCTGTGTTGCCAGTATCAGGGCTCTGGGACGAAATCCCTCCGCCTCTCCCAAGATATTTACCGCTTTAATCATTGCGCTTTCTTTTGCAACCGGTTTAGCATTTGTGGCTCTTTTGGTCGCTTTCCAACTATTGTCCGGAAAATAGGGGTAGCCGCAGGTTTCAGCCTGCGTTTCTAATGATGCGATACATAAGAATATTTTTTCTTATTTTGTTTCTAAGTGTCATTCTGAGTGCAACGAAGAATCTGATTCTCAGTGGTTTTGCAGATGCCCAGGAACCGCAGACGTCCTATCAACAGGCGGTTGATAATTTCAGTAACCTGGATTTCCCGGTATCCTATAAAAAGTTTGAGGGCATAATCAAGTTTTTTCCCGATGCCCCGGAAGCCAGGCAGGCCCGATGGTGGCGGATGATAATTTCCGCGGTCCGTTTCTCAAGTCTTGAGATGACCGGCAACAGGTACATTCAGGCTATTGACAAAACCACCCTGGACGTACACCGTTTTAAACTTCTGAAGGATTACGTGAAAATTTCGGAGGGAATAATAAAAGAAGGTGATACTTTTGTCGATGATGTTCAGGAGGCGCTTCAGTATGCCGGTTCACCGATAAAAATGAAGAGTAAAAAGAATTATGACAGTCTGAATCTTAGTGCGGACGCATACTTACCGATTAAAAAACTGGAAAGGGGGTATGCACTTACCTGGGAAGAAAACAATAAGGTGGAACGGTTTCAAACGGATGCAGCAGGGCGTTATTTAATGGGAAAGGTTTTAAATCTAAACTCAGATGGGAGTGAAGAATTGATTAAAAAAAGCGAGATTGAAGGAGAGGTTGACTGGCCAGCAAGCCTTTTTTTGGCGGGTAACTGGCTTTTACATTACGGTGAAATGTCCCGGGTCGGTTGGTTCAGTTCCGCTTCTCCCCGGAAGGTTAAGAGCGTGGAACGTGCTGAACTTGGTTTTCAAACCGCAAAATTATGTTATGAAAAGGTACTATCCCTCCTGAAAAACAAGCCCTCGCCCTCTCTCCAAGCCCAGGCAGAAGAAAAAATCAAAGAGGTAGACAAGATTCTGAAATCCCTGAAATAGACTTCCTATGCGGTTTTTTGTAAAGGTGGTACTCCTCTTTTTTGGGTTTATCTTTTCCTGCCAGGGTTCTCTCTTTGCCGCAGAGAATACTCTGCTTGATACCCTGACGCTAAAACTCTCCTTACGGGAGCAGATGCTCGAAAAGATTAGAGATGCGAGGGAGCCCCCTTCCCGATTTCCCGTGGAAGTCAGAAAAGAAAATATTATTTTTTTGCCCCTTAACAAAGACCTCCTTAACATTCAGCAGATACTTTTTCCGGAACTGAAGATTAGCGACTATAAGCATAACCTGTTTATCAATTACGGTTACCATAAAAAAGAAGGTATAAATCCGGAAGGAATGCCAGCCGAGGAGACAGTTATCAAGATGGCTCTTATTGCGGAGAAAGATGACGGGTTCTATTTGCTGGAAGAGAAGGAAAAGTCCGGCGGCGTGCCCCGGCTGGATATTCTTGGCGGGTTGGAAGCAGAAGCAAGTCTTATTGTGGAAAAGGTTATTGGATATGCGAGAGGGTTGGATTTAGATAAATCTATAAGTTTGGAAAGAAGGAAAGAAGCGTTAAAGTCCGCTTTAGGCAGTGAGTATCAGTCAGACCGTGCCAATGCTATTGAATCGTTCACCAACATAGGCGACCCGGCGGTTCCGGATTTGATTTCCGTTCTGAAAGGCGGGAATTTGGTGGCGCGAGACGTTGCTAAACAAACCCTGATAAAGATTGGCCGGCCGGCGACTACTTATCTGGTGGACCTTTTGAAAGAAGGGGAACTGAAGGGAACCGTTCCGGAAATAGTCGGAGCAATAAGAGATGAGCGGGCGACCGAAGCGCTGGTCAATCTTTTGAAAGATAGTGACCTGTATGTCCGAGAATCAGCCGTACTGGCATTGGGAAAGATAAAAGACCCGAAGACAGTCGGTCCGCTGGTCAATATTTTGAAAGAACCGAAGGTAAACGAATCTATCAGTGCTGTCGTCAGGGACGCTTTGACCAAGATTGGCAGTGTGGGGATTCCGCTGTTGGTGGAAGCCTTGAAGGATGAAAGTGGTGCCGTACGAAGGAACGTCGCCTTAGTTTTGGAAAACCTGAAATGGAAACCCCAGGGTGGGGAAGAGACGGTTACTTATCTGATCGCCCTGGGTAAATGGGAGGAGGTATCTAATTTAGGTCCCGATGCCTTTCCATACCTGGTAGCCAATCTGAAAATCAAAGATGCCCGGATAAGAAGTGGCGCCGCTTCTGCGCTGGGTAAATTCAAAGAGCCGAAGGCGGTTACCTCTTTAATTGAACGTTTAGCAGATGAAGATGATGCCGTACGGGAGGCAGCCGCAATTGCCCTGGGTGCCATTGGGGACCCCCAGGCGGTCGGTCCCTTAATCAATATTTTGCAAACCCCCAATTATCGTGTGCGGCAGATGGTGATAAATGCCCTGGGTGCCATTGGAGACCCCCAGGCGGTTGTGCCGTTGCTCGACTTTTTAAAGGATAAGAATCCCCTTATCCGGAACGCTGCGGCAATGGCTCTGGGGACAATACGCGATAGCCAGGCGATTCCTGCCTTGGTTAATACCTTAAAAACAGACCTGGTTCCCGAGGTGCGAAAGAGTTCGGCTGAAGCATTAGTTCAGATAGGCAAACAAGCGATTCCATCGTTAGTTTCGCAATTAAAAGATGAAAGTTCAACTTTCCGGAAAAACGTAGCCCTTGTTCTGGAAGAATTGGGTTGGGAACCCCAGGAAAAAGAAGAGGGGATTTTTTACCTGATGGCGGCTGGTAAATGGGAGCAGATAACTTCCCTGGGACCAGAAGCACTTCCGTACCTGAAAATGGCTGTACAAGATAAAGATGCGAAAGTAAGGGCTGGAGCCGCTACTACGTTAAGCGGATTTAAAGAGCAGGAGGTGGTCTATACGTTGATTCGCCTTTTAAACGATGTTGACGATATGGTGCGCAACGTAGCCATCAGGTCCTTAGGTGCCATAAAAGACCCTGAGGCAGTTTACCCTTTAGCGATTACCTTGAAGGATAGTAACCCTGGAATTCGTTCGGCGGCTGCCGGCGCTCTGGGTGATATCGGGGACCGCCATGCGGTCCACTTTTTAATTACCACCTTATCAAAAGATAAAGAATACCTGGTACGGATAGAGGCGTTAAAAGCCCTGGGGAAGATAAAAGATGCTGCCGCGGTTATTCCCTTGATTGATTCTTTGAAGGATGCGAATAACGATATTCGGAAGGCATCGGCCGCGGCTTTAGGTGAAATAAAAGACCCCCAGGCAGTACCATTACTTGTCCCGCTATTGGAAGATCTGGATTATAGCGTCCGGAAGAGCGTAAAAGATTCTCTTACGAAGATGGGCAAGGTAGCGGTGCCGTATTTGATAACCACTTTAGAGGATAGAGGAGTGCGCAAGGAAGTAGTGGAGGTTTTGACCGAGATTACCAATAAACGGTTTGGTTACGACTATGACGCCTGGAAGAACTGGTGGGAGGAGAAGTCCCCATAGATTTAAGGGACTGGGACTGGTGCTGTTGCCACGAGCATGGAAATTTCAATACTGCAGCGGGCAACCGGTGATTTTGCGCCTTTGGGGGTGAGGTGAAACTTTTCCACCCTTAAAATCTGGGTGGAACATTCTATCCGTGAGAAGAGGACAAGAATTCTCTCCAAGGGGGCTTCACATTCTAAACTCAGAGTTTCCTTCCTGAACGGCGCTGCTTCTTCGGAACCGATGGGCCTGATATTCAACAGGTTAATATCTGAATTTTTAACCATGGTTTCTACTTCTTTCAAAAAAGTCAGTACCGTTTCGTCTTCAGGAGTCGTCTTTTGCGGGAAAATCTTTTCCAGGTATAACCGGTATTTTCTGCCTTCTTCTTCTATTTTATCCTTTCGGGCCAATATCTGAAGACTATTTCTGAGAGCCTTTCTCTTTTCTTCAATCTCCGTATCCAGAGATTTTATCCTGGAAACAATCGGAATCAAAATCACCCGGGAGATGAACGATATAACGAGTACAGAAACCGTAAGGTAAAAGAATATCTTTTCTCTTTTTGATAACTTAGCGATAAACGATAGAATCTTTTTCATTCTACGGCTCCTTTTTCCAACAAGGAGGTAATGTCGAAGTTCACGAAACTTTTGCTTTCCTCTTCTATTCTTTTTGTCCCCCCTGTTTTGACTTCCTTAAAATACTTCGATTTTTCCATTTCTTCGATCAGATTAAAGACGGACGTGGTGGAGACGGCAGTGCCCCTGATTACAAAGGTACCTCCCTTTTGGTCGAAAGTAATTTCCGCGAGATACATTTCCGCAGGCGGAATCAAACGATATAACTCGGCCATAACTTCTAAGCAATAATTCTGCCGGGATAAATAACGTTGCACTAATTGAATCTGAGAAAAGAGTTCTTCAATAGGCCCGGTTTTTTCACCGGTCTGCCGGTAGTCCTCGGTCAGGGTTTGCAGATAACTTTCTTTGCGATAAATTCTGTTGATTAATACTCCACCGATAAGTATCATAATGGTTATGAGCGAGATACCGCATTGAATCAGGTTACGGCTCCTCTCCTGGAATGCTTTTCGGGCTTTGACCTCTTCCGGAATAAGGTTTATCGTGAGCCGGTCAGAAACAAAGAAAGGGGCAAGAACGTCACAAAAAGAAAACATCCGGTTTTCTTTAATTGTCTTTAATGCATCCGGGGAGAGGGGCAAATCATGGTGATACGGAAAAGGGGTAAGGGACAAAGACAGGTTTTTCAGTTCTTCTTCCAGAAGGTTCGCATTCTCAACTGCGCCGGTTAAGAAAAGTTGTTTGGGGACCAGGTCTATTTCCTCCGCGCGGTAAGAGTCCAGAGATTTTTCCACCTCCGTTCTGATTTTTGGAAGAAACTCATCTTTTTCCTCGGCCAAGGTCTGAGTCCCAAGGGAGATATTGCGGCTAAAGATTACCTTACCCCTGAGGAGAACCGTAAAATCAGAGGTTGTCTTGTCCAGGTGAAGAATTCCGACCGGTTCTTTCTCCTGTTCTAAATGTAAACTTCTACTTGCCAGGCTTCCCAGCGCTTCCGGTTTAAAGGCGACCCGGCTTATTTCTAAACCCGCCCGGTTTAAGATGCTGAATTGCCTCCTTATCGCATTGCGGTTAGCCAGCACCAGCAAGATTTTGGTATACTTCTCATGGTGACGTCCGATATCAAGATAATCAATGATAATCTCTTCCCGGGAATAAGGGCTGTATCGGCTGGCTTGTAAGTTGATGATTTCTTTTATCTCCTGGGGGTTGAGGGAAGGGATGGCAATATTTTTGGTAACGCAGACGTTGGAGGGAACCAGGCTGATGACCGCAGGCTTTTTTTTGAGCCGGGCACGTTCCAAAAATTTCCTGATAACGGAAACAATTTCCTGGTCATTCAGGTTTTTGATGTCCTGCACCATCAGATTCGCTACCAGCCTCTTTTTCAGTTCGGAAATTTTACCGTGGCTGATTTTCAGAATCTGGCTGTCTAAGTCTACCACCAGGACATCTTTTGCTAAGTGCCACATAGGGATAACCCCTTACTCTTCCCGCCAGTACTTGATTTGCCCTTTTCGGTTACAGACCGCCACGATTGCATACGAATCATTCCGGTTATTTAATCGGGCAATACTTTTAATCATAAAGTTGTTTGACGCGGTAGTAAATCTGCCGGCTAAATTGCTGAATTGGCTTATCTCGTCCGGGCCCAGGACTACAAACTGATTCAGCGTGGCTACCACGTCCGGTGAAGTAAAGACATTATCATCCGGAGTACCTTCAACCCCGTCCTGCCCTTTTCTGAAAGTCAGGATTTTAGCGGCTAACCTTTCATCCAGACCCAGGGCTCGCAACACCTCAAGAGGTGCGGTATTAATGTTTATTTTGCCCTCGGTATATACCGTAACATATTCCCTGATTTGCTCAAAAATTTCCCGGCTCATTCCTTTAACCAAGAGCAACTCCTCCGGTATTTCGTACGGGCCGTCTTTTGCCTCGTAAGGAGTCGAGGAGTAGCGGTAGTCACTGTCTTCAGCCCCGTATTGAGGATGTTCGTATGAAGAATTCTCGTCACGCCAGTCGATAATGCAGTAGGATAAATTTTCTGCTTTTGCCTCGTCTATATCGGTGACAATCTGGAAGAGACGCTTTAACGTTTTCTGGTCCGCGGTGTTGATACTTATCTTGCGCTCTTCGTCCTCACAGCCATAGCGGGTTTGGGTTATCTTATTCTTATCGGTATCGAAAGACCGGTAATCATAACTAACGGTAAACCTTCCTTCTCCCACCGACTGTTCCCGGAAATCGGTGACATTATTGCTCCAGGTTCCATTCAAAGTGTCGTATTCCGGAGTTACGTCTTTCTTTATCTTCCAGGAGGCGGTTTTAATCCCGGCTTCGGCGATCAGATGCAGATTCTTTTTTACCTCCATTTTCTTTAAAAACAACAGTTTTTGACTGATGCCGAAACCTAAGTTAACTGCAACAATGGTTAAGGTTGCCAAAGCAAAAAGGGCAATGATTAAGATGCTGCCAGACTTAGGGGCTGTCATAGACAGCCCCTTTAACCGTCTTTCCATCTAAGTAGATTGCGGTTATTTTTACCGAAACGGGTAACTTTTTTTCCTCCTGCCATTTATCTTTCCATTTGTATAACTTAGCATCTTCGTCGTAGACGTAATAACAGAAAGTCAGGTTTTTGATGTTTTTTACCAATATTTGTTCCGGAGGTTTTTTGTGTTGATAAACCTCAGAATAGCCTGCCTGGCTCTTTTTTACGCTTTGGGTCAGAGTATCAAAAAAATAGGTGACCTGTCCGATACCCGTATTATTCTTCGTTCCGGGAAGGGTAATAATGGCAGGAAAAGATACCCGCTCCGGTGTCCCTTCAAACTTCATTCCGGTGTACCGAAGCCCGTTTTTCAAATCACGCGAGAACTTTTCCGAAAAAATCAGGAAATCTTCTTCCGGCGATTCCCTGGTCAGTACCTGCCATATTTTCAAACCGTTGTTGAGTGTCGTAAATACCGCAATGCCAATAATGCCTAAGAGAACCGAGACGAACAACATCTCCATCAAGGTAAATCCCCGTTTCGACGAAATATCCACGGATATTCTTAGAGGTTTGATTTATCAAACCCGATAGGATACGGGCGTCATAAATGTCGGCCCTACATTTCAAGGGGATGGTATTATTTACCCTTCACGGTCTTTTCTTCTAATTTCTTTTCCAGTTCCTGTACCCGTTCCCGTAATTTTTCTTTGCCGCCTTTTTTCATCATATACTTTATTCTGCCCATCATTCCCAAGCCGCATAACATCAGGAGTACGCTGGCTAAGGAAGGGTTACAGGTAAAACCCGGCAAAGGGACCCTTTTGTTGAAAATCAGGGTATTGACACCAACGTCACCCAGGTACGACAATATAGCCACCGCTACCACAATTAACGCCCACACTATCATACGCTTCCTCCTTTTTCATTTTATTTTATATTATGCTCCGGCATAAAAGGTCCGGGAAAGATTTATCTGCCGTCGGCCCTCCTTCCAGAAACAAGAAAGGGTTATCCGATACTCATTCGCATCTCTGGAGATGGACTGAATATCCCCTTGCCAGAAGACCGGTTTGTTTCTTACGATAAAAGTTCCACTATTGGAAGAGGGGAGGGGGGTTTTTGTCCGGCTGATTTTGTCGTCTATTTCCCAGGTCTTCCCATCAAGCCATTCCCGTACTTCCAGGGAAGTGGAATAATAACTTAACGCATTCACGCAGATGAGGAAAGATTGATAGATTACAACCAATCCAAACGAAAGAACCGCCAAGGTGACCATGATCTCTACAAAAGTAAATCCTCTTTTACGGTTAATTAGTGACGTCATCTTCGGTACCGGCTTGTCCGTCCCTGCCTAAAGAAGACAGGTCGTACCCCCCGGTGTTACGTGTACCGGGGCATTTATACTGATATTCCTTTCCCCAGGGGTCAAGGGGTTTCCTTTCTAAGTAGGGTCCGTTCCAGTGTGTGGCGGAAGGGACTCTGGTCAGGAGAGCGTTTAATCCTTCTTCGGTGGTGGGAAAGGCCCCGTTGTCCAATTCGTATAGTTTTAGCCCGGTGGCAATATTGACGGTGATATCCGCTTTTGTCGCCGAGACCTTTGCCTGTTCCGAACGACCGGTCAGCCTGGGCATCGCCATGGCGGCTAATACTCCGATTATGATAACCACCAGCATCAACTCAATGAGCGTAAATCCCTGCTTAAAGCATGCAGGGGCAAGCCCCTTACTTCGTTTCTTTTTCATATCGCCTCCCGAATATGTTTTTTCCATTGTGTTTCCAGATCGGACAGAGATTTTAAAGACGGACTGTAAGAAAACCGCAGTGCGTCTTCAAAAAGTTCCCCCTCTTTCAATCGTCTGCAGAAAGTCGTGAATTTGGTTGTCCCATGTTGAGTAATCAAAAAGTTCACCAGCGAAAGGGATTGGTGATAAAAGATATTGATGAACTTCTCGTATTTTTTGCTTTTCAGGTCAATGTTGTCCAGTTTAATCAGTACAAACAGGGGAATAAACCGGTTCTGCCTTAAAAGGTACGCATCGTATTCCTGGACGGAGCCACTTCTCCTTTTTTCTGTCCACTGCGCCACTCCTTCATCTAACCACAAAGGAGCATTATTTTTGAAACCGATAAAATCCCGAAATATCAAATGGGTTAATTCGTGGGGCAGAATTGTTTCCATGAAGTTTTTATTTCCCCAGTAGGTACAGATGGTCCGCCGGTCATAAAAGGTAACCCCTTGAGTCCAGCCGGGTTGGTTGGTTGCGCTAATCATGGTATCGTGGTCCGGATAAGTATAGATTTTGGCACGCTCTTCCCAGAGCCAGAAATTTTCATATCTCTGGTAGCCTAAATCATAGGCAATGCTCTTATAATATTCTTCAGACGCGTTCAATATTTTTTGAGCAAAGTCTTTGTCCGCGGTGAAACAGACGATAAAATGCTGACTCCTGGTTTCTTTCCAGTTCTCTTCCGCCCGGGAAGATTGGATAAAGAAAGAATAAAAAATCAAGGCTGTGAACAGTAACTTTTTCATTGCGGACGCAGACCCATTACTTGACCATCATATTTATCTGGAAGATCGGAAAGAGCATGGCGATGACGACAAAGCCTACCATCAGACCCACCCCTAAGATTAGCAGTGGTTCCACCAGAGCCGTAGTTGTCTGAAGCAAATCAGCGGTTTCCTTTTCGTAAAAGTCGGCTATCTCGGCAAAGGTTTCACTGAGCCTGCCGGATTCTTCTCCTACGGTAATCAGGTTTGTTACTAACGGAGGAATCAGAGGCTCCTTCTTCAGGGCTTCTCCGAAAGAATGTCCTTCTTCCACCTCTTTCTGACTGCGTCGTATCCCTTCCTGGAGCGTCTCACTTTCCAGGATGGGAATAGCGGTTTCAATGGATTTCAGGATAGGGATACCGCTTTTGGTTAAAAGTTCTAAAGTCCGGCAGAGTCTTGACAGTTCCACCTGTACGAAGAATCTGCCGAGGAAAGGCAGACGCAGTTTAGACCGGCTCCAAAACGTTTTTTTCCCGGTAAACTGTTGCCGGAGGAATTGGACGACGATAACCAGACCTATCACCACCAGAAACCACCAGCGTCTGATGCTGGCGCTTACCGTAAGAACAATTTTGGTGGGCAGCGGCAATTCCTGGCCCAGAGCGGAAAAAACCTGGGTCAGTCTGGGCATGACAAAAATGAGCATAAAGATAATGGTACCGATACTGGTCAGCACCACAAAAAGCGGGTAGGTTAAGGCGGCGCGTATCCGGCTTAAAATTTCCTGCTGTTTTTTCAGGTGCTCGGAAATTCGGCTGAGCGATTCTTCCATGGTGCCGTTAACCTCACCCGCCTGGACCATGGTGACGTAAAGGGAAGAAAACAGATAAGGGTACTCGCTCAAAGCCGCAGAAAGTTTCTCACCGTTTTCGATTCTGCGTTTAATCTGGCTGAGGATAGATTTAAAATTGGCATTTTCACATTGTTCGGAAATAATATCCAAACTTTTCAGGATGGGGACCCCGGAACGTAATAAGGTAGACAATTGACGGCTAAAATTGACCAGGTCTTTTGTCTTTATTCGGCCGGAGAAGGTAGCGGAAAGGGAAGAAGAGGTCTGGCGGGAAACCTCTTCTATTTTGAGGGCAAAATAACCGGACTTTGCCAGGAATTCAATGACTTCTTCTTTACTTTGTGCCTGCAAAGTATCCTCGATAATTTCGTCCGGTCCTTTTTTAGCACGATATTTAAAAATAGGCATCTTAGGAGGTATACCTTGTAAGGCGCGCCTGGTCTGCGGAGGAGAGGTCAAGGAACAACACACTGACATTATAAATTTCTTCTCCGTCTTCTTTAATCTTTATGGTGCGGAGAACATTGGCGGCACACTCTATCGGGTCCAAGCCATCCAATAGTTCTACCTTCAGGTTCAGGATGGTATTGGTCGGAATAGGCTGGTAAGAGACAAAAGCCAATCCACCGATGCTGAGGTCTTTTGCCACCACAAAATACTCTTTCGGGTCGGAAACCGGTCTGATTATTTTATACCTTACGTTGGTATTCTCTTCAAACCGGGTGAAAATCCTTTTTTCCGCTGGAGTTATTTCATTCATATACTTCGGCCAGAGTTGCATTGCTGACCTCTTCGGGAGTCGTCAGACCGTTGATTACCCTATGCCATCCGTGCTGACGCAAAGTAACCATTCCATTTTCTATCGCTGCTTTTTTTATCTGGCTGGCGGGAACCTTTTTCAGTACCAGGTCGTGAATCTTTTCTGACAACAGGAGAATTTCGTAGATGGCGGTTCTTCCGTAATATCCGAGGAAGTTGCATTTTTCACAGCCCTTTCCCGCATATACCTTCACTTTTTCTGCCGGGATGTTGCAGTCTTTGGCAATTAAGGACTTAATTTCCGGAGATGCGGAAACGTCTTCTTCTTTACAATGAGGGCAGATGGTCCTTACCAGCCGTTGGGCAATCAGCGCCAGAACACTGGAGGTAATGAGGTACGGTTCAATGCCCATATCGATCAGCCTGGTGACGCCGGAAGCCGCATCATTGGTGTGAAGGGTGGAGAATATTAAGTGACCGGTTAAAGCGATACGGACTGATATCTCCGCTGTTTCTCTATCCCGTACCTCTCCGACCATCATCGCATCCGGGTCATGCCGCAGCATACTTCTTAAACCGGAAGCAAAATCCAGGCCGATATGGGATGATACCTGGACCTGGGTAATATTTTTCATTTCGTATTCAATCGGGTCCTCTAAAGTTATTATCTTTTTCTTTTCGGTAGTGATTTTATTCAGGATGGCGTAAAGGGTGGTAGTTTTTCCGCTGCCGGTGGGACCGGTAAGAAAGACTATACCGTAAGGCTTTTTTACCAGTTCTTCCAATAACCTCATATCGTCCGGGAAGAAACCCAATTTCTCCAGGTTGAGGAGAATCTGCATCGGCAGGAGCCGGATGACGACACTCTCGCCATAGGGAGTGGGCAAACAGGAGATTCTTAAGTTCATAGCCTCATCGACGATTCTCACGATGGCTCGTCCGTCCTGGGGAAGCCGGTGTTCCACGATGTTGAGGTTGGACATTATTTTTAAACGGGAAATGATGGAATTTAAAAACTGCTTAATCTGGATCGGAGTTTGTGCTTCCTGTAAAATCCCATCGATTCGATAACGCAGTCTTATCCTCTCCCGGTAAGGTTCGATGTGGATATCCGTAGCCCGTTTTTTGTAGGCGTCAAGAAGCATCTGGTTGACCAGACGGATGACCGAATGTCCTTCTTCGGTATTTTCGAGGTCGGTAACTTCTTCTATTCGTTCGGTGACGGGTAAATCTTTCGTTGTCCCCAGTATTTGTTGAATCGTTTCTGCACCCAAACCATAGAGCGATTTCAAGGTGTCATTTACGTCGTCTTCGGTCGCCAGAACTTCCGTAACCTTATAACCCAGATGAGTTCCAATCTCGTCCTGTAAGATGACACTTTGGGGATAGCAGACCGCGATAGTCAGTACGCCATTTTCTATGTTGAGCGGGACGAACTTGTAGTACGATACGACTCGGATGGGAATTTTCTCCGCCAAGGATTTGTCGGGGTGAATCTTCTTCAGGTTGACAAAGGAAATCGCTAATCTCTCACCTAAAGATTTCAGCACCTCTTCTTCGGATAGGGCGGTTTCCTTAAGGAGAACTGATTTGAAACTTTGGCCGGTGCTCCGGACTTTTTCCTCCACGGAATTCGCTGATTCCTCACTGAGCAGTCTTTTTTCCAGAAGAACCTGGCGCAGGATAATGTCAAATTTGTTTTTCATAATCATTCAATTATTCATTTTTTCAATCATTCCAATCAGGGAACTCTTTATAAATTTCCGGTATTTGTCAATAACCGCGGTCATATCGTCAAACGAAGTGAGAACGATCTTCGCCTTTTTAGGGGCGACCTTTTTCGCCACCTCCGCAATGGTTGCGGCGTCCAGGGGGTCTACGACCGCTACCGTAACCGAGTTATCGTCTTCCGCGATGGGGAAACATTTATGGTCAATAATAAAAAAAGTCGGAAATTTATTGCCCAGGTTCAAATCCAGGTACATATTTTTGATGCCTAGATAAAGCATTCCGAACTGTTCCGCCAGGGTTTTTAATAACGCCACTTCGGAAATAATTTTCCTTTTTACCAGGATAGCGCCCAAGAATTCCTTGGAAAGATACTGTTCCATCAGGGCTTTCTGAAGTTCCTCGTCGGTAACGAGTCCTTTTTCAATTAAGAGTTCACCCAATCGTTTTTTACCCATCTTTCTCCTTGTTATTTTAAGGCTCCTATCATATAGAATTCTTCTTCGGTCTTATGGTCGCACTGTCCGGAGATGATTCTTTCACAACCTTCCACCGTCTGGGCCAGGGTCACATATTCACCGGTCCTGCCGGTATACGCTTCGCCCACAAAGAAAGGCTGGGTGAGAAAATTTTGTAATTTTTGTGCCCGTTCATAAAGGGTTCTATCAGCCGGAGAGAGTTCGTCGACGCCGATAAGGGAAACGATACGCTTCAGTTCTTCATATCGTTGTAACATGCGTATTACCTCCTGGGCGGTTTCAAAGTTGTGGTGTCCCACTATATCGGGGTCAAGATTGGCACTGGAAGATTTCAGAGGGTCAATGGCCGGATAGAGACCCAACTGGACTCTTTCCCGGGAAAGAACGACCACCGAATCCAGGAAGGTGAAGATGGCAACTACGGCCGGGTCGGTAAGGTCGTCGGCCGGCACATAGACCGCCTCAACGGAAGTAATTGACCCACCTCCCTCCAGGCGGGGTTTGATTCTCTCGTGAAAGGCGCTGGCTTCTGAAATTAGCGTTGGTTGATAACCCGTTTCGGACGGAGCACGGCCTAAAAGGGTGGATATCTCCGCCCCTGCCTGCAGGTAGCGAAAGATATTATCAACGAAGAGAAGGACGTCTTTGTTCTTTCGTTGCATTGATTCCGCAATGGTGATTCCGGTCATGGCAACCCCAAACCGGGCACCGGGTGGTTCGTTCATCTGACCAAAGACCAGGCTGGTACGGCCGATAATGTCAGACTGAAGAAGTTCATAATAAAGTTCATTTCCCTCTCTGGAGCGTTCACCCACTCCGGTAAAGATGCAACTACCGTGATGCTTTTTGACAATGTTATGGATAATTTCTAACGTAATCAGGGTCTTTCCCAATCCGGCTCCTCCTAAAAGACCGGTTTTGCTTCCTTTAATCAGAGGGAAAAACAGGTCGATTATTTTAATCCCTGTTTCCAGCAATTCTTCTTTTCTTTTTCCTCCTCCTTTGGTTATGCTGACTCTGATTTCTTTTTCTGTTTTTCGTATCGGAAATTTTTCACCGCTGCCGAGTGGTCCTTTATCGTCAATCGGTTCGCCCACCACATTCAAAATACGGGAGTATACTTCGTCCCCGGTAAATATTTCCACCGGTTTTCCGGTAGAAAAAGCAAGGGTGTTGCGCTGGAGATTTAAGGTGGAATTGAAGGCGACGCACCGGCCTACATTTCCCGGTCGGTGTTCTACCACCTCCATCGTAACTTTTTTTTTATCGATGGTATTGGTTCCCACCATACTGAAGAGGGGGGGGACACCCCCTTCGTCAAATTTGACGTCCACTACCGGGCCCTGAACGGAGGCGACTTTTCCGCTAAACATTTTTTCATTCTTGAATAAGCGATTGGGCAGAAAACAGTTCCCGCATCTGCTGGTCAATAATTTCGTGCCGGGCACGAAAATAACGAAATCTTAATTTGTTGTTTTCCTCTTTTATCTTCTCCGTACTCTCCTCTAAGTGAACATAACGGCTGGCATATTCGGCTAAGAGGCTGGCATCAAAGATGTCGGCTAATTTTTCCCCCAGGTAGAGAAAAACAAGATAATCAAAGATGGCGTCACTTTTGGATTCCCGGATAATATCCGGGTATGAAACGGGAGTTTTTTCTTCGTTTATCCACTCCGAAACAGGTATCAGCGTTTGGGTATCGGTGGTTTGCACCAGCAAAGAAGATGCCCGGGGATAGACGACCTTGACACTTCCCATTCGTCCCGCCGAAACCTCCCGGAAGATGTGGTCACGCAGCGCCAATGCCTGCTCCAATCTTCTGGCTGATTCTATACCGGGGAACCATTCATACTCGACGCCCTTCTCTTTCACCAGCCACTGTCCCTGTCTGCCAATAACGATAATTTTTCCACCGGATTCTTTCACGTAATTCAGGGAAACGGTTATTACCTTATGATTCGTCCCTCCCACAAAACCCTTTTCCGAGGTTACGGCGATGACGGTCAAAGGTCCTTTGCCGGAGTCCAGCGGGTGGGGAATGTTTTGGGAGTTAAACACCTGAAAGAAGGATTTGAGTGTTTCATTGAAAAGGTCAAATCCTTTTATCTTTTTCGCCAATTCATAATACTGCATAATTGCCAGGGATTTCAGTATTTCCATCAGGGTGGCGAAGTCATCAAGGAACAGCATTTCCTTTTTGAAATCAGAGAAAGTAGCCATATTTTTTCGTATAATTGCTCATGTAGGGCAAACCTTACATATGTTCCTGAAGGTAATGTTTTAAGACTTCGTTAAGCTTGTTCTTTGCTTCGGCAGAGAGTTCTTTGGTAGTCCTCAGGTCTCCAAGTATTTCGGGATACCCCTGCTGGATGAGATTGATGAATTCAGATTCAAACTTTTTTATCTCCGGCAGGGAAAACTGGTCCAGGATGCCGAGGTTTAAAGCGTAAAGATAACATATCTGGACTTCCACCGGAACCGGTTGATGCCGGTTCTGAGTGATGAGGTGGGTTATAACTTCACCATGTTTGAGCACCTTTTCGGCTTCTTTCGAAATAGAACTTGAACTTATCCGGCTCATTCGTAAAAGTTCCTGATAACGCAGGTAGTCTAACCGGAGGCGTTTACTTACCTCCCGCATTGCGGGCCACTGCGCTTTACTCCCGATACGGGAAACCGAAAGTTTCACGTCGATGGCCGGTTTAATGCCTTTACGGAAAAGGTCGCTGTCAAAATATGTCTGACCATCGGTCATGGAAATCAGATTGGTAGGAATGTAGCCGGTGAGGTCGCCCTGAAGTATTTCTATTATGGGTAAAAACGTCATCGACCCGCCTTTCAACTCCGGTTTTAACCGACCGGCTCTTTCCACCAATTGGGAGTGGATATAGAAGATGTCCCCGGGATACGCTTCTCTGCCCGGCGCCCGTCCTAAAAGGAGGGATATCTGGCGGTAAATCCAGGCGTGCCGGGTTAAATCATCAAAGACCACCAGGACGTTTTTGCCCTGGTACATGAAATATTCACCCAACATTGCCGCGGTATAAGGGGCAAGATATTGTTCTCCTACGGAAGCGGAAGCAATTCCGCTGACCACAACCGTATAGGAAAGGGCTTCTTTTTCGCAGAGAAGGTCCAGAGTTTTTAAAAAACTGGTGTAAGGCTTTCCAATGCAGGCATAAATGCATATTACGTCTTTTCCTGCCTGGTTTAGTATGGTATCAACCGTGACCGTTGTCTTGCCGGTTAGCCGGTCACCTAAAAACAACTGGCGTTGTCCTTTGGCGATGGGAAAAAGGGTGTCCAGAACGATAGTGCCGGTTTCCAGGGTATCCTGGACCGGCAGACGGTCTAAAATGGCTGGTGCCTCCCGGAACACCGGCTGAACTTCCTGAGTTTCAATCGGTCCCAGGTTGTCTACCGGTTCGCAAAAACTGTTCACCACCCGGCCCATAATCTCTTCGCCGACCGGCAGGTAGAGAGGCTGTCCTTTATTGTAGACTTCATCATTCAGGCTGATGCCGGACGAGGAACCGAATAATAACACCTGAACCGTATCTTCTTTAAATCCCATTACCAGACCGCGGCCGCCGTTTTCAAACTCTACTATCTGACCGTTGAAACAGGAGGGGAGTCCGTTTACGTTTACGATGAATTCGTGAATCGATTTTACGTAACCGACCTCACGGACGTCAACCGCCAATGAAGGCGGGGTACTTTTCAATTGTGGATTAGCCCCCTGATGCATTTTTGACCGCTTTCTGGATTCTATGTTTCAAACTGCTGTCCGCCACTATATCGCCGATGGTAACCATAATACCGGCAATCAGGTTAGGATTAGTGTCTGCTTCTACCGGTATTTTGCGGCCTAATGTTTTGGACAACTTTTCCCGGATATTTTCTTTTTCGGGGTCGCTTAGCGGCAGGGCAGAAATAATCTTGACCTCGATGTTTCCTTCCGGCAGATGAAAGAGTTCAAGACCCATGTCACTTTCCAGGAATTCCTGAAGGTAGAAGGAATGAATAACCTGACGAACCCTATCGGGTAAAACCGTAGCGATTAACTGACATGCTTTTTCGCCTGACCGTATTTCAATCTCGCGGTCCAATTCGTTTTTCAGTACCTGACAGCTTTTTTCAGCCTGGGCAAACATCTGGTCAGATTTTTCTCTTGCGTCCTGGAGAATTCTGTTCTTTATCTCTTCGGTTTCTTTCCGGGCATCGTCGGTGACCTTTTGGGCTTCGGTTCTCGCCGCGGTGGTCATTTCTGCGGACATCCTTTTAGCGGATTCCAATTGTTTTTCCACGTCGGTCTGTTTTCTGGTGTAGTCGTCATCCAGTTCCTGAAGATGCGAAGTCGCTTCCGTGATGTTGCGCGCCAGGATATAGCGCAAAAACAGGACCAAACCGACAAAGATAACTAAGAAAAGAGTGGCAATCTGGATAAAGAGCATCATTTTATGTCTGTCTTTATGGTTAGGGTATATTTCTTTGCGTAGTTAGCGTGTTCCCCTTTCGGCTCTAAACGGAGGTACTCTTCCAGATAACCGACTGCCGCTTTCGGTTCTTTCAGGTGTTCGCCGTAGATATAGCCCAGGTAATAGTGTGCGTTTGCGTCGTTAGGGACCAACTCAATGACCCTCTTAAACTCCTTGACCGCTTTTGAGTATTCTCCGCTCTTAAGATAAAAAAGGCCCACATTATAGTGAGTATCAGCGGTTTCCTTGAGAAGTTTTGCATCAGAAACCTGTTTTGTGCCTTTTTTTACTTCCAGGACTTCTTTTTCCTTTTCCAGCGTTGTTTTTTCGGCTATAATCTTGCTGTGTTTTGTTAGTAAATTATTATACAGTTTTTTGGTCTCCGCCAGTTCCTTTTCCGTTTTTTGCAGCGTATCCTTTTTTTCGGCTACCGCCTGATTCAGATGTTTTTGTGCCTGCTCTAATTTAGTAATCTCTTTTTTCAGATTTTTGACCTCTTTTCCTGCTTTGGAGGAGTTATTGGAGACCGCTTCTTCATTTTCTAACTGTTGTTTTTCCGCCTCTTTCTTTTCCAGTTCGCTCTTATATAATTGTTTGATTTCCTCGAGCAGGTTTAATTTCTGCTCTACCAGTTCTTTTTCTTTGGCTAACGCCTCTTTTTCCTGCTTTAATCGGTTGGTCAGAGTCAGGGTCTGTTTCTGGGATTCTTCAATCTCTGTCTTCTGTTTTATGAGGTCATCCATGGTCGCTTTTGTTTTGAGGTTTTCTTCCTCCACCTTGCTCTTTTCGCCGAGCGTTTCCTGCAGTTTTGCCACTAATCTCTCCCGTTCCTGTTTCAGTCCTTCCAGGTTCAGAGCCAGCGCCTGGTAGTCGGAAGAGAGTGCGGACAGTTTGGTTTTCAAAACCTGTGTTTTTCCTTGTTTGTTAAGTATTTCCTTTTCTTTCTGTTCCAACTGGGACACCAGGAACTCTTTTTCGCTGACTATTTCTTTCTTTTCGTCACAAACCCTTGTGATACATTCGTTTTTTTCGTTTAGAGTTTTAGTGAGATGCTGGTAGTAGTTCCAGCCTTTAAATCCGCCGTAGCCTAAACCAGCCAGAACCACCAGAACCAAGACCATAATCTCTACACCTTTTTTCTGCATCGTTCCTCCTCTATAAAATTTATGGGTTAAGGGCCTAATATTCTCTTTCTACTGGTTTTTCCTGTTTTTTTCCTTCCGGTGTTATCATAACCTCGTTCCCGAGGGGTTTTTCCTCGCCGGTTATCAACTCGTCTCCGGTAATGATATGAGGAGTGAGCAGGATGAGCAGTTCCGCCCGCACGTTTCTGGTCGTGGTATCCTTGAAGAGTTTGCCTATCAAGGGGAGCTTACTTAAAAAAGGAATACCCTCACTGTCCTCTGTTTTTTCTTCTTTACGCAGTCCGGCAATCAGGAGTGAAACTCCGTCTTTCACGAAAACAGTACTTTCGACCTGGGCGGTATCCACAATCGGTATCTGGTTGCCGCTGGAAGTAGTATAGTAACGGACGACATTGCTGATTTCAGGTTTTATAATCATGGTGATATATCCTTCATCGTTAATGGTAGGTGTCACCAGGAGTTTTATGCCCACGTCAATGAAATGGACTTCTTCGGAAACGGTAGTGGTCGAGGCAGCCTGGGCGGTGGTGCTAGTGCTGTAGACTTCTTTGGTTCCAATGAGAATTTTTGCCTCCTGTCCGTCAACCACCGCTAATTTCGGTGCGGAAAGAACCTTGGCGGTGCCAAAGGTTTGCAGGAAGTTAAGTAAGCCTTCATACTGGTTGCTACCGGTTACCTGACCAAAATAGACCGAGCCGGTCCAACTTGATTTGGCCAAAGCCGGAAGTGTGGAAGTGGGGTCAATTTTCGAGTAGTTGTCAATGGAGGTATTTCCCATCCGGTACGTGGAATCGTAGGGATGGGAACCGATGAACTGAACGCCCTTGGTGGTCAACTGGGAAAATAGTCCCTCCCAACTGATACCAAATTGTGAACCCTTATTTAAGTCCACTTTTATGATATTGGTTTCAATCAGTACTTCTTTTGTTTTCTTGTCTAATTGTTTAATCAGCTTTCTGATGTCGTCCATCCTTCGGGCCAAGGCTTGAACGATTATCTGGTTGTTCTTTTCGTCCGCAACGATAACGCCCACTTTTTTCCCGGCTAAATGGGCGGTAAGACGCGCTTCAACTTCTTTTGCTTTGGCATACTGGAGGTTAAATACTTCCAGGGGAACACCGCCTTCCAGAGAGAATAAAGTCTGTTCCATCACAGACAATTTTTCTTTGGTGTCAATAAGAATCACGCTTCCGGTTTCTTCATCCACCAGGATTCTGCCCACTTCGCTCTTAAGTCCTTCCAATATTTTAAAGACCTTGTCCGGGGACGCGTAAGTAAGCTTGAAAATTCTCATTTCCCTGGGGTCGGAGAATTTTCTTCCGTACATCGTCTCGTATTCCCTGGCGGTCATAATGGAGTAGATATCGCCCTTCTTTTCGTAGGCTAAGTCATTGGAGATGAGGACAATGTCAAGGGCGTCTTTCAGGGTAACATTTTCCACCGAGAGCGTGATTCGTCCGCTGATCCCTTTGCCGATGGCAAAGTTCAGTTCTCCGGTTTTGGCAATATATTTTAAAGCCTCAATCGCATCTATATTTCGCAAGTCCAGGGAGACCTTTTTGTTTAATCCGGTTTCTTCTCCGGTCTCTTCGGCTGAGAGCATTACAGACAGGCTGAGGATTAACCCCAGAAGTATAAAAACCTTCATGATCTTAAGACTAATTAAATATTTTGACGTAGGGGTCGGATTCATCCGACCCGCGGGCTCGATAAATCGAGCCCCTACAATTTTCTTAATCATTGCAATTGCAATTTTGCGGTTGTTCCCTTGTAACCTAAGATTATCTTGTCCCGTAAGACCTGCTCTATTTTTATTCCACCTTCAATGCCGTCTCCCTTTTTCAGAAAGTATGTCTTGTTTGTCTTGGTATTTTCAATCATCACGTCAGGGTCTGAGGACCAGGATACACCGACTAACTTCAGGTTTCCCGCCAATTCTTCCAATTCCTCCTGAGGGGTCGGTTCCCTTTTTGGTGGTGGAGTATTTATTTCTTCCTCCGGCTGCTTCAATATGGAAATCACTACCTTTTCCGGTTCCTTCTTCTTTTCCGATTCTTGCTTCCCGAAGTCAAAAATATTCCGATGTCCGAACTTTTCCGTAAGGTCAGGTGGTTCTTTCAAAAGGGCTCCGGTATCTTCTTCCGTTCCCCCTACCTTGATGGCAGGGGACCCGCCTATTTCGTCTTTTTCTGTTTCTTTTATCACGGGAGGCTCCGCAGTGTAAACCCCTTCTAAGTTACGTGATGGGCTGAGAACGGTGTGGACAAAGTAAATAAGGACTCCCCCGGTTATGAGCGCCAGTATTCTGGTTATGTCTCTGATATCGGTAAAAGTCTTTCTTTTTTGGGAAAGGCCAGGACCCTTTCGAAAAGAGACATGCGAAAATATCCGCTTGCTGCTTGCTCTTACCTGTTCGGTTATAATTCTTTTGGGTGATTCGATCAGGGTTAAGAGTCTTTTCTCTGGTGTCTCTCTAATTTCTGCCATCCGGTTTCCCTTTCTTCCCACAAAACTTCTTCAATTATTTTTTCGTCGATCACCGGCTTGTTGTCCAGGATGAGTTTTTTTAAAGCGTGGTAACACATTGCCATCACCCGCCGGGGGTACCCGCCGGTAACCTGGTAAATCTTTTTAACCGCCCCGTCTTCAAAAAGATGGGTGCTGCCTTCGTAGCCGGCCTGCTGCAGGCGGTAATTAATCAAAGCTAATGTTTCTTCCTCATCTAAAGGATTTAAGGTGTATTTAAAACTAATCCGGTCAAAGAGGTTTGGAATATTGACGATGGTAGAATAGAGTTCTAATTGTCCTAATAGCACCAATTGTAAAAGTTTGAACTGGTTTGTTTCATAGTTCAGGAGAATCCGTAAGACTTCCAGAGAGGTCGGGTTTAGTTTTTGTGCCTCGTCAACGATTAAGACGATGGTTTTGTTTTCGGTTACCCCCTTTTGAAACAGGAAGTGTTCCAGTAATTCTTTTAAATTTGAGGTACTGGTTCCCTGGTTGTTGTCCGTTGGTCCGACCAGGTTTCTTACCAGACAGTCCAGAAAGGAATATTCGTCCTCAAATGACGGGTCAAAGATGAGGTTGAAGATAATATCCTCTCTTTTCTTTAACTCCTGAATCAGTTTTCGGGAAAGGGTGGTTTTTCCGGTTCCGATGTCTCCCAGGACCACACTTAATCCCCTCTTCAGCCGTATTTCAATTAAACTGTTGGTCAGAGCGCGTTCATGGCACTTGGAAAGATAAAAAAAGTCCGGGTCAGGACTGGTGGAAAAAGGTTCCTTCTTTAATCCAAAAAGTTCCAGGTAACTCATTTTTTACCGCTCTGTTTAACAATCTCTAAGTAAGATTTGATGTGAGCGCTCTTTCGCAAGTCTTCCAGCCATTTGGGAAATCCTTCATATTTCTTTATCATTTCCACCCGTTCGTAATAAGACTGACGCCGCTTTGGGAATTCGTTTTCGTCCGCCTTCCTTATTTCCAGAATTTTAGAGACGCCGTAACCCTTATAAACAGGAACCGGTTTATAAAATGAACCGACCGGAAGTTCTAACATCCGGTAAACCGCATCTTGCGGATACCCCCACATATTCATTAAAAATTCTACGCAGACAAATCCCGGTCTCTGGAAACGAAAAACACCGCCGGGACCGGGGTTTTTATCGTTGTTTCTTTGCCAGTATTCAGTATCTTTTTTCACCGTCTCTTCACAGAGCTGTTGGTTCTTTTCCCAGTAATCCGAGTCTTTGTTAACCTGTTCGTAAAACTCCTGGGCTTTTTTCAGTTCATCAGACTGAACCAGTTCCAGGCTTAAGGTGTTATATTCATTCAGGAATTTTTGGTGGGCTTCTTCTTCGGTTACCGAAACTTTAATGCTGTCGATGACCTGCTTTCTCAGTTTTTCCACCTTGAGTAAATGTTCGATTTGATTTTCAAACAGGTCGGTCTTGTATCCCAAAGTGTCTTTCGCCCATTTCGTATAGGTTTCGGGGTCTTTCTTCCAGTCAAATGAGACGTTGTAACTTTTGAGCATCTTGGTTATTTCCTCTTCCGATTCGGTTCTGGAAACGTTAATTCCTCTCCGGAATGCTTCGTAGGAAAGCAAGAGTTCGTTCCAGACCTCTTTTTCTATTTCCTGGTCAGTTTTAGGCTCCCCCCGCCATCTGGTACCGAAGATACGGATAATTCCCTGGGCAAAGTAGTAATTCGAAATCGGGACCGGAATTCCGAAGAACTCGCCGGCAGCCTCTGCCTTTTTTTGTTCCTTGTCTTTTGTTTCTGCACTGTGAACAAAGGAGGTCAATAGAAATAAAGAGGAAAGGGCAAAGAACACGACAAAACCACTCGTCCACCGGCTGAACTTTATGCTAAGACCTTTCATCTGTTAATAGCTTCCCCCCTTAGTCTCCTTTAGTTTATAATACTAAAAAACAGATTTTTTGTCAAATCAGAGAAAGGTTTTTTCCCTTTACAGATAAGGGAAGAGGAAGATTACAAAAACTCCATTATTTTGAGGTAGCCGCAGGCTTTAGCCTGCGTTACGCTTGGGGGTAAGGGATGGGCGGACTTTCAGGCAGGGGAACAATCCCGAATTATTTGGTTAACAGCCTTACAATTTCCCTCAGTCTTTCCCTTAACTTTATTACCTGTTCATTATTGGGGTCTATTTCCAGGAGTTCGTTCACCAGTTTCAAAGCCCTTTCGTAATCGTTGGAATCAATCGCTGCCAGGACTTGATTCAGCAGGTCGTTTACCTTTTCAGAGGGAGGGATGGATATTTCTTTTGTTCCCTCTTCTTTTATGGCAGGTTTTGTTGGTGCCGGGGATGTCGTTGAAGAAGGTAGGACTTCTGTTATTTCCCGATTTACAATCTCCCCAGTTTGTGTTTCATGAATCATCATGGTGAATGGCTCAGTCTTGGTATAAACGAAGGTCATTGTAGCCACCCCATCCTTGAAACTGGAGGCAGGAATGGAACCGGGACCGATGGAACCTGTTCCGGTAGCGGTAATGTATACCTCTTTACCTTCTTTATTATAGTTTGTCACTAAATTATTGCAAAAGTCCCGGGCTTTAATCATAACCATAAAAGCTGTGCCCGCGGTAACTTCCACCGGTGTAACCACCTCAAAATGGTCCAGGATTCCCGCCTCAATCGCCATCGTCTGTTTACCCATGATTCCTTTTACCTCGTCCTTAAAGAAGAAGGTTATGGGACCTGCTTTGGAAAGGCAGGACATATTGATGCTGATAACCCCGTTCCGGAAATCAGAAATTTCTACTTTATCCGGGTTGACGATGCCGAAACTGTCGGTACTGATTCGGATGGTTCTATTACCTTCGCTTCCGTAATTGGTTATGGTATTGCCGTTTTCGTCAATGGCGGTTATTTTTGCCCGAAAAGGTTGACCGGACCTGGTTACCAGCGGCAGGACGGCTTCAAAACGGTCAGGTTTACCGGGCAGGACCACGGTCTTAATTGCCCCGGAGGCTGAAGAACGTTCCTCGTGGACAGAGATTTCAATCGGTTCGGCTCTGGTGTACCGGCATTCTATGACGGCCGCCCCTTCTCTAAAATCGGTAGAACGGACAATCGTGGGTTCAAACTTGCCGGTTCCCAGAACTTCAATAGAGACTTCTCTCTCCCGTTCAAAGTAATTTGTCACTAAATTTTCATTAGTATCCCTGGCTTCCACTTCCATCTTAAAAGATTCGCCCGCCCTGATTTCCGGGGGTATCTTGAGCGTAAAATGGTTTACGTTTCCCGGTCTGGTAATAATCATACCTGCAGAAGCACCGGATACCAGACTAAAAAAAGCTAAAGGTATTATCCAGAAAGACCCTTTTTTTAACTTCATTACGAACTCCTTTTGTTTAATTTTTATATTATATCATTATTAACAATAGATTCGGACATCACAATACAGGAGATGTTTTTTCAACGTGTCTTTATTATATCTTATTACCAAAAGGGTAGTCAAGTTTTCCGAACCAGCGAGCTGCCCGGTGAGGATTCGAACCTCAACGCCCAGCTCCAAAGGCTGGTGTGCTACCATTACACCACCGGGCAATTATAGGGGTTTAGAGGTGGCATCTAATGAGAATTATCAGTGGAAGTTAGTGACGGAAATGGCGTTGTCCGGTGAGTACCACGACCATTCCGTACTTTTCCGCAGTTGCCAGGATTTCCTCATCCTTTTTAGAGCCACCCGGCTGGATAACCGCAATTACTCCTTCATCGGCGAGAACCTTCAGCGCATCCGGAAAGGGGAAGAAGGCGTCTGAGGCTGCGACCGCCCCTTTAGGTTCGAAACCAAATTCTTTTGCTTTCGCCACCGCTATCTTAGCGGAATCCAGACGGGACATCTGTCCGGCACCGATTCCGATCGTTTGACCGTTCCGGACCAGTATAATCGCATTACTTTTGGTATGTTTTGCTACCGTAAAGGCAAACTTCAGGTCTTCCAGCATAGTTCCGGAAGGTTGAGCGGTGCTCATTATTTTCAACCCGGTAAACAGCGAATTATCGGCTTCCTGGATTAGGAATCCCCCGCTTACTTTACGCACATCCCGGTCCGCTTTATTTTTTTGGGACCAGGGCAGACGAAGGACACGGATGTCTGATTTTCGGTTGAAGATTGAAAGAGCCCCGCCGCTGTATTCCGGCGCGACAACGCATTCCACAAAGCCTTCCGTAATCTGCCGGGCGGTTTCTTCGTCTACCGGCCGGTTTAAGGCGATAATACCGCCAAAGGCACTTACGGGGTCACCTGATTTTGCCTTGCGGAAGGCGTCTGAAATCTCAGGACCTAAAGCCACGCCGCAGGGGTTATTGTGTTTGACGACTACCGCTGCGTCCTGTTCAAATTCACGTACCAAAGAAAGAGCGGATTCCAAATCTAAATAATTGTTAAAAGAGAGTTCTTTACCCTGAACTTTCCCGGCATTTACCAAAAATCCCTCCTGAGAACGGAAGCTCTTTTCCCGGTAAAAGCTGGCTTTCTGATGAGGATTTTCACCGTATCTCAAATCCCCGATTTTTTCTAAAAGAAAGACCAGACGCTCAGGAAAGAAAGCGGTCTCTTTTTCTCGGTTAAGATACAGGGAGATAACCGCATCATAAACGGATGTTTTTTCAAAGACCGCTATCCCGAGTTCTTTTGCTAATTCCCGGGAGACCTTTCCTTGGTTGGTCTTTAATTCTTCAATTACCCGGGGGTATTGGGCCGGGTCAGAAAGTACCACTACGTCACGGCTGTTTTTCGCGGCAGCCCGGAGCAGACTTGGCCCGCCGATGTCAATATTCTCGATGGCGGTTTCTAAATCGCATCCGGTGGAGGCCACTTTTTCGAACGGATAGAGGTTGACCGCTACCAAATCAATGGGACCGATTCCTTGCCGTTCCATCTCTTTTTTGTCCTCGCTGACATTCCGGCGGAAGAGAACACCGGCAAATACTTTTGGGTGGAGTGTTTTTACCCGGCCACCTAACATTTCCGGAAATTCGGTCAGTTCCGAAACTTCGGTTACCGGAATTTTTGCTTCCTGCAATGCTTTGGCGGTACCACCCGTAGAAATGATTTCCACCTTTAGTTCCGAAAGCGTTTTTGCCAGGTCGACGACCCCGGTCTTGTCCGAAACGGAAATCAGTGCTCGTTTAACCTTAATCATATTTTCCCTGAATTTTGTAGTCGGGTCGGGTCCCCTTACAGTTGAATCTGTAAGGGCAAGGTGCCTGCCTTGCATTATTTCCCAACCAACAGGAGATAGAGGACAGCCATTCGTACCGCCAGACCGTTTTCGACCTGCGGTAGAATCACCGAATGGGCATCTTCCGCAATCTCTGAAGTTATCTCAATCCCCCGGTTCATCGGACCCGGGTGCATAATTAAAACATCCGGTTTCGCCCAGCGAATTGTTTCCCGGTTTATCTGGTAACACTGGCTGTATTCGCGCAGCGAAGGGAAATAATTCTCTTTCTGTCGTTCCGTCTGGATACGTAAAATATTTATTACATCAGCATCTTTCAGCGCTTCTTTCAAGTGATGAATCACTATTGCTCCGGTATCTTCAATACCCTGGGGAATGAGCGTCGGTGGTCCGCAGAAGACCACCCTGGCTCCTGATTTCATCAGACCCCAGAGGTTGGAACGCGCCACCCGGCTGTGGCAGATGTCACCCAGAATCACCACCTTTAACCCTTTAATACGCTTTTTTCGTTCTTTAATCGTAAAAAGGTCAAGCAGTGCCTGGGTCGGATGTTCATGGTTTCCGTCACCCGCATTAATGACCGCTGCCTTCACTTTTTTTGCCAGAAGGGCAGGGACCCCGGAAGAGGGATGGCGCACAACAAAGCAATCAATCTTCATCGCTTCTAAATTTTCCCCGGTGTCCAGAATAGTTTCACCCTTAACCACGCTGGAAGTATTGGGAGAGAAGTTGACGATATCCGCGGAAAGGCGTTTTGCCGCCAATTCAAAAGAGGTCCGGGTCCGGGTGCTGGGTTCAAAGAAGAGATTGGCAACCGTTTTGCCCCGGAGCGCCGGTACTTTTTTGACTTCCCGGGTGGAAACTTCTTTAAAAGAAGCAGCGGTCTGGAGGATAAAATCAATCTCTTCTGCCGAAATCTCCTCTAAACCCAACAGGTCTTTTCTTTGCCACTTCATAGCACGATTTATTCCATCAACAGGATTTTATCCTCACCGTCAATCTCTTTGAGTCGTACCTCAATGAACTGGAGGTTTTTGGTTTCCATAAACTTACCGGTAAAATCAGGCTGGATGGGTAACTCCCGGTGGTCCCGGTCAACTAAAACTAAAAGTTTTACGGTTCTGGGCCGTCCGAAATCAATGATTTCCGAAAGAGCCGCCCTGATCGTTCGACCGGTAAACAGGACATCGTCAACCAGAAGGATGTCTTTGCCGGTTAAATCAAAAGGGATATCGGTCTGCCGGACTACCGGATGTATTCCGACCGTGCTGAGGTCATCCCGATAGAGAGTTATATCTAAAGTTCCCAAAGGTATCTCCACCCCCTTTTTTTGTAAAATTTTTTGGATCCGGTTAGCCAGTTCCACTCCCCGGCGCCTGATGCCGATAATGGCTAAATTCTCAAGATTCATCTTGTCCTGAACCTCTGAAACCAACTGATTTATCAGGGTTCCTACTTCCGGAGGACCGATTATCTCCCTTTCCCATCTCAAGGACGGGGACCCCAATGTCAGATTGGGGAAGGGGACCCGCCTTTCCTTTTTCACCGTTTAATGATAACATATTATCCCAAAAAGAGGCAACTATGTTTTTCTTACCGGTTTCTCTGCTTTTGCTCTTAATACTTGTTCTGTTAATACCGGTGTTACTTATCCTTCTTCCGCTCAGAATAGTGGAAGCGGCTCTGAGCAGATTAGGAATCCCGGGTCCGGTGGCGTTTCTTCTCTTTCTGGCATTCCTTCTGGGCAGTCTCATTAATATTCCCATCGCCACCCGGTCCGCACCGGCGGGACCTTGGCTCTTTCAACCCGTTTTTGACTTTTCCAGTCCTTTTTTCCGGCATCCGGTTCCTGCGAAGGAAATGACCTTGGCGATTAACGTTGGCGGTGCGGTCATTCCGCTTTTAATCGTTTTCTTTTTATCTTTCCGGGCCCCGGTCTTCCCGACCATCGTTGCCTCAGCCATCTCAACGCTGGTCTGTTATCTGGTGGCCAAGCCGGTTCCCGGGATGGGAATTACTATTTCTCCTTTCGTTCCCTCTCTGGTATCGGTCGGCTGTGCTTTTCTCCTTTCACCCCGTAACCGGGCACCGGTTGCCTATATTTCCGGGGTTTTAGGGGTATTGATTGGAGCAGACCTTTTACACCTTTTCAGCCTTCCGGTCTCCGGTGGAATGATGAGTATCGGAGGAGCCGGAGTTTTTGACGGTATCTTTTTAGTGGGCATCCTTTCGGCTCTTTTTGCCTGAGTGTAGGGGCTCAATTTATTAAATGTAGGGGTCGGATTCATCCGACCCGAATACGGGTTTGATAAAGACGATGCAGAGACAGAGTAAAATAGTTTTTTTGGTGGTGATAAGCCTTTTCGGAGCCACTTTCGGAATTTACGAAATCCTGATTCCGTTTTATCTCCAGAGCCGGGGTATTACCTTTCCCCGGATGGGTGACATATTTGCCGTTTCGTTTCTTTTTGCTTTCCTGATGCGCCAGTATGCCGGGTATCTGTCCGACCTCTTTGGCCGCAAGCCCTTCTTTTCCGCCGCACTCTTCCTGTGCGGACTCAGCAATTTCTGTACACCTTTATTCAAAACAGCCTCGGCCCAGGCATTTTTGAAGAGTCTGAGGGAAGGTGCCTTTGGCGTAAAAGATACGATGCAGTCGGTCATTCTTTACGAGGGCTCTGAGAAGGATTTCCTGAATATCTATGGTAAAAACCGGGGGACCGAATGGATTTTCCAGGCACTTGGAATCTTACTGGCGGGAATGATTGCAACCCGTTTTTCTTTCGCCGCCGCTTTCTTTGTATCCGGAGCTATCCTTTTTTTGGCGACCATCATCTTTGTCACTCTATTTCCGCCTGCGGTTCGTAATGAGCAGAAACAAAAACTGTCCATTCAGGAGATTTTCTCTTTTGACTTAGTCGGAAAGATGCGTTTCTTAACCTTCATATATTTTATAATCAATGTCCATACCGGTATTTCCCACGGTCCCACTTTACCCCTTTTCTTTCAGCACCGGTTCGGAATGTCCCTTGCCGCCATTATTGTTGTAATGTTTATCCACCGTTTAGCCCTGGGAATGCCGATGCTCCTGGCCGGTAGGGTCAAAGGTAGCCACCTGAAATCTATTTATATTCTGTTTTTGACCGTCGGCGGACTTTCTTTGATTGCAACCCCGTTTATCCCTAAGGCTTCCTGGGCTATTCCGGTCTGGCTTGCCCATGACCTGGTGGGTGCGGGTATCTGGGTGCCGATTCACAACTACCTTACCCAGAAACTTGCCGGTGAAGACATCAGGGGTTTAAGTGTGGCAAAATCATTTGCTTATGCTTCTTTGGGTATGGTGTTAGGGTTTTTCCTGTCCGGTTATCTCTATGCCTGGGATATCGGTGCGCCCTTCATTTTTTCGGGTATAATTGCTCTTATTGCCGGTATCCTCTTAGTACGATTTTGACGGGGAATTTATATGAGGTACGTCACGGCCCAACAGATGAAAGAGATTGACCGTTACACCATCGAAAAGGAAGGTGTTCCGGCATTGGTGCTGATGGAAAACGCCGGCCGGGCCGTGGCAGAAGAGGTGATGAAAACGATAAAGACCGGAACGGTGGGTATTTTTGCCGGTTACGGTAACAACGGTGGCGATGGTTTGGTAAGTGCGGGGTATCTTCACGAAGAAGGCTACGACGTCAAGGTCTTTTTAGTGGGTAAGAGCCGGGTCTTCAGTCCGGAAACAGAAGAGAATCACCGGAAGATTTTGAGATTAGGTGTAGTACCCCAAAAGATTGCGGACATTGATGGAATAGAGGAGAACCTTAATAAATCTGCTCCCGACCTCATTGTTGACGCTATATTCGGGATAGGTATCCGGGGACATCTGGATGAATTTTACGCAAAACTGATTAGCCGGATTAATCGGTTTAACGTACCGGTGGTAGCAATAGACCTGCCCAGCGGTCTTGATGCCGATACCGGAGAACCCTGCGGTGGTGAAGCCATCAAGGCAAACGTAACCGTTACCTTGGGTTATCCCAAGGTCGGTTTTAAGAACCCCGGGGCAAAGGATTACACCGGAGAGGTCATCGTGGCAGATATCGGGATATATTGACATATTACGGGGAGATGGTTCATAATAGTTACATTATGAAGACAAAAATGTTATTGCTGGCGGGCTGGTTTTTAATTACGGTAAACTTTGCTTTTGCCCGGGAAGACAAACCGAAGAAAGAAGGCGGACTTCTGGCAACGTTTGAAACAAGCAAAGGCAAGATTACCTGTGTTCTTTTTGAGAAAGAGGCGCCCAAGACGGTTCAGAATTTCGTGGGTCTGGCTCAGGGTACGAAAGAATGGCTTGACCCGAAAACCGGACAAAAATCTAAGATACCTCTTTACACTGGGACCATTTTCCACCGGGTCATCCCGGATTTTATGCTCCAGGGCGGTGACCCGTTAGGCATCGGTTCCGGCGGTCCCGGTTATCAATTTGAGGATGAGATAGCGGAAGGCTTGCTTTTTGACCGTCCCGGCAGATTGGCGATGGCAAATTCCGGACCGAATACCAATGGTTCCCAGTTCTTTATTACCATAGTACCCACGCCCTGGCTCAACGGTCGTCATACCATCTTCGGACAGGTTATCGAGGGTCAAAAGGTCGTGGAAGAGATTACCCTGGTGAAAAGGGGTGCCAACGACAAACCTTTAGAGCCGGTGATGCTAAAAAAGGTCATTATCCGCCGGAAATAAATCTAAGTGACCCCACACCTTAAAACAATTGTAAATCCTCAGTAAACGCCATTGGCTGGGTATGATGTGGCGTAAATATTCACTCAACCACGTGCCTGCACGCCGAAGTGCAGCGTTTCGGCATGCAGGCGTGTCATTCCCGCGGATCTCGCCGTTATACTGTAAACCGACACAATAATATTAAGTCCAACAAACCATTGACAGCTAACCACCAGTAAGTTATCATTATAAAAGCACCTAACCCGAGGAGGTATGCTATGCAGGTTATAGAAGCTCAGGTCGTAGATGAATCTCATTTAAAACTAATGAGCCCTATTCAAGTTCCGTGCGGTTCAAAATTGTTTATTTCTATTACGACGTCAGAGTCAGATAAAGAATATAAGGAATGGGTTGAAATGTCCTCCCAATACCTTCAATCAGCCTATGGGCCTGATGAACCGGACTATTCATTGGAGAGAATTAAAATTCCTAATCCCGAATTTAAACTATGAATGAAGGTGATGTGCTATTAACGCCAATATCTCAAGCAGATGGACGGGTTAAGAATCGTCCAATTGTAGTTTTACGCAAGATGCCACCATATGATGACTTGCTGGTATGCGGCGTAAGCACGCAATTGCATCAGTTTGTTCCTGATTTTGATGAATTAATTACCTCTAAAGAACCAGATTTTGCGTCAAGCGGCTTGATGAAGAATTCGATTATTCGATTGGGCTTTCTCGCTGTGATGCCGAGTAAAATGATGGTGGGGAGTATAGGTTCTATTGCACCAGAGCGTCATAAAAGATTGTTACAGCGGTTGAGTGCGTATTTGGTTGAGAATTTGGAATAGCCCGCCTAACAAATCACTTCAGCCGATCTCGTATTTCGGCGGCTGAGTTCGCTGTTAACCATTGTAAATACTCACTGAACACCGTTTACTCCCTCGTTATATCGGGCACAAAAATGTAGGGGCTCAATTTATTGAGCCCGAGTAGGGGCTTGATTCATCAAGCCCGCGTATTCGGGTCGGATGAATCCGACCCCTACACTAACGGGGTTCACTGAATATTCGGCTTTGTAACCGTGAAAGGGAAATGATTATGGTTTCAGATTTAACGTTTATTACCAACGAAAAGGACCGGAGTCTCCTGGAAAGATTTCGGGTACTCATCAAAGATACCTCGTTCTTTGATGTTTTAGTGGGCTATTTTTATGCGAGTGGTTTTTATGCAATGTATAAGTCGTTAGAAACAACCAAAAAGATAAGAATTTTAATCGGCATAAGTACAAACAGGGAAACTACAAGACTTATCCAGGAGGTAAGAAGCGGAGACCAACCCACCCTTCAATTTTCACACGCAGAGGCCAAGGAAAAAATAGGCGACTATGTAGCCGAAGAAATGGAAAAATCAGAAGACAACCCCAACGTTGAAACAGGTGTTTTAAAGTTCGTTGAATGGTTAAGGGACGGAAAACTTGAAATCAGGGCTTACCCAAGCGAAAATCTCCACGCCAAGCTTTACATTATGACCTTTGTCGAAGGTGATAGGGATAAAGGGAGGGTTATAACCGGTTCCAGTAACTTTACCCGAGCCGGTCTCAGGGATAATTTGGAATTCAACGTGGAACTGAAAAACCGGGCTGACTATGATTTTGCCCTGCAAAAGTTTAACGAACTCTGGAGGGACGCGGTTGATGTGAGAGAAAAATACCTTGAAACCATCCAGACAAGAACCTGGCTTAACAATACGATTACTCCGTACGAATTGTATCTAAAGTTTTTGTACGAATATTTCCAGGAAGACCTCAGCCGGCCAGAGGAATTATTTTACCAATATGTCCCATCGGAATTCCTGAAACTTGAGTATCAGGAGCAGGCGGTTTTAAACGCCAAAAAAATTTTGGAAGAATACGGAGGCGTTTTTATCTCTGACGTTGTTGGACTCGGAAAGACCTATGTTTCGGCAATGCTGGCTAACCAGATTGATGGAAGGACGTTGGTAATGGCTCCACCGGTACTTCTGGAGAAGGATACCCCGGGTTCCTGGCCGAACGTTTTTTCAGATTTCAGAATCCCGGCGGATTTCGAGTCCCTCGGAAAACTGGACCATCTTATTAAAAGGGGGACCGAGAAATACAAGAACATTATTATTGACGAAGCACATAGATTCAGGACCGAGACCAACATAACCTATGAAAAACTCGCCCAAGTCTGCCGGGGCAAAAGGGTGATTCTCGTAACCGCAACTCCTTACAATAACGCACCGAAAGATATCTTAAGCCAGATTAAACTTTTCCAGAAATCAAGAAAGAGTACCATTCCAAACCTTCCGGATTTGGAAAAATTCTTTTCCGGCTTGGAAAAGAGACTCAAGGGTCTTGACCGCCAACGGAATCAAGGCGAGTATGTGCGCGTCGTTAAGGAGACCGCCAAAGAAATTAGAGAGAAAGTTCTTAAATACTTAATGGTGCGCCGGACACGCTCCGAAATTGAACGCTATTTTGCCGGTGATCTGGCCCGCCAGAACTTAAAATTCCCGGAAGTGGCCGACCCCGAACCGATATATTACGAGTTAAACGAAGAAGAAGATAAAACGTTCAGCCATACGATCGAGTTAGTCGCCAAAAAATTCAAATATGCCCGTTATACCCCCCTGCTGTATTATCGCGGAGATGACCTTGACCAATTGGAACTTCAATCCCAGCAAAATATGGGTAAATTTATGAAAATCCTGTTGGTTAAAAGGCTGGAGAGTAGTTTTTACGCTTTCAAAAGAACGCTCCAGCGGTTCATTACATCTTACGAATGTTTTTTGCGAGAGTTCCAAAAAGGCCACGTTTATGTCAGCAAAAAGCACACCAATAAAATCTTTGAATTTTTGGAAAATGATGACGATGAAGCAATCCAGCGGCTTATAGATGAAGACAAGGCAAAGAAGTATACCGCCGATGAATTCAATAAGGAGTTCCAGATGGACCTGCAATATGATTTGGACATTCTTCGGGAAATAGAGAAACTCTGGCAAAATATCAAGCGAGACCCAAAAGTTATTGCGTTTAAGAAAAAGATTGATTCCCGGAAACTCCTGAAGGAACAAAAACTCATTATTTTCACAGAGTCAAAAGAGACAGCCGAATACTTAGAGGGGCAGTTTCAGCAGGCATATCCGGGCCAGGCGATACTTTTTTCCGGAAGTTCCAGCGCTGAAATCAGGTCAAAGGTTTCGGCAAATTTTGATGCCCGCAGTCGTATTCCAAAGGACGATTTCCGAATTCTCATTACAACCGAAGTCCTGTCTGAAGGCGTTAACCTTCACCGCTCCAACGTGGTTATTAACTACGATATTCCCTGGAATCCCACTCGTTTAATGCAGCGCGTCGGCCGCATCAACCGCGTTGACATAAAATTTCCTAAAATTTACAGTTTCAACTTTTTTCCGACCAAGCAGTCCAACGATGAAATCAAACTGAAAGAGGCGGCCGAGGCAAAGATACACGCTTTCATTTCCATGCTTGGTTCTGACGCGCGTTTACTTACCGACGGCGAACATATTGAATCTTTCGAACTTTTTAATCGCCTGCTGTCCAAAAAGACTATTACCGGTGAGGATGAGGCAGAAGAAAGCGAACTGAAGTATCTGCAGGTTATAAAGGAAATACGCGACAAAAAGCCGGATTTATTTGAGAAAATTAAGCGTCTTCCAAAAAAAGCAAGAACCGCCAGATTAAATGAGGAAATTAGTCCTTCTCTTTTAACTTACTTTCGCAAAGGCAAACTCCAGAAATTTTTCCAGGTGAGCGGATATGGCGAACCGGCAGAACTTGATTTCATTTCTACCGCAAAGACGCTTGAATCTGAACCCGAAACAAGGCGAAGGGAGCCGGGAAAAGATTTTTACTCGTTACTTGATAAAAACAAAAAATCATTTGAACTCGCCACCCTTGAAGAAGTACCTGATATGCACCCGAGGGGCGGTCGCGACAGCGCCGCACAGGTTTTGAGAATCCTGAAGACAAAAGAAATAGGACAGTTCAAGGGTTATACTGAAGATGATGAAGTTTATATCAAGACGGTAATCAAAGAACTTGAAGAAGGCGGTTTGCCAAAGCAAACAACTAAAACGCTGGCAAATAGAATCAAGAAGGAACTGCAGAACGGTGTAAATCCATTAAAAATCCTCGCCATTCTTCGTATGAATATTCCTCCGGAATTCTTAAAGAAGACGATTACCGAAAGTGCGGCTCAAACATCAGGTCCGCGGGAGGTAATTTTATCCGAATATCTTGTAAAGGAATAGCATGGACAAAACCGAGGCGGCGCGCCGGGTCAGGGAGACACTCCAGGATAGTTTCAATAAAGAACGTTTCGTCTATTTCGTTAAAGAACTTCTGAATAAAATTGATGAGTCAAAAGCATTTCACGTCCACGGGTACGTTCCGGAAATATTCAAGGATTACGTAAAAACCTACGAGCGGATTGGAACCTATACGGACCCGGAGGGTAAAAAAGCCGATATTTTAATCGTTTACCTCCAGAAGGAAACGAACCTTGCCCGCGCCCGAACCGCCCAGCGCAATTTTGCCGCCCGTTATCTTAAAGACCGCGGGGAGAAAGACGCCGGTCTTATTGCTTTTGTCTCACCTGACCAGGAAGACTGGCGGTTTTCCTTTGTTGGGATGGAGTACCGGTTTGAACAGACACCCCAAGGCACAGTCAAAATAAAAGAAGAATTTACTCCTGCCCGACGGTATTCATTTCTGGTTGGCAAAAACGAAAATAGTCATACCGCGCAGAGTTGTTTACTGCCCATTTTGGAAGACGATGTACGCAATCCAACCCTTAAGCAGATAGAAGAAGCATTCAGCATTGAAAAGGTCACCAGGGAATTTTTTGAAAATTACCGCGGACTTTTCTTAAGAACAAAGGAATCTCTTGATGAAATAGTTCAGAATAATTCATTGATTCAAAAAGATTTTAGCGATAAAGGGGTTGAAACTATTGACTTTGCTAAAAAACTGCTTGGACAAATTGTATTCTTATATTTCCTGCAAAAGAAGGGCTGGTTTGGGGTTGAAAGAAATAAACTCTGGGGAACCGGCCCGAAAAACTTCCTGCGCCAACTGTTCGAAAAGAAACACGGGGATTACAGGGATTTCTTTAATGATATCCTGGAGCCGCTTTTCTACGAGGCCTTAGCGGACGGAGAACGCAGCAAGGATTTTTACAGTCGTTTCAATTGCAAAATACCGTTTCTTAATGGCGGACTTTTTGACCCAATTAATAACTATGATTGGGTTGATACCGACGTATGCTTACCGGACGAACTATTTTCTAACAGTTTAACGACGAGGGAAGGCGATGTCGGCAGCGGCATCCTTGATATTTTTGACCGCTATAATTTTACCGTCCGGGAAGACGAACCGTTGGAAAAGGAAGTAGCGGTTGACCCGGAAATGTTGGGAAAGGTATTTGAAAACCTTCTGGCAGTAAAAGACCGCAAGGCAAAAGGAACCTACTACACTCCCCGCGAGATTGTCCATTATATGTGCCAGGAAAGCCTAATCAACTACCTAACCACCGAACTTTCAACATCTGTCATTGCGAGGGGTGAAGCCCCGCGGCAATCTCCCACCCGGGAAGATATTGAAACCCTTATCAAGCACGGTGAAACAGCCGTTGAACACGACAGACGGGTTAAGAAAAAGGGCAGGGAAACCAAGGACTATTCCTACAAACTTTCCGAGTCCATTCGTAATAATGCGGAACTTGTTGACGAAAAACTAAAAAACATCCGCGTCTGCGACCCGGCAGTCGGCTCCGGCGCTTTCCTGGTTGGTATGATGAGCGAAATCGTGAAGACCAGAAACGCACTCACCGTTTATCTCAAAGGATGTCAGTCTAACCTTTCCCCAAGTGTCATTCTGAGCAATAGCGAAGAACCCCGTGGTCGAACTTTCTACGACTTTAAGCATCACGCAATTCAAAACTGTCTCTACGGTGTTGACATTGACCCGGGTGCGGTGGAAATTGCCAAACTCCGGCTCTGGCTCTCCCTGGTGGTTGACGAGGAAGACATTAGGAAAATCAAACCATTGCCGAATCTGGATTACAAGATAATGCAGGGTAATAGTTTGCTTGAGGAATACGAGGGCATAAAACTCATTGACGAGCGTTTTTTTGAAAAGGAGGAGAGCCAGGGCGAAGCGATTGGGAAACTTAAGGATAAACAGAGCGATTTGCAGGGTGAATACATAAACCTACATGGTAAGAGCCAACTCAGCCCGATACGGAAACAGCAGATAGAGCATAAACTTAAAGAGATAACCAGACAAATCCAAAATTTACAACAGGGTAGAGGAGAAACGCCTCAGCACGGTATGTTTGCAGTCAGCGAACCCAGGAAAAAGGCGGAACAAATCTTAGACCTTAAACAGAAGTTTTTTGAAATCTCACAGAAAACCGCAAAAGATAAGTTAAAAAAGGAGATTGAAAACCTGTCTTGGGAACTGATTGAAGCCACTCTAAAAGAACAGGGAAAACAGGATAAGATTGAGGATATTGTTCGATTTCGGAAAGCAAACATCAAGCCATTCTTTTTGTGGAAACTCCATTTCGCTGAAGTATTTCAGGAGAAAGGCGGTTTTGATGTAGTGATAGCAAATCCGCCGTATGTGAGCGCAATTAAATTTGTTGCTTCCTGCAACATTCAGGATCGGAAGAATTTCAACTCCATTTTCGAAACTGCCAAGGGGGCGTATGATCTTTATGTCCTATTTTTTGAAAGAGGTATTAAATTACTGCACGATGGTGGTGTATTATCCTTCATAAGCCCCAACAAATATTTGTCCGCGAATTATGCAATAGCTTTGAGGGAATTCATTTTAAAGAATGCATCCTTAAACCAACTTGTCGACATTTCCGGAATTGCTGTTTTTGATCAAGTAGCCATTTATCCTGTACTCACTTTCATAAACAAGGGGTATCTTACTTCAGGCAATACCATAAAGCTTCTTTTGCCTAAAGTCGAAAGATTGGAAAAGTTTGGTCCTCAGAGCTTCAAATCTTTGATAGTTGATTCAGACGCGCTACGCAGCCTCCCAGAGAATCTGTGGGGGTTTTTGCTATCTGACCATTTAGCTCTACTTTTAAAACTAATAGAGGGCACAGAACCATTATCATCATTGGGCTACATAAATGCTTCCTCAACCGCTTCCGAGTCTGACGAGTATAGCAAGTTTATTGCTAATCATCCTTCTGGCAGGAGTTTAAGAATCATCAATACAGGAACAATAGACCCTTATATTTCGTTGTGGGGAGTATCTGAATTCACCAACAAGGGAAAAAAGTTCCTCACTCCTTATTTGACAATCGGCAAGAAGAACATCAGTGAGCGTCGCATGCGATTGTATTTTAAGCAAAAAATCATATTTGCAAAAATGGCTAAGAGATGCGAAGCATTCCTTGATATAGGTGGAGAGTATGCGTCTCTTAATACTAATTTCTTTTTTGATCCAAAACCCGGAGTATCCCTTAAATACATAACCGCCTTCTGTAACTCAAGAATGTTTATGTTTTTATACAGTCAATTTTTTGGTGCTCTTCGTATGAGTGGTGGTTATTACCAATTTCAGTCTCCACAACTACGGGTTATTCCAATAAGAAAACCATCAATGGATGTTCAATCTAAATTTGACCAAATAATTGATGAAATATTGGCAGTTACAAGACTTGGGAATTATTTTTCCAGCTCTGATAAACAGGCTAAGGTTAAGGAATATGAGCACCAGATTGACCTGATGGTTTACAAACTTTATGGCTTGCCGCCGGAGGAGATTGAAATCGTGGAGAATTTTAATAATAGGGAGCAACAAAAAAGGGCATAACTTATATGGCATTGAATGATTATGAAACAATTGTTTCAAATCTTAAATCCTCGACTCTTGTCTTAGCGGGACCCGGCGCTGGCAAAACCTATTTCTTGGCTGATAGGATCAAGCGTCTTTTGGCCAATGGTACAGACAAAGGTATTGTAACTGTACTCACGTTTGGAAAAGATGCAAATCAACATATGATTAATAAACTTACTGAACCGAGCGGTTTTAATATTTTATTTAGTGAACTACCCCTATATATCTCTACAATGCACAAGTTAGGTTTAGAAATAGTAAAAGAAAAACCTCGCGACGTTAATTTGCTCAAAACCGACCTCAAGGTTCAGGAAAACGAAAATGTAAAACGATTAATGTATCGAGATGCAGCTTTAATACTTGGTTATACTGAAGACGATAGTAGAGAAGCTCTTGAATGTAAGCAATATGGTGATTGTAAAGAAAACTCCGAAGAAAAAAAATGCCAAATATGTGAGGAGTATTGGAAAATAATGTCGAAATGTAATTATATAGATTTTGATGATCAAATCCTTTTTGCTTGTCGTATACTAAAGAAAAATCCTACTATTCTCAAAAAATATCAATCCCGAGCAAAACATTTGTTAGTTGATGAATATCAGGATATCAATACAGCACAATTTAGACTAATAGAGTTGCTTAGTAGAGAGTCCAGAAATGGGCTTTTCGTAGTCGGAGATGATGCTCAAAGTATCTACGGATTCCGCGGTGGCAATCCTAAATTCATCTTGCGTTTTGGAGAAGATTTCCCTAGTTCAGAAACTCTACCATTAGCATATAGTCGAAGGTGCCATGAAAAAATAATGCAAGACGCCATTAAAGTTTTAAAAAAATACTACACCAATTGGACCGGTGAACAAAAATTAGAATATAAAATGTCAAGCGGTGAAGAGCCTTGTATATGGCAATTACCTAGCGAACTTTCAGAAGCAGAGATGGTTGCTAAAATTGCTCGGCGATTTATCCAAGAGAAAAAAAGTATTTTGATACTGGTGCCAAAGAGAGAATTTTTCCCCTTGATTACTCAAGAACTATCTAAACGAGGTATAGCATATAGTTGTCCAATAAGTTTTTTGCCTGAAAGAGTGAAAATTGCAAAGCTGTTTATAGATTGGGCAACAATTCCTTCCGATAGATTTAAAACACGATTAGTTATTGAAGAACTTATAAATAAAGGCATTGCACATGTCCCGGGTGCAAAAAAGGGTAAAGGAACTACTCAAGAAACTATTAAGAAACGAATTATAGAAGAAACTGAGATTGCTAAACTATGGGAACATGTTGATAAGGAAAACGATCTATTTTCGGTCATTAAAAACCTAAAAGAACCCAATAAAACCCTTGTAAAAATTCGGGATGGACTTTTGAATTTGAGTGATTTATTTATTAATTTTAAAAAAGAAAAGTGTGGTGAGTTTATCAAACAGTTGACAGTCATATCTGGCATCTGGTGTGAGCCATCAAAATTAATGGAGGACATAACAAAAATAACAGAATTACTCAATTCCCAAAGTGCCACAGGTTTAGGATGGGTACAGTTGAATACTATGAAAAAAGCCAAAGGTCTTGAAGCGGATGTTGTAATTATGGTAGGTTTAGAAGATGATATAGTACCTGATCCTAGGAGCGATCCTATAGAAGAAGCCCGTTTATTTTACGTTTCCATGACTCGTGCAAGGGAAAAACTATTTCTTTTTCATTCTTATAAAAGACCTCGTAACATATCATACGGCGATAGTTTAATGGATAAACCGAGGTCCAAATTTCTTGAAACTATAGGCAGAAAAAGTGAATGGAAAAAATAGGTTGCTGGATGTCTAAATATATCGGGGACGGTTCTGGTTTGGGGTTAAGGTGATGCTACTTGATAATTATGACAGTATTGAAATATAAACCATAATACCAAACAATCCAAAGTCAGAAGAATGCGAACGCCGGATTGATCGGATGGTTTATAAACTCTATGGGGCAGAACGGCGAAAGCCGAGAAATGGGGGGTATAAGAAATGATTCAACCTGTTCATCGGTGTGCTCGCTACCGGCTCTATTTGGATGAATCAGGCGACCATACTTACAAGTTACTCGAAGATCCGTCGCATCGCTACCTGGGTCTTCTGGGGGTATGGTTCAAGCAACTCGATGACTATCTCGCGTTTGCGGATGGACTGGAACGGTTCAAGCGGGATATTTTTGGTCCTCGTCCGGATCGACCTGTAATTTTGCATCGGTCCGACATCGTCAATCGTAAAGGCGCATTTGGTGTGCTCTGCAACCGAAATTTGCGAGAGAGGTTCGATTCCGGACTGCTTGAGGTTATCGGACAGGCAAATTTCAAAATGGTGTGTGTGGTAATCGACAAGCAGGAGCATCTGGAAAAATACCACAGTCCTTTTCATCCCTACCATTACTGCCTCGCAGCCATACTTGACCGCTACAGCGGTTGGTTGAATTATAAGAACGCTGTGGGTGACGTCATGGCTGAGTCCCGTGGCCGAAAGGAAGACTTGCAACTTAAACAGGCTTACCTCCGAGTGTACGAAAGCGGGACGCTGCTATCTGATATGGAGCGCCACCAGAGGGCTTTAACGAGCAAAGAGATTAAATTGCAGTTAAAGGTTGCCAACATTGCCGGTCTTCAACTCGCTGACGTTCTGGCGCATCCCATAAAACAGGCGTACCTAATTGAAAAAGGACGGATTCGCGACACCGGCGATGTTTTTGGTAAGCAGGTTTGCAGAACCGTTCAGGGCAAGTTTAACGTGAATGTGCGGAGGGAACAGGTGGAGGGTTATGGAAAGGTGTGGCTGTAGAAATGAAAACGCCCCCTTTCGGGGGCAGTTTCACGCCAGCCCTTACGGGCTGTCCACCTGCGAGCTATCGCATTGTCAAAAGTATACCGCATCTCTTTTAAAATGTCAAATCAACCCCTGAGCCCGAAGTTGCGAAGGGTCTAAAGAATGAGATTCCCGCTTACTATCCGCGGGAATGACAGAAGGTGGACATGCGGGAATGACAAGGATGAGATTGCCACGGCACACTACGCCTCGCAATGACAGATAAAAAGGGATTGAGGTTTCCGGAGATTCGGACGGTGGTGGCTTCGGCCGGTTCCGGGAAGACTCATGCTTTGGCGACCAGGTACGTCCAGTTGTTGTTAGGTTCCGGCGCAGACCGGCTGGATATTCCCCTGCGTAAAATCCTGGCGATAACCTTTACCAACAAGGCCGCCATTGAAATGAAGGAAAGAATCATCCGGTTCTTGAAGATGGCCGTCCTGGATTCCTTTTCTACGCTTGAGGAGAAGAGCGAGATTCTGGCCGCGCTGGAAAAAGCCGGCGTCTCCGCGGAAGAGAGCCGGGATAAGGCCGGGGCCGCGCTGGATTACCTTCTCCGCCATTACAATTTCTTCCAGGTGCAGACGATAGACAGTTTCATCAACGCCATCCTTTCCGCCTGCGCCTTCAAACTGAACCTTTCCGCCAATTTTGAAATCAGGGAAGACCTGCGTGATTACCTTTCCTACAGTTTAGACGAGGTTCTGCAGAAGGCGAGCGAGGGAAACAAGCGCGCCCGGAACCTGTTAGAGGATTTTCTCCAGCAGTACATCCGCCTGGAGGAAAATCCGTCCTGGCTGCCCCGGAGAGACATCTTTTCAATCGTCAGTTCCCTTTTTTACCAGTACCACATCTACGGCGGCATTTTCCGGAAGTATCCCCGGGAGATAACCGACGCCTTTGCCCTGCGGAAAAGGATAGCGGATAAGATGGAAGCTCTGCGCCGCAATCTGCCGGAAGGAACCAACGGAACCTTTAAAAAATCCCTGGAGCGGTTCTGCGGATCCGGCGGCAGCGCTTTCCGCCTGAAAGAGGTCCCCGCCAGGTTCGAACAGGATGATTTTCCGGTGAACAAGGGTTTTGATGTCCCGTTGGAAACCGTCGGACTCTGGCAGGATGTCAAAAAAGACCTGGAGGAATTTTGCCGGCTTCAGTCCGCAGCCGTCTTCAACCGTTACATCGACATCTATTGCCTGGTGGAGAAAGAGTTCCGCAAATTATCCGGGCAGGACGACGTCATCTTCCTGGAGGAACTGAACAGCCGGGGCCAGGAATTGATTGACCGGAGGACGGTCAGCGTGCCGGAAATCTATTACCGGCTGGCGACCCGGTTCAACCACTACCTGATAGACGAATTCCAGGATACCAGCCGTCTCCAGTGGAAAAACCTCTACCTGCTTCTGGAAGAAGCGCTTTCCCGGGCGGGTTCTCTCTTCTGCGTCGGAGACCGGAAACAAGCCATTTACCGGTTTCGGGGCGGTGACGATTCCTTGATTGCTTCGCTGGAAAAAGGGGAGCAGTTTCCGACCAGCCCGATCACACCGGAACGGCTCACCAAGAATTACCGGAGCCATAAGGAGATAGTTGAGTTCAATAACCGCGTCTTTGCGCCGGAGAACGTCAGGCGTTTTCTGGTTGAGAGCGGCGAGGCGGAAAAGGTTGATTCTCCGGAGGCAATCGTTTCGGTCTTTACCGACTCCAGGCAGGAGTATCTGCCGGTTAAAAACAAGGGTTATTTCAGGTCTGAAAAGGTTAATCCGGACGCCACCGGGAGCAGCGAAGAATTGATAAAAGATAAAGTGGTGGGCCTGGTCGCCGGGCTGATGGAGCGGTTTTCGTGGGGTGACATCGCCGTCCTCTCCCGGGATAACAGCCGGGTGGAGCTTATAACCGGCTGGCTGCTGGAAGCCGGCTTCCCGGTTGAGTCGGAGAAGACCCTCAACGTGAGGGAAAACCCCCTGGTAAAAGAACTCTTTTCTTTCCTCAAATTTCTCAACTCCCCGGTTGACAACCTTTCCTGTGCTTCCTTCCTGACCGGCAACATCTTCGTGAAGGCCTCCGGCTTGAGCCGGGAGGCAGTGCTTGACTTCATCTTCCGATACCGGAATAGGGGTTATTTATACACGGAATTCCGGCGTGAGTTCCGGCCGGTCTGGGATGGTCTGATTGAGGAGTTTTTTAACAGCGTCGGGTTCTACCCGGCCTACGAACTGACGGTGAGCATTATCCGGAAATTCGACGTCCTTAAGAATTTCCCGGGCGGCCAGGGTTTCTTCATGCGGCTTCTGGAGATAATCAGGGAACAGGAGGAAGAGCAGTTCAGCCTGGCCGAATTTCTGGAATATTTTGAGACCGCACCGGCGGATAAGATGTACGTGCGGGTGACCCCGGGCAATGCGGTCCGGGTGATGACCATCCACAAGGCCAAAGGGCTGGGCTTTCCGGTGGTTATCGTCCCGTTCCTGGGTATCGGCGCCGGCGTAAACCGGAGGTCGGCCGGCTGGGGGCCGGACCAGGTGCGCGGCAGTTCTTTCAGCGTCTATCAGAATATAGACAACAATTTGGAACTGTTACGGCTGGGCGAGCACTACTCCAGGTTTTCTCCGGAATTAAAGGAACGTTACCAGCAGGAATACCGCCGGAGTTTGATTGACGAACTGGACAGCGTTTACGTGGCGTTGACGCGGGCGGCGGAGGAGTTGTACCTGTTCATACCCGACCGGTCCGGTAACCGAAAAAATCCGGCGTGGCACCTCATCCCCGGAACGGAAACAACAGATGGAGGGGAGAGGCGATTGGCCGTCGGAACCGGGCCGGGGCCGGATTCGGAAATCACGCTGGCCATCTCTCCGGCCGATTACCCCGACTGGATTAACATCCTGAAGGATGAGTTCGTGGACGAGCAACAATTGCGCAACCGTCTGGAGATAGAGCGGGGCGAGGTTTTGCACCGCGTCCTTTCCTGTATCGGGAATTTGGCCGGCGCCGACGTTGATTTGGTTATCCGGCTTGCCGTAGAGAGCGGCCGGTCGGAGTATCTGCTGGAAGCAAGGGAAACAGCCGAATTTGAAGATAAGGTGCGGCGGCTTTTAGATGACCCCCGGTTTAAAAAGATATTCTTTCTTCCGGAAGGCGAGTCCGTTTTCCGGGAAAAGGACGTGGTGGACAGCCAAGGCAATACCCGCCGCATCGACCGGCTGATAATAAAACCGGGTAAAGTGGAGGTTATTGATTACAAGAGCTCCGAGCGAAGCGAGGTGCGACTTGAACACCGGAAGCAGTTGGCGGAGTATCTCCGCATTATCAAAGAACTTTATCCGGATTCGGAGGTAAGCGGCGTTTTAATTTACCTGGATAACCTGGCGATGGTTGAAGTGAAAATGTAGGGGTCGGATTTATCTCGACCCGCGGGTTCGATAAATCGAACCCCTACCGAACAACGAAATATGGGTAAAGTCGTAACTTTCAGCCTGACGGATAATTTTATCGGAAAACTGGCTGATTTTCTGGAAGAAACCGGCCCGCCTGCGCTAAAGCTCCGGCGGGCAGGCCCGGCTGCAGACCTCAGCCGCACCGCAATCGTCTTCGGCGGTAAAAGACCGGCCCTTTACCTGAAGAAAGAACTGGCGCAAAGGTTCGGGAAGAGTTTCTTTCCTCCGGTCTTTTTTAACGTGGACGAATTCATGGAGTATGTCGTCAGGCGCCGGGAAAATTTCCAGAGAATCTCCGAGACGGAGGCCTGTTATCTCATCTATAATTTGAATCGACAATTACAGATGGCCTCACCCGCCTTCGCTAAAGTTTCGGCGGGTAAATTCTCCCGCTTTTTACCCTGGGCCAGGGAGATCCATTCTTTCATAGAGCAGCTTGACCTGGAAGACGTCCCGCCGGAAGCGCTGGAAAACGTAGAGAAGAGCGCGGAGATCGGCTACGACATCCCGGAGGGTATCAACGAGCAACTCGGGACGATCGTTTCGTTGAGGGATGCCTACCACAAGGTCCTGGAAGAAGAGAAGAAGTATTCCCGCGGCCTGGTCTACCGCCTTGCCTCCCGTTATATCGACCAAACAGACCTGGCTGAATTTGACCGGATTATCTTTGCCGGTCTTTTTTACCTGAACCGGACCGAAGAAAAGGTAATCAGGTTTCTTTACGATAACGACAAGGCCGTGGTTGTCTTCCAGGGAAGCCAGAAAGAGTGGCCCGTCCTGGAAAGGGCTTCCCGGATTTTCGGCTGTTCGGTTCGGCCCTCCTTCTCGGCGGACAAGCCGCAATACAATCTAAAGCTATACGCCGGGTTTGACGCCCATTCCCAGGCCGGGCTGGCCCGGGAAATCCTGAAGACCATTCCGCCGGCGGAGCGGGAGAAGACGGTAATCGTAGTTCCGGAACCGGCGGGCCTGCTTCCGCTCTTTTCGGAAATCGCTGGTCTTGCCGGGAATTTTAACGTATCGATGGGTTATCCCCTGAAGCGCAGTTCCATCCATTCCCTTTTCCGTTCCATCTTTCAGGCCCAGGAGACGAGGCACGGCAGCCGTTATTACACCAGGGATTACCTGCGGGTCTTGAGCCACCCGTTTATCAAGAACCTGGAATTGGAGTATGAGTCTTCGGTGACCAGGGTTCTGGTTCACCGGCTGGAGGAGTTCCTGCTCGGCGTCGAGGAAAATCCTTTGAGCGGAAGCCTCTTCATCCGCCTGAAGGAGATAGAATCTCTGGAACAGGTTTACCTGTCCGTCGCTGAAATCCTGGGCCGGATGGGTCTGGACGTCGGCGTCAATGACCTTAAGAAGATACTGCGGGAGTTACACCACCGCCTTTTCCTGGACTGGGAAGAGAAGAGATTAAATACTTTCCGCGCTTTTTCCCTGGTTCTGGAAAAATTTATCAACCTTTTGCTTCAAAAAAGCTTCCTGGCCCGCTACCCCCTTAACCGGGAATTCGTCCAGGCGGTTTTGGCCGTCAAGAAGGAGATGGCGACCGCTTCGTTCCGGGACGAAAAATTTTCGGCCGCGGAGATATTCCGCATATTCGAAGACAAGCTTGACAACGGGCTGATAAATTTTTCCGGCTCACCCCTGAAGGAACTCCAGGTGCTGGGTATTTTCGAGACCCGCAACCTGTCTTTTCAGGAGGTAATTGTAATTGACGCCAACGAGTCGGTCCTGCCCCGCCTGCGTACCGGCGAACCGCTCATCCCCCGGGAGGTTATGATAAACCTGGGCCTGGAAAGGCACGGTTTGGAGGAGGAGATTCAGCGTTACCAGTTCCGCAGCCTGCTCGCTTCAGCCCGAAACGTCCACCTGATTTATGCCAGGAGTCCGGAGAAAGAGAAGAGCCGGTTCATCGAAGAACTCATCTGGAAAAACCAGCAGGAAACCGCCTCGCTGGATGAGCCGGTTTTACGGAAAGCGCTCTTTGACGTTCAGCCGGCGCCGGTAAAGAGCGCGGTCGGGAAGAACCGGGAAATGGTAAATTTTCTGCAGAATTTCCGGTATTCCGCTTCCAGCGTTGATACCTATCTCCAGTGTCCGTTGATGTTTTACTACCGGTACGTCCTCGGGCTTCAGGAAAAGGAAGAACTCCTGGAAGAACCGGAAAGCAAGGAGATCGGAACTTTTATACACGCTTTACTGGAAGAAGCGTACCAGGGGTTTCTGGGCAGGGAACCGGTGATTGACGAAACATTCCGCAATTTTTTCCTGGGCCGGATGGAGGAGAGATTCCGGGCCGGTTTTCAGAAGACGATCAAAGCCGGGGGTTTTCTTGTCCGGCAGTTGCTCCGTCAGCGCCTGGAAAAGTTTCTTGATTATGAACGGGAAAGCAGGAAAGTCAGGGAGATTGTCTCTCTGGAACAAGGCCTGGAAGGCCGGGTTGAATTCTCCGGGCGGGTTTTCAAATTCGGTTACCGGGTTGACCGCATCGACCGGCTGCCTGACGGCAGACTGCTGGTGATTGATTACAAGACAGGCGCCGAGCGGAAGACGCCATCCGTAAAGAAGATGGAGTCAATGGAGTTAAACCGGGAATCGATCCGGGAATCAATCAATTCTTTTCAGATGCCTCTCTACATCTTTTTTATTGACCGGGAATACAAGACAACCGGCACCACGGCCGCACTCTACTACCTGAGGGATATCGGGCTGACTGAATTTCCGGGAGAGGAATCCCTGGCCCAAAAGGAGTTGATAATGGAAAAGTGTCTCCAGGCTCTGGAATATATCCTTTCCGAAATCACCGACCCGGCGGTTGGCTTTGGTCCGGACGAAGAATCCTGTCGCAGATGCCAGTTTGTTGATATCTGTCGCTGACGCTGGTGTGGTAAAATATAGAAACATGGGAATAGAAGACTTACAGCGGGTACACTTTGTCGGGATTGGCGGTATTGGCACCAGCGGTGTTGCCCGTATCCTTCTTGCCCAGGGAAAAGAAGTCAGTGGTTCGGATACCGAGGACAGTTCCCTGATTACGGAACTGAAGAAGCTGGGTGCGAAGATTGACTTAGGGCATCAATCAGGAAATATTCCTCAAAGTACGGAAACCGTAGTAATCTCTGCGGCAATTCCTCCGGATAACCCGGAAGTTTTAGAGGCAAGGCGCCGTAACATTCCGGTGATTACCTACAGCCAGGCGCTTGGTTCTTTAATGGAGCGACGCCAGGGTATCGCGGTGGCTGGTACCCACGGCAAAACAACCACCAGCGCCTTAGTGGCTTCTATTCTTAAGTTCGGCGGTAAAGAACCTAATTTTGTAATCGGCGGAGAGATTCCGGCCTTAGGCGGGAATTCCGGTACGGGAAGGGGAGAATATCTGGTGGCAGAGGCTTGCGAATTTCACCGTAATTTCCTTTCCTTGCGGCCCCAGGTTATAATAGTTACCAATATCGAAGAAGACCACCTGGATTATTACCATGACCTGGCAGAAATTGAGGAGGCTTTTTTAAAATTTTTATCTCTCCTGCCCCCGGACGGCTTTGCGGTATTATGCCGGGAGAACGGCAATCTGATGGAGGTAGCGGGACGTTTTGACGGTTCCTACGTTACCTATGGTTTTGAGGAGGCGGATTTTCAGGCAAAAAAAATAGCGCTGACAAAAACCGGCTCTTCCTTTCAGGTTTTCTTTCAGGAAAAGGAACTCGGCTCGGTAATCCTTCCGTTGCCGGGTCAGCATAATGTTCTTAACAGTTTAGGGGCTTTTGCCGTCTGTTACAAAATTGGTCTGAAGCCGGAGGTAATTATTAACGCTCTGGCATCTTTTGAAGGTGTGCGGAGACGTTTAGAGTTGAAAGGGCATTATAACGGTGCGTCTGTTCTTGACGATTACGGGCACCACCCTTCGGAAATTGTGGCTACCCTTAAAGCCCTGCGTCAGTTTCATCCCACCGGGAGACTTTTTGTAGTATTTCAACCGCATCAGTACAGCCGTACCCGGTTTTTCCTTGATGATTTTGCCCGTTCCTTTAGTTTAGCGGACGAAGTAATTGTACCGGAGATTCACTTTGTGCGGGACAGCGAGGAGAGTCGGCGCAGCGTGTCTTCTGAAGACCTGGTGGCAAAGTTGACGGCTCAGAACAAAAAAGCACAATTCATTTCTCCTTTTGAGGCTATCGTCACCTATCTTAAGGAAAAAGTTCGGGAAGGTGATGTTGTACTGACTATTGGTGCCGGACCGGTTTATCAGGTGGCTGACGAACTTATCCAATGAAAACAATAAAGGTTTTTTGGTATTTCCTTTTCAGCCTGTGTTTTATCGGTTCTCTGTGCAGTGCGGAGACCCTGACCCTGGAACAGGCGCTTAACGAGACAAGAAGTAAGAGTTTGTCCCTCCGGCAGGCTGAGGAACAGATTAAAGCCGCAGAATTCGGTGCTGCGGAACAACGTACCTACCTTTATCCTTCTTTTGCCCTCTCCGGCAGTTATAGTTATCAGAACGGAGAAGTATTGGCAGGGCCTGAGACATCTACGGCGGTTAATAACTGGGATAGTAATGCGGTCTCTTTTGGTATTACCCAGCCTCTCTATACCGGTGGCGAACTTAAAGGTCAATATGAATCGGCTAAACTTGCTGTGGACCTGGCTCGTTTAGCCTATGACCAGGAGGTTCTAAATCTGGGTTTTGAGGTGAGGGAATCATATTTCGCCGCTCTCCGTTTAGAAAAAGCGGTCGCGGTGACCAGGGAACTGGTTAATAACCGTCAGCGCCATCTTAGCGAAGTGGAAAAGAGGGTTAAGGTGGGTGTGCTTCCGAAAGTGGAGCAACTAAAGTCTGAAGTAGAATTGGCACACAGCCAGGATAATCTGGTTTCCGCGGAAAATAGTTTGAAAGTGAGTTTTAGCGGATTAAACCGGCTTTTAGAAAGACCGCTGGATATGGAATGGAGTTTGTCCGACGTTGTTCCCCGGATGCCGCCGGTGTTGCCGGATATGAACTCCTGCTGCCAACAGGCGCTTCAAACCCGTCCGGACAGGAAGAGCGCACATCTGAAGGTTATGCAGATGGAGAAGGGAGTAAGCGTGGCCCGCAGCGGCTATTATCCGAGAGTTGACCTTCAGCTGGTTCATGAAGAATTTCAGGACGATGCCTTCAGTTCCGGGTGGAATTACGATGACCAGGTTCTGGTAACCGTTTCCTACGACCTCTGGAACTGGGGCCGGGTAAAAGATAAGGTTAACGCCAGTCAGAGTCAAAAAAAACAGGCGGAAACAGAACTTGCCGGCCTGGAACGAAGTATCAGATTGGAGGTCAAAAACGCCTACCTTTCGGTTCTTTCGGCGCAAGCCAGAATTGGAACCGCGGAAAAGGCGGTAGACCAGGCAAAAGAGGTGTTACGCATGCAAACGATTCGGTTTCAGGAAGGTATGGCTACCAATACCGACGTTCTGGACGCGGATTTTGCGTTGGCGCAGGTTCAGACCGACTATTATAATGCCCGATATGATTATTTGACCGCCGAAGCAATTCTGAGGCGAACTTTGGGGGTAGAATGAATATTGTTAACCGTTTGGTGAACCCTTTTGAACGTGAAGGAAAGTGGTACAAAGCCAATTTTCATACCCACACCACAACCTCGGATGGTAATGTTCCGGTAGCAGAACGGCTCCGCCAGTATCAGGAAAAGGGATATTCCGTTTTGGCGCTCACCGACCATCTCAAGACCAACGACATTACGCTTTTTTCTTCAGAAGGTTTTCTGGTTTTAGGCGGAATGGAGACCCATCCCCTCTGTCCGGGCGGCGACCCGTATCATTTAGTATGTTTGAATGTCCCTCATAGTTTTGACTTTCCGAAAGAGACGGATGCGAATGAGCGGATTGCTCAGGTGAAGAAGGCGGGTGGTGAGGTAATCGTCGGACACCCTTACTGGTGCGGACATAACCTGAACCGTTTGCTTCCTTTAGCAGGATATATCGGAATAGAAGTTTACAATGCAACCTGT
>JAZDPL010000008.1:0-13519 GCA_043797665.1 Candidatus Omnitrophota bacterium
ATCAAGCCCCTACAGTTATTTATCACGCAAACCTAAAAGTTTGCCCTACATTACCATCAGTGAAAACCTTAACGGATTTGGGTGAGTTCGGCTTAATTACCCTCCTGACCAAAAGTTTTAATCCTACCAAAGACGTCATGGTTTCGGTCGGCGACGACTGTGCGGTCCTGAAATATTCGGCGAAGGAGTATCTCCTCTGGACCACCGACCTTCTCTTAGAAGGCGTCCATTTTACCAAATCCGCCCCGGCCTACCGCATCGGCTGGAAAGCATTGGCGGTCAGCCTCTCCGATATCGCGGCTATGGCTGGCAAGCCCAGGTATGCCCTGGTCTTTGTGGGTTTACCGGCAAAGAGTCCGTTTTCTTATGCGAAGGAGATTTACCGCGGAATCGCCGACTTAGCCCAAAGGTATGGTGTTCAGGTGGTTGGTGGCGACACCAACGCCTATGAGAAGGTAGTGATCGGCACCACGGTTTTAGGTGTGGTGAAGAAGAAGCACCTAACCCTGCGCAGCGGAAGCCGGCCGGGAAACTTAATCTGCGTCTCCGGTCATTTGGGCAGAGGTAAAGAAACCCACCTCTCATTTTTGCCCAAAGTAAAAGAAGCCGGAGAAATAAAACGGCGCTTTTCCGCAACCGCGATGATTGATATTTCCGACGGCCTGTTAAGTGATTTTACCCGGATTGCGGAACAGAGTAAGGTTGGCGGCAGAATTTTTTTAGCGGAGATTCCTGCGATAAAAGGTATTTCCAAAGAGGAGGCGCTGACCAGCGGCGAGGAGTTCCAACTCCTTTTCACGGTAAGACCAGATCAAGAAAAAGCGGTAAAAAAAGCCGGCTTTTTTATCGTCGGAGAAGTTACCAGAAAGTCTTCCGGCATCAGAGTTCTTTGTCCTGACGGCCGTCCCTACCGACCTTCCACCTCCGGCTTCAATCATTTTCCGATCTCGATTACCCGCCAGGGAGCCTGGTCCAGCGGCACTTCGCCTAAGTAGGTCTGCGCATTGGCTAAAACCAGAGAAGGATTTCCCAAAACTTCTAACGGGACCGTAAGGAATATATTTTTTGAATCGCGCTTTACCAATACCGTATTCAAGGGAAGCCGCTTGGTCTGGTCAAAGATCCGATGTTCCACTGCACCGAACGCCACGTGCAATTTTGGCATATCCGGGAAAGGTTTGTCCTTCCGGTATCCGAACAGATAAACCGACAGGCCCACCGTCCCTACGACCGGCCGGGAAAGTTTAAGGGAAACAACCAGGTTTTTCCCCTGCAGAGAAACCATCTGTTCTTCGATGCCGAGGAAAACCGCACGTTCTTCGTCGGTCAATTCTTCAGGCGGCTCAGGGACTTCTTCTTTCTTCCTGGAAGACAGAAAAAAGTTGTAAGTTTCCGGTTTTAAAGAAATAGCCGGGAAGTCTCCGAACAGTTCATTGGAACCGATGAAAGAGAGCAGGTATGACCTGCTGGTGTTATACTGGGTATGATACTTTTTTACCGCGGAATATTTTTTGGTAATTTCCCCGGGGTTCAGGTTATAGGTCTGCCAGGCAATCCCCTGGTTCAGGTTGGCCGGGGGAACCAGTTTCCTTTCGGGTTGATATCCCTTAGGGTTGGGCCATCTTTTGTAGTGGACAAGGTAAGGGTAAAGAATTGGTTTTATCTGGTTTTCTATATCCCAGAGTCCCAGCCGGGTAAAAAGATAGAGCGCCTTGTGGTCAGGGCTGTGGTCAGCCGGGTGGGGAAGGAAGACCCTGGTTGGCTTGAACTCAAGAATGATTTCCTTTAAATCACGCAGTATTTCTTCGCCCTTATAAGGTGCGCCGGGCCGAAAGGCGTTGGCGTAAGGAACCGCCTTCACCCGGGTGAGCATGCTTTTTGCCGGCGGTTGGTCCTTCCAGTGAGAATACCAGATATGTATGGTACGAAAGTCCGGGTAGCCTAAAAAGGTTATTTCTTCCGGAGGAATACCTAACATTTTGTCAACCGCCATGGCTTCATCGTGCCGTACCAGACCCATTTTTCGTGCCGCCCGGGGTAGGATTACCGGGTGCTTCCGGTAAAGAAAGAAAGACCACTGAGCATTGTCTCCGTAAGTGAAGAAGACGATGCGGACCGGGATTTTACGTTTCACCGCCTCCTGGATAACCCCGCCGCATCCCAGGACCTCATCGTCAGGGTGCGGTGCCAGAATGAGTATGCGGTCTTCCGAACCCAGCGCCAAAGGGGTAGAGAGTGTGGGTTGGCCAATATGTTTTGTAAAGTTAAATCCAAACCAGGCAGCCAAACCTAACAGACAAACGCCAAAAATTATAAACCAAACCCTTTTTTTCATGCTTTGACACCTGCGTTTCAAGCGGATTATTTTCCGCGTGTTCTAAAATATCCCGGGGTTAATTTCAGATACCTGCGAAACATTCTGGAAAGATGGGACTGGTAAGCAATTGCAGATAAAAACAGAGCAACGGCGAACATTTACTTTGTTCCAGATCCGGTATATTATATAGTATAGTCAGAGAAAAGACAATGATACCTAATATAGCAAAAATTCAACAAATTCGGCGACGAATTACCAGAGGAGAATGAGATGCCTTTAAGGTTTAAGAAACAGTTGGTTGCGGATGAACGGTATGAGTCCGCAGGGGTATTTGATGTTAATAACGACGGGATTCTTGATATTGTCTCCGGTGCGTGGTGGTATGAGGGGACTGACTTCAGAAAGAAACACCGCGTAGGCGACTTAATGCCGTACGGCGCATACTTTGATGATTTTTCTACTATTCCGCTTGATGTCAATGGCGACGGCCGGACAGATTTCATCACCGGAGGCTGGTGGGGTAAAACGCTTCGCTGGAGAGAGAATCCGGGCGATCCGGATAGGGAATGGCCGGAACATACTATTGCGGAGACAGGCAATATTGAAACGACCCGCGCCTGGGACGTTGACAGGGATGGTCAGCTGGAAATTGTTCCGAATGTCCCTGGTGGACCGCTGGTTATCTACAAACTCATTACGGACAACAGCGGCAGGACCAGAGGAGAATTTCAAGCATCCAAAATTTTCGACGGACTCCAGGGGCATGGTCTGGGTTTCGGCGATATCTCCGGAAAGGGCCGGGGTGATTTTGTACTTGCCGGTGGTTGGCTGGAGGCACCTGAAAATCCCTATGAAGGGAAATGGATTTTTCATGAAGATTTTAACCTGGGCAGCGCCAGTATCCCGATTCTGGTGGCAGACGTGAATGGTGATGGGCTGAATGATATTATTGTCGGTCAGTCCCACGGCTATGGTCTGTCATGGTACGAGCAGCAACGTACTGCCACCGGTCTACGAAGATGGTTTGAACATCCGATCGACCCTTTTAATTCTCAATACCATGACATGCACTGGGTGGATATTGATAACGACGGCGAGTGTGAAATTGTAACCGGGAAGCGCTACCGGGCCCACGACGATAATGACCCTGGCGCCTTTGACGATTACGGTATTTACTACTTCAAGTGGAACGGCAGGTCCTTCAGCAAACAGGTGATTATCTATGGCCCCCCCCGGGAAAGTACCGGAATCGGTATTTTTTCAACCGTGGCCGACCTTAACGGTGATGGCCGTCTTGACCTGGTTGCCCCCGGCAAGGATGGCCTGTATGTCTTTTGGAATCAAGGTATCTGAGAAAGGAGTTGAACGATGCCGAAGAACAAAGTCAGAATTGGGTTTGTCGGCGTAGGTAGTATGGGACAATGTGCCCACCTTAAGAACTATGTGACCATCCCCGATTGCCAGGTGGTGGCGATAGCAGAATTGCGCCGGGATACTGCGAAGAAAGTTGCTGCTCGCTATGCCATTCCAAGGATATATACAGACCATCGGGAAATGCTCTCAAGAGAACAGCTTGACGGCATTGTCGCCTCACAACCCTTCAATCGTCACGGGATTCTAATTCCCGCTCTGATGAAGGCCGGGGTGCCCGTCTTTGTGGAAAAACCTCTGGCCGGGTCTGTACCGGTTGGCGGGAAGATTGCGGAAGCAGTAAAGGCCGGCGGTACGTTTCTGATGGTAGGCTACCACAAGCGCAGCGACCCGGCTACTATGTATGCCAAGGAGGCGATCGATAGACTTAAACTCTCCGGTGAACTCGGAAAACTCAAATACATCCGAATCTTGATGCCGGCTGGTGATTACATCGCAAATGGTTTTGTGGATTTGGTCAAGGGAAACGATGCCCAACCTAATCTAAAAACCGATCCGTTACCTCCGGATATGAGCGAGAAGACATACCGAGAGTACCTATCTTTCGTCAACTATTACATCCACCAGGTAAATCTTATGCGGCATCTATTAGGGGAACCATACTCGGTAAGGTACGCGGACCAATCCGGGGTGTTACTTGTTGGCGAGAGCACAAGCGGTATTCCTTGTCTCATAGAAATGTCTCCCTACGAAACAACAATTGATTGGCAGGAAACGGCCCTGGTCTGTTTTGAGCATGGTTGGATAAAATTGTCTCTGCCCGCACCTTTGGCGATTAACCGGGCCGGTCGTGTCGAGGTTTTTAAGGACCCGGGTAAGAGTGCCACACCACAGATAATTGTTCCACAACTTCCCTGGATTTCTGCGATGCGCCAGCAGGCTATCAACTTCATCCGCGCCATTAAGAGAGAGATTCCGCCTATGACGACTGCCGAAGAAGCCCTTCTTGACCTGCAGGTGGCCAAAGACTACCTTTCCTTGCGACAATTATAGCTCATCGTGCGTAAGCACAATTATTGACTACCGGAGGGAATAGTGGTATACTTTCTAAGGACTTAAGGATACCAAAGGAGGCATATGGGGACACAGAGTTTTTGGGGGATGGGAAGGGATCTGCTTCAGAGGGTCTGGTACGGAACGTCTACGGTGCTTGTGGTGGTGCTGGTCTTTTTCATCGGGTGGCTGATAGCCAAACTGGTAACCCCTTTGCTCGTAAAGCTTTTTAAGAAGATAAAACTTGACAATCTGGCGGAAGGTTGCGGTTTAAAAAACCTTCTGGAGAACGGGAATATTACCAAGCCGGTTTCGGAACTGCTCGGGCTGGCGGTCTACTGGATAATGATGCTGGTCGTGGTGTTCATCGCTCTGTCTATGGGTAACGTTGCCATTCCCCAGGACATCATCGGCCAACTCCTGGCGTTCATACCCAAGTTCGTGGTGGGGGTAATACTCTTTGTCCTCTCCATGTTTTTGGGTAAGTTTTTCCGGGGGGTGATTCAGACCTCGGCGGCTAATGCCAAGATAGGCAACCCGGGACTTTTAGCCAAACTGACCGAAGCCGGAATCGTGGTCTTCGGTACGGTCTTAGCCTTACAGATCATCGGGATTGCGGCCGCCTTTATCAGCAGCGTCTTCAACATCATCCTGGCGGCTTTCTGTTTTGGAGCGGCGTTGTCTTTTGCCCTGGGTTCAAAAGACTTGGTAAGGGAGTGGTTGGAGAACTTAATTAAATCAAACAAACCCGAAAAGAAAGAAGAGTAAGGGTTTATTTATAAACTTCTCCGCGATGCCCAATCGCGCGAACCCAGATTGTTTTACTGCCAAAATCTGGCGTGTAAATAATACGTAAAGGTGGTATTTTAATACGATACGAACCCTGAAATTCCCCTTCCATTTTTTCACCTAAAAATGGGTTGGTTGCCAAAAGAATGAGCGATTTCGCCGCTTTCTTTTGAGATATTTTATCAGATTTTTTTAGAAATTTTTCGGCCTGGTTTGAGAGTTTTACGCGAAACATATTTTTTGTTTTTTTCCGCAACCAAGAGATTTTTTAAATTTAACTCTTCAATAATTTCATCTAAATCACAATACCGACCGGCCTTAATATCTTCATCCCCTTCTCGAATAGATTTCATCAACTCCGGATCGGAAAGAGTCTCCAATGTCGCTATCCAGCCGTCAAACTCCTCTTTGCTCATAATTACCGCCTCCGGAACCCCTTTTACGGTGATATTAATTGGAAAAGGGCTTCTTTTGACTTTTTCCAAAAGGCCGAAAAAGTTATTTCTTGCTTCCGTAGCATTAATATAGTTTTGTGAAGCCATAAAACCTCCTGTACATAATAGTGTACATTAAAAAAAAGACGGTGTCAAGCCCCTTCCCATTCAAGGGAACCCGTGTTTGCCTTCCGACTGAAATTCCGACATAAGGATGAAGCAGTAACTCATTCCCCTTTTCCTAAAAAGGGGTGGCAACGAAGTTGACGGGGTATTTAATGCTACCTTATAACCCAAATCATTTTTAAAATCATTGGGTTTGAAGTATTGCATTTTAAAGATATAGATATAAAAAAATCCCTGGATAACATTGTAGATCAAATTGAATCTTGGGTTAAGGAATTCCCCTTTACAAAAGGGGAATTAAATACTTGTTTAATCCTTATGTCGGAATTTCAGCCTTTCGACGGACAACTTGACAGATAAAAGGCCGTTGTGTTAAATTAGTTATGAACGTTTGTTCATAATGAGGGGGTCTCATGAGGCCTAAGAAAATCAGGTGGATTAAATGCGCTCCCGGAGAAAGGTGTTTCCGGCCGCGTTGTAAACCGCTTAAGGAACTACGGGGCGTATATCTGACGCTGGACGAATTTGAGGCGATAAGGCTGGCCGACCTGGAAGAGATAAAACAGGAAGAAGCGGCAAAGCGGATGAGAATCTCCCGGCCGACTTTTTCACGCATTGTAAATTCAGCCCGCAAGAAAATAGCCGATGGCCTGGTTAATATCAAGGCGATACGAATTGAGGGGGGCTGCTGTAAGATTATACCGAAAAGGTATCGGGTATGATAAGAATATTTAGTGATTGGGTTGTTTATAAAGTACTCTCAATTTCGCCTGATACACTTCTGGGGAATGCAGTAAACTTTTTTTTGTATGATACGATAAAGATATTTTTGCTTTTGTTGGTGATTATATTTGTTATTTCATTTGTCAGGACTTTCTTTCCGCCGGAACGAACCAGGAATATCTTAAGCCATAAACAGAAATATACGGGGAATATCGTTGCCGCGTTACTTGGAATCGTAACACCTTTTTGTTCCTGCAGTGCCGTACCGTTATTTTTAGGGTTTGTCGAAGCTGGAATTCCCCTGGGAGTGACGTTTTCTTTTCTGGTTTCTTCTCCCATGATTAATGAAGTGGCTCTGGTAATGCTCTGGGGGATGTTTGGATGGAAGATAGCGCTTGTTTATATCGTAAGCGGATTTTTCATTGCTGTTGTGTCAGGAATTATTATCGGCACGCTGAAAGTTGAAAATCTTCTGGAAGATTTTCTCTCGAAGGAAAGAACGTGTTGTCCAAATAAGTTATTGGGACCATCCGTAGAGGAAAGATTAGGCTACGCCAAGAATTACACCGGTGATATCATAAAAAGAATCTGGCTGTTTGTATTGTTTGGTATTGGTATAGGTGCGTGGATACACGGCTATGTTCCGAGTGATTTACTCGTCAGGTATGCCGGCAAGGATAATTGGTTTGCTGTACCTATTGCAACCTTGATAGGTATTCCTCTTTATTCAAATGCCGCCGGAGTAATACCCTTAGTAAGCGTTTTAACCGAGAAAGGTGTGGGCATGGGTACGGCCTTAGCGTTTATGATGGCTGTGACCGGGCTTTCCTTACCAGAGTTTTTACTACTTAAAAAAATCATGAAACCCAGGCTGATTTTGATTTTTGCCGGTGTTGTGGGTATCGGAATAATTTTTATAGGATACTTATTTAATCTTATTATACGTTAGATATTATGAAAATAGAGATTCTCGGGATGGGTTGTCCCAAATGCAAAGCACTGGCTGCCAATGTGGAAGAGGCAGTCAAAGAATTGGGTGTAGAAGCAGAAATCGTGAAGGTGACCGAAATCAGCCAGATTATGAATTATGGGGTGATGATGACGCCGGCCCTGGTGGTTGACGGCGAGGTCAAAAGCGCCGGGAAAGTTCTGATTAAAGAAGAGGTCAAAAAGATATTGCAAAAAACGGAGGTGACCAATGGCGGAGAAGGGAAAGGGTAAATCGTCCAATCGGTTGGGTAGAAGACTTATATTTTTAATCGCCGGGATGGTCCTTGCGGTTATCGTGGCAACCATAACGGTGTCGGATTCAGACCGGAAATCAGAAAGTGCGGCACAGCCAAAATTACCCCGGCTGGTTGACCTGGGTGCCGGTAAATGCATACCCTGCAAAATGATGGCGCCAATTCTGGCGGAATTGAAAAATGAATATGCCGGCGCATTAGATGTGGAAGTCATTGATATCTATGAAGATCAGTCAGCCGCCCGAAAATATAAAATCAGGCTGATTCCGACCCAGATTTTCCTGGATAGAGAAGGCAAAGAAATTTACCGGCATGAGGGTTTTATGTCCAAGGAAGATATTCTGGAACAGTGGAAGAAATCAGGATTTGACCTGGTAAAAAATAAAAAATCGGAACAAAAAAACAGGGTTGAAAAATGATACAAAATCTTTTTCTTGCTTTGACACACGCGGTTGAAGGTACACCCGTCCTGGCGCTTTCCGCCTCTTTTGTCTGGGGTATCCTGAGCATTATCTTAAGCCCCTGCCATTTAGCCAGTATTCCTCTGATTGTGGGATTCATCGGCGAACAGGGGACTATTTCCACCGGAAGGGCATTCCGGTTAGCAACACTCTTTTCCATTGGGATTCTTATAACCATTGCTCTCATCGGAATTATCACTGCTCTTCTGGGAAGAATGGCCGGCGATATAGGACCCTGGGGTAATTACCTGGTAGCGGGTGTTTTCTTCCTTGTGGGGCTACACCTTCTGGAAATTATTACCCTGCCAATGATGCAAGGGGCAAATCAGCCTACCCTGAAAAGGAAAGGGTTACTGGCTTCTTTTATCCTGGGGCTGGTTTTTGGGATTGCTCTCGGACCCTGCACTTTTGCCTACATGGCTCCGATGCTGGCGGTAACTTTCCGGATCGCGGCAGACCGGTTTTTATACGGGGTAGTTCTGCTTTTAGCATACGGAATCGGCCATTGTTCCGTCATCATTTTTGCCGGTACGTTTACCGAAGCGGTGGAACATTACCTGCACTGGAACGAAAAGTCAAAAGGGATTTCCGTGTTGAAAAAAGTCTGCGGGATTCTGGTCATTCTGGGCGGCGCGTATATGCTCTGGATTGCTTAAAACACGGATAAAAGGGGGCTTTCCATTAAAGTAAGAATATATGGATACGAAAAAGATTATCAGTCTTGACGAAAACGATTTGCTCAGAGTTGAGCAGATCATCCTTGATCGCGACAAAGAAGAAGCGTTTGCTTTTGTTAAAGAAGTGATTAAAAGACAGATTGACAGGGGAAATGCCTCGAAGATGCGAAGAGAAAATATCTGATATTGAAGCAAGGGTTAGAAATGGGAAGAAAAGCAGAAGAAATTAAGAAACTCGTAAGAGACGGTTACGCCAAAGTCGTAACACAAGGGACATCCTGTTGTTCCTCGAGTTCTTGCTGTACAAGCGCAAACTTAGCCCAAGATATCAGTAAATCTGTTGGCTATAGCGATGAAGAAATGAGCGTGGTTCCTGAAGGTGCTAACTTAGGACTTGGCTGCGGCAATCCGGTGGCGATTGCATCCCTTAAAGAAGGTGAAGTCGTGTTGGACCTCGGCAGCGGCGGCGGGTTTGACGTATTTCTGGCTGCCCAAAAAGTCGGTCCCGCGGGTCGGGTCGTCGGGGTGGACATGACCCCGGAAATGGTCGGCAAGGCACGCCGCAATATACCGGCCTTCCGTAAACGAACGGGACTGGACAACGTGGAGTTCCGTCTCGGTGAAATAGAACATCTGCCCGTAGCCGACGCGAGCGTGGACATCGTCATTTCCAACTGCGTAATCAATCTTTCGCCGGACAAACCGCAGGTGTGGCGAGAAATCGTCCGGGTGCTGAAGCCCGGCGGGCGCGTGGCGGTTTCCGATCTGGCGCTTTTACGGCCTTTGCCGGAAGCAATCCGTGAATCCGTTGCCGCGCTGGTCGGCTGCATTGCCGGTGCGGTTTTCGTGGACGACACGCGGAAAATGGCAACCGCCGCGGGGCTGGTAAACCTGGTTCTGACACCGAAGCCTGATTACGTGGAGAATATGGCCGACTGGAACGACCCGTCCTACCGGACAATCCGTAAGCATTTTCCCAAGGGACGGACAATGAGCGACTACATCGTAAGTTTGTACCTCGCGGCGCGAAGGCCGGGGGCCGGTGGAAAGGAGCTTAAATGAACGCATTGGTTGTAGTGGACGGCTATGCGGAAATCGGAGCAGGCAGCGACGGCGTTGTACTCGCCACCGGCCGTGAATGTCTGAAGGGATGCTGTGCGGGATGTGCGGTGCCCTGCGCCGTATTCAAAGCCATGCAGGTTGCGGCGGGCGTTGCACTGCCGAAGGACGTCACCATTCGGATTACCAAGGAGTGACGCGCGGCCATTGCCGTCGGGCGCATGGTTGAAAAGGGTTCGGTGTCCGCCATGCGAGATTTTGCAGAGAATATTTTGGATTCGTCGAGGCAGAATGCCTCGGCTAAGGAGGAATGACCGATGAACTCACCGAATGAAGAACAGAAACAGAAGGACAACATGGAATCGCTGAAGCAACAGGCCTCGGTCTGTAGGCCTGAATGCGGCTGCCACGCCACCGGGGCGTCGGGTCGAATACGTTGGGTGCTGGGAGCAATCGTGCTGGTCGCCGCCGCGGCGATGGTGGCGCGGGCCCTGATAAAGAGTAACAGGGCATCAACCCAGCCGTCGGCGCCCGCTTTTGAGGCACCCGCCGGGGTACAGATGCCTGCACCCGAAAGTGATTCAGCCGCACCTTCCGTGAAAATCGGGAGGACTTCAGAGGTAATGCCGGGGAAGAAAACCGGTTCCGCCACACCCTCCGTCCAAGTTCAGAAGCCCTCGGACTCGAAGGATAGGAAGGGGAATGCTTCCGCTGCACCACCAGTCACAAACACCAAGGAATCGGAAGCGGTTGTAGGGAAAAAAATCGGGGCGATTTCGGAGTTGAACACAGTAGCCGTCGATGTCGACGCCGTTTTCGTATTTTTGCCCGGCAAGAATACTGCCGGTAGCAGTCTTCCTACGGTCCAGATCAACGGCGCCATGCGGACGATTGAAGCGCAAGGACAGAAGATCGGTCTTTTCACGCTGAAGACGGACTCGCGCGACTACGAGAACATTGCGGCACAAGTGTCTGTGCCCGCTGTTCTGGCGATGGTCAAAGGGCGCGGGATGAGCGCGGTTTCCGGCGATATTACGGAAACGAAACTTGTACAGGGGTTCGTTGCGGCTTCGAGGGCCGGTGGCTGTGGGTCGGGTTGCGGACCATCCGGTTGCAATTAAGGAGAAAACGACGTGCTTAAGTCCATAACAACCATACTTCAATCCGCCGGCACGGGAGCGGCGGCCTTGCCGTTGGCGTTCCTGTTGGGACTGGTGAGTGCGGTGGCGAGCGCTTGTTGCACCTTACCGGCCATGGGCATGCTGGTGGCCTACTCGGGCACGCGACAGGACGTAACCCGGCGTTCAACACTTGCGTCAACGGTCTGGTTCCTGGTCGGAACCACACTGTCGCTGATTATTCTCGGGTTTGTGGCCGGGTTTGTCGGCCAGACGGCGCAGGTGTTTCTTGGACGATATTGGAAGCTGTTCGCGGGGGCTGTAGCGGTACTCCTGGGGCTGGCAACGTTGAAACTGCTTCCCTTCAGGCTGCCGAACCGCACTCGGAAGGACGGCGAGCCTTCGGCTTCCGGAGGAAAGATAGGCGCCGCGCTGGGGGGACTGTTTCTTGGCGGCGGTGTAGCGGCCTGTTCCCTGCCGTGCAACCCGGGCATCTTTATCGTACTTGGCGCGGCGGTACTGCAAGGACATATCCTGTGGGCTATGGCTTTGATGACTGCTTTTGCGATCGGTTTCAGCCTGCCGCTCAGCGCCATCCTGTTCGGTGTGTCTTTCGGCAAAGCGTCCATCAAGGCACAGAAAGCGGACGCCGCGATCCGAACCATTGCCGGCATACTGCTTGTCGGAATAGGATTTTATTTCTTTGCGACGTTCTAAGCGAAAGGAAGAAATGACCGGTGGAATTATTAATTATTTAAGACAAAAGATTTGGGGGAGGTGGGAATGGAACGTACGGCGAAAAAAGAAAGAGGGCTGTCCATATTTGACAGGTATTTGACGGTTTTCGTATTTCTGTGTATCGGAATCGGCATCGTTTTGGGGAAGGCCGCGCCGGGTGCGGCAAAGTTCCTGGACGGTCTGGCAATCTATGTGGGTGGAGCGCCGGTTGTTTCAATTCCGATTGCCGTCTGCTTGTTTTTTATGATGTATCCCATCATGGTAAAGATTGACTTTGCGGAAGTTTTGAAGGCTGGTAAAAGCATAAAACCGGTCGGACTGACTTTATTTGTCAACTGGGCAATTAAGCCGTTTACGATGTATGCCATCGCGCTCTTCTTTCTGGGATTTCTGTTCCGGAACCTGATTGGCGCCGAAGCCTTAGACTATGTAAAGATACCTTTCGGGCTGAATCTGCCGGTCGGAGCCACCCACGGCGCGGGTACCGTAGTACTGTACAACGGAGTAAAGATGTTAGCGGTGCCTTTGTGGCGGAGTTACCTGGCCGGCTGTATCCTTCTTGGTGTTGCGCCCTGCACCGCCATGGTACTGGTCTGGGGATACTTAGCGAAGGGAAACGACGGACACACCCTGGTGATGGTGGCAATCAATTCCCTGTCTATGCTTCTTTTGTATGGTCTGTTAGGAGGTTTTCTTCTCGGCGTGGGTCGGCTCCCGGTACCCTGGCAGGCTTTGGTTCTTTCCATCGGAATTTACGTGGCTTTGCCTCTGGTAGCGGGTTATTTCACCCGAAAAAGGCTGATAAAAGCAAAAGGTGAAGCCTGGTTTACGGAAAAGTTTCTCCACCGACTCACACCCGTTACGATTATTGCACTTTTAATAACCCTGATTCTCTTGTTCTCTTTCAAAGGCGAGATAATTCTCTCAAACCCCTTGACGATTCTGTGGATTGCCATCCCCTTATTTATTCAGACCAACCTTATTTTCTGGTTGGGGTATTTCCTGGCTAAGGCGTTGAAACTGACCTACGCGGATGCCGCCCCTTCTGCCATGATTGGCGCCTCCAACCATTTTGAAGTGGCAATCGCCACCGCCACGATGCTCTTCGGGCTTTCTTCCGGTGCGGCTTTAGCCACCGTGGTCGGAGTCCTGATTGAAGTTCCGGTGATGCTGATGCTGGTAAAAATCTGCCTGCGTACCCGGCACTGGTTCCCCGGATAGGGTATAATATCCATTGAAGGGAGAATTGACTGATGGCTGATAAGACCCAGTGGATGGAAAATTGTTATGCCCGGATTCTGGTGGATAACCACATCACCGAAGATGACCCGTCGTTTATGACCAAGTTTGATCCGGCTAAGTACGTGGCGATGATGAAGAATGCCGGGGTGGAAGCGGCGATGGTCTAC
>JAZDPL010000054.1:0-5367 GCA_043797665.1 Candidatus Omnitrophota bacterium
GAGGGGGTAAAATGACAGGTATTATATGTCATTCTGAGCGCAAGCGAAGAATCTATGTTTTTTTAGTAGTGCTCACCAGTACCTTTGTCTACTTTTTATTTCCCACCCCTTACCTTTTCGCTCAGCACCAACATGGGACACCGCCACCTACGCCGGTCAAAGGTTCGGAAACAAAGAAAGTGAAGTTCTGGACCTGTAGTATGCATTCCCAGATTAAACTCCCTAAGCCTGGTAAGTGCCCGATCTGCGGTATGGACCTGATACCGATTTACGAAGAGGCGGAAGAAGAAAAGGGAGTGTCCCGGCTTACTCTTTCGGATACTGCCCGAAAACTGGCGGAGATTGAGACCTCAGCCGTTGCCTATCGAAATCTAACGGTTGAAATGAAATTACTGGGTAAGGTGGAATACGATGAGACAAAGATAGCCCAGATTACTTCCTGGATTCCCGGTCGGATAGAACGCCTTTACGTAAACTTCGTCGGTGCCAAATCTGAAAAAGGTCAGCCCTTATTACAGATTTACAGTCCGGAATTAAGGACCGCTCAAGAGGAGTATCTGATTGCCTTCCGGAGGTGGCAGGAGGCGGTTGCAAGTAATGACCCGAATGAAATTACATCCAGTTTGAAAATTAAAGAGGCGGTCCAAAAGAAGTTAGAACTTTGGGGAATTTTGCCGGAACAGATTAAAAAGGTTGAAGATAAAAGAGATGTTCAGGACAAGATGGATATTTACGCGCCCATCTCCGGAGTCATTGTGGAACGGGAAGCTTTTGAAGGCAAATATTTTCAGACCGGAGATATGTTGTTCAAGATCGCTGACCTGAGTACCCTATGGATAAAATTGGATGTTTACGAAAAAGATTTGACTTACGTTCACGTTGGACAGAAGATAGACTTTATTACCGAATCCTTTTCGGGAGGACCTTTTTCCGGCAAAGTAGTTTTTATTGACCCTTTTCTAAACGAAATGACCAGGACCACCAAAGTAAGGTTAGAGATTGCTAACCCGGACGAAAGACTTAAACCGGGTATGTTTGGTCACGCAATTTTAAGGTTAGGTCTGGGTAAGAAGTTGAGCATTCCGGCGACCGCACCCCTTTTAACCGGAAAGAGGGCGGTGGTCTACGTAGAAGTGAAGCCAAATGTGTTTGAAGGCAAAGAGGTGGTTTTGGGTACGAGGGCCGGGGATTTTTATCCGGTTATTTCCGGATTGCGAGCCGGAGAAAGAGTTGTGACTAAAGGTAACTTCAAGATTGATGCTTCTTTGCAGATTCAGGCCAAGCCGAGTATGATGAAACCAGAAGAAGAAAAATGACGGAAGAGATAAAACCTAAAAGTTTCACCGATAAACTTATCCTGTTTTTCCTCCAGAATAAGTTGGTTACCTTTTTGTGGCTATCCTTTATCGTACTTTTTGGCTTCTATGTGATGCCCTTTGAGTACGGGGGGAAGAATTTCCGAAGTCCCATTTCGGTAGATGCCATTCCGGATATCGGTGAAAAGCAGGTCATCGTCTTTGCCGATTGGCCCGGTCGTTCACCCCAGGATATCCAGAACCAGGTTACTTACCCGTTGACCATCACCTTACAAGGTATTCCCGGAGTAAAAAGCGTTAGAAGTTTCTCTATGTTCGGTTTCTCTACCTGTTACGTCATCTTCCGGGATGACATTGAATTTTACTGGGCAAGAAGCCGGGTTTTAGAGAGGTTAAGTATTGCGCAACAGAGGTTGCCAAAAGAAGTGATTCCTTATCTTGGCCCGGATGCCACCGGTTTAGGCCAGATATTCTGGTATACCCTGGAGGGCAAAGGTTTTGACCTTCCGGAACTGAGGTCCATCCAGGACTGGTATGTGAGGTATGCTTTACAGTCGGTAGAAGGGGTGAGTGAAGTCGCTTCCATCGGCGGCTATGTAAAAGAGTATCAGATTGACGTTGATCCTGATGCGATGCGCCAGTACCAGGTAGCCCTCGGGGATATCTTTTCTGCGGTTGAAAGTTCCAACATTGACATCGGTGCGGAGACGATTGAATTCAACGGCGTGGAATATATTGTCCGGGGCAAAGGTTTTCTGAAATCGGTCTCTGATATTGAGAATACGGTAATAAAAGAGAACGAAAATACGCCTATCTTTATCAAGAATATCGGTCATGTCTCAACCGGTCCTGCCCTGCGTCGGGGGATACTTGACAAAGAAGGCAGCGAAGCAGTAGGCGGGGTTGTTACCTGCCGGTACGGAGCAAACCCCTTAGAAGTAATCAATCGGGTAAAGGAAAAAATCAAGGATATTGAACCGGGCTTGCCCCAGAAAAGCCTGCGTAACGGTTTTTCTTCCCAGGTCAAGATAGTTCCTTTCTACGACCGGACCAAACTTATTCGCGAGACGTTGTTTACCTTGGAGGATGCCTTGCTCCTTGAGGTTATCATCACCTGCTTTGTGATATTTTTAATCTTGAACGAACTTCTGAGTAGTTTTATCATTTCCGTTAATCTCCCTCTGGCAATCCTTCTGTCTTTCGGTCTTATGAAGGTGTTTGGAGTTCAATCCAATTTAATGAGTTTAGGAGGAATTGCCATCGCTATCGGCACGATGGTAGATATGGGTATTCTCCTTTGTGAGAATACTGTCCGCCACTTAGAGGCGGCTAAACCGGAAGAAGACAGCCTGAACGTCGTTTTTCGTGCCTCCAGTGAAATTGGCAGTGCCGTGGTTACGGCCATCGCTACTACTATTGTCGGTTTCTTACCGGTCTTTGCGCTTACCGGACCGGAAGGAAAACTTTTCAAACCCCTGGCCTATACCAAAACATTTGCTCTCTTTGCCTCGGTGATAATGGCGTTGACCGTGATTCCTACTTTATCCCATCTACTTTTAGCCCGGAGGAATTGGGGAAAGAGGGCTAAGACCGTGGGACCAATCGTTCTGATAATCTTGGGAATCCTGGGTTGGATTATAATCAACCCCTGGTTGGGTATACCTTTACTTTTTGCCGGGATTTACTTTTTGGTTATCCACTATTTGGTCCCACCCACAATTTCTAAACGAAAGATATCTTTTCTTACCGGTTCTCTGGCTTCTTTTTATGTTCTCTTACTCTTGACCCGGCGCTGGATGCCTTTAGGATTAGGCACCGGTTTCGGGAAAAATTTCCTGATTGTTCTTTTGCCCACTATACTCTGGGGATTTTTGGCACTTCTTATGATTCCCTGCTATCCCAGAATTTTGCACGGTTTCCTCAAAAAGAAGTTAATCTTCCTTTCGGTTCCGATTATCGTAACCATCTTTGGTCTGGTAATCTTTTTAGGTTTTGGCCGGGTAACGGCGCCGTTTACTTTTACCCTCAAAAAATTGGGGTTTCCGGAAGAAAAGATAAAGACTACCGGATTATGGTCCTACGCCCAGCATAAATTCCCGGGTTTGGGTAGAGAGTTTATGCCGGCCTTAGATGAGGGTTCCTTCCTTTTTATGCCGGTTACTATGCCCCATGCTTCGGTAGGCCAGGCGTATGAGATTATTCAGAAACAGGACATGTTAATAAAACAGATTCCGGAGATAGAGAGTGTGGTGGGAAAGTTGGGTAGGGCGGAGACCGCTTTGGACCCGGCACCCATCAGTATGATTGAAACGTTTATTACCTATAAGCCGGAGTATGGTCCTCCGGACCCGAAAACAGGCAAAAGAGAAAGGTTGTGGCGTACCCATATTAAAACCCCCGATGATATCTGGAATGAGATTGTGAAATCTGCGGAGGTCCCGGGAAGTACTTCCGCGCCAAAACTGATGCCCATCGCCGCGAGAATTGTTATGCTTCAGTCCGGAATGCGGGCGCCGATGGGAGTAAAAGTATTCGGAAATAGTCTGAAAGAGGTTGAAGATGTGGGTTATAAAATTGCCGGGTTTTTGCAGGAAGTTCCCAGCGTTAACCCGGATGCAGTTATTCCCGATAGGATTATCGCCAAGCCGTATTTGGAGATAGAGATTGATAGGGAGAAGAGCGCCCGATACGGAGTAGGTATCAGAGATGTGCAGGAGATAATTGAGATTGCGGTCGGCGGCATGCCGATTACCCAGACGGTAGAAGGAAGAGAACGATATCCGGTGAGGGTAAGGTACCTGCGGGAATTAAGGGACAGCCCGGAAGAATTACAGAATATTTTAGTTCCTTCAAAGGACGGAATCCAGATTCCGTTAGGGCAATTGGCAAAGATGGACTATGTTTCCGGTCCCCAGGAGATTAAGAGCGAGAGTACCTTTTTGGTTTCGTACGTTTTGTTCGACAAAAAGCCTGCTTATGCTGAAGTCAACGTAGTGGAGGAGTGTAAAAGGTATCTTCAAAACAAGATTGAGTCCGGAGAACTGGTCCTGCCGCCGGGAACCTATTATACCTTTGCCGGAACTTATGAGAACCAGATTAATTTTCAACGCCGGATTTCCGTAATTCTGCCCCTCAGTCTTTTTTTGATATTTCTCATCCTGTATTTCCAATTTCACTCGTCGGCCCTCACCTTTATCGTATTTTTACAACTTTTCTGCGTCTGGTCCGGCGGGGTTGTCGGATTTTGGTTGGTTGGGCAGAGTTGGTTTTTGAACTTCGCACCTTTTGGTGCCAATTTGAGAGAACTGTTTCATCTTAAGGTTTATTTTTTAAGTGTTCCGGTCTGGGTTGGGTTTATTGCCTTGTTCGGAATAGCCACCGATGATGCGGTTGTTATAAGCACTTATCTTATGCAGCAATTTGCCGGCAAGCGTCTTACTTCTGTTTCCGAGGTGCGTTCTCTTACGGTGGAGGCGGCTAAAAAAAGAGCCCGGCCTTGTTTTATGACCACCATCACCACCGTTTTAGCGCTCTATCCTATTTTAACTTCCATGGGGAAAGGTTCTGAGGTTATGACACCGATGAGTATTCCCATCCTTTCCGGTATGACTTTTGAACTCATCACCTTCTATATTACGCCGGTACTCTTCTGCTTTTTGAAAGAGAAAGAGGTTCGCAAAGAACTAAACCAGTCTTAATTCCACTCTGCGACAACCCCTTAATTCCCATCCTACTCACAAACCAGGCGGTTCTTATCAAATCCGCCCCTTACCGGACAGACTCTTTTGAAAGTTCCTCCATAATAATCCAGTAGGGGTCGGTCTTGGGATATTCCAGGTCAAAAGTGAGACCGTTTTTCGTAATTTTAAGTCCGTCCTTTTTCCCGGTGACCTCCCCGATGACGCTGCTTAGAATATTATTTTCCCTGAAAGCCGATACCACCTGCCCGGCTTCCTTCGGGTCCACCATAGCGATGAGGGTGCCTTCGCTTATGGCCGAATAGGGGTCAATCCGGAAGTGTTCGCAGGTTTTGGTGATAACCTCCTGCTTA
>JAZDPL010000064.1:0-12104 GCA_043797665.1 Candidatus Omnitrophota bacterium
ATCGGTGGGAGCCCGCAATCTGACTCACTTTGGCGGTATCTTTTTTATTCATCAATTCTGCAAGAAACTGAGACTCAAGTGGCATTTGCAGAAAAAGGTTCTTTTTCATCAAGGGCTGTAGGGGTCGGATTCATCCGACCCTAAAACGCGGGCTTGATAAATCAAGCCCCTACTTTTATTTAATCGCTTGTATTGATATTTTTTAAAGGTGAAATCTCTATGATTTTTTGTCCATTTGCTGGAAATTGTAGAAATGAGACTCTGGAATTCCCAATGTTTTCGCGGTTTTCTGATTTTAGGTATCATTTTTCACGCTTTTTTCAGGTTTCATACGGACTGATAAATACTGAATAACGGGAGCATAGGCAATGAAAAGAAACAAAAACTGCTTGAAGAAATTAGAAAGATTGAACAAAGCCCTTCATCACCAGGAGCCTGATAGAGTACCAATCAGCGATTTCTTCTGGGGGAGTTTTCTGGAAAGATGGCGAAAAGATTTAAACCTGCCTCCCGATACCGATATTTATAAATACTATGACCTTGATTGGATAGTAACGGTTCCCAACATGGACCCGCACATAAAACAGTTTGAAATAATAAAAGAGACTGATGAGGAAATTATTGTCAAAACAGGTTTTGAAGCCCATCTTGAAAAAAAATATAAATATCCCATGCCGGCTTATATAAAGTTTGAAACCGATACGATTGAAAAGATGGAGGCCTTCCGATTTGACGACCCGTGGGACAAGCGGCGTTATTTAAGCGGCGGCGACAACCAGATTGCCGGGGTCGGAGACGGATTCACCCGGAACCTGCCGCCCTGGGTTGACACCGTCAAATCCTTATACCCTGAATTTCCCGTTTACGGAAGCGTATGCGAGGCCCATGAAGAATTGTGGAGGATTATCGGAACCGAGAACGTAATGCTGTGGATCGGGCTTTATCCTGAAGAACTGACCAAATTTATAAAAAGAACCGGTGAATTCCTTCTTGAAGTTGCAAAGGCACAGATAAAATATGCCGGTGGTATGCTTGACGGTCTGGTTGTCTGGGGCGACGTTGCCTATAGAAAAGACCTGTTCTTTTCACCGGACTTCTGGAGAAAAACCTTCAAGCCAGTTGTCAAGAATATAGTTGACGTGGCGCATGGCGCGGGAATTAATGTCATCTACCACGGATGCGGAAACGTTCACAAAATATTGCCCGATTTCATTGAAGTGGGCATTGATGCCTATAATCCTTTGGAATATAAGGCGGGTATGGATGCCGTGGAATTACGGCGGCAATACGGACATAAACTTGGCATGTGCGGAAATATGGACGTAACGCTCTGGGCAAACGGAACCAGGGAAGAGATAAAAAAAGCGGTATTAACCAAACTCAATGCTGCCAAAGGAGGCGGGTTTATATTCCAGTCAGACCACTCCGTACCAAGCAATATTTCAGGACAGAATTATGATTATGTCATTAAACTCGTCCGTGAATACGGCAAATATCCTTTACAACTCGAGAAATATGACCTGTAAAGAAAGAGTCTTGACCGCATTTAACCTTAAGGAACCTGACCGTGTGTCTGCCTGGCTGGGCGCTTCACCTGAATTTCGGGAACTGGCGCGGCAGCATTTAGGGCTGGATGATGACGAAAGTCTTTCGGTGCGCCTCGGAGACGACTTTCGCCGGGTCTGCGCCAAATACGCCGCTCCGGCCGCCGGTAATCAATCGACTGATTTACCGGAGAGGATAACCTCCTGGACCCCGTTCGGCATACCGCGGCACGGTTATGGCTACGGACAGCCCTTAGGACACCCGCTGGCAGACGCCACCGTCACGGAAATCCACCAATATCCCTGGCCGGACCCCAGGTGGATAGACGTTTCCAATGTCCGCAGCGAAGCGCTGAAGTACAACGGCAAGTATGCAATTTTGGGCGGCGACTGGTCTCCGTTCTGGCATGACGCCATTGACCTCTTGGGCATGGAGAACCTTTTTCTTAAGATGTTTGACCAGCCGGAAGCGGTTGACGCGCTCCTGAAACATATCGTTGACTACTACGCAGCCGCCAACCAACGCATCTTTGATACCGCCGCAGGCGCCATAGACATCTTATTCATCGGCAATGACTTCGGTTCTCAAAACGGACCATTGGTCGGTGAAAAATTATTCAGGCGGTTTATCCTTCCGCAACTTAAGCGGCTGGTTGACCTGGGCCATGATTATGGCGTAAAAGTCCTGCTGCACTGTTGCGGCGGCTTCGTACCTCTGATGCCCGCCATGATTGAAATCGGCCTGGACGGCCTGCAATCATTACAGCCGTCCTGTCCCGGCATGGAACCTACTGCACTTAAGGCTGAATTCGGTAAGAAAATCTTGTTGAACGGCTGCATTGACACTCAGCATGTGCTGATTGAAGGCAGACCTGCTCTGGTAAAAGCCAAAACACGCGAGGTCCTCCGGATAATGAAGCCGGGCGGCGGTTACGTCGCTTCGGCCAGCCACGACTACCTTCTGCCGGAGACGCCGGTAGAAAACGTCATCGCCATGTTTGATACCATAAGGGAATACGGCGCTTATGAATAAAAAATACACCGGATACAGATGGCAGAAAATCCTGGAAGACCTGAACACTAAACTGGAAAACGGAGAATTCCCGGTCGGAAAAGCATTTTATTCCATAAAAGGCGTATATGCGACCATTACCGGGTAAGCCAAATCACCGCCAGAAGGGTCTTCCAGGAACTCAAAAGAGAGGGCGGTCTTAACCCGGTACGCAGAAGGGGAACGTTCATCAGCCGCAGCAGCAAACTCCGTGAAATAATCTTTGTCACCTACGCAAACACCTCTCCCGGAGTCGGTGTTCTTCCACTAAGGTGGGACATTTACCACCTTATTTTTGAAGGATTAAAAAGAAAAGAAAATTTTTACAATGTCCAGGTCACGCCGATAAACTACCTGTGTTGACCCTGGAACGCAAAAAGAAGTACAATCTTGAAAGAAGAAACTTTACCTACACAAACGACCTTGGTTGGTATAAAACCGCAAACTGGAAACCAGGCGATTGTTTCCACTGAATTCTGAAGATATACATTTGGCAATGTCAAGCAGCCAGAAAAATGAAGCTGAAATTTATACGTAGAAAAACTCATCCAGGACCTCTTGACCCAAAGGAAAAAAGGAGATTCTGTCGGATCAACACCTCCTTGTTGGTGGGTTACGAAGTAGTCAATGAAAAGGAGGTTCCTCTAGAGAAAAAAGCGGTGGCCAAAAACCTCAGCAAAGGCGGCCTTTCTCTTGACCTGCCTGAGTATTTTCCAAAAGGTACCGTCTTGAGGATAAAGTTAGTCTTGCCCACCACCAAGGAAGACCGGCCCATTGTCGTCTTGGTAAAGGCGGCCTGGACAGAACCATCCGAAACAAAAAATATCTATGACACCGGGGTCTATCTTGTCAAAATCACTCCGCAAGACGAGAAAGAACTTCAGGAATATATCTCTTTATTCTGCCAATGAAAAGAATGAATTATAAGACAACCATTCCGATAATCTTCACTTTCTTAATTATCGGCTACACCTACCAGGCACATTTTAATCCCGACTATCTCTCTTTGGTTATTACCCGCGTTTTCTTTCCCTTAATGGTGGCTATAATAGGAATAATCTGGTATAAAGAAAATGCCACTACCGAAACCCTCAAAGAAACAAGAGTGAACCTGGAAATTGCCAAAGAACAAATTAAGGAAGGCTACCTTTCCGCCGTAAAGTCCTTAGCCTTAGCCATCGAAGCCAAAGACCTCTATACCAGGGGTCATTCCGCCCGGGTGGTAAAATACGCCCTGGCCATCGCCGAAGGACTTGGTCTTTCCGAAAAGGAAAAAGAGGTTATCAGGAACGCAGGCATCCTCCATGACATAGGTAAGATTGCCATCTCCGACCAGATTTTAGGCAAGAAAGACAAACTCACCGAAGAAGAGTTTGATACCATCAAGAAGCACCCCGCCTTAGGAGAAAATATTCTCAAGCCGCTTTCTTTCTTGGATACGGAAGCCTCAATTATCCTGAGTCACCACGAAAGAATAGACGGAAAAGGCTACCATAAACTATCCCATGAAGATATTCCCCTGGCCAGCAAAATACTAATTATCGTCGATAGTTACGACGCCATGACCAGCGACCGGCCTTACCGTAAAGCCCTCCCCAAAGAACAAGCCCTTCAGGAGTTAAAAAACAACGCCGGAACCCAGTTCGACCCTCACCTGGTCGAAGTCTTCATTCAAGTCCTGGGGAAAATGGACGCCGTTTGAATGCCGGGATTAGGTTTTTCTTGAAATCTCGTCGTTGACAGAAGTTTTTTAAGTGTCGCGTTTATTCCGGTCTTCAGCTAATTCCGACAGGCGCCGGTAAAATTCGTCCCCGAAACGGCCGAAGCGTCCGACCAATCCCTCCCTGACAAACTGGTAGAGTCGGATATTCTTCTCGCGACCGTAAACCCGGGCGTTGCGGCAAACGTCCCGGTGGTCAAAATGCAGAATTTCATAGGGCGGCCGTTCTACAACCCTTACCGGGTATAACTGACAGGAAATGGGCTTATGTAATTGGGAACCGTTTCTTTTTCCGGCGCGCTCTAAACCACAGAAGACAGTGCCGTCTTCTGTAACAACGTAGGCGCAGTCGCCGGTGTCCAGAAGAGGGGTTGTAAAAAAACTGCTTCCTGACCGTTCATATACGCCCCGGTCTTCAATCATCTCTACGCCTTGCCGGCTCAGGAAATTGATTATTTCCTGATAATTCTCTTCGTAAACCCCACCTTCCGGAGTGGTCAGATCCGCACCGCTCTTGCCGCTGACGCAACAGAGACCATGACAATCCTTAAGGCGACAACAAAAATATTCCTTGATGACCTCATCGCTGACAATCACATTATCAATTAAAATCATAAATTCCTTTACAATTCAAAGGGTAATTTTTGGACCACCCCCCCTGAGAACTATGAAAATTATACCGCAAGGGTTGTTACGCGTCAAACAATCGTCGTGTGTTTTGGCGCGGGTTCCCATATCCCTTGACTAAATTCTGACGGAGTGATAACATTTAGAAAAGTAATTTAATGAGCACATAACCGGTAAAACAAAAGGAGGAAAGATATGGGCAAAAGTCATGATGCTAAAAAAGATGTAAAAAAGAAAGCAGCAAAAACGCTAAAAGAGAAACGGCTTGAGAAAAAAGCGAAAAAAGCAGGCAAATAAAAATAACCGGAATTTGGTGTCAGACCGTTAAGCTGGAATCCAGGGCATAGTTTTAATTTTTCCGAAAAGGAGGTGAAGAAAACATGGGAGATAAAGGTAAAAAGGATATAAATAAGAAATCAAAACAAACAAAAGCAAAAAAGGAAGCAAAAAATAAAAAACAAGTGAAATAGCGGGGTCACCCCAGTCCAAGGATAAGGGTTCACTTCACCCGGTTTAATATATAGACCCATCCAGAAGTGATTATTTGGGTATTATATATTATTGCGTATTCCGCTCAAAGGAACCTACCCCACCATCCAGTCGCAATAATTTTGACTTAGAACCTGGAAATGAATATACCCGGGTTATTCTCCGAGGACTTTTACCATGACTCTCTTCGGACGGCAGCCGTCAAACTCACCGTAGAATATCTGTTCCCAGGGACCAAAATCCATTCTACCGTCGGTTATTGCTACCATCACTTCTCTACCCATCACAGTTCTTTTCAGATGGGCGTCTCCGTTATCCTCTCCGGTTTGGTTGTGGTTATACGCGGTCTTTGAATAGGGTGCCAGCTTTTCTAACCATGCTAAAAAATCCCGGTGTAGTCCGGACTCGTCGTCATTGATAAAGATACGGCTGTTTTTATGTCTAATAAGAAACACCGATGTGCTAAAATTAAAGCGTAGAGCGACCCTGGAAAGAAGGCCGTTGACGGGACGGGAGTTATACTTCGCTACTGGAGGGTGGTCCGAAAAATCATAACCTCCAGGAGGTTATGAAGGCGAATCCATAACACTCAAAACTATGGATGTTTATCATCCCGGTGCGCGCAAAATCGGAGGGAGACAGGATGGATAATCCGGTCACAGACCTGTTTGTTCGTCCGGAGTACGACCATTCATGCATCACCGTTACATTCACCCCGCCATCCGGGTGCACCTGGGTTAAGTGGCGGGTTCTGGACGGAGACGAGGCGGTCTTCCATGGCAACGCGACAGTCTATAGTGGTGCACCTGTCCGGTTTAAGGCCCAGGTCCCGAATTTCAAGCCGTGGAACGTCAATACGCCGTACCTCTACACCCTCGATCTTACCCTGGAAGTTCCTGGGAGGGAGTTCGCAATCCGCCAGCGCTTCGGCATGCGCAAGATCGAGGCAACCGCCGACGGTCTTTTTCTGAACAATGAACGCTTCTTCGTTCGTGGCTACATCCGGGGACGTGAGGCGCACGACCACCCGAACCTGGAAGGGATGCCATTAAAGGAGTACTACGCCAAGAATATCCGCATGGCCAAGGCGTACGGATTCAACTTTGTCCGTTTCCACTCAGTCATTCCACCGGAGGAATGCTTCCAGGTAGCCGACGAACTGGGCATCCTGATTCACATCGAGATGCGCAAGTACTACGGCAAGTATCAAAAAGAGCGCAAGTCAATGGAGTTCGAAGGAGACCTGTTGAACGAGACGGAGTGGCGCGAGATGGTCCTGAAATTGCGTAACCATCCGTCGCTGATGGTCTACTGCATGGGAAACGAAATCGACCATCCCGGCAAGAATCCCCGTTGCACGCACTTCTATGACCTGACTAAAGAACTCGACCCCACTCGCCTTTTCATTGATACCTGCTCGCGCGGGGAATTCGACCGCAAGGCGGTGGACTTTGATGTCCAGTTCATGGGTTACTTCTACCCCTTCGGCAAAGATTACGACATGTTCGAGAACACCCTGAACTGGTTGGTCTACGGCTCCTGCACGGACCTGCCGCTGGTTGACCAGGACTGCGAGGAACGGACCGCCTATCGGCTGACACGGACCATTCCTGTTCCGCGTCCGGTGGTCGCACACGAAATTTGTCACTATGTGGCGCTGCGCGATCTGGAGGTGCTTGACGGGAAATTCGAGCGCGCCGGTGTCGGGAAACCCTGGTGGCTCGGTGAGTTGAAGAAGCTTGTCGCGCTCAAAGGCCTCGAAAAGGACTATCCGCTGATGTACGAGGCCAGTCGGCACTTCCAGTTCATCGGCTGGAAACTCGGCATCGAAGGAGCCCGCCGCAGCCGCATCCTGAGCGGATTCCACTTCCTGCAGTTCTCCGACACGGATCGTTACGAGAATAGCAACGGATTGGTGGACTGCTTTGATGATCCCCAGGGGATTGACCAAGACAGGTTTCTGCAGTTCAACGGTGATACGGTCCTCCTGGCAGACTTGCCACGGCGCACCTTTTTTGAGGAAGAGAAGGTCGTGGTCCCGATTGTCTTGTCACATTTTTCCGCTGAGGTCAAAGGCATGGCGGAGTTCTCCTTTGAGCTCAAGAGCAAGGTGGGCTCGACTGTCCGGATCGCGGGCAAACTGGGCAAAATCAGTTTGGACGAATGTGGCAGGCGCGAGGTTTGCCGCATTACATTGCACCTGCCGACAGCGGAGAAACCCGAGGCGCTGGAGCTGACTTGTCGGCTCACGGGAATGACCGGTGCCAAGTACATCAAAAATAGTTACAACCTGTGGCTCTATCCGAATCGGCCGGAGGCCATCGTCCCTATGGCGGCCACCGTGGCGCTCGATGAAGTGAACCTGCGCTCACGGTATCCGCAGATTGAGTCGAAAGGAACGCCGGAGAATCCCGAGCGGCTGATGATTATTGACCGCTTTTCCGACCCGGTAATCCGCCATCTCGCGCGGGGAGGAGACATCCTGATGCTCTATCGCGTCCCGGAGACCCGTGATCGGAGGGACCGTAATGCTCCGCGGGAGGCGTATTATCTTCCCGCCACCTGGGACCGCTTCAAGACAGTCATCTGGGACCGCGGACACAACTGCGGGGCATTCCTGCGTCCAAGCCATGCCATGGACGGTTTCCCGCATGACGGCTTTCTGGACATGCAGTTTTACGAACTGGTGGACGATTGCGACAAGATCAACCTCGATGACTTTCCCGTGGCGGTCGAACCGCTCATCCAGGGAGTTGACAAGGCCACGCGCGACCGGTTCGACGTCTATTCCTACGGTCTGAGCGAACTGCAGCCGTTCTACACCCTGCGCAAGTTCGCCTATCTCTTCGAAATTCGTGTCGGTAGCGGCCGTCTGCTCCTGACCGGTCTGAACTTCACCGGCCTGAGCCGGAACGTGCCGGAAACCTGCGCGCTCTTTGAATCGCTCCTGCGGTACGTCGTTTCCGACGCCTTCCGGCCGGCCGCGCAGATTTCGCCGGAAGCACTCGAACAATACCTGCTGGACAAGGGCAAGGCCCCGCACATCCGGGAGCGCCGGATGACGCAGTATTGGCAGCTCGACGAAGAACCGCTGGAGTCTAATAAGTACTGGAAGGAATCGCTCGAATACATCGGCGAACAGGTCGTAGTGGACGACCATGTCTGGCAGCGTCGGTCGAAGACCCAAACGGAAGAAGAACAACGAAATTGATACGTAATATTCAGTAGGACATATGATGAATAAAATTCCTCTACGCCTAAATATCATTGTTTTATTTTTGCTTGTAACTACTTTAATCCACGCACAATCTAACGATACCCTGATGGGAAATACCACTCTTACGAAACCAACACCAGGTAATTGGGTAATAATCCCATATGGTGGACTTATTGATAGATCAACATTCACCCATTCGGGTGAAACAGTTGGTAATGTTATTCAGAAAATTGCAAGTAACAACAATGCTTTTAAAAACCTTGTACAGCAATACCTGGAGCCATATTCAATATTGTGTCATGACAAGTTACTATCCACCTTTAAAATTGCCACTCCTCCACTTGTAAATATTCTTGCACATTATCCAATCGGTTCCGAACAACCAGCCTGGGTAGACTTATTTAGGGAAGGGCATTTTCAGCTGTATTATAATGCAAACCTAATTAGAGTATTCCTGAAAGGAACTGATCCTAAAGGTAGTTTTAAAAAATACCGCTCAGTTATAAGACTTCCCATTCAGGATGTTATGAATACTGAAGGTATGTCGATTAAAAATATAGAAGTGTACGTGTTCACTAACGATTATGCAACCACAGAAATAAGCCTAAACACAATTCCCATTACTTATGCCATAAACGACATTAATCTGTCGCCAAAACGTAAATCTATAGATTTAGACAGCATCGAAGAATTTCTCGAATCTGGTGTTATTTTGGAAGCCGTAGAAGTTGACAAAAATAATAATTTGTTTTTCTATGGCAGAAAAGCTTCAAATCAGACCATTGCCGATAAACCTGTTTCTATTTCAGATATTGCAGTGGTATATAGATCAGTATTTCACTATGGATATAACTCCCCTTATATAAGTCTTGATAAACATGAGGATAACAGATATGCCAAAGTAAATTTTGGAGGGCATCTTGAAAATACTCATGTCGGCTATGTAGTTTTAGAAGCAGACAAATTATTTAAAACGCTATGCACAGGCATTGATCCCAACACACATGAACTCGTAAAATCTAAAATTACAAAAGATGTTCCTGGCTTTTTAACAGAAAATGAAAGAGAATTCTTAGAAGATTCTGTTGAAGGACATAGTCGGATACGTTTTTGGTTTTATCCTGATAATATTGGTACCGTGACTGATGGTTCAATAGGTACTGTTCTAACATATCAGTTTCTCGCAGATGCCGAACGACTGGATGTTAAAATAAAAGTAGCTAAAGCAGTTAGAGAAACAATTGACCATCTGAATACAAATTTTATTCAGTATGAAAAAGCAGAAAATACTTATAAAGAACTAAGTACCGTAGGACGTATTATGGCTCTTATCAACTGGCTGAGAGAAATGAATATGGGAGAAAGAATTGAATTGGATGATTTGCTTTCGGTTAAAATACCTGCCTTTTCTACTCCCGAAAAAACAAAGAGAATGCTGGTTATTACTGCAGGACCATATTCTGAAGACTTACATATATCCAGTCAAAACGTCAGAGATTATACAAAAACTTATTACATTTCTTATCTACTTGATAAATATCCTCCATCTACTTCAAATGAAGAATTCCTTGAAATAGCCAAGAATTATTTCTCTCAAATTGATACCACCGAACTATATCCACCGAAATATAAGGAGATTAAATCCGAAGTTGATTATTATGAAGGTCTTATCGATTCGAATAATGAAAAATTGGAGTTAATGAAAAAAGAAATTGAGGGAAAAAAAGAAATACTTGACAGCTCTAATTCGAGCGATATAGACCAGTGTAACAACCTAATTAATAACTATAACAACTTGTCGGCAAATCAGGAATCTTTGATTAACGTTTATAAATCAAAGATAAATGAATTGAACAGTATGGATAATATTCAATCACAAGAAATTGATTCTATTGGTGGCGGAATAAGCCTTAATCCTAAAGAATTTAAGCGAACAGTAGTGAACAGAAATTCACCTGAACTAAGTAAGATAGTAAGAATAAAAAGTCAATTAAAATCTTCTGGCAATACGGCTAAATCTGGAGATTGGATTCGGAGTAATTCAGGAATGGGTGGAGCCAGAATCAATAAATTACCACATAGTGTCGGTCTCCAGTAACCATTCTCTCTACCAACACAAAAACTGGTTTAGTGCGGCGGATTGCTAATCCTTAAAATTCAATTTTAATCGGAGGTTTTTTCTTGAGCTAATCCCCAGAATTCCCTTTCATTGTCATTCCCGCGTGTAGTAAGCGGGAATCCAGTCATTGCGCATGGCAATCTCATCCTTTCCCCAATTTTACCGGTTTCTGTCACACACCTGTCACACTTTTTCACGCCTCTATTTCTACCGAAATTTGTTGATTATCAATAGATTTGAAAGGAAGTAATCCTGATGGCCCCACATTATTTTGAAAATGGAAATCTCACTGTGTTACCTTTATGCCAATATCTTCAAATATTTTATTAAGGGAATTGAAGCCTTCAATAACCATAGGGACATCTTCTTCTCTTACGAAACTGGTTAATACAAAATAGTCATTATCAAAAAAACACCTAAACTCTATACTTTTATAATGAAATCTGAAATCACCCAAACCATAATAGACATCTGTACCTGAATCTTTTCTGTTGGTAAAATCTAATGTACTTCCTTCATTTTTTACTACCCCATTCTCAATCAAATAGTTCGCCAACTTTATCCCATCAATTTTCATCGTAGTTTCCTATAGGTTAATATTTACCGTGGCTGACCTTTCCTCCAATAAAAAAGGGGCTACAAATCCCCCTACCGGTAACCGCTAAGTTAATCCGATAAAAAAACCGTAACCCCTTACTGTGCTTTAACACAGGAGGATTACAGCCTTTCCCTTACTTAGCGGTTAAGTAGGGAACCCTACTTTAAGAAAAAAAGCTGTAAACTTTCATCTTTTCAAAGAACTTTAAATTATATCTTTTTGTGGAAAAGAAGTCAAAATCAATTGCGGCTGAATGATGGGGTAGGGGTTAGTTGTCTAATGTTTTTTTAAACGCTTCAGAGAGTTTTGCTAACCCGTAGGGCTTTCGCAAAAATACCGGTTCCAGTTCCTTAGATGAAAATCGTTCTTTTATATCTTCCGGACTGTAACCGCTGGTAAGTATCACCTTAACATCCGGATTTAGCTCTTTCAATTTTTTCAGGGTAGTTATACCGTCCATTCTCGGCATTATCACGTCAAGCAGGACACAGGTAACGGTATTTGCCTGCGCTCTATATATCTTCAATGCTTCTACCCCGTCGCTTGCTGTCAATACATTAAAACCCAGGTGTTTAACCAGACTGGCAACCATATTCAAAACCGTCGGTTCATCATCCACAACAAGTACTGTGCCTGAAAAAACAGAAGCAGGTTTAATCTCCTTCTCTTTTTCAATATCCGGTTTTTCCTGCTCTAAAACTTCCGGGGTTCTTTTCGGAATTGCCGGAAGATAAATCCG
>JAZDPL010000011.1:0-61011 GCA_043797665.1 Candidatus Omnitrophota bacterium
TCTGGCGTTAAGAAGGTGGGTTTCCAGAAGATGTCTTTCCTGGCGTAGTTTAGAAATAAGTTGTTTTACTATGTCTTTGCTCAAAATTTGCCTATTCATAAATTGTCAATATTTTATACTGGTTATGATTTTAACATAAAAGCAAAAACGGTGTCAAGAGGCTGACAAAACAGGGGGTTATACCTGGAAATCTTAAGAATAAAGCGGATCTCCGGAGGCTATTCCTTATGTCGGAATTTTAGTAAATATTCAGTGAAGTACGTTATGTTAGGCGAAAAATGTAGGGGTCGGATTCATCCGACCCGAATAAGCGGGCTTGATGAATCAAGCCCCTACCTTGCTAACGGTGTTCACTGAGTATTTACCCGTGTTAAAGAAGTTTTAAGAATTGGACAGGAGTTAGGAGGGGAATTTTACGAAAAGGAGAAAGAACGAGCAAATCCTTGTCACCCGTAATAATAAAATATATTGGTATCAATTACTACCTTTGGTATTTCTCTCATATCTTTCTTGTCTCACTTCCTCACATATGCGGGTAATTTCTTCATCAAAAATCGGGGTCCCTTCTTTATATCTTTTTCTAATTCCGGAAACAAGTTCCGTCCATCTTTCCCTTCTTGTTTCTCTTTCCAAGCGTTTAAGAAGTTTAAGTTTCTCAGCGACATCAAGTTGTTCTATAACCGATTCTACTTGTTTTGTGTCGATTTCAACCATTACCTTTCCCATATCTATCACCTCCAACTTTATTATATCACATTAAGGAAGGTTAAAATATCCTCCATCTTCAGGAAGCGGGAGCCTTTCAGGAAAACAAAGGTGCCGGGACTTAGATGTTTCCGGATAATTCCGGCGGCGGTCTGGTTGTCCCTGGCAAACCGGAGCCGGCGGTACGGAAAACCGGCCTGCATAGCACCGGCACAGACTGCTCGTTTCTCCGGACCAATCAAAAGGAGAAAATCCGGTCTGAGCCGGGCAAGAAATTTGCCTAAACTTAGGTGGCTTATGGTGGAAAACCGGCCCAATTCTGCCATAGAACCCGCTACCACTATCTTTTTGTTCTCTCCGGCCAGCCGGTAAAAATCAGAAAGCGCCAGGCGAAACGAGGTCGGGTTGGCATTGTAGGTATCGTCAACAAAATAGACCCCGGCCTTTTTTTTAAGTTCAAACCGGTGCGGAAGGCTTTTAAAACTCTTCAACCTCTTTACCAAAACGTCTTCCTTGACCCCGAACTCCAGGGTAAGGGCTATTGCCGCCAGGACGTTCTTAAGGTTGCAGGAACTGAAAAGGGGAACTTTGATGGAAAGAGGCTCTCCTTTTTTGCGATGCAGGATAAACGAGGCACCCTTTGAATCAAACTTAGGGGGTGTCGCACCCCCCTTAACCTCTCTCAGAAAATAATCCGCGGTCGTTTTGAAACCAAAGGTAATCTTTCGGGCAACCGGAAAAGAAGAAAGAAAAGGGAAGAAGGTATCATCTGCCGGAAGGAACGCCGTAGCGTCTTTTACGGAAGCGAGATACGCTAACAGTTCTGCCTTGGCATGAGCAATTTCCTCACGACTGCGGAAGAAACCCAGGTGGGCGGAACCGATATTGGTAATCATTCCGTATTGGGGTTGAGCCGCTTCACTCAAAGCGGCAATCTCGCCCGGATGGTTCATGCCTAATTCTAAAACCGCCACATCGTGTCTTTTGGTTATGCTTAAGAGGGAAAGGGGCAGTCCAATCTCGTTATTGAAATTCCCGGGGTTAGCCAGTACCTTATAGGAATCTTTTAAGATGTGGGTTATTAACTCTTTGGTGGTGGTCTTACCGCAGCTTCCGGTGAGGCAGATTACCGGAATCCGGAACTTCCGGCGATAGTTCTTGGCAATGGCCAAAAGGGCTTGCCGGGTATCTTTAACTTCTATTAAGATGAAATCACCCCCTCCGCACCTCCCCCCTCGAGGAGGAGGATTAAGGTGGGGGGGAGGAACCTTTGCCGGAGAAAAATAACCAGTAGAGTAGAAGGAACCGCGGGCGCCTTTCCGGGCCGCGTCAAAAATGAATTTGTGTCCGTCAAATATGGAACCGGAAATCGGGATGAAAAAGTCTCCCGGACGGATATTCCGCGTATCAGTGGAGAAGGATTTGATAATACACTCTTCTTTTCCCTGACGCAGGGTTCCGCTGGTCCAGGCTAAAGCTTCTTTAAGGGTTATCGGTTCCATACCCCCCACCTTCATTAGATTCTTCGTTTCACTCAGAACGACATACTACGTCGGATTCTTCGCTAACGCTCAGAATGACAAATTGTTTTGAGGAGGGAGGCGACTTCGGCGCTGGCGGCAAGTAAGAACTCTTCCGCTTTATCCATCGCCTCTTTTAAGGTGCAAGGACCAGGTAGAATCGGGAAGATGGCAGTAATTCCGTATCTCCGGAGTTCCTCTGCTTCCGGCGTGCGGGAGCCGCAGAAAGCAACCACCGGAATATTAAGATTTTTGCCTGCCTTCGCTACACCCAGGAGCGCTTTGCCAAACTTTACCTGAAAGTCAATCCTGCCCTCACCGGTAATAATCAAGTCTGCGGCCTTAACTTTTTCCGGAAATTCCACCAGGTCCAGAACAAGTTCAATACCTCTCTTTATCCTGGCACCCAAAAAAGCGTAAAGCCCGGCCCCAAGACCTCCGGCGGCGCCACCTGCCGGAAGAGATGAAATCTCTTTGCCTAAATCTTTGGCGATAACCCGGGCAAGATTGCTCAGTCCCGCTTCTAAAACCTTTACCTGTTCCGGATCCGCACCTTTCTGTGGTCCGTAGACACAGGCCGCGCCCTCCTTGCCTAAAAGGAGATTATTCACATCAGCCGCCACCAGTATTTCCACCTTTTTTATGGCCGGCTCTAAACCGGAAACGTCAATCCTGGCTAACCTCTTTAATCCTCCGCCACCGTCAGGAATCTCTTTCCCTTTCCGGTCCAAAAACTTTATACCTAACGCCCTGGCCATGCCTGTTCCGCCGTCAGACGTGGCACTTCCGCCGATTCCGATAATTAACCGCTTAACATTGCGTTTGAGTGCGTCCGCAATCAATTGACCGGTGCCATAAGTAGAAGCCTTCAGGGGATTACGTTCTTCCGGTTTTAAAAGGGTTAAACCACTGGCTGACGCCATCTCCAGAACTGCGGTCTTTCCATCCGGCAGAACTCCGTAAGATGCTTTCATTGGTCTGCCCAAAGGGTCGGAAACATTACCGGATAATCTTTTGCCGCCTATTCCGGAGAGCAGAACATCAACCAGTCCTTCCCCACCGTCGGAAATCGGCAGAAGAGAATATTTTGCGCGGGGGAAAGAACGAAGAAAACCTTTCTTGATAATTTTTGCGGCGGTAATTGCGGAGAGACTGCCCTTAAAGGAATCCGGGGCGATTATAATTTTCATTGCGAGAGAAATTTTCTGGCGACCAGCCGGTCGTCAAAAGGAATAATCGTATCCTTAAGAATCTGGTAAGTTTCGTGACCCTTGCCGGCAATTAGTACGATGTCGCCTTTTTTAGCCAGAGAAATGATTCGCTGAATCGCTTCCAGCCGGTTCGGAATCACTTCGTACTTCTTTTCCAGATTCGGAGATATCCCGGCCTGAATATCTTTGATGATGGCCATCGGGTCTTCGGTACGCGGGTTATCGGAAGTAAGCACAAGGTAGTCCGCGTAAGTTACCGCGAGCAGACCCATCTTGGAACGTTTACTCTTATCCCGGTCTCCGCCGCACCCAAAGATGAGAAGAATCCGGCGGCTGCGGTCACCCGAAGCCTCACGAACACCGAGCGCGGTTAAGAGAAGATTTTTCAGGCCGATATCGGTATGGGCGTAATCAACGATGACCCGAAAGCCTAATCCATTCTCAACCTCTTCAAAACGACCCGGTACCACCTTTAAATCGGCAATGCCCTGCCGGATGGTCTCTAAAGGGAAACCTTCACCGACTCCAAAGGCTAACGCGGCCAGGGCATTGTAAGCGTTGTGCTGACCGGGAAGGTTCACCGCAATGTCCACATTCCCCATTGGCGTACGCGCCTGGAAAGAAACACCTTTTTCCTTAGAAATAAGTCTGAATCCCCGCACCATTGAGGGAAAACGGAAACCGAAGGTCAAGAGTTTTACGCCTCTGGGAACGGAACGATAAAAGTACCGGCTTGAGGAATCATCCCGGTTAATGACCGCGATGCGATTCTCTTTGTTACTTTCTGCCAGGTATTTTGAAAAAAGGCTGGCTTTTGCCGAGAGATAGTTACGGAAGGTACGGTGATAGTCAAGGTGTTCATGGGGAGTGGCGTTGGTGAAGATACCGACGTCAAAAGGAATCCCGCTCACCCGGCCCTGCGCCAGCCCATGCGAAGAGACCTCCATTACCGCATACCGGCATTTGGCATCCACCATCTGGGCAAATATCTCCTGAATGTCCAGGGTCCCCGGTGTGGTATTGAGCGCCGGCACCTGACGGTCTGCCACCCGATAGTTCACGGTACCGATTACGCCTGAGGTCTTGCCGGCCGAAGCAACCACCTTCTCGATAAGATAAGTGACGGTGGTCTTGCCGTTCGTACCGGTGACGCCGACCACCCGTAACTTCTGACCGGGCTGCCGGTAAAAACGGTTTGCTAATTCCGGCAGATACGTTCGGGTGTCAGTTACTGAAATTACTACGGCCCGGCCAGCCGGTTCAAATTCGTTCCGGATTACCAGAGCCTTAGCCCCGCGCTCCAAAGCATCGGAAAGGTACCGGTGCCCGTCCTCTTTTTCTCCCACGACCGCGACGTAGAGGTACCCGGGCCGAACCTTCCGGCTGTCAGCCGTAATTCCGGTAATGTCCGGGTTTTCCGAGCCGGTGACTTTCTTCACGGACAAACCATCAATCAGGTCTCGCAATTTCATAATTTCTGTAACATCCTTAATTGGTTAAGGTTTCTTTATTCGGTCCGGTATCAACAGAATTGTTTTGCTGTAATTCGGTTACTACTTCGCGGTCCGGCGGGATATCCAGAACCAGAAGGGTTCTCTGCCCAATCCGGTTAAAGGCCGGTCCGGCCACCACACCGCCGTAATAGGAACCTTTGGGTTCATCCGCCATAACGAAGATAATCAGGTTCCGGTGCGTGGTCTTTATAAAACCCGCGAAGGAAGCAAAAAACTTGTTGTGGGAATAATGTCCGCCCACCACTTTTTGGGCGGTTCCGGTTTTGCCGCCCACAAAATAGCCCGGGATGTCAGCCCAACGCGCGGTTCCTTCTTCCGTGGTAACCTCGCTAAGAATCTCGCTCAAAGTCCCGGTTGTCTTTTTTGAAATGACCTCTCTGGCTGGAGGTTTTTGCGTCTGCGGATATAACAAGAGATACGGCCGGTAATACTTGCCCCCATTAACGATGGCCGCCAGGGCTACGGAACATTGGAGTGCGGTGGCACCCACCTCCTGACCGATGGGAATAGCGGTAATTGAATATCCGGACCACCTGGCAAGGGGCCTCAAGATTCCGGAAATCTCACCCGGCAGGTCAATGCCGGTCTCTTTGCCGAAACCAAAAACCTCGGCATATTTATACATTTTCTTTTCGCCTAACCTCAGTCCTACCTTTACGGTACCGATGTTACTGCTCTTGACGATTACCTCCCGGAAAGAAATGGTACCGTAGGGATGGGCATCGTGTAAAACGTGCCCCCGGACAAAAAACTTCCCTGCCTCGCAGAAGATTAGGTCCTCGGGCCGAACCAGGTTCTCTTCCAGACCCGCGGCCGCGGTAATTATTTTAAATACCGAACCCGGCTCAAAGAGGTCGGTGATAGCCCGGTTTCTTCGGAAATCTATCGGATAAAGATTAGGCTGGTTGGGGTCATACGTGGGCCGGTTAGCCAGGGCTAATATTTCACCGTTATTGGCGTCCAGAACGATTCCCACGACTCCCCGCGGTGAATATGCCTCAAAAACCCGCTCAATCTCTTCTTCCAGAACACGTTGTACGCGCCGGTCAATCGTCAGATAGACGTCCTGACCCGGCTGGGGTGCATCACCCTTATTATAAGAAGGGATTGACCTCCCCCGGCCGTCCCTGAGAATATTGGTCTTTCCGTCTTTACCCACCAGAAGATGGTTATATTCTTTTTCAATCCCCTCTAACCCTTTCCCGTCTATATTCACTACACCTGTAATATGACTGGCAAATTCACCCTCGGGATAAAAACGGCAGTAGGTCTCCTGAAATCCGATACCCTCTATCTTCAAATCCCGAACCGTCACGTAATCATCATAATCCAGACGCCGCTTCAGCCAGACAAACCCTTTACCCGAAGAAAGAACCGCGGTTAACTGAACCGGAGATTCGTCAAGAATCGGCGCTAACCTTTCCGCCACGGATGCGGGAGGCTCTTTTAAATATTTGGGTTCGGCGTAAAGAGCGTAATATTTGACTGAAACAGCCAGCGGCTTTCCGCTGCGGTCGTAAATTGTACCCCGGGATGCCGGAAGTAAAATGGTCCTAAAGTGTTCCGCCCTTGCCCGGCGCTTCAATTCCGGCGCATCTTTTATTTGCAGCGTTGCCAGTCTTAAAAAGAGGAGCCCGAAGCAGACAAGAAAATTTAGCCGGACCAGATCCAGCCTGTTCTTCGGTTTTACCATAAGTTTGTATTATTTGACGGGTTCCCTACCATCAAGGTAGGGGTCCCGGATGTATAAATAATAGATGTTCCACTCTTTTGGCTCTATCAAAGGTAACCGGAATTCCCGCAGCCTCTGCCTTATTGCGGACACATTCTGCAGTGCTACTATCCGGGTATGTAACTGCTGATTTTCCATCAGGAGTTCTTTATACTGCTCCTCGGTACTGTGAATCTGATACCCTAAATTGACGACGAAACCCTGCTGCCAGACATAAAAGAAGATGCCCATCAAAATAAAGATGGTATAATACCCGAAGGTAAGTTCCGGCTTCTTCCGTCGGGTAGACATTTTGTCTCCTTCACCCCTCTCTTCTAATCCCCCTTCTTCCCCCTTGCCAATCCTATGGCAAGTGCACCCGCCTTTGCAAAAGGGGAATTGAGGGGGATTCCCCCTTAATTATATCTTTTCTGCGGCGCGCAGACGGGCGCTCCGGCTGGCCGGGTTATCCAGGATTTCTGGCCGGTCCGGTTTAACCACCTTTTTAGTAATAACTTTCAGGTAGGGATTTGTCCGTAAAAAGTTTTTCACGATGCGGTCTTCCAGGGAATGATACGAAACAACCACTAACCTCCCGCCTGGTTTCAAAATATTAACCGCCTGGGGCAGGGATAACGCTAAGTTGCCCAATTCATTGTTGGCCGCGATCCGGAGCGCCTGAAAGACCCGGGTTGCCGGGTCCGTCCTGCCCTTCCTTCGTAAAACCTTACGGACAATCCCGGCTAATTCTCCGGTGGTACTGATAACATGCTTCTTCTCTTCCTCTTTAATCCGGCGTGCCAGCACCCGGCTTTCGCGAATCTCTCCGTAGCGGTACAGAATATCAGCCAGCGGGTCGGCGGATAAGTTCCGCAACAATTTTTGAACCGACTGACCTTCCGCCGGGTCATAGCGCATACAGAGCGGCTCATCCCTCTGAAAAGAAAAACCCCGGCCGCTTTCCGTCAAAAGGTAACTGGAAAGACCCAGGTCGTATACCACTCCGTCAACCTTTTCCACGCCGATTTCTGCCAGGATATCCTTCAGATTCCGGAAGTTGCCTTTCAAAAAGGTGACCTTTTCCCGAAAAAGCGCCATCCGCTGCCGCGCCTTCTCCAGAGACTGGGAATCCTGGTCCAGGGAAATAAGTCTTATCTTTCCGCTGACACGTTCCAAAAGGGCTAAACTGTGTCCGCCGGTGCCGGTAGTGGCGTCAACAAAGACTCCGCCTCTTTCCGGTTGAAGGAACTCTAAGACCTTTGCGGTTAGGACCGGTGTGTGCAGCATCTTGGGGGTTGCTCAACAAGTTTTCATTGCGGGAGCGTTAAGCCGGGTTCTGTTTAGGTAGCCATTTCTCTAAGCCCCGGCCTTTCGGCCGGGGTCAAGCAGTCCACCCGGGAGATTAACGGAACGGGCATCCATACTCCCTTACTTGACCTTGCTTCAGAGAGGAGTTTTCCAGACAAAAGACCTTGCGGTCTTTCCGGTGAGCTCTTACCTCGCCATTGCACCCTTACCCGCCTTCGCCAAGGCTACGACGGGCAAGCCCGCCGAAACTTTAGTGTAGGGAGGGCGGTATCCTTTCTGTGGCACTTTCCATCTCCTTGCGGAGCCTGGGTGTTACCCAGTCTCGGCCCGATTGAAGCCCGGACTTTCCTCAGCGGCCGGTACCCGGTCGCCGCAGCTACTTCACTCCCGCAATGAAAGACTAATACAGAACGTAATAATTACACTGCCATTCCCGCATGTATTAAGCGGGAATCCAGTAATTAGGAGTATGGATTCCTGTTTACTATCCACAGGAATAACAACCATAAATATACATCCGTTACAAAAAATTAAGAGGCATTATCCAGAGCTTTATTGGCAAGAGAATCAGCGGTCTTATTCTCGTCGTGGCTCAGTTTTTCAAACGAGACCTTTTCAAATCCGGAGAGCAGATGCTTTGCCAGGAGGTGAAGGCGTTTGATGTCCTCATTTTTCACCTGAAAACGGCCGGTTACCTGATTGATTACCAGCTCGCTGTCGCTGTAAATTATTATTGACCCCTCCTGCTGACTACATGCAGAACTTGCCCCTGTAGTAGTAAACAGGGGGGCAGACTTTACTCTCCAGAGGAGCGCTTCCGTCAGACCATAAAGCAACGCAACATACTCCGCGACATTATTGGTCGTGATACCAATCGCAAGTCCGGCCTCCTTTATCGCCTTGCCTTCGCCATCGTAGAGAGCCACACCGATTGCGGCCCGGCCCGGGTTACCCCGGCTTGCTCCGTCGATAAAAAGGGTCAGATTCATAATTATTCCAAATAGAGGATGCGGCTGCAACCGTCACAAAAAACCGTTTCGTTTCCTTTGTGCAACTTATCCATCGTAACCGTAGGAATCCGGAAGTGGCAGCCGCTGCAGTTACCATTGGCTACGCCGGCTAAAGCCTTACGATTCGCCTTGGTAGGCAAAATACGTTCGTAGATTGACAGTATCTCTTTAGAAACCGATCCAGACAGAACCGGTCTTTTTTTTTCTTCTTCTTCCAGCCGGAATTTGGTCTCGGCTTCTTCCTCAATCAAGACTTTCCGTTTCGTTTCCAGGAGACTTTTATCCTGCGTTACTTTCTTTTCTTCTTCCTTATAGGCGTTCTTCATCCCGCTTATTTTATCCATCAGAAGTAACGCTTTCTCCTCCTGGTCAGAAATAGCCTTTTTGGCTCGTTCAATCTCAGCCAAGACTACTGAGTATTCTTTATTCGTCTTTACTTCCATCAGGCGCTTCTGACACTTTCTTATTTCCTCTTCCCCGACGGCAAGTTCAAGTTCGGTCTCCTTTTGAAGAACCTGTTCTTTCTTAGTTTCTTTCTCCAGAACCGCCAACCGCTCCTCCTGCTTCTTTAATTCCGCTTCCAGGTCTGCTATTTCCTTCGGTATCCGGTGCATCCGCTGGGTTAATTGAAAAATAACCAGGTCTAGGTTCTGTAAATCCCTGAGTCTATCAAAAAGAACCATACGACGTCCTTTGCCCTTCCCAATCCTATGGGAAGGGAACCCGTGTTCCCGCATGCTTTAAGCGGGAATCTATTCTGTTTACTAAATTTTCAACAAACTGCGAATTTTGGTCCACCAGGGGTAGCGTGGACTTGGAGCCGCTACCCTGACAATCCGGACAACCCGCTCCCCATCTTTTATTAATCCAAGTTCCTGACGCGCCAGTACTTCGGTAAGGAACGGGTCAGTCCTTAGTTGTGCTATTTCATTCTTCAAAAACCTATTCTGATAAGAAATCAGGGGAATCTGCTGGCGGTAATAACGGAGGGTGGCGGAAGAACGGGTTAGGCGCAGAAAGCCGGGTAAATACACCGCCATCAGCACCAACCATACGGCAACCTTCTTCCATCTTATCATAGGCGGACTTCTCTGCCGGAAGAGGCAGAACGGTAAATACCCTCAATGATTTTGCTCACCGCCAGAATTTCCGCCGGCGTAGTAACCGGCGCACGTCCCTCCCGAACACAGGAGACAAAATCTTTTATCTCGGCGTCAAAGACGTTGACCGAAGGCAGGTCCGGAACCGTATCCGTAAGCACCCCGGAATTTTCGCCGAATATTTTCAAACCGGAGCCATCTTCTCTGGCACCGGCTTTTGTGCCAAAAAGATCATAGGTAAGGCCGGTCTGGGAATTTCCGGCCCAGGAAGCCTCCAGTACCAGTGTGGCGCCGTTTTCGAAACGGACAAAAGCTCCGGATAAATCTTCCACATCAAAGGTACCGGTAAACTTATCGCCGACCCGGCTGTCGGGCGGCGGCCAACCGCCATCGGTAGCAATCTTTTTGAACTTCTGGTAAATAACACCGGTGACCGAAACCGGTTTGGGTGCACCCATTAACCAGTAAGTCCTATCCAGAACATGGACACCTATATCAATTAACGGACCACCCCCGGAAAATTTTTTGGTAGTGAACCACCCGCCCAATCCGGGTATTCCCCTCCGCCTCAGACAACCTGCCTTGGCATAATAAATATCTCCAAATTCACCCCGGTCAATCATTTTTCTGAGAAAAGCGGAAGCGGCGGAAAAACGATGCGGAAATGCCACCATAAATTTCCGGCCGGTATTTTTCACTTTTGCCAGAATATCTTCGGTCTCTTTACTGCTCATTGCCACCGGCTTCTCGCAGAGAACGTCCTTCCCGGCAGACAAGGCCAAAATCGCCTGTTCTTTGTGGAGATAGTTGGGCGAACAAATACTGATGACGTCAATCTCCTTTTTCCCGATCAATTCCCGGTAATCGGCAAAGGTCTCAGGTATCTGAAACTTCTTCGCCACTGTTTCCAACTTCTTCTTATTCGGGTCGGCGAGCGCAACGACCTCCGCTTCCGCCAACTTCTGGAAACCGGGGATGTGTCCGTACTGAGCGATACCACCGGCCCCAATAATTCCCACCTTCAACCTTTTTGCCATCTGCCGCCTCTTCTAATTTTAATTTACATCAATATTTGTAGGGGCTTGATTTATCAAGCCCGCGGGTCGGATAAATCCGACCCCTACGTCAAAATATTTAATCGTTTGTATTAAGACGTTTCAACATGGCAATGGACTTGGGCACCATTACATCCTCTTCCCCTTCTCCTTCAAATTCCAGAGAAAGGAAGCCCCGATAGGAGGCATCGTGCAAAATTTGAAATATCTGTTTGTAATCCAACCTCTTCTCGTTACCGGATTCGTCTATTTCAAAGGTCTTGGCATGAACAAAGACCGCTAAGGGTACTGCCTTTCGGATGGAACCGTAAGGGTCCTCAGAAAAGTTCCCGGTATCCAGGGTCAAACGGAACCAGTCCCGGCCCACTTCTTTAATCAGAGAGAGAATCTGTTCTGCGGTCGTACCGCCGTGGTTCTCCATCGCCAGAACGATACCATAATTGTCCCGGCAATAATCCGCGCACTCCTGCAAAGCGCAGGCGGTTTTAGTAAAAACTGCGGGCTCGGATAATTCCTTGCCGCTGCCGGCAAAACAGCGCAAAACCGGCGCCCCTAAATAGGCGGCGATATCAGCCCAGCGTTTCACCCTGGCGATTTCCTTTGTCCTTGCTACGTCGTCCGGAGTGGTGAAATGATTGCTGGCACTGACCGCAGAGATGGTTAAACCCAAATCAATAATCTGCTTCTTCAGACTCTGCAGGTAGGACCGCTCCACCTCTTTGGGAAAGTGGATGTCCAGAAGTTCTACGCCATCCAGTTCCAACTCCCGGGCACACTTTACAATCCAGCCTTTCTGGTCTAACTTCCCGGCTTCAATGGTCCGGTGGTAAGACCAGGAACTACACCCAATCTTCATAATCCTCCCTGTTAAAGGATAGATTCTTCGTTGCACTCAGAATGACACTTTGTGTCAATTTGGTTAATATATAATTATAAGCCATCAGCGGAGGTGGTGTCAAAAACTCCGGTTGGAATTGACGCAGACCACCGGAGAATGGTATCTTAATTCCCGATGACTAAGATGAGTGAGTTTGACCTGTATCTCTTTAACGAGGGGACCCTCTACCGGGCTTACGAAAGGTTGGGTACCCATCTGAGGACGGTTGAAGGCAGGGCCGGCGTCTTCTTTGCAGTCTGGGCGCCAAACGCCCGGAAGGTAAGCGTGATCGGCAATTTCAACAACTGGGACGGCAATAAAAACCTGATGCATCCGGTCGGCTCTTCCGGAATCCGGGAAACGTTCGTTCCGGACTTGACCGAGGGGACTCTTTACAAGTACGAAATTACTACCAAAAAAGGCGACGTCTTCCACAAGGCTGACCCTTACGCCTTCTTCTCTGAAGTCAGACCGAAAAGCGCCTCCATCGTCTGGGGCATCAACAAGTACCGGTGGCAGGACATAGAGTGGATGACAAAACGAAAGGAAAAAGCACGCCTGGATGGTCCGATGGCTACCTACGAAGTCCATCTGGGTTCCTGGATGCGGGGACCGGATAATACTTTCTTGAATTACCGGGAGATGGCGGAGCGGCTGGCGGAATACGTTAAGAATATGGGCTTTACCCACATTGAACTTCTGCCCATAACAGAACATCCGTTAGATGAATCCTGGGGTTACCAGACCACCGGTTATTTCGCACCGACCAGCCGGTTTGGCACACCGGATGACTTTGCTTTCTTCGTAGACTTCCTCCACCGGGAGGGAATCGGCGTGATTATGGACTGGGTGCCGGCTCATTTTCCCAAGGATAGCCATAGTCTGAGTTGGTTTGACGGCACCGCCTTATACGAACACTTAGACCCGCGTCAGGGAGAACACAAAGATTGGGGAACCGCCATCTTTAATTACGGACGACCGGAAGTATCCAACTTTTTGACTAACAGCGCCTTATTCTGGTTGGATAAGTACCACCTGGACGGACTGAGAATCGATGCGGTTGCCTCAATGCTCTACCTTGACTATTCCCGCAAAAGCGGAGAATGGATTCCCAATAAGTACGGCGGAAACGAAAACCTGGAAGCGATTGCTTTTCTTAAAAGACTCAACGAGGTTATCTACCAATACCATCCGGATACTTTTACCGTGGCGGAAGAATCCACTGCCTGGACCATGGTCTCCCGGCCTACCTACGTAGGTGGTTTAGGTTTTGGTTATAAGTGGAATATGGGCTGGATGAACGACACGCTTTCTTACTTTTCCAAGGAGCCGATACATCGTAAATACCATCACCAGAACCTCACTTTCAGCCTCCTTTATGCCTTCAGCGAAAACTTCATCCTCCCTCTTTCTCACGACGAGGTGGTCCACGGAAAGGGCGCGCTGCTGGCTAAGATGCCCGGAGATGACTGGCAGAAATTTGCCAATCTGAGGCTTCTCTTAGGCTACTTTTATACCCACCCGGGTAAAAAACTCCTCTTTATGGGTGCGGAAATCGGCCAGTGGCGGGAATGGAACTGTTCAGGCGGTCTCAGTTGGGACTTACTACAGTACGAACGCCACCAGAAACTCCAGCGGTTCGTCCAGGACATTAACCGACTCTACCGGAGTGAACCATCCCTACACCAGTCTGACTTTGAACCGGCTGGTTTTGAATGGATAGATTTCCACGATGTGGAAGGAAGTGTTATCGCTTATCAGCGTTTTGCAGAAGATAGAAAAGACTCGGTAATTGTAATCTGTAACTTTACCCAGGTCCCCAGACATAACTACCGCCTCGGCGTTTCCCAGCCGGGCCGGTACCGGGAGATGTTCAACAGCGACTCCGCTTACTACGGCGGGAGTAACCTGGGTAATGGAAGTATAATTACCAGCGAAGAAGTACCCTGGAACAACCGCTCCGGCTCTCTCTCCTTAACCCTGCCTCCGTTAGCCGCTCTGATTCTGAAGCACACCTAAATCTGACATTCCCGTACTTCACTGAATATTTACCGGAAAAGTTTCAGGAAATCTCCGGGCCGGGCTATTTTGATATTATGAAACTCTCCCACATCCAAAAGATGCCGGTCACCACTTACAAGATATTGTGCCTTGCCATCCAAAGCCAGGTCGAGAAACTTATTGTCAGAGAGATCATTTTTTATCACTTCAATTTCTGTCTTCACCTCCACGATCTGAACGTAAGGAATTAGTTCCTTCTCAATAATCTGCCTGATATCTGTTCTATTCAAAGCAAATTTTGGGTAGGATAATACTTTCAGGTATTCCGCCAGAATTTCTCTGGAGATTAAAAATACAAACTCTCCTTTTTGCCATAGGTCAACCAACCGGTTTATCTCTCCCGGAAAAAGAATGGCGGAAACAAATACATTCGTATCGATGACTACTCTCAGCCTGGCGCCTGTCATTTCTTTCGTGCCCACCGGATCGCTTCTTCTATATCCTGTTCTGTGAGCCCCAGTGCGAATATCTTTTTTCTAATCCGGGTGAGGGAGACAATCGGTTCCATCTCCACCGGTGTCAGGATAATCTGTTCGTCTTCTATCCCGACTTTAAGATACTCAAAATCTCCGAACTGTTCCACAATCTTTTTGGGCAGAGTAATCTGATTTTTATAAGTTTTTTTACAGAGCATAGAGGTCCACCTCCATTGTGGGAAGGATACCATGTAGTAAGGATTCTGTCAAGTAAGGAAAGACAGAAAGCGTTACGGATTCTTCGCTACGCTCAGAATGACATACCCCTTAATTTTACTCGATGTCGCGCAGGTAGGCGGCGGCTTCTTCCGGCGGGGTGGGATTGATGTAAAAACCTGTCCCCCACTCAAAGCCGGCGATACCGGTAACCCGGGGAACAATCTCCAGGTGCCAGTGGTAGTCTTTGTCAATCGTCTGCCAGAATCCGGACCGGGGAACCCGGTTGGGCGCGGTATGAATCAGGTAGTTGTAAGGGGGACTATTTAGAGCCTGGTTGATACGGACAAGGGTCTTCTTCAAAACACCGGCCAAATCATTACGCTCTATCTCATCCATCTGGTCAAAATCAGGATGGTGCCGTTTGGGTAAAATCCAGGTTTCAAAAGGGAAACAGGCGGCAAACGGCGACAAGACAAGGAAGTGCTGGGTCTCCTGGATAATCCGTTTTCCGGAATCTAATTCCTGCTCAATGATGTCGCAAAAGATACACCTTTCCTTTAACTTGTAGTGTTCCGCACTTCCGATTAGTTCTTCCCGGACCCGTTTGGGTGTTACCGGAGTGGCGATTAACTGGGAATGACTGTGTTCCAAAGAAGCCCCGGCGCCCTCACCGCAGTTTTTAAAAATAAGGACATAACGGAACCTGAGGTCTTTCTTAAGGTCCAGGGAACGTACCTGATAGGCTAAGATTATCTCGGCAATCTCTTTTTCGGAAAGTTCTGCGGTATCAACCAGGTGCCGGCTGGTCTCCACGATTACTTCGTGCGCGCCGATGCCGTTCATCTGGTCAAACATTCCGATTCCCCGGCGGTCGAATCCGCCTTCAATGGCTAATGCGGGATACTTGTTGGACACCACCCTTACCCACCAGCCCGGTTCGTCCGGCTTGGTGCCGGGTTTGCGGAAAGCCATAATTTCCGGCGGCGTCTTGGATTCGTTCCCTTCACAAAAAGGGCAAAAACCACCTTTCATTGTAGTCCGGCTTTCAAAAACAAAATCACTGGGCCGGCGGGCACGGTCGGTGGAAATGATTACCCAGCGGTTAACAATCGGGTCCCTTCTTAATTGTGGCATGTAACCTCCTTCATGTAGGGGGCGGATTCATCCGCCCCGCGGGCTTGATAAATCAAGCCCCTACGGTTATAGGAATCAAAAAGTGCGATAAATCACACCGCTACCTCATTTCTTGCTCTAAATGATGGGCAAACCGTAAAACGTTATCTTCGGCAAAGGCCGGTCCTAAAATCTGCAGACCCGCCGGCAATCTATCCCTGATAAAACCGATGGGCAGACTCAAACCGGGGATACCAGCCAGATTGGTGGAGACGGTGTAAACGTCGGAAAGGTACATCTGCAACGGATTGGTAACCTTTTCGCCGATTTTGAAAGCCGGCGTGGGTGAAGTAGGCGTAAGAATTAGGTCCACCTCACTAAAGGCATTTTCAAAGTCCTGGCGGATAAGGGTCCGGACCTTCTGAGCCTTGCGATAATAAGCCTCATAGTAGCCGGTGGAAAGGACAAAAGTACCCATAATGATACGCCTCTTCACCTCGGCACCAAAGCCCTCGTCCCGGCTGGCTTCGTAAAGTTGCCGCATCGACTCGGTACCATCTTTGCGGAAACCGTAACGAACTCCGTCAAAACGGGCTAAATTGGCACTGGCTTCTGCGGTAGCTAAGACATAGTAGGTTGCGATGGCATAGGGCGTGTGGGGAAGGGAAATTTCAGACACCTTAACACCGGAACTGCGCACCGTACTTAAAACAGCCTCTATCTTCTTCGCTACTTCACCGTCAAGCCCCTGGCCGAAATACTCTTTCGGAAGACCGACCTTCAAACCGGGAACGGGTTCCTTAAGCAGTCTAGGGTAATCCGGTACTTCCTTCTCTGCCGAAGTGGAATCCATCGGGTCAAAACCCGCTATCTCTTTAAGGATAACGGCGGAATCTTCTACCGTCCTGGTAAACGGTCCAATCTGGTCCAGGGAAGAAGCAAAGGCGACCAGACCGTACCGGGATACCCGACCGTAGGTCGGCTTCAGACCGACCACGCCGCAAAAGGAAGCCGGTTGCCGGATGGAACCTCCGGTATCGGAACCCAAAGCAGCCACTGCCAGACCGGCGGACACCGCAGCCGCAGAACCACCGCTGCTGCCGCCGGGAACATGCTCTAAATTAAAGGGGTTGCGGGTGGGACCAAAAGCCGAGTTTTCGGTGGAGGAACCAAAAGCAAATTCGTCCATATTGGACTTACCCAAAAAGATGACGTTCCGGTCTCTCAGCCGTTTTATTACCGTGGCGTCGTAAGGTGAGACAAAATTCTCCAGGATGCGGGAGGCACAGGTGGTCTTTGTCCCTTCCTGACAGATATTGTCCTTTATCGCCATCGGAATTCCGGCCAGAAGGGGAAGGTTCTCTCCCAGAGCGAGCCTCCGGTCAATTTCTTTTGCCTGCTGAAGAGCGGATTCTTCGTTCAGGGAAAGGAAGGCGTGGATAGAGGGGTCTTTTTCTTTTATCCGGGCATAGAAACCGGAGATGACCTCAACGACCGAAACTGTTTTCTTCCGGTAAAGTTCCGCTAATTCTCTAATACTCAATTTCTCTAATTCCATCTCTAATACAAACATCGTAGGGGTTTGATTCATCAAACCCGCGGGCGCCATGAATGGCGCCCCTACATCTCAATAGGATATATAGGATTGCATCAATTTTTGCACAGGTCCGGTCTTAAGTTCCTGGTCCTCTCCTCCGCCATTTTAGTGCGCCACTGCGCAATCTTTTTGTGGTCTCCGGAAAGCAGGACTTCCGGAACCTTCATCCCTTCCCAATCTGCGGGCCGGGTATAATGAGGCCAGTCTAAAAGACCGTCGGAAAATGAATCCTCTTCCGCAGCGCCGGCCGGCAAAACTCCGGACAGAATCCTGGTTACGGCATCAATCACTACCACGGCGGCCGGTTCGCCTCCGGTAAGGACATAGTCGCCGATTGAGAGTTCCAAATCGCAAAGAGCCCTTACCCGTTCGTCTATCCCTTCGTAATGTCCGCAGATAAAAATAAGCCCTTTTTCCTGAGAAAGTTCCCGCGCTGATGTTTGATTGAAGACCTTGCCGGCGGGTGAAAGGAGTATCGTTCTGGCGTCTTTATTCTCTTCTTTTACCTTTTTTATTGCCCTGGCGAGGGGTGCTACCATCATCACCATTCCCACACCGCCGCCGAAGGGTTTGTCGTCTACCTTGCGGTGCCGGTCAGTGGTGAAATCACGCAAGTTATGGATAGCCACATCCAGAGCACCGGATGCTTTCGCCCGGCCGATAATGCTCAAGTCAAGAGGCGCAAATGCCTCCGGAAATATCGTAATAATATCCACCCGCAACATTATATTCAATCTAAGAGGTTAATTCTATCCATGATTTCATGGGCAAGGTCCAAAAACTTACTTTTTAATTCTCCGGCATTTATCTCAGCAACCATATCCACTGGCCATTGAGTAATTTCGTCAGGAAATTTGTCGGCTTCTTTAAGGGCGATAGCAAACCAGTAAAGGTCAAAACCCGGGTCCTTCTGTTTTGCTAGCCCGATTAAATTTTCCATGGGTTCGGTTCCCAAAATGAAGAACAAGTCAATGGCATCTCGATGTTTCCACCGTCCAAAATAGGTAAGGAGTTTATCCGTTATCAGGTCATTGTAACTGTTTATCTTTACTCCGTATTCCGAAATCTGAGGTTCTTCAAAATGAAAAGGTGAATCATAAGCAAGATGGAGTCGCACACTTTCACCCTCTTTTTTAACTTCAAGTTCGGCGAAAGATTCGAATCTACGAGTGACACTAAATGGGTATCCCTCTTGCAGCAACTTTTCTTCTAAAACCCTGACAAAAGGTACGATTAGACCTGTCTCTCGAGTGAAAAAATCAAGGTCATAAGAATGGCGATGTCCCAGGTAAAACTCTGCGAGGGCAGTTCCGCCGGTTAGATAGAATAAAGCCGCCTCTTTGACTTTTCCAAACTCGACCAACAGATTCTTCTGAAGTGGCGTGAGGATACCCTTACCCTTTAGCGTATTCAAAATAGTCCTCCCATAGTCTCTGGACTCTTTCTGGCAAGTTAATCTCAGGAAGGAGCTTCCTTATTTCTTTCCAGTCCAATTCAGCGATGTCCTCTGTCCTGCCGTTAGAGAGAACTTCTTCGATATACCATTTCCTTTGCCGAGGGTCATTAAGGTCAATTTCTTTGTTGGTTGACCAAATTATGTATCTTTTAGGACGCATATCTTTAATTGTAATATATTTCCCCCTGAGTTTGCAATTATTGGGGGGGTTGAATTTGACAAATTGGTTGGTTATGGTATAATATGGTTGATAAAGGATGGTGAAATGTCTCAAGAAAATTTTGTAAGTGCTGCCACTATCTGTTTTGAATCTTCAGAACCTCTTTATCTACAAATTGCACGAAGTCTTGAACAAAATATACGAAAAAGGAAGTTTAAACCTTTTGAGAAGCTTCCCCACGAGCGGGCGCTCGCTAATCTCTATAATGTCAACCGAGATACGGTAAGAAAAGCAAACAGACATTTAGAAAAAGCCGGGGTTTTGATCCGGGTCCAGGGCAAGGGTACATTCGTAACCGATATCACCAAGGTAGGGAAAGGGCGCCGCAGGATAGGAATAATAACGGATCGGCCAAATGACAGCACTGATGATTTTATTCCAAACGTGTTTAAAGGCATCTGGTCCGCCCTCGCCGGTAAGGAAAACAGATATAAAATAGAGTTTTTCACCGCTGAGGATTACGTTGCTCATCAAGATGAATTAGAGGGAAATATTGATGGACTGCTCTTTTTTGTCCTTGAGGCAAATGAAGAATTTATATTGACACTAAAAAAGAAAAAAATCCCATTAATCATGGTTAATTATTATATTCCCGGCGTTAAACTTAATTGTGTATTGTGTAATCACGAGAAAGCAACCCTTGAAGCTACCGAATATCTTCTTAAATTGGGACACAAAAACATTGCCTTCCTCTGCGGTAATTTTACCTACCAAAGTGACATCAAACGATTAGAAGGATACAAGATGGCTCTGAAAAAACATGACGTTATTTTCACTCCCAATCTGGTAAAAAGGTGTGGCTACATGAAGAATGAAACGGAAAGATGTGTGGATGAGTTTTTGAGCCTTCCCGAAAGACCATCCGCCATTATCTGCGCAGATGACAGGGTTGCCTACTGGGTGGCACGGATTCTCCGTCAATATCACTTATCCGTTCCGGATGATATATCTCTGATGGGTTTCAATGATATGAAAATAGCTTCCACCATGCATCCTCCGCTCACGACTATGAGGATGCCTATGGAAGAGATTGGAAAACTGGCTACGGAGATGTTGTTAGAAATTATTGGGGGTGGAAAATTGCCCAAAAAAGAGAGCGAATTGAATTTTACGCTCGTGGAACGAAGGTCGTGCAAGAAAAATGTGGAATAGGAGGTACAAAATGTTGCGGAAAATGATTTTACAGGGTAAATCCGTCCTTTCGCAAATCCGACATGCCTTCACACTCATAGAGCTTTTGGTCGTAATTGCCATCATCGCCATTCTGGCGGCAATGCTTTTGCCGGCGCTCAGCCAGGCAAGGGAACAAGCACGAAAATCAAATTGTATGAATAATCTTAAACAATTAGGCTTGGCGATTATGATGTATGCAAACGACCAGGAAGAACGCCTTCCATCCGCGTACCTTTATCCTTACCCTGCTGAGCCCGCCACCCAATGTGGTTGGGGTTGGCTTCTGGTAAACTCTGGTTATGCACCACCTGTTGCCAGTCTCCGAACTCTAACTATATTCAAATGTCCCGGCGAAGGGAATAGGGATTTCAATTATTATGTCTATACTGGCAGTATTTACGGATATAACTATGCAAATTTGGCAGAAGTAAAAATGAGCCAAATTAAAAACCCAACGGAAACAATTATGCTTGCAGATAGTTCTTACTATGAAACCGGTAATGGCTTTTTCCTCATAAACGCGACCTGGGCTCAAAATTGGTATCGTATCTGGGCACGGCACAGTGGTGGTTTAAACATCCTATGGGTAGATGGCCATGTCTCTTACTATCGGCCACCTGATTCCACCAATCCGTATTCAGGGATGCTGGCTAATGGAACCCCTCCTGGCGCTGACGGGGATCCTAGTAATTACTGGGATACAAAATGAGTTAGGAGTAAACAGGCTGATTATGAACCAAAAAATATGAACCATGTGGGAGGTTAAGATGTCTACTAAAACATGGATTTTGTTTGTAGTTTTCTCACTATACTTGGGAACGCTGGGACAATTATTTGCACAAGATGAATCGGACATTTTAGGCGCATACTCAGATTGGGGCTCAACCATGGTTGACATTAGTACTGACACAGAAACGACTAAAGTAACTAAATTATCCTTAAGATGCGAAGTCAAAAACAATGGAAATGGAACAGAAGATTACCCCACTATTGTTAGAAATTTTCCGGAAGGAACTGATTGGGGAAAGTATAAAAAGATAACAGGCTGGGTTTATGTTACATCTTCTGAGCCTGATATTAAATCTAAAGCTTTCTGCATAGTGATCTTCGATCGCAATTTACCCAAGCAACAACAAATCACTGCCTGGGCTGACGTGCCGGCGAATAAATGGACGTGGATTGAAGGAGACATTTCAGAGTTTAAGAGAAATAATGTTGAATTCATAACACCTCATTTCTATGAAGGGTCAACTTATTTAAATAAGGAAGAAACATATACTTGGTACATCAATAAACTAAAGTTGGTTGGCGCAGAAGAAAAAAACAACCTTTCGTTGGAAAAAGATTTTGAAATAAAATATGCATTTGTAGACAAATCACCACTGGATGCGACTTACCCAGTGCCGGGCAACTGGGAAATCAAGAAAATCCAGGGGAGGACATTTTATCCTGTCGTCTACTATAATTATGATTTTGAGCACCCTTTTTGGAAAGCAGCCACACGCCTTGGAATAACATATGAAGGATTTTCGCTTGCCTGGGGGGTTTCACCTAAAAAAGAGGTGATTGACCATGTAATCGGGTTAGGGACTCCTTTTATCGGCGGGGGATTGGATATTGGTGAGATGACAAGTAATAGGACTATGGATGAGAAAATACTAAACCTGAAACAGACCCCCGATAAAGCGGTTGATGGAAGCGTTGATACGACAAGTGCCTGGTGGTCAGGAGCAGAAGCTCCCGTACCTCAATGGTTGGAAATTGACCTTGAGGAACCGACAGAGATTAATGGTATCCACGTTTTCACCTATTGGGATAATACGAGATATTATGGCTACCGAATTGAAACAAGTTTGGACCGTGAAACGTGGAAAACGGTAGTCGATTACACGAAAAACAATGTTCCAGCAACAAATCAGGGGATACGTCATACGTTTGAGAGAGAAAAAACAAAATTTGTACGGGTAGTTGTAACTGCCAATAGTGCCAATACGGCCGCGCATCTTGTCGAAGTGCAAATATATGGCCCCGGTTCCGACAAAAACCTTGCGGTAGGGAAAAAGGCAAGAGCATCCAGTTTTGCTGGTCAGAGGGAAAACGAATTAAGCCGCGATTTCAAATCTCGGGCATTAAAACTGAATGAAGATACTTTTCTTGGCAGTGAATTGGGGGAATGGGGGGATCATTACTTGAAAATAGCCTGGAAAGATTGGAGCGTATATGATCCAGCAAGCACATGGTCCGGCAGAAAACCTGCAAACAGGGAAGAAGCATCTCGAGATTTAGAATCATTTTTTAAAGAGTATTTTAATGTGGTAAACGGACGAGTGGTTTCGTTTCTTGGATACAGGTTATTTCACCACCAGGCGGCTGATTGGGGTGCCAAGGTTCTGGTAATGGAATCCGGAGAAAATATACCTAATACGCAATTACAGTTAGCCTTTACCCGGGGAGCCGCCCGCCAGTTTCAAGTACCATGGGGAGTAGATTTTTCGGGTTGGTTTTCCGGAAGTATGGTTTATTATCTTGAGGGTCAGCCCTGGGGTGGAGCAGGAACGTATGGTGGTGGAGTTTCTGGTCCTGATTATGGCCATTCTTTGTCGTTAAGAAAAAGGGTCGCTTATGCTTCATATATGGCTGGGACCAACTTTTATATAGATGAAGGCGGTTTTATGATAATGTTTACGAGAGACGAAAAAAACGAATTAGTGCTCTCGCCAATCGGAGAATTTAATAAGAAATTTACCGAATTTACGCAGAAACATAAAGAAAGGGGAACATCATACACGCCTATTGCAGCAATGATTGACTACGAGCACGGTTGGTCACCAACAGGTTGCACCCCTCATTTAATATGGGCGGTATTTGAACCGGATGAGGGAGACATGATGTTGGAAGAATTTTTATACTCTATCTTTCCTGCTCGAGTGAATGAAGATGAACAGGGCTATTATCTGGCAAACGCACCTTACGGAGATATTTTTGACGTTCTGGTCGCTAATCCGAAAGACCACGAGTTGGACCTTAAATCCCTCAAGGGATACCGGGTATTGTTTTTGCTGGGGGATATACGTCTCAATAAAAAGCACGTTGTTATTTTAAGCGATTACGTCAAACAAGGGGGCACGCTTGTTCTGAATTATAGCCAGGCGCAGCTTTTCCCCAACAATTTTATAGGTATTGAACGGATAGGTGATATAACTCGCAGTGGAATTGCCTCCTGTACCGTGGACAATTACGAATCCGTATATCAGGAATGCACCTATCCGGAAGTCAAACTCATTGGGAATACGCGGCCTATTGTAGTCGATGATGATAATATGCCGCTGGTTACAAAATCGGCATTCGGAAAAGGATATGTAATTACAACCCTCCCTTTATGCTCTTTAGGCGAGAATAGAAAATTATTAAAATTTATTCCGCATCTTGTGCAGCATATTTCACAAGAAGTACTTCCGGTTCGTGTTAGAGGAGATGTTGAATATATTATAAATACAAGGGGAAAGGGCGCGTGGATTATCACCTTAATAAATAATAACGGAGTTACTAAAAAACCGCGTGAAAAAGAAAAAATCGAAAGCGAAGCCGCGTCAACAGTTAGGATATTTTTTGATTCCAAAATTAGCAAAATTTCAGAATGGCTTGAGGAACAACCTGTTGTCTTAGAAAAAGAAAATGTTGCTATAATAGTAATCCCTCCCGGTGATGTTCGCATTATCGAAGTCGTTCTGGATGAATAATATAGTAATCCCACCAGAAAAGAGTAGCCAATCTCCATTTACCTCAAGAGCATTTATTGCCGGCTTAGTCCTTTCTGCTGTCATCGGCCTTGGTGGTCCATACATAAATAATATACTCCAAAGTGGTGATTTGACAGCCACTTTAACCACACCCCTTGCAATCTTTTTATTCTTTGTCCTGGCATTTCTGGTAAATCCTGTCGTGGGAAAAATCAGAAGGAATTGTATGTTTTCCGGTTCTGAACTGATATTAATCTATATCATGATGAGCGTAGCCAGCGCTATTCCCACTATGGGTTTTATCGGCCAGTTATTACCAATCTTGCTTTCGCCATCTTATTATGCTACACCCGAAAACAGGTGGGCTGAATTAATCCTTCCGCACATACCCGGGTGGATGACCATCCATGACCAGAATGCAATAAAATACTTTTTTGAAGGAACACCTGAAGGTGTGTCTATTCCCTGGAGCGTATGGATTAAACCCTTATCTTACTGGTTAATCTTTATGTTAGCATTCTATTTTGTAACAATCTGCATGATGGTCATCCTCAGGAAGCAATGGGTAGAAAATGAACGGCTAAACTATCCTCTTGTTCAACTCCCCCAGGAAATGGCTAAATTAGGGGAAAAAGGTTCTGTGCTCGGTCCTTTTTTTAAAAACAATCTGATGTGGCTGGGATTCGCCATTCCATTTCTGATCGGTGTTATTAATGGACTGGCCCACTACTTCCCGGCTGTTACAAAAATAGATTTATACGCAATCTTGCCAATATTCAGAAATACCGGCTCGCTAACATTTTTTATAAGTTTTCCCCTCCTCGGATTTATCTACTTCGTAAACCTGGACATTGCCTTCTCTCTCTGGTTTTTTTATCTCTTAACGCTTATCATCACAGGCTATCTGAAAATTACCGGTGCCGGAATGGTCGAAAACTTGGGTAGATACGGAATTGACGAACCGATGTTGGCGCATCAGGTTATGGGTGCGATGATTATCTTTGTCCTTCTTGGACTATGGAGGGGACGCCACCATCTCCACACTGTTGTTAGAAGAGCAATCGGACGTGGCAAAAACCTTGATGATTCCCAGGAAATGCTTTCGTATCCGATAGCTTTTTGGGGAATGATCATAGGTTTGCTGGTGATGACAGCCTGGATTAGAGCGTCAGGATTGACTTTATGGGCCACGGCGGTCTTTTTATTCGCCGCCTTCATTATTTTTATCGGATTAACCTACATTGTGGCAAAAACAGGGATGCCGTATGTGGTACCACCCATGATAGCCGCCACTTTTCTTGTTTCGGGGGTTGGTGGCAACGCCATTGGCGTTACCGGCCTTGTAGCGCTTTCTCTAACATATGTTTGGTCTGCAGACTTGTGCGTATTTCTCATGCCTTCTGTGGCACATAGCCTAAAACTTACCTCGAAAGAAATAAATAAAAAAAGCCGCCTCTTCTGGGCGATTATGATCGCAATTATCATTGCTGCCACTCTTTCAGTCTGGATTACCTTAACGCTTACCTATAAGCATGGAGGCCTAAATTTAAGTCCTCACTTTTACCAAATTTCCCCCCAGTCTCCATTTAGTTATATCAGCAATAAGATAAATACTCCCACTCTACCAAATCTCCTCGGCTGGATACATACCGGTATCGGTGCGCTCATAATGTTCTTTCTTGTCTTTATGAAGCAAAGGTTTTTGTGGTGGCCACTTGAACCGGTGGGTCTTCTATTAGGCCCAATATGGTTTATGGGCGTGTTATGGTTTAACGTATTTATTATCTGGCTGGTCAAGTTATTGCTCTTAAAATATGGTGGACCTGAAGTTTATAATCGGGGCAAACCCCTATTCCTGGGGTTTATTCTGGGCCAGTTTACCATCGCAGGTATCTGGCTTGTTATAGATCTTTTTACAGGAATGACAGGAAACTCGATATTCTGGATATAGATGTATCTATTTGGAGGAAGAAGACATGAAATTGAAAGTAGGTGTGATTGGATGTAGACGTGGAAGGCTGTTTATGACAGCTTTCAACAACCATCCTGATACAACTGTTGAAGCAATCTGCGATTCAGATAAAGAAGAACTTCAGGCGGTAGCTGAGGAAAAGGGAATAGAAAATATTTTTACAGATTATAGAGTAATGTTAAAAACTAATATTGATATCGTCGTGATAGCAACCCCTCCTTCTTATCATGCAGAAATATCAGTAAAAGCTTTAAAAGCAAAAAAACATGTTTTATGTGAAGTACCCGCAGCTCTCACCTTAAAAGAATGTGAACTTCTTGTTGATACAGTCCAAAAGACGGGAATGAAATATATGATGGCTGAAAATTGCAGATTTTATTCAGTAGTAGAGGAAATGAAAAAACTGAAAGAAAAAGGAAAGTTAGGGGATATCTTTTATGGGGAAGGTGAGTATATGCATGATTGTCGGGCTTTGTTCACAAATCCTGATGGTTATACTACCTGGCGAGCAACTTTTCCTCCATCTTCCTATTTAACGCACACCAGTGGTCCGATAATGTATATTCTGGGAGAAAGGTTTGTAGAAGTGATGGCATACGGAAATAGTAAAGTGGAAAACCGCTGGAACACGAACAACTTAGAGGTAGGATTATTTAGGACTGAAAAAGGTGCTATTGTAAAGATACTCAACTGTTTTGCTTTATCTCGACCGTATTTGATGTATTACTCAATTTACGGTTCTAAAGGCTGTGTGGAACGTACCCGTGTCGCCGAAGAACCTGATAGGACATACTTTTCTGGAGAAGAAGAGATGATGAAACCTTTCATATATCAGGAAGTACGTCCTAGTCCACTTAACCTACCCGGAACTCATGAAGGGAGTGAAAATGTTATGGTACACGAGTTTATTGAATCAATATTAAAAGATACAACTCCTCCTATAGACATCTATACTGCCATTGATTATACCTTACCGGGAATTTGTGCTTTGGATTCCATCCATAAAAACCAAGCTGTCAAAATTCCTCACCTACAGTAAACAAGTTTTTGACAGGAGAAAGTTCTTCCAAGATAGAAACCTGTGCCTGTATGTAATAGACAGAGGTATTAAACAGGAAAAGGTAATGTAATGGGACTGAAGGTAGGAAAGATGGGTATCGACCTATCTACCTTATTACGCTGGTGGCTATGGTGGTAGAAATTACTTGAAGATGCCTTTTTGCTTGAAGAGGCTCCTGACCGTATCCGAGGGCTGGGCGCCGACCTTTAGCCAGTACTTAGCCCGTTCCTCGTTGATTTCCAGAATCTTGGGCTTCATACGGTTGTTGTAGTGACCTAAATACTCCAGATAATCACCTTTGTTATCTTTTCGACCGTCAAGTACCACGATGCGATAACCGGGCTGATTCTTCTTGCCCACTCTCCTCAATCTGATTCTTGCTGCCATTCGTTATCCTCCTCGTTAAAAACTATGGATTCCTGCCAAAGACATGCAGGAATGACAAGAATGTTATTCCTGGATGCGGGAAATACAAGCGCCCAGGGAGTTTAATTTCCTTTCCATATTCTCGTAACCACGGTCTAAATGGTAAATGCGGCTGACAATCGTCTCACCGGATGCAGCCAAGCCAGCCAGAACCAGGGCGGCGCTTCCCCTCAAATCCGAAGCCATTACCCGTGTCCCGTTAAGCCTGTCCCTGCCCCGGATAATCGCGGTCCCTTCCTGCAGGGTTATATCCGCACCCAACCTCTTTAATTCCGCAGCGTGGATGAACCGTTCCGGAAAGACCTTTTCGGTAATTATGCTTGCCCCTTCTGCCAGCGACATTAAAGCCATAAATTGTGCCTGCAAATCGGTGGGGAAACCCGGATAGGGCAAGGTTACCACGTCCACCCCTTTTACCCTTCCGTCACTTTTAATGCTGACCTTATTTTTACCCTTCTTGATTTCACTGCCCGCCTCGGTCAGTTTGTCCAGAAGAGCGAAGAGGTGGTCCGGGACGCAACGTTGTACTTCTATCTCACCGCCGGTCAATGCCCCGGCCAGAAGATAGGTGCCGGTTTCAATCCGGTCCGGAATTATCCGGTATGTTGCCGGCTTCAATCTCTTTACCCCTTTTATCCGGATAAGGTGACTGCCGACCCCGGAAATTTTGGCTCCCATCCGGTTAAGGAAATTCGCCAAATCAACAACCTCCGGCTCACAGGCTGCAAATTCAATCACGGTCTCACCGGGAACCAAAACCGCGGTCATCATAAGGTTGGCGGTAGCCAGAACGCTGGAACCAAAGTTCCCGCCGAGAAATATCGCCGAACCTTTCAGACACTGCGCTTTCCCTTCAACATATCCTTCTTCCAGTTTAAATTTAATTCCTAATTTTTCCAGGCCATTGATGTGGATATCGATCGGCCGGTCGCCGATTACACAACCACCCGGCAAAGAAATACGCGCTTTGCCGAACCGTGCCAGAAGCGGTCCTAAAAAGCAGATGGAAGCCCGCATCTGTTTCACTAATTCGTAAGGTGCGGTATACCCCTTGATATTTCCGGTATCGACGGTAATGCAACCCCTTTCCCAGGTTACCTTCGCACCCAACGCAGACAGAATCTTAAGCATGGTGCGGACATCCTGAAGCCTCGGCACTCCGCAAATCCTGCTTTTGCCTTCAGCCAACAGGGTGGCGGCTAAGATGGGAAGGCTGGCGTTCTTGGAACCGCTTGCGACGACCGTACCTTTTAAACGTTTTCCCCCGATAATTTTCAGTGCTTCCATAGGACGCTTCGGATGTCTGGTTCCCAAAACGGAGCTACGATCTGGACAAAACTACGCAAGTTTTGCTCATCAGACATCCTTACTTTAATCATTTTTTACAGACGACAACCCGGTCGATGCCTGCCAAGTCCTTAATTATCGCCTCCAGGATGAACCCCCCCCTGGTGACCAGGTCAGTCACCGCTTCTTTCTGCCCATAACCAATCTCAAAGATAAGGTACCCACCCTTGACCAGTATCCGGTAGCCCCCGGAAATCAGGGAACGAATAAATCTTAAGCCGTCCGGTCCACCGAACAGGGCTCCTTTCGGCTCCCGCTTTACTTCTTCCGGCAGTCTCTCCATCTCGCTAACCGGAATATAAGGGGGGTTGGAAATGACCATCCCAAACTTCCTTTTGGTTCTAACCACAAAAAACAGGAATCCTGCCCCGGCTAACTTAACCTGCCGGGGACTTAGACCCAACCTTTTCCTGTTTTCTTCAGCCAGCATAATCGCCGGTTTGCTTTTATCCAACAGGGTCACCTCTACATCAGGGGCTGTCGCAGAAAACCGGGCAAGGGTTAAGCCGATTGCACCGCACCCGGTCCCTACATCTAAAACTTTTGTTCCCCCCGTTATTCTTTGCAAAGCCTCTCTCACTAAAAATTCGGTTTCCGGCCGGGGAATAAAAACACCCTTTCTGATTTGAAATGAAAGCCGGGAAAAACTCACCTCACCGGTTATGTACTGTATTGGCTCTCTCTTGCCGCGCCGGAACAAAAACCTTTGAAAAAGTTTTACCTGCTGAACGGATACTCTGTCTTGCAGATGCAGATAGAGATTCGGCCGTTCGATATTCAGAACATGAGCCAGCAGGATTTCCGCGTTCAGGCGTGGTTCGGCAACCCCTCTATCTCTTAAAAAATCACGCCCCCGACTTAAGAAATCAGCCAGGGTACCCGCGGGCATCATAAATGCCGCCCCTACATTTTACTGTTCGGACGGGTATTGGTTTCAATATCCAGAATCACCAGAATCAACTGGCTGATGGTGTAAAGATAGATAAACCCGAATACCCCGTAAAGTACGGAAACCAGACAGAGAATTCCACCCGCTTCCGGTTTGCGAAAGACCAATCCGATGCCTACCAGAAGACCCGCACCGCAAAGTCCGACTATTACCCAGGCAAGAATGCGTATCACCTCAGATATCTTTTGCAGCCCTTGATACTTCCCCTCTCCTTCCATCTTCCCTCCCTCCCTTTATTAATCCACAAATCAAAGTGCAAAAATCAAAATGACCGTTTTGTCATCCTGAGCCCCAGCGAAGGATCTCGAGATTCTTCGGGGCTTTGCCCCTCAGAATGACAGTAACTGTCATTCTGGACTGAGACCGGCTTTTAATGCCTGGATGGTCGGGTCAATGCCTCCATCCAGAATCTCTTTCAGGTTATAACTGGTGAAATTAACCCGGTGGTCGGTCAAACGGTTCTGGGGAAAATTGTACGTCCGAATCTTTTCGCTTCGGTCCCCGGTCTTTATCTTTGACCGGCGCTCGGCAGAAAGCGCTTCTTCTTTTTTCTGCCTCTCCTGTTCTGCCAGCCGTGCCGCCAGAACCTTCAGGGCGCGTTCTTTATTCTGAATCTGACTGCGTTCATCCTGACAGGAAACTATCAATCCGGTGGGTAAGTGGGTAACCCGGACCGCCGAGTAAGTGGTATTGACTGACTGCCCGCCGTGACCGGAAGAACAGAAGGTGTCAATCCTTATATCCTTCGGGTCGATTTTGACCTCCTGGATGTGAACCTCCGGAAATACCGCTACCGTGGCGGCGGAAGTATGTGTCCGGCCGCTGGATTCGGTCTCCGGAACTCGTTGTACCCGGTGCACCCCGCTTTCATACTTCAAAAAACCGTACGCTCCTTTACCTTTAACCAGGAAGATGATGGATTTTACCCCGTTCTTTTCGGTAAAGTTGCTGTCAAAGACCTCCATCTTAAAACCATGCTTCTCGGCAAACCGGCTGTACATCCGGAAGATATCCCGGGCGAAAAGAGCCGCCTCCTCACCCCCGGTACCGGCCCGAATCTCAACGATGGCGTTCCGGACATCGTCAGGGTCTTCTCTGATTAAAGAATTTTTCAACTCTTCTTCTAATCTTGCCTCTTCGGTACGGAGCCTGCCTATCTCCTCCTGCGCTAACAGAACCAACTGGACGTCATCCTCATTCTTAGCCAGTTCCCCTGCTTCCCCTAACTCCTGTTTTACTCTTGCCAGATGCCGGCTGACCGGAAGAATCTCGCTTATCTTTTTTAATTCCGCCAGGACCTTTTCCCGGTCCGCGTTCGCCAAAGACTCCGGCTGACTCAGCTGAAGACTCAAAGACTGAAAACGTTCTTCCAGTTCCTCAAGTCGCACCTTGCTTCGCTCGGAGCTTCCCAAAGGGGGTTTACACCCCCCAACCAAGGGTTGGGGTCCCCGCCTATGGCGGTCGCTTCGCTCCCTGTTACCCTCTCTACTGAGCAAGGGGGTTATTCGCCACCCCCTTGGCAATCCCCCCTTGAACCTACTAAAATATAAATTCCTGTAGGTTCAAGTCTTAACGGATTTCTTTTCATAACGTTGCCGGTACTTCTCTACCCGGCCGGCGGTATCCACAAACTTTGACTTCCCGGTGAAGAACGGGTGGCAGGCAGCACAAATTTCCACATGGATATCTTTCTTCGTTGACCCGACCTCCACTGCATTACCGCAGGCGCAGGCTATCTTTGTCTGATAATAAGCGGGATGAATCTTTTCTTTCATTTCTCCTCCAAGGGGGTTATCGCAGAATAAAATTGACTATTTGGAGTCCCGGATTTAAGGTCAGTGCAAGGCGCGACACGGGTCCCCTTGTCATAGGATTGACAAGGGAGGTTGCTGTGCCCACTGTGGCACATAACCGAGAAGCAACGCTGCAATGACCCAAAGATGGGACCCCTACCTTGATGGTAGGGAACCCGTCCCAAAGGGCCAGGGTTCTTTTGGGCTACGACTGCGTCGCTCATCGCTTGCGTAGCGCTGTGGCTACGCAATCTTCTTCGCTCCTTGTCTCGTTCCAAAATCACCTCTGGCAAATAGTTAATTTTATTCTGCGACAACCCCTAATCTAAATCGGCCCGGCTGACCGGCTTTTCTACTTCGGTCAGACCTTCGCCGCTAAAGTACTTAATCGGCTGGCCATTAATCAGAAAACTTACCCGTTCGATTCCCGGAAACTGGGTGGCGGTATAAACAATCTGACGCAGTCTGGCTTCCATCATTGAGGTTCCCCCACCCTCTTCAATCTGAGGCGAAAAGTCCAAAAACGCCGTATCTCCCTCTATGCGAACACCTAAAAGTTCGGCACCGGATGGTAAAGCGGAATCGTACCCGGTGGTCTTTTCTGCTCTGTCTGGACCAGCCAACAAGAGGGCAACCGTAGATTTGAGTTTTTCTTCTTTGCGCCTCACCTGGAGAACCGGCCGGGTTACCGGAACAATCATCTCACCGCGGGTGAAATAAAGGGTCACATCTTCCGTAACCGGCGGGAAGAACCAAAGGTAGACAGAAACCGCCAGAGCCATCAGAAGGATTATCAGAATTACCTCTTCCGCTCTCTTTTTACTTACCCGTATCTTTTGGGTGATTCTGAATTTTAAAAACTTCATGATTGCGTAGGGGTTTGATTTATCAAACCCGCGGGTCGGATGAATCCGACCCCTACAGGCTTGCTTTCAATTTATTCAGTTCATCCCGGATCTCGGCCGGCAGACGGTCCCCGAACTGCTCCAGGAAATTCTGCGCATCCGCAAGTTCGGTCTGCCACTCTTCCGGATTCACTTCCAGAAGTTTCTTCAGGTTTGTTTCGGAAATGGTGAGACCGGAAAGATCCAGGTCCTGAAAATTCGGAACAAATCCGACCGGTGTCTCCCTGGCGCCGGAGGAGGAACCGGCGACGCGTTCAATAATCCACTTCAGAACCCGGATATTCTCACGAAAGCCGGGCCACAAAAATGCACCGGAATCGTCGGTCCGGAACCAGTTGACCGAAAATATCCTGGGCGGAAGGGAAATCTTTTTGCCCATCTCCAGCCAGTGCCGGAAATAATCGGCCATGTTGTAACCACAGAACGGCAGCATCGCCATCGGGTCCCGGCGCAAAACCCCTACCTGGTGAATAGCGGCTGCGGTCGTCTCGGAGCCCATCCGGGCACCCAGGAATACCCCGTGCTGCCAGCTGAAACTCTCCAGAACCAGAGGAACAGTTTTACTTCTCCGGCCTCCGAAAATAATTGCGGAAATCGGCACACCCCGGGGATTATCAAATTCCGGCGACAGGGTTGGGCACTGCTTTGCCGCCACGGTAAAACGGCTGTTGGGATGCGCCGCGGGAGATTTTGAATCGCTCTGCCACTGTTTTCCCTGCCAGTCCAAAAGATTATCGGGTACCGGACCATCCATCCCTTCCCACCAAGGTTCATTGGTCCGGGTATTCAAAGCGGTATTCGTAAAAAGGGTGGGATAAAAAGTGCCGGCTTTCAGGGTAACCATCATATTGGGATTGGTCTTAATGGAGGTCCCCGGTGCCACGCCAAAGAAACCTGATTCGGGATTTAAGGCATAGAGCCGGCCGCCCGGACCGATATGGAGCCAGGCGATATCATCACCCAGAGTCCAGATACGGTATCCGGGCAGGGTTGATTCCAACATCGCCAGATTTGTCTTACCGCAGGCAGAAGGAAGTGCCGCCGCGATATAAGTTACTTTGCCTTGGGGGTCTTCAATCCCGATAATCAGCATATGCTCAGCCAACCAGCCTTCCTTCAGCCCCAAACAGGAAGCGATTCTAAGGGAAAAACATTTTTTACCTAAAAGGGCATTCCCGCCGTATCCTGAACCCACGCTCCACACCAGATTTTCTTCAGGAAAGTGCATAATGAACCGCCGGTCAGGGTCAAGGTCACCTACTGAATGTAACCCCTTTACAAAATTTTCAGAGTTACCGATTTTAGTCATAACTCCTTTACCCATCCGGGTCATAATATACATACTGACCGCTACGTAAGAAACATCGGTCAGTTGAACGCAGGCTTTGGCGTAAGGAGAATCCGGATGGCCCATCATATAGGGCAAAACGTACATCGTCCGGCCTTCCATACATCCTTCGGAAATCCGGCGCATACTCTCTTTCGCCTCAGCCGGCTCCATCCAGTTGTTGTTCGGACCGGCGGTTTCCCGGTCCGGATGGCAGACGTAAGTAAGATGTTCGGTGCGTGCCACGTCGGTGGGATGGCTGCGGTGGAGATACGCGTTGGGGAAGGTCTTGTGGTTCAATCCGGAGAATACCCTGTGGTCACCGATGGACTCTTCCTTCAGTCCTATCTCTACAATCCGGTGCATCTCCTCATCAGAACCGTCACACCACCAGACCCGGGCCGGCCGGGTCAGACGTACCTGTTCCTCAACCCACTTTTCTATTGGTGTCGCCATAAAGTCGCCATAAATTATATATTTTAATATATTAAAGGGCTTTTCTGCAAGATTTATAACCTGATTTCCTTCCCTTTCTCTGCGGATTTCAACTCTTTCAAAACCAGGGCTAAAGAATTTCTGGCTTCTTCCGGTGTCACCACCGCAGGCTTCTCTTTCTTCTCCACACATTCCACAAAGTACTTAATCTCGTTGTAATACCCGCCTAAAGCGGAAATGTTACCGCCGCCTTCCGATGATTGTGGGCTATCCTGGACAACTCCCGGGAACTCGGATTTTCCCGGAGTATAGATAGCAAAAGGTTTGGCGTGCATGCTGTTGTACTCAACCACTCCCTTTTCAAAATTGGCGACAAATGCCATCCGGAAAGGAAACGTATCCACGAAGTCCCAGCCGCCTTCTGCGGTAACCACCAGGTCCGGATATTTAAAGGAAGTCATAATGTGCCAGTAACCTTCGTCAACCTTACGACCCACCGAGTAGAGGCTCCTGGGCCGGCCCAAAAGATACTGAAGGTAATCGGTATCGTGGATGTGCAGGTCAATTAAGGCGCCGCCGCTTTTCTGGGAAGTCCCCAACCAGTTTTCCCAGCTCCAGGTCGGCGTCGGAGAAAGCCGGGTGAGGTGAAGGGAAACGAGCCTTCCCAGCTCACCCTTCCGGTAAATCTCCTTCAGCCTGACATATTCCGGCCAGAAACGGATGACCTGGGCAACCATAAAGATAACCCCCTGCTTATCGGCCGCCTCAACCATCTTATCCGCATCCTTAACCGTCAAAGCGATGGGTTTTTCGCAAAGGACGTGTTTGCCGGCTTTCGCCGCCTTGACCACCCATTTTTTATGAAGAAAGGTAGGCAAACAGATATCAACCGCATCCACTTCGGAATTCTTCAGCAGATTACCCGCATTCTCGTAAGCAATGCATCCAAACTTATCTGCCAATTCTGCCGCTTTCTCTTTTCGGCAATCCGCGATACCAGATAACTTCACTCCGGGAAGAAGAGCGTAACACTGAGTATGCATACCTCCCATAAAACCTGCTCCGATAACACCTACTCTAACCATAACACCTCCGTATTTTTAAATGCAAACAATTTAAACGTAGGGGTCGGATTCATCCGACCCGCGGGCTTGATAAATCAAGCCCCTACAGTTTTATGATGTAAATTTACCCCTTCGCCTCCCCGGTGCTTTACGCAAGCGGAAATAAATGCGGTAAGGAACGGATGGGGAGAGGAAAGCCGGGACTGAAATTCCGGGTGGAACTGAGTGGCAACGAAGAACGGGTGGTCTTTCAGTTCCACAATTTCAACCAGGCGTTTATCCGGGGAAAGCCCCACCGGCAAAAGTCCTTTTTTGGTAATTTCCCCTGCAAAGTCCGGATTGACCTCAAAACGGTGGCGATGGCGCTCAGCCACCCTCTTTTTACCGTACACCCGACGACCAATACTGCCGGCAGAAAGAACGCAGGGGTAACTACCCAAGCGCATTGTCCCGCCTAAGTCGGTCACCCCTTGTTGAGAAGACAAAAGAGAAATTACCGGATAAGGCGTTTGGGGATTGAATTCGGTACTGTGGGCTTCTTTCCAGCCGCAGACGTTCCGGCCAAATTCTATAACCGATAATTGTAGTCCCAAACAGATTCCGAAAAAGGGAATCTTATTCTCACGGGCATAACGGATAGCCTTCATCATACCTTCTACGCCCCGAGTCCCAAAACCGCCCGGGATTAAAATTCCGGCCACGTCTTTCAGTACCTTCGCCGGCTCTTCCCCTCTCTCTAATATTTCTGCATCCACCTTGCGAATTCTAACACAGGTACGATTCGCCATTCCGGCGTGGTAAAGGGCTTCGTCCAAAGATTTATATGAGTCCTGGAGTTTGACGTACTTACCCACCATGGCAATCTCACAGGTATCCGTGGACTGACGCAAAAGGTTGACCTGTGCCTCCCATTTTTGGAGCCGGGAAGGCCGGGGCCTCAAATGGAGAGTGTGCAGAATAACCGTATCTAATTTCTCCCGGTGGAGAAGCAGGGGAATGCTATATATACAATCCGTATCCAACGCTTCCACCACCGCTTCAGGGGAAACACTGCAGTAGAGACCAATCTTGTCCCGGATCTCCGCAGTAAGCGGTCTTTCGGTACGGCAGAGAATGACATCGGGCTGAATACCGATCTCCCTCAGGCGCTCTACCGAATGCTGGGTCGGCTTGGTCTTCAGTTCCGCCGCGGCCCGCACGAACGGGACATAGGTAAGATGGACGTAGCAGGTATTCTCCGGACCCACATCCTGCCGGAACTGACGAATCGCTTCCAAAAAGGGCATGCTCTCAATGTCACCCACGGTCCCGCCGATTTCGGTAATCACAATCTCGATACTCCGTGTGGCAACCTGCTTCACCCGGCGTTTTATCTCGTCGGTAACGTGCGGGACCACCTGAACGGTACGGCCCAGAAAGTCTCCCCGGCGTTCCCTCTCCAGCACCGCATGGTAAATCTGACCGGCCGTGGTATTGTTCAGCCGGGAAAGGGTAAGAGAAGTAAACCTTTCGTAATGACCCAGGTCCAAATCGGTCTCCGCACCATCCTTGGTAACAAAAACCTCACCGTGCTGGTAGGGAGTAAGCGTTCCCGGGTCAACGTTCAGGTAAGGGTCAAACTTCTGAATCGTCACCTTATACCCCCGGGCTTCCAGAAGTGTTCCGAGAGAAGCAGAAGCCACACCCTTGCCCAGAGAAGAGAGCACACCACCGGTAACAAAAATATACTTGGTCATTTCAGCCCTCCCCAATAATTTTGCCGTAGGGGTCGGATTTATCCGACCCGCGGGTTTGATAAATCAAACCCCTACAAATATTGATGGCAATTTATTTAGTGCGTTTGTTTAGCCTTGCCAGGTCCTCCGGCGTATCCACACACCGGCTGTCCAAAGGGGTAATTACCACCCGGATTCTGGCGCCGTTTTCCAGTACCCGCAGTTGTTCCAGTTGTTCGGTCTCTTCCAAATCCCCCGTCTGCCAGGCGGAAAAAGTGAACAAAAAATCTCTGCGAAAACCATAAATCCCAAGGTGTTTGTATGCGCCGGTGGAAGGCAGGCTACCTTTGCCGTCCCGGTCGTACGGAATACCGGAGCGGGAAAAGTAGAGCGCATCGCCTTTCCGGTCAACCACAACCTTTACCACGTTGGTGTCCTCCCATTCTTCATCATTCCGTAAAGGTGTGGCGGCAGTGGTCATCAAAACCAACGGGTTCTGAAACGGTTCCAACACCGCCTCAATCACCTCCGGCGGCATCAGCGGTTCATCTGCCTGAATGTTAAGAAAGATATCCGCCTCCATCTCTTTTGCCAGCCAGGCAACCCGGTCCGACCCACAGGTAAAATCTCCGGTGACCTTGCGCACCTTACCGCCGAACTTTTCCACCGCCGCTACCAGGATATCGTCGTCGGCTGCCACCACCACTTCCGAAATCCCGCGTGCCTTCGCCGCCTGGCGATAGACGTGCTCTATTAAGGGCTTACCATTCAGGAGAGCCAGCGCCTTGCCCGGGAACCGCTTTGACTGGTACCGAACCGGAATAACCGCAATTACTTTCATCATTTCTTAACGAAGTTGATTATTTCCTGCACTACCTTTCCCGGAGATTTGCCGGTGGTGTCCAAACAAAAGTCAGCCTTCCGGTAGTAAGGAAGCCGTTTTTTTAATAACGTCTTAATCCGTGCCTGACGGCCGCCTTCTTTGAGCAGCGGACGGCTGGTATCATTAGCGGTCCGCCTCGCAATTTCTTTCACCTCTGCCAGCAGGGCAACCGTTACACCCTTCTTCTTTAAATTCGCCCGGTTTTCCGGGGCAATAAAGGCACCTCCGCCGATAGCGATTACCACGCCGTCTTTTTCCGAAACTTCTTTGATTACTTTTTTCTCCAGAACGCGGAAGTGGGATTCACCATACTGTTCAAAGATTTTATTGATAGAAAGACCTGCTCTTTCTTCAATCAGTCCGTCGGTATCGACAAACGCAAGTCCTAACCTCCGGGCTAAAATTTTACCAACCTTGGTCTTGCCGGTTCCCATAAAACCGGTCAGTACAATTTTCATAGATGACCCGAAGGGTCATTCTGAGTGCAACGAAGAATCTCTCTTTTAGATCCTTCGCTATCGCTCAGGATGACAAAGTACGTCATTTTTGATATTTGATTTTATTTCTTCCAGGGAATCCCCGCCAAACTTCTCCAAAAAAGCATCCGCCAGAATCAGAGCGGCCATCGCCTCGCCAACGATGCCTGCGGCCGGCACCGCACAGATGTCCGAACGCTCCTTGTGCGCGGAGGCTGGTTTCTTCGTTGCCAAATCCACGGTTGAAAGCGGCCGACCCAACGTAGAAATAGGTTTCATCGCCGCCCGTAAAATCAGATTTTCACCGTTGGTAATCCCGCCTTCCAAACCGCCGGCCCGGTTTGTTTTCCGGTAAAAGCCATTCCGGCTGGAATAGAATATTTCATCCTGGACCCGGGAACCAGGTAGTCCGGAAGACTTAAATCCTGCACCAATCTCCACACCTTTAATACCCGGAATACTCATTAGGCCCTGAGCCAGACGTCCGTCCAAACGCAAATCCCACTGAGTATAAGTACCCAAACCGACTGGCAGACCGGTTACCACAACCTCAAAGATGCCGCCCAGAGTATCCCCCTTCTCTTTGGCGCGATTAATCAAGGTAGTCATCTCTGCTTCTGCCCGGGGTGAAAGACAACGCAGAGAAGAATTCTCAATTATCGGGTATCCTTTTGAGGGAAGAAACTCGGCGCTATCAATCACCGGACCAATCTGAACTACCCGGCTGTAGACTTTTATTCCAAAAAAAAGGAGTAACTTGCGTACTACGGCACCGGCGGCTACCCGGCTGGCGGTCTCCCGGGCACTCGCCCGTTCAATTACATTACGGATATCCCTGAACCCAAATTTAAGGCTGCCGGCCAAATCAGCATGACCAGGCCTTGGCAGAGTGACCGGAGCGCTAATCCCACCAGCCTCTACCTCCATGACCTCTTTCCAGTTCTCCCAATCCTTATTCCAAACCAAGAGCGCAACCGGACTGCCCAGCGTACAGCCTTTACGGACGCCGGCCAGAATCTCTACTCTGTCCTTCTCTATTGCCATCCGGCCGCCCCGGCCGAAGCCCCTCTGACGCCTTGCCAGATCCCGGTCAATCTCGGTTCTGGTAATGGAAAGACCAGCCGGAATTCCGTCTAAAATTACCGCCAGACCCTTTCCGTGACTTTCACCCGCAGTCAAAAACCTTATTTTGTTCATCTTGCCTCACCACAGCGACCCTAAAAGGGTCGCACTACATCGGGCGCCATAAATGGCGCCGCTACTTAAATGGGTATACGCTGAGGAACCACCACAATCCCGGTGTCGGTCACGGTGAACCGTTTTCGGTCCTCTTCCAGGTCATAGCCGAGGCGGAATCCTTTGGGTATCTTAACGTGTTTGTCAATGATTGTCCGTCTGATTTTGACTTCCCGGCCTACCTCTACCCCTTCCATAATGATGGAATCTTCAATCCGGCTGTAACTGTGGAGAAAGACCCGGGAAGCGATTATGGAATGGACCACCTGAGAACCGCTGACGATAGAACCGTCACAGAGCAACGAATCCAGAACTTGTCCGCAGCGGCCCGGGTCGCGAAAGACGGTCTTGGCCGGAGGCAGAGGTGCCTGATAACTCCAGATGGGCCAGGTGGGTTCATAAAGGTCTAACTGGGGTGTAACCGAAACCAGATCCATACTGGCGTCATAATAGGCTTCGAGCGTACCTACATCCCGCCAGTACCTGGTCTCACCCTTTTGCCAGTCTTGAAAAGGGTATCCGTAGACCGCCTTGCCCTCCCTCACCAGACGGGGTAAAATATCCCGGCCAAAATCATGGGAACTATCCTCCATTTTGGCATCGGTAATAACCTCACGGACCAGATTTTCGGTCTTAAAAACGTAAATCCCCATAGAAACCATCGCCCGGGACGGTGCGCCAACCAAAGCCTTGGGCAAATCAGGCTTCTCTTCAAAAGAAACGATGCGATTCCCGGAATCCAATTCCACCACTCCGAAACGTTTTGCCTCAGAAACCGGTACATCCAGAACCGCTACCGTAACCTCGGCATCTTTTGCCGCATGGAATTCAATCATCGGCCGATAGTCCATCTTGTAGATGTGGTCTCCGGCCAGAATCAAAACGTACTTGCTTCTCTCCCGTTCCAGGGTATAGATGTTCTGAAAAACCGCATCTGCGGTACCCCGGTACCAATCATCACTAACCCGCTGTTGAGCCGGCAGAATGGTAATGTATTCTCCCAATTCCGGACTCAAAATACTCCAGCCCATCCGTACGTGGCGGTCAAGGGAAATAGATTTATACTGGGTGAGGACAAAGAGCTGGCGTAAACCGGAGTTGATGCAATTACTCAAAGGAAAATCGATAATCCGGTAATTACCGCCAAAAGGGACGGCGGGTTTTGCCCGGTCTTTGGTCAAAGGATAAAGCCGTTCACCCTTTCCGCCGGCTAAAACGAAAACCAAAACTTCAGTCATTCCTTGCTCCGGCTTAACAACTCTGTTACCTTGTTCTTCAGTTCCCCGAAATCAGGGGATTTCAATACGTAAGCATCCGCAGCCCAGGAAAGAAAACTGTCGCGATAGGAATCGTAAGCAGTATAAATAATCACCGGCAGTCCGGGACGAAGAGACATAACCTTCCCCAAAACTTCTATCCCATCCATATCCGGCATACGAATATCAAGAATTACCAGCCGGATACTTTCGTCCTCAATCTGTTTTACCGCAGACTGTCCTTCGTTGACCACCGTAACCTGGTAACCTACTGCTTCCAGTTCCTTCCGGTAAACCAGACCGGCATCCGGATCATCATCCACCAAAAGTATATGCTCCATATCCTCTCACCTAATGATGTCATCCTGAGCGATAGCGAAGGATCTTTCTTTTAGATTCTTCGTTTCACTCAGAATGACAAATAAACGCTGAAGCCTTGCCCTACATTACGTCTTTTCCTTTCTAGGTAGATAGATAGTGAAAGTGGCGCCTTTCCCTGCCCCTTCGCTTTCGGCAGTGATTCTACCCTCCAACGTCTCCAGAATCTGACGGGCAAAAGCTAATCCTAACCCGCATCCGCCCGGTCGGGTGGTAAAAAAAGGCTCAAAAACCTTGTCTATATCCTCATTCCGGATACCCACGCCGTTATCGGCCACCGATATCCGGACCCAATCCTTGTCCCAATCACCGCCAAGAAGAATCTCGCCGGCAGGAAGACCGGCAACCGAATGAAGGCTATTTTCAATAACGTTGACTAAAACATGCTTTACCTGTTCCGTATCCACACAGACCGGAGGGATGTCCGGTTTCAGTGCTTGTTCAATCCTGGCGGCTGAACTCCCCTCTTCCTTTATCCCGGCCAAAACTTCGGCACAGACCTCTTCTACCAGAGCGTTGATCTTGTAGCATACACCACTTTGGGATTCACCCAACCGGACAAAATTCAGGCAGAAATTTATGAACCGGGCCAACCGGACCGTCTTTTGGTAGATTAATTGACTCTGATTCTTGATATCTTCTTCCGAAAGGCCGCCCCGGTTGATAGACTTAGCCAGACCTCCAATGACCGTAACCGGTTCCCTGAGTTCATGACCGACATAAGTTATCGCCTGACCGATAGTCGCTAACTTTTCACTGCGCAAGAGGCGATGCCGAACCTCATATAAATCAAGATAGGATTCCTTCAATTCCGCAACCTTTTCCTGCAAAGCCCGATTCATACTGACCAGTTCCAGAATACTACCGGCCTGCTTGGCAAAAAATGCCAATAATTGCACCTGACGTTCACTGATGGCCCGACTGGAGAAGGCGTTGTCACCGACCAGAATCCCTGCCGTTCCGAAACGTCCCGGAATAGCGGTAATAACGAACTGGGAGCCGAGTAAAAACGGGCTTAAGACTTTCGGAACCAGATGCGGCTCGTATGGCTTGGACAATAAGTAGGTATTCCCATCGCGTAACACCTGCGTACAAATATTGTCTGAATCCAACGGTAAAACGAACCGGGCCACCATCTGATTAAAAGGACTATCCGGAGAGAAACTGGCATAACTGAAAAGAAGGTCCTGTAACCGGGGATTTTCCCGGGCTAACCGGGACCAGATACGGCCGGCATCCTCGGCGCTTGTGGGTCCAATCCCCATTTTACCTTCCAGGTTTTTTCGCTTTTCGTCAACCAAAAAGAGAGCTGCCCGCGAAAAACTGAATCCACTGCCTGCGGTAGCCGCGGTAAGGATGATAAAAAAGAGGTCATCCAGGTCCAACGTTGAGTGCAGAGCCTCATCCAGAATGTAGAGCAGACCCAGCTCATCATCGGTCCAGAAAGATTCTTTTTGAATTGGGGTTATCATATATAGAACTTCACCTTCGCTTTGGCGCGTGTCTTCTGATACCACGCCTCTAAAACGCCCGATGCCTTTTGAGAAAACATCATTTGACGCAGGGCATCATCGGTGGCTTTTTCACTGTCTTTCTGTGTTTTTCGGAAATCAGTTAGGTCCTGTTCGGTAACGTTAATCCGGGCTTCACTGACCACCAGATTCCGCAGTTTCTGTAAAGTAAGGGATTTACGAAGGTTCCCTTCAATCTCCAACCACTCGTTTTCAGGAATTCTGGCGACAATCTGCTGGAAACGGTTTTCGTCAAAGACGCCCTTTTCGTCCCGGAAATTGGGGTCATTCTTTATTGCCTCCAGAATATCCTTGTCGGTTACCCGGATATGGCGCCTTCTGGATTCTTGAAAAAGGATTGTCTGCCGGACTAAACCGTCCAGAACTTCTTTCTTAATACTCTCCATCTCCGGACTGTTATCAGCCGGCTCCTGACCAAGGATTTTTCTATATTGCGAAAGAACGTTGTCTAATTGTTTATAGTAGACGTCCTTCGGAATACCCTGACGGTTGACCTTGACCGCCAGGTTCTCATTCATTCCCCGGATTTCCGTACCCACACCCCAGACGAGAAAAGAGGGCACGATTACCACCGCCAGACCAAAGAATATCCTTTTGGCTACTTTCTTTTTACCCAGTATTCTTATCATTCTTTTCCCCCAAGAATAATGACAAATTCTCCCCGGGTCTTTTGGGATTGTTGGAAAAACCCGTTGATTTCGGCAAGCGTACCAAACTCAATCTCCTCAAACTTTTTGGTCATCTCCCGGCAGACGGTCATTTCCCGGTTACCCACCACGTTCAAAAGGTCTGCCAGGGTCCTGGTTACCCGGTACGGTGACTCATAAATTACACTGGTCATCTTACTCTCCTTCAGTTCCTCCAGAACCCTTTTACGTTTTGAGGTCTTGCGGGGCAAAAAACCAAAAAAAGTAAACCTGTCCGTGGGAAGACCGCTTACCGACAAACCGGCGGACACCGCACAAGGACCGGGAACCGGAACTACCTTAATCCCTTCCTGAAACGCTGACCGGACCAGAAGGTAAGCCGGGTCAGAGATGCCCGGTGTCCCACGGCTTGAGACCAGAGCCACGTCCTGACCGGATTTCATCTGGTCCAGAAGCATCTTCACCCGGCGGTCTTCGTTGTCCCGGTAGTAACTTACCAGCCTCCCCTTTGCCTTTAATTGGAAATGGAAAAGCAGTTTCCGGACCTCACGGGTATCCTCAGCGGCTATCAAATCGACCGCTTCCAAAACCTTGAGCGCCCGGAAGGTAATATCCTCCAGGTTGCCGATCGGCGTAGCCACAACATAAAGCACCCCTTTCTCTTCCATTCTTTTTATATTATACCTTAATATGCTAAAATCTTACAACGTTAATGTGGAGGTGAATATGGAAGAGGCAATCTTAAAGGAAGTTATTACCAGAAATGAGAGTAAAATTGTGTTGGTAGTGTCGGACGGGTTGGGCGGCCTACCCAATCCGGAAACCGGATTAACCGAACTGGAAACCGCCAAAACTCCGGAACTGGACCGCCTGGCAAAAATTGGCTCGGCCGGTCTTTCCGTGCCGATTGACTACGGCGTTACGCCCGGCAGCGGTCCCAGCCACCTGGCGCTCTTTGGTTACGACCCGGTCAAAAACCTGATCGGCCGGGGTGTCCTGGAAGCAAGCGGCATCGACTTCCCTCTCCAGCCGGATGACTTAGCCACCCGGGGAAACTTTGCCACCATTGAGAATGGTTTGATTAGAGACCGCCGGGCAGGCAGAATCTCCACCGAAGAGAACCAGCGTCTCTGCGCGAAACTCAGCGCCGCCATCCCGGAAATAGACGGCGTTAAAACAATTATCCGGACCGTGAAAGAACACCGTTTTGTAGTGGTCTTCCGCGGAAAAGGATTAGCAGAAGGACTTTCGGAAAATGACCCGGGAAAAGAGGGTTTACCACCTTTGAAAATTGAGCCCTTGAAACCCGAAAGCCGGTTATCCGCAGAGATTGTCAACAAATTCGTGGAACAGGCTTCCGGAGTTCTTAAGGATGAAAAGGCAAACTTCCCGCTCCTGCGCGGATTTGCCAAAAAACCAGGACTGCCGGATTTTCAAGAAAAGTATCTCCTTCAAGCCGGAGCCATTGCCGCCTATCCGATGTACCGGGGCCTGGCCAGGCTGGTAGGGATGGAAGTATTGCCTACCGATGAAAAGACTGCTGACGAACTGGAGACCCTGAAGAAACGTTATCAGGACTTTGACTTTTTCTACCTCCACCTCAAGAAGACCGACTCCTACGGCGAGGACGGTAATTTTAACGCCAAGGTGAAGGTAATTGAAGAATTGGATTCCCTGGTGGGTGAGATTGCTAAGTTAGGGCCGGACGTTCTGGCGATAACCGCAGACCACTCAACCCCGGCGCTTCTTAAAAGCCATTCCTGGCATCCTAACCCGTTTTTGCTGGTCTCCCGATACGCGATGGCTGATAGGTTGGATAAGTTTTCCGAGAGAGAATGCCGGAAGGGGAGTTTCGGGGTCTTTCCCGCCACTAAGATTATGCCCCTCCTCCTGGCCCACTCCCTGCGCCTGAAGAAGTTCGGCGCGTAAATAATATCTTGAACATCCTGAAAAAATAAACCTAATTTTTGGAGTATAAACGAAGTATTTCGGATAATAAATAAGGGTGTCAGGCTAAAATATTTTTTGTTTGATAGGCAAATGGAGGATATCAGTTCTTATGATTTTATTGTGTATACTAAAATGATAATTTGACAAACTATAAAAATTATTATAAGATATTTGTGTATAATAAACTCCCCAGGAAAATGACTACATTAATAATGGAAAAAAGCGAGCCGGTCTGGCAGCAAATCTATAACGACCTATCTGTTGAGGTCAAAAATTTTGATTTTGGTCAGCGCTTCTATACTCTGGCGGAAATCTGCCGGAAATACGAAGTCAGCGGAATAACCGCCCGCCGGGTCCTCTCCGAGATGGAACAGAAAGGCTTAGTTGAAAAGATTCGCAGGAGAGGCACCATCGCAAAAAATTGCAGCGAGAAGTTAAGCATAAAATTTATATTGCCTGCAGGTATGCCGGCAACAGCATTTTCAACCGAGCCGGTGTTGTTCAGGATTTACAACGGAGTTGCCGCCGAAACAGCCAAAATGAAAATAAGTCTTGAAACTATCTCGGAAAATTATTTTTCTTCCCTTTCCTTGAATTCCAGACAAAAAATCGGCTTTTTGATTTTTCAACAGACCTGTGATGCAAACTTCCCGACCTTTCTTAAAGACAACGCCCTTCCTTTTGTCTTTCTCCTTTTACCCGCAAAAGGAGAATTCGCTTCAGTTAGAGTGAATATAAAAAGGGGTGGTTATCTGGCGGCTAAACACCTTGCTTCCCTGGGGCATCAAAGAATCGGTTTAATAACCGGCCCTATTTCTCTGCCATTCTTTTTACCCAGATTTAAGGGTTACATTAAGGCACTTAAGGAAGAAAAGATAAAGTTTGACTGGTTACGGGTGAAAGAGACTTCCGGTAAAGACCCCGATGAAGATGAAATTGCACTTAAGGAACTTCTGGATTTACCTTCCCCGCCCACAGCCATCGTTGCCGGCAACGACTACCGGGCAATGCATATCCTTGACTACTGCCGCAAGAACAATATCCGCATTCCCGACGACCTGAGTATCATCGGTTTTGACAATATCTCTGAAGCCGCCATAACCCAGCCACCTTTGACCACCGTTGATATTCACCTGAAAAAGGTTGGCGCGGAGGGATTAAACTTGCTCTTGAGGATGATGACCGAAAAGGGTAAGAAAAATTGGAAGGACATCGTAATCAAGCCGGACCTGGTGGTTCGGGAAAGTACAAAGGAGGTGATGTGAAAGCTGTGAATAAAATACGTAAATTCGTAGCGCTTTTAGGATTTATTGTAGCCCTGAGGCTTGTCTCGTTGGAAGCAGCCAATCCGGTCTTTTCAGTAAGTTTTGACGGTAATCTAAAGTCTGCCGGAACAGACTGTACCTGGAAAGGAAAAGAAAAAGCCGTCTTCCAGGAAGGCTACGCTGATAAAGCCCTGCTCCTCCGGTCAGATGAATATGAAGTTGAGTACACCGGAGATTTCATAAGTGATGATTTAATGCGCAGTGGTTCTATTGTTTTTTGGTTTAATCCGACCGATTGGGACCCATTAGCAAAAGAGGATCACTCCATCTATCCTTTCATGCTTTCTGACGGAAAAGGCAATAATGTCTTTATCTATATCGCCAGTTTTTCTTCTCCCCAAATAAATAGTCATATCGGTCTCTATGTGGATACTGCGGGACAGAATAGAGCGGCGGGATATCCTGCATTAGAAGAAAAACACGGCTGGGGAATGAATAAATGGGTACAAGTAGCCATAACCTGGGACCATTTTATGGGCGAAGCCAAAGTCTATATCAACGATAACCTGCTTACAACCTTAGCCCTTCCATTGCAATGGAGTAAGTCCGCTGAAATGGGGAAAGAAAATCCTTCTTTGAAAATTGGGGCGATGAATTGCAAACAACCTCTTTGTCACGCCTTAATCGAGAAATTAACTATATACAAACAGGTTTTATCCCTTAATGATATTTCAGACCTATGGAATTCCCTGGAAAGCCGTGTCGTTCTCGCAAAAAAGTTCCCCGTACCTACAGTAGTTGTACCCAGGGTAATCACCCCGGTTACACTTGATGGTACTCTGGAAGAGGAACTCTGGAAAAAAGCGAGTGTGGTTCCGGTAATGGGAAAGAACGAGGGAATTAATCCGGCGACGAGAAGTTCCTGGGCCCTATTGGCTTATGATAACGATAACCTCTACGTCGGTTTTAAATCAGAGATAGGACCGGAAGGAGTTAATTGTAAGGCAAAAACAAAAAATGAAGCCCTCTTCTGGAAAGACGACTCCTTCGAAATATTCCTCTGTCCAAGTCAACTGAATTGGGATTCCAACGTGAAACAACTGATAGTGAGTTCCGGCAACGTCCATTGGCAGGGTACCGGAATCGGACATCAATTAATTGACGTCCTTCTCTGGCATTCAAAGACAAAAATCACCCGGACTCTATTTACCGCTGAGGTGGTGATACCCTTCTCCTCTTTAGGGTGGGGAACACCAAAAGAAAATGAAACCTGGCAGGCAGAATTATGCCGCAACTGGAATAATTTTGAGATACCGGAGTATGTAAGCTGGGCATCTTCCCCTTCTTCGTATGGTTCTCGGACAGGGACTTTAATCTTTGGCAGGGAGGAGCAAGCGATAAAGTTTACATTCACCAACACTCTTCAATCAGGCCAGGCTGATCTGGTTTTAAATACCGGTGCAGGATTCCCTGAAAATTGCGAACTAACCGCGGAGGTCGAAAAAGATACCGGTATCATCCTTGAGAAGACCTTCCCGGTGGAGGCAAAAAAACCGGTCGATATCCGAATCAAAGAGAAAATCAAAGATTTAGGTTGGGCTATCTTGAAAGTAGCCCTGAACGAGTGTGGTTCCAAAAAAGAGATTTTCTCTCACGCTACGACTTTTGAAATAGCGCCTCCTTTGAGTATGCTCCTGTCTCCCGATATTGAAAAAAAAGTCATAAAAATAGCGCTAAAAATTCGGCCTGAGGTTGGAACAAAATGGAAGACAGATATTGAATCGGGAAATTGTCTTCTGGAGACAGCGATTAAGAAGAGCGTTAAATCTGAAGAGGTATTAAAAACAGAAAGATTCCCTATCCATTCTTTAAATGAAACCTTAATCCTGAAATGGGATTGGTGGGAAGAAGGGAATTATGAGATAGCAGTTTCACTTAAAAACAAATCTGTTCCTCCTGGTGCCATAAGCCGTACCTTCTCTGTTACCATCCCTCCTCTCTCATGGTATGGCAATGACTTGGGTAAGAGTGACGAAGTCCTTAGCCCCTGGTCCCCTTTAGAGTATTCAAAACCCAAAGCCGTTTCCTGCTGGGGCCGCACCTATACCTTTGCCGGACCTTTTCCCAGCCAGATTACCAACCAGAACAAAGCGCTGTTAGCCGGTCCCATCAGGATGGTTCTGAAAACAGATAAAGGAGAAGTGGAATTAAAAGAGAAGAATTTTAAGGTATCCGCAGAAAAACCAAACCGATTTGAGTTTGAAGGCAAAGGAGAATTTGCCGGATTAGGCGGCGAAGTTCTCTTTAACGGTTGGATGGAGTATGATGGTTTAACCGTCTCCAACCTCAAACTTATTCCTCCCAAAGGAGGCTGGCAGGTTCAATCTTTGTTGATCAAAATACCTTTACGGCCTGACTTAGCCAAATATATTCGTACTCCCAGAAGAATACCGTGGAATGGGGAACGCTGGGAGTCAGAATTTCTTCCCTATGTCTGGGTAGGAACCGAATACGAGGGGTTCGACTGGTTTATGCCATCAGATGCCAACTGGTTATACAAAAAAGGGGAGAAAACCGTCATTTTAAACAAAGACCCGGGAAATACCACGGTAACATTGAAGATTATCAGCACTCCGGTTCTGGTAAACATACCGTTAGATTATCAAATTGGTTTTCAAGCAACACCGGTGAAACCAATTACTGAGGATGTACGGTGCATACGTGCGGGGACTTTCTGGGCCCCCGGATATAAACACAACTATAATGGTGATGGCAAAATGAACGCTACCCTGCATACGTACACCGGTATTTACCATGGCATCCATTTTCCTCCTGCCCCCGGTATCAGGGAAGATGTGGGTAATTTTTTTCAGAATAAGATACGTCTTTTCTACTATATGCACACCTTTACCACCGATGGGAATGACCCGGTCTATAAGTTTTTTGAAAAAGAGTGGCAAAATCCGCGCGCCTGGGGTTCCGGCTTCCTAAAACCGGTATGTGCCGGAGCCAAATCATATACCGACTACCTGCGCTGGCAAGCCCATGAAATTCTTTCCAGGCTACCGGAAGCATCCTATGGAATATATGTGGATATAGATGGGCTCTATTTCTGCGGGAATCAGAACCATGGTTGTGGCTACACCGATGCTTTTGGACGCAAAGGGCTGACTACCCCTTTCTTACAAACCAGAGAATACTATAAAAGACTACTTGCCATCTGTCGTCATACCCCCAAACCAAAAGGCTTCTTGTGGCTGCACCAGCACGACTATCTTGTTTTACCGTACGATTCGTTCGGAGACCTCTGGTTTCCCGGTGAACAGTACAGTCTCGGCGTTTATACGAATCCCTGGTTCTATATGGAGACCTTAGACCCGGTCGCCTGGCGGGTAGAACTGAGTGGCCGAGCCTCCGGAATCGAACATGTCTTCCTTCCCCAAATAAGGTTGGGACCGGATGTAAATTCGGATTTCAATGAATATCGTGAAGATAAAATTTCCATTATGGAAAGTATTATTACCATGTTATTCTTGCATAATATTCCTTTTTCAAACATCTTCAGTCATGTTCCTACCGGTGCCGCATATTGGGATTTAAGAGACAGACTGGGTTGTGATACTGCAACCTTCCTGGCTTTCTGGGAAGAAGGCTGTCCGGTACAAACAAAACAGGAAAAAGCCTTAGCCTCTATTTACTACTTCCCGGGAACAAAAGCAATATGTGTCGTCGGTAATCTCTCTTCGGAAGATAAGAACGTCCCGGTAACGATCGACCTGAACAAACTTGGACTGAACAGACAGAACCTCATCGGTAAAGAAGAACGCACCGGACAACCAGTAGAAATAAAAGAAAATAAATTTACGGTTACGGTAAAATCTCATAATTATACAGTTGTATCTATTCAATAAAAGAAGTTGAGGAGACACAATGGCGCAGAAACTAATGATAGTGCGGAAAAGAGCAAGTCTCGCCTTCACCCTCATAGAACTTTTAGTCGTTATTGCTATTATTGCTCTTCTGGCGGCGATGCTCCTGCCGGCATTGAGCCAGGCCAGGAACAAGGCGCGGGCAGCAAACTGTATAAGCAACCTGAAACAACTGGGACTTGCGTTTGTGTTGTACCAGGGGGACAACGACGATTATTTCCCTCCTTTTAACTATGTGGCGTGGGGTATAGACGAAAACACGTATAACTGGGCGTGGTATTTTCACCAAGCCGGATATGTAGGAAACAACAACTTGTTCCTGTGCCCACAAGGGAAAGGATATCTAAACATGGCTTACAATCCCGTCCTATCCCCTGACGCGGTTTATACCTACATGTACATTCATTACGGTTATAATTACGCGTACCTGGGGTGTGACTATTACGGCGCCGGCGGCAGTACGTCATACGCGAATCCTCCGGCCAAGTTCTCACAAATAAAAAACCCCTCGGAGACTATTTTGCTCGCTGACACCTCCTCCCCCGCCGACGCGCCTACGAAAGGATTTTACTTGCTAAAATCTGGGGCGGCGGGGAATGGTTATCAAGAAATGCGCGATGATCACGGGGGCGGCTCAAATATTCTTTGGATTGACAGCCACGTTTCCTGGTTGGGTAACGCCCGCGCCACCCTGCAGGACGGAAATAAAATTTTCTTTGACCGTAACTGAACCCAACAAAAAGGAGGGTAGGAAAATGACACGGTATACAATGCTTATCGTATTCGCAGCAATGCTGTCGTGTCCGGTTCTTTTCGCCGGGACGCCGGAAGGACTTACTTTTTATGCCTCGTTCAACCAGACGGTAGACGCAGATTTTTCGGTCGCGAAGACAACCTGCAACAGCCCGGCACAGCTCACGGATGAAAACAAGGGAATATCGGGAAAAGGTGCGCTTGTATGCTGGGACAACCTTGAGGATTTTGCGGATGTAAAGGCGCGTGATTCGCAGCCGCGCCAGGTAAGGGAGCTGGAATTCGCAAACGCGGGCGTGTTCAATCCGGAAGCGGGAACCGTGGAAATGTGGATAAAACCTTATTTCAACGGTATTTTGCCGACACAGGAAGGGTCATATGAAATATATTATCTGCTCAACGTCAGGAATTCCAAAATTTCCGGCAAGGGGGGGCTGGCTTTCGCGATATACCGGGCTGTCTCCGGAACCCAACGGTATATCACCGTTAATTTTAACGTGGATGGAAATGATGAACAGCCTCCTTCCTCGTGCTGCTTTGAGGTGTCAAACTGGAAGGCAAAGGAATGGCATCATATCGCCTTTACGTGGGATGCCGCCCAAAAGGTGTTGTACCTTGATGGTGGGAAAAAAGCCGAGTTAAAAATACCGGGTAAGATTCTCGCGCAGCAACCAGAGTTTCAACTTGGCTGCTCGTGGTCCTCTACCAGCATCTTCCAGGGTGTAATCGACGAGGTGAAAATTTACGACCGGGTCATGTACCACGACACATTTTCCCCGAAACAGGAGAAACAATGAAACCGCTCCGGCTGTCGTGGAAGGGGGGGGATGGAATACAAGCCGGATTTTGACGAACTCAAGCCATATTTTGAGGCGTTCTGGAATGGCGAAGTCTTGGACCGCATAGCCCTTTCCATAACCGCGCCCAGAAAAGTTCAGATTCATTCGGAATCTGCTGATAACTGGTATAAACCAAAAAAGGTATTTCAGGAGGAACCGGAGCGTATCCTTGATTATTTTGAAGATTACTGCCGTAATACTTTCTTCGGGGGTCTGGCTGTTCCCAGGTTCTGGCCCAATTTCGGACCGGACGTTTTCTCGGCTTTTCTGGGAACCGAACTTAAATTTTCCGAAGACTCAAATATCACCTCCTGGATAGACTGGTCGCAAAACATCCTCAAAGATTATAAAAATCTTTCCTGTCTGGAAATTAGGGATTCAAACCCCATTTACCAAAAAAACTTGGAACTGACCCGCCAGGCAATTAAGAGAGGCCGGGGAAAGTTCCTGGTAGCCCCTACCGACCTGCACGGAGGTTTTGACAGCCTGGCAGTCTTAAGGGGCGGACCGGATAAAGCCGCTCTGGACCTTATCGAAAATCCGGAAGGGGTCAAGGAAGCGATGAGATTGCTCTACCGGGCTTGGCAAAAAGTCTATGACGATTATTACCGGATAGTAAAAGACAAGCAGCCGGGCACGAATTCCTGGATGTCTATCTGGGCGCCCGGGAAATCATATCCGGTTCAGAGTGATTTCTCCTGCCTTGTCTCTGCCGGAATGTACCGGGAATTTTTCTTGGAAGAACTCTTAAGCGAGATAGAATACCTGGATTATTCCATTTACCACCTGGACGGCGTTGAGGCGCTGCAGCACCTTGACCTTCTTCTGGAAATACCGGAACTGAACGCGATTCAATGGGTACGCGGAGCCAGGTTTGACAAGGAAGGTATCAGTCGTTGGTTCCCTCTCTACCGGAAGATTCAGGCGAAGAAAAAATCAATCGTCGTCTACCCCAAAACTGAAGAAATTCCCCTGGTTCTAAAAAGTCTCAAACCGGAAGGTTTGCTTATCCAGGTCGGTTGTTCCAGCGAAGAAGAAGCCAGGGCGGTTATGGCGCAGTTGGGCTGGAAGTGACGATTTATGGCGCCCGATTTTTTAAGGAGGAGGATTTCCGGCGGGATAATCAAAGAAATTCGGGACGTAAATAACAGTCAAAAAGTTTGATATGACTACACGCGAACGTTTCGTAAGAACGCTTACGGGAAAAGAAGTCGACCGGGTCCCCTTCATTAAGGTATTCGGTGGTACCAACGCTATTATACCCAATTGGAAAAAAGAATATCCAGGTATTTCCCAGGCAATTGACAAAATTCTCCAATTCGAAGGTGAATACCGAGGCTGGCAGATCGCACCGGTAAATATGGACTTGTCCCGGGTAGGCGAACCGACAATAATTGAAGAAAATGAGTCTACACTGGTGAGGAAATGGATATATGGTGCTGTAGAAATTATTAAGAAGGATGCGGATTTTTCCCACCACACCGTAGAATGGCCGGTAAAGAACCGTGCCGATTGGGAACGAGTTAAAAAAGAACACCTACAGGCAGATGACCCGGGCCGGTTCCCGGAAGAATGGCCGGAATATGTTCGTCGATTCCATAACCGGGATTATCCGCTTCAGTTAACTCATCGGGGTGTGTACGGCTTTATCCGAAATATGATGGGTGATGAACGCCTTGCCTATGCTTTTTACGATGAACCGGAACTCGTGCACGACATTATGGACTCATACACGGAAACCGCGATACGGATATGGTCAAAGATGGTACGGGAAGCGGATTTTGACCTTATCGAATGCTGGGAAGACATGGCGTACCGCAGCGGTTCGATTATATCGCCCAAAATTTTCCGGGAGTTTCTGAAACCGAATTATGGGAAAATCGCGGAATTCGCCCAAGAGCACGGCATTGAGATTATCCTGGTTGATTCGGACGGTTTAATAGAAGATTTGACCGCTCTTATGCTGGAAAGCGGGGTTACCGCCCTTTATCCTTTTGAGGTGCAGTCAGGCAACGACCTTGACCGGGTAAGAAACAGGCATCCGGAAGTCGGCGCAATCGGCGGCTTGAACAAGAGCGTAATGGCACATTCCAAAGATGCGATAGACCGGGAGGTGGAAAAAGCGCGGCACCTTATCAAAAGGGGCCGGTATATACCGGGTCCGGACCATTTCGTGCTTTCGGACGTCAGTTTTGAGAATTACCGGTATTTCATGGAGCGGCTCCGGGAAGTTGTTTTGACGACCAAACCGGAACCGGGATAAAAATTACGGCGTGAAACGGACTACAAAGCAGTGCGCCGGACAGCGCTGGACCGCCTCTTCAAAGTCCAGGCCCTTGTCTATCTGAATACGGGGCAGGTTATCCTCCATAGTAATGGCGCCGGATTTGGTTGCCTTGGCGCAGAGCCCGCAGCCGATACAGCCCACCGAGCAGACATCCTTAACCACCTTGCCCTTATCCCTGGTGACACAACCGACGTAGGTCCATTTTCGTCTGGGAATCAGGGTAATGATTTTGCGGGGGCAGACAGCGACACACTTACCGCAGGCGACACACTTGTTTTCATCAACCACCGGCAGGCCCTCTTTGTTCGTTGAGAGCGCATCAAAAGGACAAATTCGGACGCAATCTCCCAGGCTCAAGCAGCCGTAAAAACAGGCTTTGGGCCCACCCGCGGTGGTATGGCTGGAAAGGCAGGTCCTGACCCCGACATATTCAAACCTGTTTTTAGCCTTACTCTTCCCTCCCTGACAATGGATAGAGGCAACCCGGAGTTCCGCCACGTTTGCGGTAACACCCAATAAGGCGGCCATTTTCCTGGCCACCTCCGTCCCGCCCGTCACGCAAGCGCCGGGCTCAGCCTTGCGGCCGGCAAGTAATTCCGCCAGAGCGTGGCAGCCGGCGAATCCGCAGGCTCCGCAATTAGTCCCCGGCAGAATATCTTCGATTTTAGCCACCAGCGGGTCTTCGGAAATCTTAAACCGCCGGGCGGCAAAAACCAGAAAGACCGAAAAGGCTAAGGAAAGCCCACCCAAAATTAATATCGATAAACCCAACATAAACTTAGCGCACCTTCGGTGCGGACATGTAGGGGTCGGATTTATCCGACCCGCGGGCTTGATGAATCAAGCCCCTACAAAGGAAATCCCTATGCAATATATTTACAAAAGACCGGCAAAACCCATAAAAGAGAGGGCGATCAAACCGGCCAGGATAAGCGTAAGCGGGGCACCTTTGAGCGCCGGCGGTACGTCCGCCACCGCCAATTCCTCCCGGATGCCGGCCATAATCACCAGCGCTAACATAAATCCCAGACCGGACCCTACCCCGAAAAAGACGCTCTCAATAAGCGAATATTCCCGAATCGCCACCAGGAGAGCCAGGAAGAGAATACAGCAGTTGGTCGTAATCAAAGGCAAAAATATACCCAGGGTACGGTAAATGAGCGGGCTGGTCTTCCGGATAAACATTTCCACCAATTGTACTAACACCGCAATCACTAAAATGAAGGTGACGTTCTGCAGGAACAGCAGGTCGAATCGCACCAGGAGGTAGTGGTTAATGTACCAGACGATGGGTCCGGTCAAGGTCATCACAAAGACGGTTGCCGCACCCAAACTGAGACTGGAACTGAGTTTGTCGGTAACTCCCAGGTAAGGACAGGTACCCAGAAAGTAAGCGAAGACAAAGTTGTTGATAAGGATGGAACTGAGAATCAGGACTAAGATTTCTTTAAACATAATTACTGCCGTTTTTTGGAGATAAGATTAAAAAATCCCAGGACCGTTCCTAACGTCAGAAACGCACCCGGCGGAAGAAGCATAATAACCCAGGGCTCGAACCAGGTCCCCAGAACCTTGAATCCGAAGATGGAACCGTGTCCGATCAGTTCCCGGATGGAACCGATCAGCACCATCGCCAAGAAATATCCCAAACTGTGACCCAAAGCATCCATCAGAGAGTTGGGAACAGGGTTTTTGTAAGCAAACGCTTCGGCTCTTCCTAAAATAATGCAATTAACCGTAATCAAAGGAACGTAAGGACCCATCACCTTGGAAAGGGGCGGGAACCAACCGCGTAAAAAGAGGTCGGCGACCGTAACGAAGGTGGCGATGATTACGACGAAGACCGGTATGCGAACTTCATCCGGAACGATACGCCGGATTGCCGAGACAACCACGTTGGACCCGATCAGGACAAAGGCTACCGCTAACGCCATCGCCAAACCGTTAACCGCCATACTGGTTACCGCCAGGGAGGCGCAGAGTCCTAACATCAACCGGAAGGGCGGCACGTTTCGCCACACCCCAAAAAGAAAATCGTTCCGCAAACTACTCTTACCGTTGCTCATTTGTTAAGAATTATCGGTTTGAATTTGGTAATCGTATCGTTAACAATCTTCACTATCGCCCGGGAAGAAATGGTGGCGCCGGTAATCGCCTCCACCTCGTTCGCCTTACTTTTCTTTCCCTTAACCAAGGACACCCCTGGTTCCAGAATAAGGTTACTAAACTTATCCTGAAACTCCTTCTCGGTGATTTTACCACCTAAACCGGGCGTCTCCACGTTCTCCAGGACCTTCAAACCGGTTGCCTTTTCCAAATCAGGGGTAACGCCGACCATCACCAGAATCACCCCGCCGTATCCGACACCGGAACCGGGCAGGCCGTAGCCCAAAATCTTTCCGTCATTACCAAAGACTTCGTAATAGGTGGTCTCCGCCTCTACCTTCTTCTCGGTAAACTTTACCGCGGCCGGAACCACAGCCAGAACCGCCTCCCGGGTGGCTTTCGTCTGCTGGTCCATAACCCGGGGTTCCACCTGGCGGTAGATTAAAGCCAGGCTTAAACTTGAGATAAGACCGGTTACGGTCAAAACCAGAATCATCCTAACTGCGTTCTTCATCGCTTTTTACGCAACCTGATGTCATTCTGAACGAAGTGAAGAATCTCTCTTTTAGACCCTTCGTTCTTCACTCAGGGTGACATGGTAGTCGCAGGCTTCAGCCTGCAAATTCCCCTTTTGCTAAAAGGGGTGGCAGACCAAAGAACCTGCCCTGAACTTGTTTCAGGGTCTGCCGGGGTATTCTTATGTTCCGAAACGCCGGGGTTTCGTACCCCGGTTAATCAAAGGCGTCAACGCGTTCATGAAGAGGATACTGTAAGCCACACCCTCCGGCATACCGCCAAAGAGCCGGACAACCATCGTTAGGATTCCGCAACCGATGCCGAATATCCAGCGACCTTTCTTACTGAGCGGCGTGGTTACCGGGTCGGTCGCCATAAACAAAGCGCCTAACATCAGACCGCCGGCCAGAAGATGGAATAAAGGCGTGGCAAACCGGGCCGGGTTAACCAGATGAAAAATATTGGAAAAGAGGAAGACGGTCAAAATATAACCGACCGGAATCCGCCAGTCCGCATAACTTCTCACGATAATATAGATACCGCCCAGAATCAACAACAGGGCTGAGGTCTCACCCAAAGACCCTGCGGTAGTACCAAAAAATAGCGAGCGGTAAGAAGCAAAAATATGGCTGAACTTGGCTGCGCCTAAAGGTGTTGCGGTAGTAATTGCGTCAAGTGCGGGTGCAGACCAGGTAGTCATCTGGTTGGGAAAGGTGGCGGAGAGGAAAGCCCGGCCTAAAAGCGCCGGATTGAAAATATTGAAACCCAGACCGCCGAAGAAAACCTTGCCGACCACGATACCAAAAACCGCACCCAGACCACCCATCCAGAGCGGAAAAGAGGGTGGTAAACAGGCCGCCAGAAGAATACCGGTCAATAAGGCGCTCTTATCATTTATCGTAACCTTAATTCTGCGCACTTTCTGACTCACCAGCTCGGCCATCACCGCAGAAAACCCGCACGTGAGGTAAAGATATAAGGCGTGCCGGCCAAAGAGGTAGACGGAAAAGGCGACCGCAGGCAGAAGCGCCAGGAGAACGCCGGTCATCATCTTCTCGGTCGAAAGGCTGGTACCCACCTGCGGACCGACGCTGACGATAAACTTTGGGGCTGCCTTTACACCTTCTTCTTTGCCTGTAATAACTTGGCTTTCGCTAATTTGACCCATTGGATAATCGGCCTGCGGGCCGGACAGATATAGGTGCAGGCACCGCACTCAATACAATCCAGAACGCCTGCCGGCTCACACTCCTGATAAAACCCCTTTTCCGCGTACAGACCATAAAAGTATGGTAACAGATATAACGGACAGATATCAACGCACCGGCCACATTTCAGGCAGGGACCGTATTCAAAATTCCGCAATTCCTTCCGGGAAAAAACCGTAATCCCGGAGGTTCCCTTTATTACCGGGAAGTCCAGGGAAGGAAGGGGAAGACCCATCATCGGTCCGCCCATCACCACCGCCACCTCATTTTCGGTCAATCCCCCGCAGTATTCAATAATATCTCTGGCAGAGGTGCCTATCCGGACCAGAAGGTTGGCGGGTTTTCCGACCTTGCCGCTTACGGTGATAACCCTCTCGTAAAGCGGCTTACCGTCAACGACCGCCTCCTTTACCGCCAGGGCGGTACCCACATTGGAAACGAGCACGCCCACGTCCATCGGGAGCCCGACGGAAGGAACCTCCCGGTGCAAAAGAGTCCAGATCAAACTCTTCTCCGCACCCTGCGGATACTTGGTCTCCACAGAAAAGACCTGCATATCCAATCCTTCCCAGGAACCGGGCACGATGATATTATTCAAAGCGATAAAAGCATCAGTTTTATTATCCTCAACGCCAAAATAGACCCGGTTCACTTTAAGAATTCTGGCGATGATAACCGCACCTTCCACCATCTCCCTGGTTCTTTCTAACATTACCCGGTGGTCGGCGGAAAGGCAGGGCTCACATTCGCATCCGTTGATAATTAACGTATCGACCGGCTTGGTCGGAGAAAATTTCACCTCGCTGGGAAAAGCCGCTCCGCCCAGACCCACCAAACCGGCATCACCGACCCGGTCCCTCAGGACCTCAGGCGAAACGGGATGCCAGTCCATAGGCGGCAGAAAACTAAATCCCTCTTTTTCCGAGGTCTCAATAACCAGGGTCTCCACCCGGTTACCCGAAGGATGGAGCCTGGGTTCTATCGCAGACACCTTTCCGGTAACCGAACTGTGGACGTTGGCGGAAATAAAGCCGGTCTTCTCTCCGAGTTTCTGACCGGTAACGACCAGCTCCCCTGGTTTTACTATGGCAACAGCCGCCGCTCCGGTATGCTGGGATAAGGGAATGGTTACCTGACCGGGGACCGGCATTCTTTCAATCGGGAAGGCTGCGGTCTCCTTCCGTTCCGGAGGGTGTACCCCACCGGTAAAGGTTAGGGTCCCCTTTAATACTCTTTTGCGGAAATTTTGCATATCTTTTCCATCCGGTCAGCTGCTTCCAGCCAGGCATCCCTGTCTTTCGGACGATGTGTAGTAAGGGAGAAGGAATTTCGGACAATCTCCCGGCCCTCGGCTAACGAAGCAAGTTCACGGGTTGCCAGAGCCTGAGTTAGAATATTTCCGGCCGCGGTCGCTTCCACCGGACCGGCCACCACCGGAAGACCAATCGCATCGGCGGCAAACTGATTCAGGAGGCGGTTCTGGGAACCTCCGCCCATAATGTAAAGAACCTCCACCTTCTCTTTGTCCGGAAAGAGCCGGTTGATATTCTGAATGACCTGATTATAGCGCAAGGCTAAACTTTCCAGAATTACCCGGACAAACTCCGCTTTAGCCTTCGGCGCTTTCTGGTTTGTCTTCTGACAGAATCCGACAATTGCCTGCTCCATATCCTCCGGCGCCAGGAAAGAAGGGTCATCCGGATTAACAATTGCCAGGAACGGTTGAGCAGACTCAGCCATCTCCACCAGCGTTCCGTACTCTATCTTTTCCCCGCTTTCTTTCAGCCACTTCTGCCGGCACTGCTGCAAGAGCCACAAACCGGTAATATTGTGAAGGAACCGAATCGTTTTTGCCACTCCGCCTTCATTAGTAAAACCGGCATCCATCGCCGGCTTACTTATCAACGGTTCCGGTAACTCCACGCCCAGAAGCGACCAGGTACCGGAAGACAAGTAGGCGAACCTCTCGCCTTTCCGGGCCGGACAGGCAGCCACTGCGGCTGCGGTATCATGGCTGGCGCCGGCGATTACCGGAATAGCCGGCAAGCCAGCCTCGTCAGCCACTTTTTTCCGCAGATTGCCAAGCACCGTAGCCGGCGGAACGATTCCCGGCATAATCCCCAACGGAATATTTAAATTTCCAAAAAGAGGTCTTGCCCAGGTGCCGGAAACCGGATTGTATAACTGGGTGGTGGTTGCCAGGGTAAATTCCTGCGCTTTTTCACCGGAAAGAAAAAAATGGAAGAGGTCGGCCATCAGCAAAAGGGTTTTACTTACGGAAAAAAGTTGTGAACCAGCCAGAACCATTGAATATAACTGATAAACAGTATTGACTTGCATAAATTGGATACCGGTCTCCTGATATATTCCGTAAGGGGGAACCTTTCGGAAAGCCTTCTCCATCACTCCGTCGGTCCGGTGGTCCCGGTAGTGGAACGGATTGGAGACCAGGCTGTCGGCAGAGTCCAGAAGTCCAAAATCACAACCCCAGGAATCGCAGGAAACCCCGGCCAGTTCCTCGCCGAACTTCTGCCGGTACAGGGAAAGGCCGTTTTTCATCTCGGAGAACTGGTAGAGGATGTCCCAGTGGAGACCGTCCGGAAGGAGAACCGCCTGGTTGGTAAAACGGTGCAGAACCTCTAACTTCAGCCGGTCTTTTGTCAAACTGCCCACAATCGCCCGGCCGCTCTCTGCGCCCAAATCAAACGCTAAATAATTCATAAAAGCAAAACGTTATATTATACCATAAAA
>JAZDPL010000019.1:0-18490 GCA_043797665.1 Candidatus Omnitrophota bacterium
GGCAGGCGGTCTTCAAAGACAAACGGAGAAAGATAGAGATAGTAAAAGGTAAACTTGGCGAGAACGCAGTCCTGATAGGCAATGCCTGCCTTGCGTATCAGGAAATGTTTTCTCTCCCCGGAGGAGGCTGATATGTACGAAATCTTGAAAGAGAATAACCTGGAACTTCTGAAAAAAGGCGTCTTTAGGGTACTGGAGCAATTGGGGATGGTCTGCCAGAATAAAGAGATACTGAAGGCACTGGAAGAGAGAGGCGCTAAGGTAGATTACGAACAGAAAAGTGCAAAGTTCCCTGAGAGAATGGTTCAGGAATTTGTGGGGGAGATTAGAAAAGAAAACAAAACAGCATGGCGGGAAAAGATAAAGGGTAAAAACCAGGAGGTCTTATACTCCGGCTATGTCCCTCCTTTAGAATCTCCCAATGAATTCATCGCCCCGCTCCTTCCCAGTCTCTTCCATCCTTTAGCCACTTTCTTCTATGACGATGATAAGAAGGAAAAGAGACCGGGAAACAAGGCTGACTTTATCAGACTGGTAAAATTGGGTGAGGTCCTCCATCCGGAACAGGGTGTCGGTCACACCCTTATTCTTTCTGATGTCCCCTCACCGATTGAACCCCTGGAAGCGGCTCTCCTTTTATTGGAACATAGCCATAACCCCCGGGGGGTCTATCTCCAGGATATCCGGCAGGCTGACTATTTAATGGAAATAGCAGAAATCTTCGGCATTAAGGACCCTTGCTGGCACTGGTTAGCTAACGTCAGTTTTGCTTCACCCTTAAAATTGGGAAAGGAAATTGCGGAACGTTTTGTCTATATGGTCAAGTCAGGTAACTATCCCGCAAAGGCCTACACCATGGCGGTTAGCGGAGTAAACGCACCGGTAACAACCGCTGGGTGTACCGTTTTACATACCGCGGAGTTCTTGGCTCTCTGGATATCCGGCCGGGCATTAAATCCCGGAATTCCCCTTACCGGTCTGGTGTTGACCGGAAGAATGGATATGAAGAGTGGCGAGGCAAATTACTGGGCTTTTGACGCTTTGGTGCGGAGATTGGCTACCTGCGAATTTATCGGAAGATGGTTAGGAGTCTCTGTTTCGCCTGGTGTGGCAGAGTATTCTCCGGCAAAGATACCCGGACTTTATGCCACCTTGGAAAAAGCCTATTTAGGAATGGTTATTGCCGCCTTCACCGGTTGCCACCCCTCATCAGGAATAGGACACTTGGAAGCAGGTCTTACCTTAAGCCCGGTTCAGTTCCTTCTGGACCGGGAGTTCGCCGGGGGGCTGAAGTTTTTGGAGCCTCCGGTGGTCAATGAAGAGATGATTGGCTTGGAAACGATTTTAGATGTCGGATTTGGAATCCAGAAGAACTACTTGGAGACAGAACATACCCTTAAGAATTTCCGGTCCTGCCTCTGGCAACCGGAACTTTTTAACCCGGAAGGCTGGACACCGGAAAGCGAAGAAAAGATTTTGGAAAAGGCAAAAAAGAGAGTAAATGAACTGGTGGCTCAATACCGGAAGCCAGAAATTGACCCGGACAAAATTGGCAAGGCCCGCGAAGTGGTGGAGAGAGCAAAAAGAAAGTTGTTAAGCTAAGGTGAGCGATGAAAATGTTAGAAAAAGAAGAAGTGCTCCGGATGTTGAAGATGATGTACAAAATCAGGTTTTTTGAAGAGCGCATCAAACGGCTCTACAAACAGAACCTTCTGGCCGGAAGTTTTCTGGGTGCCCTCCACACCTATGTCGGTCAGGAGGCAATTGCGGTGGGCATCTGTTCGCTCTTGAGGAAAGACGACTACATTCTCAGCACGCACCGGGGCCATGGCCATTTCCTGGCTAAAGGAGGCAGTCTAAAGGAACTCTTTGCGGAATTTTTGGGAAGAGAGGCTGGTTGTTCTAAAGGTAGAGGTGGCTCAATGCACCTCTTTGACCCGGAAATAAGTTTTTTGGGCGGCAATGGAATAGTGGGAGCCGGTATTCCCATTGCCCTGGGAACCGGATATGCTGCTTGTTACCGGAATTCAGACCGGGTTACTGTCTGTTTCTTCGGAGACGGTGCGGCAAGCCAGGGGACCTTCCATGAATCTTTGAATATTGCCTCGCTCTGGAAACTACCCATTATCTTTGTCTGCGAAAACAACTGTTATGCGGTCACCACACCGGTCAATGAAACAATCGCTATTACCAATGTGGCTGAGCGGGCTAATGGTTACGGAATGCCCGGTAAGGTAGTAGACGGAAATGACCTTCTCGCAGTTTACCAGGAGGCTGAATCCGCAATCACCAGAGCCAGAACCAATAAAGGTCCTACCCTTTTAGAATGTAAAACCTATCGGATAGACTCCCACTGTATGGTCCTTCCGGAGACGCGGATTTCGGAGGAGATTGAGAAGTGGAAAGAAAAAGACCCCATCTTACGGTTTGAAGACCGGCTGAAGAAAGAGGGTATGTCAGACCAGCCGGACTTTGAGATACTGAAAAAGGAAGTATCTGAAGAACTGGGTTCTGCGGAAAAGTTTGCACAAGGTAGCCCTTTCCCCGACCCGGAAAGCTTCAGAAAATCCATTACCTGAATTGTAGGGAAATCCCCCTCAATCCCCCTTTTGCAAAGGGGGAAGAAGGGGGATTAGAAGGCAGTATGCGCGAGATAAAGTACATCGAAGCGGTTAATGAAGCCCTGAGGGAAGAGATGGAAAGGGACGAGAGCGTCTTTGTTATCGGCGAAGACGTCGGGCCTGTAGGTGGTGGATTTGGAGCCACCAAAGGACTACTGGAAAGGTTCGGGCCGAAAAGGGTCCGGCAGACACCCATATCTGAATCCGCCTTTACCGGCCTGGGGGTTGGCGCAGCCCTTGCCGGCTTAAGGCCGGTGGTAGAGATTATGTATCTGGACTTTATCACCACCGCGATGGACCAGGTGGTCAACCAGGCCGCAAAATTGTCTTTCATGTCCGGCGGCCAGGTGAAAGTACCTTTAGTCATCCGGGCACCCTACGGCATCGGAACCAGGGAAGCCGCCCAACACAGCCAGAGCCTGGAGGCATGGTTTGTACATACACCAGGCTTAAAGGTGGTTATGCCCTCAACCGCCTATGACGCCAAAGGACTTCTGAAGACCAGCATCAGGGGTGATAGTCCGGTAATCTTCATTGAAAACCGAACCCTTTATTTCCAGAAAGAAGCGGTCCCGGAAGGCGAATGGCTCATTCCTTTCGGTGAGGCAGACATTAAACGTGAAGGTGCGGATATTACGGTGGTAGCCATCTCCAATATGGTGCCTAAAGCCTTAGCCGCGGCAGAGGACCTCGCTTCAGAGATAAATATGGAGATAATTGACCCCAGGACCCTGGTTCCCCTTGACCTTGATAAAATTGTTAATTCGGTCAAGAAGACCAACCGGCTTCTAATACTTCAGGAAGCACCAATAAGGGGTGGGGTGGGAAGCGAGATAATAAGGCAGGTAATAGAACAGGCTTTTGATTACTTAGAAGCTCCGCCTAAAGTGTTGGGTGGTTTAAATACACCGATACCGTTCTCGTCAGTACTGGAAGATATCTGCATTCCGCAGAAAGAAGACATTATTAAGGCAGTCAGGGAACTGGTAGGATAAAAAGGAGATACAATGCGGCCAGAAGAGATAAAAGAGATGAAACAGGATGCGGTGAAGTATATCATTCCCCACTTCGCTGACTATGAGCAGATCACCAAGGAACCAAAAATATTTGTGAAAGGCAAAGGCTGTTACCTCTACGACATTGAGGGCAGAAAGTATCTTGATACCTTTGCTTCTTTACTTACCACCATCTGCGGCCACGGCAGAAAAGAAGTGGCCGAGGCCGCGGAAAGGCAGATGAAGGAGTTGGAATTCTTCCCCAATTATGTTGATACCTACACGGTCCCTTTGATTAAACTGGCCAAAAAATTAGCCGGGATTTGCCCGGGAGACCTCTCGGTTTCCTTCTTTGTCAACAGCGGTTCGGAAGCAAACGAAACCGCGCTCAAGATGGCTAAACAGTACCACTGGGAACGGGGCGAAAAGAAGCGGTGGAAGGTCGTGGCGCGGCGGTATTCTTATCACGCTACCACCCTGGGCGGCACTTCCGCCACCGGCATCCGTTGGTTCCGGGAACTCTTTGAGCCGCTCCTGCCCGGTTTTCTCTTTGCGATGTCAGCCCAGTGTTGCCACTGCGAATTAGGCCTTAAGCCGGAGACCTGTAGACTTATGTGTCTGAAGGAACTCCAGCGCCTTATTGAATGGGAGAATCCCGAAACGGTTGCCGCGGTAATCATGGACCCGATTCCGGGTTCCAATATCGGTTATCCTTTGCCGCCGAAGGGTTATCTGGAGGGTCTGCGTTCCTTCTGCGACAAACACGGCATCCTTCTTATTTTTGACGAAGTCCAGACCGGATTCGGCAAGACCGGAAAGTGGTTTGCCTGCGAACACTGGAATGTTACGCCTGACATTATGACGCTTGGTAAAGGGCTCACCGGTGGATATCTTCCCTTAGGGGCCGCCATTACCACACCCAAAGTCTATGAAGTCTTCAGAAAACCCGGCTCGGAACTCCGTTCCGGCTCCACCTACGGAGGGCATACAACCGCCTGCGCCACTACCCTGGTGAACATTGAAATAATTGAAAAGGAAGGTCTGGTAAAAAGGGCCGCGGAGACCGGCGCCTATATCAAAAAACGGCTGGATGCTTTCAGAAAAAAGCACGCCATCATCGGTGACATCAGGGGTATCGGCATGCTCTGGGCGATTGAACTGATGGCTGACCCGGCCCTAAAAAAGCCCTTGGATTTAAAGCTGAAGGTTGGCGCCTGGATTCGGGACTACTGCTGGAAGAATGGTATGATATTACGTAACAACGGCGATATCCTGGTACTCGCACCCGCTCTGGTTATGAGCCGAGAAGAAGTTGACTTTATGCTAAAGATGATTGACGAAGCGATTTCTGCCGCAGAAAAACACTTTAACTTACAATAATGTCATTCCGGCGTACTTTCTCTCTGTCATTCCGGCGGATAGTAAGCCGGAATCTGGATTAAAAATAGATTCCGAAACAAGTTCGGAATGACGAATACTGAGGTGGGAAACATGGATAAGATACGGTTAGGTCTGGTTCGCTGCAGTGACATCCACGGCTACTACTATGGAGTGATGCTGGCGGAATGTGACCCGATGCTCCTTCTGGAGAAATACTATATCGTCCACTACTATGCCAGCAACATCTATGACCCCAAGAAACTAACCATACCTAAAGTTTCCGGTTTTGACCTGGTTAAAGTTTGGGATTACGACTATCAGCGGGCCAAAACCTTTGCGGAGGTATTCTTAAACGCACCCCGGGTCTGTGAAAAATTAGAGGAGATGACCGAAGGGATAGATGCGGTCTTCATCTCAGATGGTGAAAGGGACGGCTCTGACCACCTGAAATTAGCCACGCCTTTCCTGAAAAAAGGAATCCCGACCTTTGTGGATAAGCCCTTTGCCTCCAACCTCAAAGATGCCCAAGAGATTGTCAATTTAGCAGAAAAGTATCAAGCACCGCTTTTTAACGCTTCCATCCTCAGTTATGTGCCGGCCGCAGACTTTTTCAAACAGCGTTTTACAGAGATAGGACACACCTACTACCCGGTACCGGACGAAAAGCCGGAGGTGCCGATGGGCTTAGGTGTTATCAAAGGCGTGGGAGGTACATTTTCTCAGGAACTGGCGGGAAAAGGAGTCTCCGGTGGCCTGGAAGAAAGGATGGCTTACCTCATCCACGGTGTATCCCTGGCGTTGAATCTCTTTGGCTTAGAGGTAGATTGGGTTGAGACAATGGGTGAATCCCCCTTAGAATACATCCACCTGCGTATGAAAACCGGGATGGACGTTGTGATTATTAACACTTCAACGAAAGTTTTCCCGGAGGCCTGCAGTTTCTACGCTTCTGCCTACAGCAAGTACGGTGCGGTCCACTCCAACCCCATCGGTGACCCGGAATTCATCGGAGGTGCTGAAAAGATTCTGAAGATTTTCCGAGAGATGGTAAAGACGGGCAAGCCACCGGTCCCTTACCGCAATTTTCTGGCGCACATTGCCGTAATTGAGGCGGCCCAGTTAGCCCAGAAGAAAGGCGGCCGGGTTTATCTAAAAGAAGTCTAAATAAAGGTGTGTAATACGAGGTAACATGGGGAATAGATTTGAAGAGATACAGAATGGCGTGGAGTAGAATTAAATCAATTGCAGAATTTTAGCGAATTCGGCTGGAGTAACAATGGAAATCTTACGGAAGGAAGATAGGCTAAGTAAATCCCTGTCGCCGGTAACAATGGAATCCACTTTTCCGCTCACGGCACATTCTAATATTTTGTTATCTTCAACATCCCGGCACACAGATATCTTTTCTTTGGATTCCACAAATATAGCCTTCCTTTTCAGAAATGTTTTAAAATTTTCCAGGTCGGGTTCTGTAAGTTTAAATTCAGGTTTAGATAAAATATATAGTAATTCATTTAAAAGTTCCCACGTGAGAAAAATCTGGAATTTACTTTTCAGTAACAATGGGTATAGGTTCTCTTTTAACCTTCCTCCCACAAGAATACTTACAAAAACATTGGTGTCAAGCACAACTTTGAGCATAATATTCCTTGCGAGATTTTTTTACAATGTTCTCCACATCCTGAAGAGAAAGTTTTTGACTTTTTATGTTTTCTCTCAATCTTTTTACGGACTGATCAAATTCCTCCTCCACAAACTTTTCTATCATCCTCTGTCTTTCTTCATCTCCAAGTTGTCTGATAATATTTTCAACCTGTCTACTATCAATTTCAACCATGACTTTTCCCATCTTGTTCACCCCCAGAAAGATTGTAACATAAGAACTGGCAAAGAGCAATGTTACTCAAATGCGGATTATGATATTCTTATTTTTCATCGGAGGAAATAACTTCAATCTCATCTCAAGAAAGGGTAAAGACTATGGACAAGATTAAGGTGGGGATGATTAGGTGTGACTTGCACGCCATCTACTATGCAAGCCTGATTCAGCCACACGACCCCTATATCCTGAGGGAGCCGGAGTATGGCCGGGGTGGGTATTTCTATTTTTATACCGTCTATAACGCCCCCAGGAAAATGGTCTTCCCTCAAGTTCCTGGCTTTGAGGTGGTAAAACTCTGGGATGAGAAAAGGGAACTGGCGGAGAATATGGCCAAGATATACTATAACAAGCCCAAGGTCTGCCATAGTCTGGAAGAGGTCTCTGATGGCGTAGATTTAGTCTTTATTGCCGACTGCAACGGTGATGGCTCAGACCATCTGAAACTGGCTGCCCCGGGCTTAAAGAAAAGAATCCCCACCTTTGTGGATAAGCCCTTTGCCTATGAGGTCAAGGATGCCAGAAGGATGGTGGAGTTGGCGCAGGAATATAAGACACCGATAATGTCCCTTTCAATCCTCAGGGCTTTACCCCAGGCTACCAGATTTCGTAATCGGTTTGCGGAGATTAGGGAACCGGAGTTTGGAGTTATTAAAGGGTTTGGAGGCAGTATGGCCGCACACATCCACGGTATAAGTTTAGCCCAGCACCTTTTTGGTGCAGGCGTGGAATCGGTGGAGGCTATGGGTCAGACTCCCTTAGCCTACGTCCACCTGGATTACGCTGGAAAGACTGACCGGCCAAAGGCAGGCGTTATTCTTGCCTGTGCCTCCGGTGGAAGCCCTCACTGTGCCATGTATGCCAGCGCCTATAGCCAATTAGGAGTGATACATTCATCTGCTTTTGATGACTGGATATTTCCGGACGGCGTGATAAAGATACTGAAGACGATTAAGGAGATGGTAAAGACCAGAAAGCCCCAGGCACCCTATGAGGAAATGATAGAGTGCATCGCCATCGCCACTGCCGGAAGACTATCCCAGAAGGAGAAAAGAAGAGTCTACCTAAAAGAGGTTTAAATGGAATAGGGCGGAATTTGAAAAGGATCCGTATGGCAGAAATATCTATGGCACCCCGCCGCAGGGGACTGCGGACTATGCTTTTCAGCAACATATTGTGAAGAGCCTCGATGAGAAAAATGGTCGTTGTGCTATTCTCTGGCCGCATGGGATATTGTTTCGCGATGCCGAAGCGGAAATGCGCAAGAAGATGGTTGAATCTGATGTTGTTGAGGCTGTGATTGGACTTGGGCCGAATCTGTTTTATAACTCGCCAATGGAATCGATGGTATTTGTATGTAATACAAATAAGCCAAAGAACCGAAAGAAGAAGATACTTTTTATAAGCAATCCTGTAAAAGGTTTGCGGATTTTCCTGCTTTTTGAAGCTAACCTGTTACGTTCATAGTTGGGCAGCCGGTCAGGCTGCCGAAAATCCATAATCTCACAGAAACGCTCTTTTCCTGTCATCGGGTTCCTTTTCAAGTAATGATTTTTTGTCGTTGAACAAGGGATTCAAGTTTCTTTCCGGCAACAAGAGAAGTAAATCTCCTGGCATTTGTTTCAATCCGCTTGAGCGCCTCAGGGGTAAACAGGGCAATCCAGTCTTTTGGAACTGAACCTGCGCCGTGGAGCGTTCCGGCAAGCATTGCCGCCCGGCCGGCTATGGTATCAGCATCTCTGCCAATGTTGGTTCCTCCGATTGCCGCCTGCCTGACGTCTCCTTTGGAGATAACCAGCATTGCCAGGGACAAGCCAAACAGTTCCAGGGGGTCTATATGGTGGTAGAAGAGGCATTTCTTGTAAAGTTCGGCTCTGGAGGCAAAGACGTCCGTGTATTTGGCTGCTATCTCAAGACAGGTCTCCAGGTATTGATGGACGCTTTTGAAAGTTCTTTTGTCAAAGGTCTTTAAGGGTTCACGAGAAGCAAGAGAAAGGACAGCGTCACAAATACTGCGCACGGTCGCCTTTGGCTTCATCGCTTCCGCGGTGGCAGCAGCAAGAAGGGCAGCGGTTGTTACGTCAAGCCCGCGCTGGTACATGTAGGAAATGGCGGTGGCATCAATCATCGCATATTGAGGGTCGCAAGCGTGGTAGATGCCCACCGGTTCCATACACATGACCGTGGAGCCGGTTACCTGAATCCAGTGTCCGGTAATTCTGGCATCCCATCCGGCGCAAATCAAATCATAGGCGTTGCCTATGCAACTTGGAAAAAAGTGGTCCCGGTTCAGATATTCTTTCCAGCGTTCGCCGAACTGACGAGCCATGACCGGTCCGCCGTCGGCTTTCAGGTAGGTTTCCACCAGGTGCATAGCCATCTGGTTGTCGTCTTCACCTTCCAGGCGGGCAGGGTCAAGGACCGTTTTGATGCCGCCGGGATGTTTCTTGTCGATTTCCCAATAGAACATGCCTTCGGCGGCAGAGCCCATGGCGTTGCCGATGGCTCCGGCCAGGATACACCCGTGAACCTTGTCCTCCAGGATAGAAGTATTGCCTTTTTTAATCTTCTGCATGGAGCGGATTCCGGTGATGATTTGTTTCTCTTCGGAGATTCGTTTCTTCACAACTTCCGCCATCGGAAACCAGGGTTTGGCAATCGGCTCGGCCCACTTTCTCCATTCTCCGGGGAAAGTATCCGGACCGAAAATAGCACCGGCTATTGCTCCGGCAATTGCGGCGGCGGAGAACTTTTCCCGGTCCGGAGCAACAAGAGCGGTAAGCAGGCGGCGGCCGTCTAAGGAGTCGCCGTAATGTATCAGCAAAGGAAGGACAAAAAGCAAGGGGTTAGGTTCGTACCACCACATTTCCCGGGTGTTGCCTCCAATGGCACCCTGGCATAGCCACCAGGCAAGAAAATCCTCCTCTTCCGGGTGCCCGCGTGCGTTCATAACCATTTCATTGAGTTGGTAAAATACCTCTTTGGCATGTCTGTGGACTATTTTGAGAACGGTTGCCGGTATGTCTTTGGGGGTGACTCCCGGCTGGAAAGCGCAGGCGATTGCCGCCGCACAAAGAGCCGCCCAGTCGGCGCCCATGCGCGGTTGGACGACCGAAGCCAGTTCCACGCCATCCAGATAAGCGTATTCAGGGTTACCGCAGTGGTATGTCCCCACGGCAATCATGGAAGGGCAGATAAGGCCGCTCGGGGTTGCTCCCAGGGCGCTTATTCTGGGGTTCATTCCTTCCCGAAGCACTTCCTGCGTTGAGTGCAACCCGTCCCAGGTGAACACCGGACCCGCCAGCGATTCATCATCCTGAAGTAATCCACCGAAATCTTCCGGAGTAACCCTGCCTTTCTTCTGAAGGTAGGCGCGGATGCCGATGTCAATGAATGGAATACAGGACCTGTAAACCACCCGGCCCGGCTCTTCTTTTGGTGTGCCGACCTTTTCCAGTCGCAGTTTAGCTGTATCCTCCGGCTTTCGGACCGGAAAACGTTCCGGGAACATGAATTTTTGGAATGCCAGTTCCGCGCCGATGGCTGCGCCGGTAAGGCAGCCCTTTATTTTGTCGTCAAAATCGATTTTACTCATAAGTTTTCTTCCCTGGGCGTCATCTCTGTTTCATGGCGTGAAATGCCTGACGAATTACTTTTAAACCTTCATCATAAAACGGGTGCGCCCGTACTTGCGGAGGCGTGCCCCAGGCATAACCAAAAAAGTCGCAGTCCTTATCATACCAGTGCCGCCAACTGCCGGGGTCGCACTCGCCTTTTTCCATTCGTCCGATGATTGTTGTCATAACGCGCTGGTGCGGTTTTCTGACACTCAACAACCAGTCCAATACCTCTGACCGGGAACACTCCGCAAATAAACCATCGCTCTCATCCAGCATGGGATGACCCACCCAGAGGGGCTCGGCGGCGCGCTGGTAAGGTACGTTAAATATAATCCTGGTCCCGGGACTTGTTTCTCTGACGGCGTCACGAATACGACGGAACTGTCTCGACAAAACCTCCCGTTTGTATCTCAGGTTCTCTTCGTCGCTGATCTCTCTTGCGTGACCTGGCATCGGCCGGCCGATGATTTCCTTAAACGGTTCTTCTGCAAACCAGACCGGCTGTACCCGGTAAGTGTCCGGAGAAGTATTCCCATAGACAAACCAGTCAAATAACATCCAATCGACCGGATAGTCGGTAAGGAATTCCCTGATACGGGCACACAGCAAATCCGTCCACGGGCTCTCCGGCCCGAGAAATATCCCTTCCCCGAGAATCTCCGGGTGGTCCGCCGGAATTCTCCAGTTGGGCCTCAAACTGCTTAGCGTAATGTCAATGCCGACGCAAAAATAAGACCAGAAGGGCAGCCCCGCCTTCTTCGCCAGTTCATACAGGCGCGGAAGGAGTTCACTGCCCGGTCCCGGCGCGACCGGCCCAAGTTTCGTAGGATAAAAAGCGTAGCCGCCATGCGTGTAGGCCTGACAAGCAATCGCATTACTTCCGGTTGCCCGATTATAGTCAAAATATTCTTTCGGATTGATAAAGGCCCAGTCCGGAGCCGTGCTCGCCAGATACATGGGTTGGGGTTTCTCGACCCTGGAAAAGTTCAGGTCGAGAGAAAAAAGTTTGATGGGTTTTCCAACTGCATTGCCGCAATTGTTTATTTTTTTCTCCTTTGCCCGTTTTCAGTGACAGATAACCTTTTTTATGCATTTAGCCAGGACGCCTAAGATTTCATCTGCTTCCCGGCGGTTGATGATTAAAGGCGGTTTTATCTTCAGGACATTTTTACGCACCGAACTTAAGCCGAAGATGACGCCATTTTCCAGTCCTTTCCTCTGGATAGCCATTGTTTTTTCCATAAGCGGTTCCTTGGTTTCCGGGTCACGAACGAACTCCACGCCGAGGTGTAAGCCTATCTGACGAATATCGCCAATTTCCGGATAGTCTTCTTTCATCTTTTCTATCCCCCGGCGGAGGTATTGCCCCATTGCCACCGCATTCTGAAGAACGTTATCCCGCTCTATGATTTCAATCAGTTTTATCGCGGCGGCCTGGGATATCTGATTGCTGGCAAAGGTGTGAAGATCTTCGCCGGTCGGTTCAAATCCGGTCAATTTTTTATCATTGATAATGATCGCGGCAATCGGCGTACCGCCGCCCAGGGCCTTTCCCAGGACTATTATATCCGGTTCCACACCGAAAAGGGTTGAGGCAAACCAATCTCCCACCCGGCCGAAGGTCTGAATTTCATCAAAAATAAGGGGGACGTCGTATTTATTGCAAATCTCCCGGACCCTTTTCAGGTAGCGTTTGGGAAAGATGATTTGACCTCCGGCGCCCTGAACCGGTTCCATAATTACGCCGGCACAGGGACCGGAAATGCCTTTTTGTATGGTTAATTCCAGCATCAGGGCACAGGTAAGGCTGCAGTTCTCCGGTTTCTGTCCAAAGTAACATCGGTAGCAATAGGGATTCGGGACCCGCACAAAATCATGGGTGACCGGTAAAAAGTTTACCGCACCGGTAAACTCTCCGGAAGCCCGGGTTGAGGTATATGATGCGCCGATGGTACCCAGGGTGCTGCCGTGGTATCCATCCCAGAGCGAGATGAAGTTTTTTGCGCCTTTACGGTTCTTTAAGGCAATCTTCATGGCTGATTCTACGGCCGGACCACCACCAACCGTAAACCCCACCTTGTTTAAATTGCCCGGAGCCAGATCAGCTAATTTTTTTGCCAGGAGGTATCTCTGCCGGGTATGAAAACCCTGATGCACCTGGGTTAAGTTAGAAGCCGCTTTGGCAATCGCCCCGGCAATCTCCGGGTGGGCATACCCTAAATACAAAGCCCAGCTCTGGGCGGTACAGTCAATATAACTCTTCCCGGTTATATCCTGGACATGCACGCCCTTGCCCCGGACAAGAATAAAGCCACCATGTCCTCCTCCGATCATAAGGTGCTTGGCATAATCTTTCTTAAGAATCTCTTCGGAAAGCTCCGGCATCTGGTTATAATCGGTCATTTTCCTCCCCCCTAAAATTAAACATACAGGTGGTCTTTATATTCCATCCTCCTGACTTTCTTCAAATCCAGCCAGTAAGCAAATTCTTCCAGATACTTTCCGACATCTTTCAGTACTATTGGAAAATGATGTTGAATATTATTTGTAAGTATTGTATTGATAAGGTCAATTGCTTTTATTGGTTCCCCGTATAATTTTAATCCGTTTATCCAACCACGGCTTCCGTTCCATGATTTCTTTTTTTCATCAAAGGTTTTGCCGGTAAAGTAATAAAATAAATCAGATTCTCCAATCAATCTGAAGACCGTTATATCAGTTTTTTGATATATAATGTCAATAATTGGTCCAAGATTATCAAAACCGGTCTCATCGGCAAATGCAGCTCTATAGTGACTTCTGCAAATAATACCCCGTTTACCTGCCATTTCAAATGGTGCTGAGCCGCAGTGCCAAACAAGTACGGAATCATCCTTATCATCAAATGCAGGTAAATCCATCACGGCGGGAGACTTTCCGGATAAGATTTTGAGAATAAGCATAGATATGGCACTTAACATATCTCCTTCGCAACCTGCCGGAATTCCGATAGAATTAAGCAGGGATAAGGAAAGACAACCGGTCAGATTCATATTGGTTAGTTTCGGCCAGCAGGAAAATGCTACCGATTTGAAATTGTATTCTTCACAAATTTTTTTAACCGCAAGATAATTCCTTACAGAATCAATTATTTTATTCTCTTTTACTTTTATCATGGAACAAGCGGAATATATCCTTTTTACTTCCGAACTGACCAATTTTTCATCCAATTTTTGTGCTTCTGCAAGAATATCTTCAATTTCAACACCCCTTACTACATCAATCCCAAGAATCGAGTAAATCGCTCTCTCATCATAATACATATTTCTAAAACCATCCGCTATTTTTCCAATCTGGGCTACTTTACTATCTTTCAAGTTTTTGATGGCGGTAAGAACTTTAACGGTTATTTCAAATCTTGTCTTAAAATATTTATTTCCCACGTCACCAAAAAACCATTTAAATTTCTTTTTATTATCACGGAAATAATGACCGGCAATTGATGAGTTCTGGTTCAAACAGACCAGGGAAGCTAAAGGAAGAGGACCTTCTTTTGCAGGTTCTTCAACTGCCCATAGACCGAAATAGGCTTTGGTTTTCATTAATTCAAAAACTACATCGCCTATAATATAGGTAGGGTGAAAAAGCAAAACAAAATCAAAGTCTTCAGCATCTATTTTCTTTCTTACTTCCCTGGCTTTTTTTTCGGTCATAATAAAATCTTTAAAAATTATCAGGTCGAATTCAAATTCCCCGGACAGCTTCTGCAGGTCTTTCTGATATTGACGATAAATTACCAATCCTTCCTTAGAAAAACCGGGCATTGAACCCGCCATTAAAACCACTTTCAATTTGTTATAAGCAGACATCGGTTATCTCCTGCGCCAACCCCTTATGATGGGACGGTTAAAATCTGGTACATTTTCTGTTTAGTTTTCTCCGGGCTAATTTCTTATTAATTGTATAAAATTCTTCAATAATATCCGAAAGGACGTTAACCGTCGTGTTGTATATCTTGTTTCCAAACTCTTTTGTGGCACAAGTTGGGTCACCGGCTCCTCCATAGGTACTGTTTTCAAGATACCAGGTGGAAAGGAATAACTTTTTTTTCCTGTCTGAGGTCAAATCAACCGGGCAATTCTTTAGTCTGCTTTTCATCGTATCTTTGTTACTTGCAACAGTCATATCAACAAGTTCCGTGAGATGTAGCATTAGGGATGTTTCTATTTCACAAGCATGACCAATACCGCCTTCTTGGGACTTTCTGTTTTTCTTTATAAACTCTTTATCCCAGCAATTAAAAACATTTACGATTCCCGGAAACACCTTGAAATCATCTCCTATCGACCGAACAACAACATCAAGCACTCCGGGATTATTACCGTGGCCGTTTACTATTAATATTTTGTTTATACCCATATCTATGAGAGACCTGCAAATTTCATATAAAAGATCAATGAGAACTTTCGGTTTTATGGTAATAGTACCCGGCCAGTTTTTCAGCATCCAGACTGAATAGCCAAACCAAACCGGAGGTAATACTGAAATCGGTATCTTCCCGGCAAGCCTCTCTGCGGCATCAAGGGCTGCCTGGTAAGCTATTTTTGTATCGGTAATGATGGGAAGGTGTCTTCCATGCACTTCACAGGCACCAATAGGTAACAATACCATACCGTCTTTTTTAACGAAATTTTCTACTTCCGGCGAATTCATTTCCTCAAATTTAATTTTCATAAATGTAATCCCCCCTAATAACCGAAATGTTTTTCTGTTTCAAATATTGATTCATTAATAATTTCAAGAGCTTTTGCGGCAAGGCTTTCTGTTATTATTAGTGCCGGAGCCAGTCTCAAAATATTCTCTGCCGGTATCCAGGCAAGGCCTTTCGAAAAAGCTTTTTTATATACCATTCTGCCAGCCTCCGGGAAAGGTTCTTTGGTGTTTTTGTCTTTTACAAGTTCTATGGCAAGAAGTAATCCTTTGCCGCGGACATCCCCAATAATTTTGTGTTCTTCTTTCATTATCTTCAATTTATTCATTATAAATGCGCCAACTTTATTTACATTATCCAGAATATTTTCTTCTTCAAAAACCTCAAGTGTGGCATAGGCAGCAGCACATGCCATCGGATTACCACCGTACGTTGTTGAAGCAGACATTTTTTCAAGTGCCCAATTATATTCTTCTTTTATGGCAAACCCGCTCAAAGGAAATCCACCCGCGGCTCCTTTTCCAAAAACGATAATATCCGGAATCACATTGCAGTGTTCAACGCAAAACATCTTGCCGGTTCTCCCCATTCCGGTGAGAATTTCATCTGCAACTAAAAGCATATTTCTTTTCTTACAAATTTCAGCAATTCTTGGTAGTATTTCATCTTGATATACAACCGAGCCGCTATAACCCTGTATCGGTTCCATAATAACTGCTGCCTGGGCACCTGTTCCCTCATTATCTATTGTTTTTTCAAGTACCTCCATACACACAAGATGGCAAGAGGGATAAGAGAGTTTAAAAGGACACCGATAACAGTTCGGTGTAGCCGAAAGATGGCAGCCGGTAGAACGCGGACCAAACATAGTATTACCTAAGGAAGATAAACTTATGGAAGCACTTGTCTTTCCGTGCCAATCACCCCAGAAGGAAAACATTTCATATTTACCTTCTTTTACCGATCTTACCGCCCTCATTGCTGCTTCAATCGCTTCCGAACCGCCACAAAAAAGTTGAATGCCGTTTAAACTCCCGGGGAGAAGAGAGGCAATCTTTTCCAGAAAAAGTGTCTTTATGGGCGTGGTAAAATCATGGCAGTTCATAATCTTGCCGGCATACTCGTTTATTTTTCCTACAACTTTCGGGTGACAGTGTCCTGTGCTGTTACAATAAATACCGGAAGAGAAATCCAGGTAGGTGTTCCCATCAACATCCGTCAAGGTATTCCCTTCACCTTTTTCGAAAACCACGGGGAACATCTTAACCTGAGAAGAATATCCTTTCATATATTTTGTTGCTCTATTATGCCATTTCTGAGATTCCGGCCCTGGTGGATTAACTATGATTTCAGGAATTTTATTCATATTTCCCTCCTCATCTCTGAAATGGTATGGTCATCCCGCCGTCAACAAATATTTCCTGGCAGGTGATATAACCTGATAGGTCAGATACCAGAAAAGTGGTTAAATAACCGATATCCTCCGGCCGGCTCAGCCGGCCTAACGGCACTCTTTTGATAAGTTTTTCCCGGTCTTCCTCGGTGGCATAACGTTCCCGGAGGAGTTCTGTATCTACTAAGGAAGGATGAATAATGTTTACCCGGACCTTTTGAGATATATATTCTCTGGATAAAGCCAGCATAAAACCGCTGAGCGCGGACTTGGAAGAGGCATAATGCACGCCACCGCCTCCACCGTAACGGACCCCGGCGGAACCGATCAAAATAACACTTCCACCGCCGGAACCGGCCATTGTCGGAACAACTCTCCGGGTAAGATAAAATACCTGCGTCAAATTCAGCCTTTGCGTCTTTTCCCACTCCCGGGAAGTGAGTTCGGTCAGAGTCCGGGCAAAAGTGGACCCGGCATTGCAGACCAGAATGTCTATCTTTTTTGATTCTTTCCGGATGGTATCCACCATGCGTCTGACCTCAGACTCATTGGTGACGTCAGCGCCTATTTCTCTGGCAATCCCTCCGGACCGTGAGATTTCTTTTACCAGGGCTCCGGCTATTTTTGCACTTTCCGGCAGAGGCCGGTGGTTGAGCCAGACTTCAGCACCTGCCTGAGCCAGGCACCGGCTGATGGCAGCACCTATACCCCTGCTTCCGCCGGATATCAAGGCTGTTTTATCTCTTAAGTTAATCTCAATCATTTAATAATTTCTGACCACAATAGTTTATAAATTTCTACAGCATCATGTTCTTTTTGTAATTTTGGAATGTCAGTGTTTCCCAGTCTACCTGCAATTTCATACAATTTACGTGTCTTCTCTATGCATTGTATCAACGCTGCAACTCCATTTTCACGATACGGGAAAAAATCCATTATATACCATCCTTTATAGTTAACTTTTCTTAGCCAGTAGAAAAATTCAACCGTTGTCCAGAGATTTATACTACCTACAAGTAAATCAGAATCCCAATCACAATAGTTATCATTTACATGTACTTGAAATAGTTTTTTGTTTCCTGCAAGTAATGAAACAGATTCAGCAGGATTTTCCTGTGCTAACAACGAATGCCCTAAATCTATTACCGCACCTACATTTGACAGACCAACTTTTTCAATTACATATAACACATTACCAACTGTTGATATATGGCACCGAAGTCTCGGTTCTTTCAATTTATACTCTATACTTATCTTTATATCTTTCCCATATTCTGCAATTTCACGAATTCCTTCTATTAAATAATTCCAGTTAGACGTGTAGTTTACCTGAAATGGATAATCAAATCCATCCTGACCAAACCATAGAAGAATATCTTCTACATCAAGAATTTCAGCCGCATCTATTCCTTTCTTAACGGTATCTATTGCTCCCTGCCTTGCTTTAGCATCAGGAGAAGTAAATGCACCTAACTTCCACTCTTTTTTACCGTAAATTCCAACTTCTAAGGTACATAATTTTAGTCCATATTCTTCTAATTTCCTCTTCATTTTTTTGGGATCATCAAACTGTAAAGGATAGTCCAAACCGATTCCATCAAGCCCTTTAACCTTTGAAGCTGCCTTTAATTGCTCTTCAAAATCCATCGCTTCACGATAACCACCAGGTAAAAACCTATCGCTAACATTTGAGAATGGCACCAATCCAGAACCTATTTTTATTGTCTGATTAGAAACCATAGTTGTTCCTCTATAAATTGAAAACAATTTAATACCTGAAAAAAGCGTGAAAAATGATACCTAAAATCAGAAAACCGCGAAAACATTGGGAATTCCAGAGTCTCATTTCTACAATTTCCAGCAAATGGACAAAAAATCATAGAGATTTCACCTTTAAAAAATATTAATACAA
>JAZDPL010000021.1:0-14761 GCA_043797665.1 Candidatus Omnitrophota bacterium
CCGGACAACAGGCCAAATTGCATGTATTGTTTATCACCTATCTTGACGGCATCCGTGAAATCGCGCAGATTGCGCAAAGAATGGAATTGGAGCCGGTGATTACACCGGTGGCAGGCCGGGAAACATTTCTTTTCAGTGACTATGGTGAAAAATACCCCATATACTATAGCAGTGTTCCTCCTGGATTTGATGGGCCGCCTTCAGCAGAGATTAATAAAGAAATCGAAAGAGTGTTGGATGGCGAATTTGACGCGCTGGTTTTAGGCACTGTCAATTGGAGTTCTTTTCCCCAGGTGACCCGCGAAAAAATACTCAAGAAAGTGGAAAGCGGTGCGACGCTTATAGCCAAAGTCAGCGGAATTGACGATTTACTCACGAATGCATTAGAAGACCGGACCAAACCTGATTTGTCTTTTTTGTTTCCGTATAAAGGCCTGCCGGCATTCAGCAAATACCCTGATTTTCAGACATTCCTGGATAATACCGTGCAGATATCCAAATACGGCAAAGGCCGAATCATCCTGTTGACCGGTTATGATGTGCCGGATTATCAGATGCTGACTCCAGACGTATCCGGCAACCCGGATGACATGAAACTATTGGATTATGATTATTACCTGGCTTTTGTCATTCATTTGCTTCGTTATGCTTCGGGGAAAGAAGATGACTGCAAGGTTTCCGGCCAGCCGGTACTCAAGGCGGATCGTACTTCAACCATTAATTTGGAGTTTGGTCTTGAGAGCAAGGTGAAGACCAATATGACCTGCGTTTTGACAGTCAGAGATAGAGATAATCGCCTTTTGGCAACACAACAGCAGGCGGTAGCGACAAACTCCGGCAAACAAGTGGTCAAATTCAATGTAGATAAACTGCCGGCAGGAGACTATTTCGCCGATTTGAGAGTGTTGAATGGTGACAAGGTTATGGACTTTGGGTCGTCCTATCTTGAGGTGACTTCCGCCAACAGTGTGGCAGAAGTCGATATAAAAAGAGAATATGGGGGGAAAGAAAAAGTCGAAGGCAAGGTCGGTCTCATACTAAATGGACAGGAAAAAGATCTAAAACTGCATATAGCCCGGCGCGATAATTATACCCGCGTGGTCAGCCGGACAGAAGCGTTGGTTAATGATGGGGAAATACCGTTTTCCCTTCCAACCGTGGAAGGGGTAATGTCCGAAAATCAATATCTGGATGTAGAATTAAGGAAAGGCGCGGAGGTGTTGGATAGGAAAACCGTCTCATTCCGTGTCAAACAGGATGCCGCACCCGGGGAGAACCGGCATGCGGTGTTGCCGGAATCGGCGGGGAAGAACAGCTACCTGGCGCCATATCTCAGCGCCGATTATGAGCGTTGCGGGTCAGGTCGGGCGTTGAACAATTTTGTGACCGAGTTGCTTAATATCAGCCAGTTTGCCGATGATGCGATGCAGACGTTTACGTTTGAGAATCCCCGGGATGGTTGGGTATTCTCCGTTCTGACGGCCGATTTCCAAAAAGAGGAAGACCACGCCTGGGTTTTGCTCGGGTCCGGTCAGGAACTGCGGTCTATTCTGACAGTATCCGGCGCAAATAAGAAGCAGGAAAAAGCGGAAACCATGCGGTATTTGCCGGCCGGTAAATATACGCTGGCGGTTGGTACGCAGGGTCAAACAAAGCTGAAAAATGTTATTGTCCGAGCAGTGCCGGAAATGCAATTCTATAGATATCCCATCTTTAAGACGAAGAGATTCTATCGGGCGGATATTAATCTTGACTGGGATTTCATGCGCCGCCATATCCTGCCGAATATCAACGTGATCGTCGGAGTTGACACCCTGAACAATGTAAAGACCGCTCTGGACTGGAAAAAAACGGGTGGGAAATGGATTGCCCAATGTAATGTTCCGAAATACCTCCCGGAAGACGGTATGCCCACGGTGGATGAAGCCTATAAGTTCTGGGCACAGGGCGATCTTGAGAACCCGCTGGTGGACGGACTGATTGCCGACGAGTTTACGATTGCCCACCTTCCGGAACAACAGAGGAAGTTTGAAGTTTATTGCGCGGCCATCCGTCAGATTAATGACAACCCATTGTATCAAGGAAAAATGTTTTATCCCTTTATCGGGCTTGGTCAGGCGCGTTATTTTCAAAGCACGTTTCGACACATTTCCGGGTTCGGCTTTAAAATGGCGCTGGAGCGTTATCTGAATGAAATGCCTTCTCGTGAGCAGGCGGTAAACATGATTGCACAATTATATGATCTGGATATGGAACCGTTCCTGGAGATCAATACCGCGCCGCAAAAGCATATCATTCATTATTTTTGTCCCAACAATCAGCTGCAAACATCTCTGTGCGTTGATGTTCTTTCGGACGTCAATTTCAAGGCGTTCCTTGATATGCAGTTTAACTACCTGGCCAACGCACCTGCATGTGCGGGGTTGTATGGCTTGGGGCCCTGGGTATGTGAATACGCCGACGAAGAAACCATTCGGTGGATGGCTAAACTTTACCGGCATTACTGTATTGAGGGAAAACGGGGCATGCTCTCCAGGGATACCTACGAACTTACCCATCTTCGGAACGCCGATTTCGCGAAGGGATTGGAAGACTGGAATGTTTCTCCCGCTGAAGAAGGCTGTATTAAAGCCACGACTATTCCCGAAATGCCACGAATTGAATTTCGTGCCGGTTATGTGACGGACAAAGGCGAATGTCTGTGGCTGAAACGAAGTGCCAAGGCTCCCAACCGGTTCAGCCAGATGGTACGTAATCTTACACCCGGTCGTCTATATTCATTAAAGTTCTTCACCTATGATTTGCAGGGACTGGAGATGGAGCCGGAGAAGTTTCACGCGCTGTCCGTCGTGATGGATAACGCCGACGTTCTCAAGGATATCGAGCCCCATGTACAATGGCGAAATGCGCAAACCAATGAGAAATGCCTGAATCAGCATTATTATCTTTTCCGCGCTAAATCGGGAACCTGCAAATTAACGATTTCGGACTGGGTGGATGAGAAGAATCAGGGCGGACCCGCAGGGCAGGAAATTGTTTACGACTTTGTTCAAATCCAGCCGTACCTGGAAAACAATTTGGAATGAATGGATTAACGATAGAACCAATTGCAAAAGTATCAGAAACCGTGAATTATTTTTGAAAAAAACGGCACAAATTTTATCAAAATATCATGTCCCAAAAAAACAAAGTACAAGGCAGTCTGCTGGTCAGTTTTGACTGCACTCAGGATTATCCGGCGGAGACGTATCTAGAACATGGTTCTACCCAAATCGTAGAGACTGCGGCGGGCCGTGACCGGCTACATCGCGCGCAAAGCCGGACAGATGCTTGCAGGTTAGGAAAACTCCTTAAACAGGAGGAAAGGAGAAAAATGTCTAAGAAGATAGTGAAGCGGATGGTGTTCGCGTTTACGCTGATCGAACTTTTGGTGGTAATTGCCATCATTGCCATTTTAGCGGCGATGCTTCTGCCGGCACTCAGCCGGGCACGGGAGAAAGCGAAGCAGGCGCAATGTATCAACAACTTAAAGCAGATTGGGCTGGCTGTGGCAATGTACGCACAGGATTATGACGAGTGGTTTCCTTGCACCGAAGGAAGTCCCTGGTATGTAGGTCCTGCCAACCCTTCGGGGTACTGGTGGACTAAATTACTTTACGACTTAGGATACATCCAGAACGCGGGTGTTCTCGTTTGCCCGAGTTGTTCTCCGTACCAATTTCGTATCCTCCCCGACCACCCCAACTACGCTTGGGGCCGTACCTATGGGTTCATCTACGGTGCATCCGTCCGGTTAAAAGAGGTTACCGACCCCACCTCGGCTGGTTTGATAGCCGATTCCATAGGTGTTGACAATGATCTTTTTCAATCTGCTTTTGTTTTACCACAGTATAACCCCGGGTGGCCGATATATATCCATAGCCGCCATACAGGATTTGCCAATGTTTTATTCTGGGATGGTCATGTAGCCTCCTGTAGCGATTCGGATTTGAGGAAAATTCCCAATAACTGGGCGAGTCAAGGTTTCATCACTTATAGTTATCCCGGAAATCCATAATCAAACTATTCCTTATAATTTTCAAAGGAGGTTACAGTGTCTACTCGACGTCATAAGTGGTTCAGTCAAGCACGTTTTGGTATGTTTATCCATTGGGGCTTATATTCAATATTGGGACGCGGTGAATGGGTTATGGATGCTGAGAAAATTCCTCTGTCAGAATATGAAAAGTTAATTACAAGATTTAATCCCGAAAAGTTTAATGCAAAAGAGTGGGTTTCTTTGGCAAAATCAGCCGGAATGAAATATATGGTTCTTACGACAAAACACCATGATGGTTTCTGTCTTTTTGACAGTAAACTGACGGATTATACATCCAAGAATAGTCCGGCTAAAAAAGATTTTGTCGCCGAATTTGTTGAAGCATGTCGGAAAGAAGGCATGAAGATAGGATTTTATTATTCTCTCTTAGATTGGCATCATTCAGATTATCAGGCCAGTCCTGCTAAAGGAACACTCTCAAAAAAATATATTGACTATTATCATGGCCAGGTTAGAGAATTATGCACTAATTACGGCAAGATTGATATAATGTGGTTTGATGGCGAATGGGACCACTCTTATCAGCAGTGGAAATCAAAGGAACTGGTAAGAATGATACGTAAGCTTCAGCCAGATATCTTAATCAATAATCGCCTCGGGCATAAGGGAAATTGCCATAGAGATGATATTTCTTATAAAGAAGGAGATTTTGGCACTCCGGAACAGACGATTACTGCTGGGGCATCTGACCGTTTATGGGAATCGTGTATGACAATGAATGACCACTGGGGATATGCTTTTGGTGACCATAATTGGAAAACTACAACACAACTCATCCATAACCTGGTTAGATGTGTTGCGGGTGGTGGTAACTATCTTCTTAATGTTGGTCCAAAACCGGATGGGACAATTCCATTACCATCGGTCAGGCGTCTTAAGAAAATAGGCTCATGGATAAAGATAAATGGTAAATCTATATATGGTGCTTGAAAAAATGAATAGTTTTGTCATACACAATAGGGGATTTTTGACTGATCTTTTTGGTGGAGCATCTCATAGACATGCAATTATTACGTGTCCAGAGCCAATCAAATCTTCGGATGGCGATTTTCTGGTTTCGAAAAAGCCGGTGAAAAACTGGCTGTCGTGGGCAGTTACTAACTATGAATCTAAAGTAAAGATACTGGAACTTTTTCAGGATGATAGTGTTCCTTACGTCAACCTGAATACTAATACCGGTGTATTTGCGTCAGCCTTCGGTTGTTGCCTGCATGTTTACAAGGAAGATACGGCAGCTTGCGCCATGCCCATGGTTGAAACAGCAGAAGAAGCAGACCGTTTGCCAGAACCTGATTTGAACGCACCGGCCATTGAAAGATTTTTTGAACTAGCCAATTTCCTCCGCTATGAATTGGGTAAGGAAGTACCTATCAGCGTTCCGGATGTTCAAAGTCCGTTTGACATCGCAGCCCTTGTTTGGAAAAAGGAAAATATGATGACGGCTCTGTACGAAAGGCCGGATTCTGTATTGCGATTGGTTGAGAAATGTCTACAACTTCTTAAGATTTTCCTGCGTACTTTCATACGTGAGTTTCCAAACTGCAATTTGTGTCATTGTCCAACTGCCTGGGCACCACCAGAATTCGGGGTGTGGCTATCAGAAGATGAAGCCGGTAGTATCAGCAGTGAAATGTTCGTAAAATTTTGTTTACCAAGCCTGGTTGCTCTCAGTAGAGAATTTGGCGGCATGTTCATTCACTGTTGTGCAAATGCTGATCATCAATACGGTAATTTCAGGCGTATTCCAAATTTGCGTGGGCTAAACCGTTATTTACCGAAACAGTCAGGTGGGCCGCGTGCAGTAATCGAAGCTTTCTCCGAGAAAACCGTAATCATGCCTCCTTTTGAAAACGAGCAGAAAGTGTATGAATGGCTTGATATGGCCTTGCCAAACACTCGTTTTCTCTTTAATTTGCCGGTTGATTTATTGAACATTGAGGAAGCAAAACGCATGTACGATCGCATCCGTGTTGCTGTCACTAAAAACTGAAATTAAAAAAATGGAAGACCGTGCATTATACCATTCCATAGTAGGCAGGTACGAAAGGATCACCCAGGCAGTCAGAGATGAAGATGTCAGAGGAAGAGAAGAAACGGTTATTGCGGCTGATGCTGACCATCAGAAGTTTTGAACTGATGGTGCAGGAGAAACGTTTTCAAGGTCGTATTCCCGGCACGGCTCATCTCTATGTCGGTGAAGAAGCGTCTGCGGTGGGGGTCTGTGCCGGGCTAAAGAAAGATGATTATCTGGTCAGTACCCACCGGGGCCACGGCCACTGCATCGCCAGGGGCGCCGCGATAAATCTGCTGATGGCGGAGTTATACGGTAAATCCACCGGTTACTGCAGAGGCAAAGGTGGAAGTATGCATATATTTGTAAAGGAACTGGGTATCCTGGGCACAAACGGCATTGTGGGCGCGGGACTTCCGTTGGCGCTTGGCGCAGGACTGCACGCAAAGTTGCGCAAGACCGGCCAGGTCTGTGCCTCTTTCTTCGGCGACGGCGCGGCCAATCAGGGAACATTCCACGAATCGCTTAATCTGGCTGCGGTCCAGAGTCTGCCGGTTATTTTTGTCTGCGAGAATAACCTCTATGCTACTGAGACGCCGGTGCGGGATGCAACCCTGACTAAAAACTTTGCCGACCGTGCTCAGGCGTATGGCATCCCGGGAGAGGTGGTTGATGGAAACAATCTCCTGGAGGTTTGCGAGAAGGCTTCCCAGGCAATAGAGCGTGCCCGCTCCGGCCAGGGTCCAACCCTTTTAGAATGTAAGACCTACCGGTACCTCGGTCACTATGTCGGTCATGGTGAGACCGGTTACCGCACCAAAGAAGAAGTGGAAGCCTGGCGCAAAAGAGACCCGATAAAGTTATTTTTCCGGCATTTAGCAGCAGAGAAAACCCTGAATGAGAAAGAATTCACTGACATGGAAGGAAAGGTACAGGCTGAGGTAGAAGAGGCGGTAAGGTTTGCGGAGGAGAGTCCCTTTCCGGAACCGGAAGAAGCGTTAGTAGGGGCTTGATTCATCAAGCCCGCGGGTCGGATAAACCTGTCCCTGTGTGTAGTAAACAGGGATCCGACCCCTACGTCAAAATATTTAATGCGTTTGTATTAATGCGTGAGATAAAGTATTTAGAGGCGCTCCGGGAAGGTTTTGCGGCCGGGATGCGCAAAGACCCTGATTCGTTTATGGCCGGTGAAGGAATCGGGGCGCGCGGCGGGTCTTTTGCTCATACTAAAGGATTGTATGAGGAATTTGGACCGGAACGGGTCCTGGATATGCCCATCTCGGAATCCGCCTTTGTGGGGATGTGTGCCGGTGCGGCAGCCTGCGGTTCCAGGGCCATAGCGGATTTGATGTATTTTGACTTTATCACCCTGGCCATGGACCAGATTGTCAACCAGGCGGCAAAGATACGGTATATCTCCGGAGGACAGTTTTCTATGCCCATGACCATAAATGCCATCTTCGGTATCTACCATTCTGCCGGTACCCATCATTCTCAGACGTTCTATCCGTGGTTTATCAATACGCCCGGAATAAAGGTGGTCATACCCTCAACGCCGTATGATGTCAAGGGCCTTTTAGCGAGTGCTATCATTGACGACAATCTGGTATTAGTATTAGAACACCGGGGATTGCTGAATATTAAAGGAGAGGTGCCGGAAGAAGACTATTTTTTGACCTTAGGTGAGGCGAAAGTTGTAAAAGAAGGTACTGATGTGACTATCGTGGCTACCGGTCTGATGGTACACCAAGCTCTTAAGTCTGCGGAGGTTCTGGCCGGCAAGGGAGTAAAGGCTGAAATTATAGACCTGAGAACCCTGGTGCCATTGGATGAGAAGACGGTTATTGATTCGGTTAAAAAGACCCACCGTCTATTAATTGTTGATGAAGGCTATGGCCCCTGTGGGGTTGGTGCGGAAATCACCGCTGTGGTTCAAAGCAAAGCATTTGATTTCCTGGATGCACCCGTCAGCCGTCTGCAGACTCTAAGCGTACCAATACCCTACAGTCCACCTTTGGAGCAGTATGTCATCCCTGATGTGGATAAGATTGTCAGTGCGGTATCAGATATTTTAGGAGGATTATGAGGATAGATTTGAAAGACAAAGTCGCGATTATTACCGGCGGTGCGGCGGGCATCGGCAAGGCTTGTGCAAAACTGATGCTGGAAAATTCTGCTCTGGTAATCATCGCAGACATCAATACTGAAGAAGGAAAAAAGACCATTACAGAACTATCCGCCCTCGGCAGTTGTGAATTTATCCGGACAGACGTTTCTGACCAAAAAAGCGTGGGAAATTTAGTGGAAGATGTCGTCAATAAATACAAAAGGATAGATATCATCGTCAACAACGCCGGCATCAATATTAACAAAGCCGAAGACCGTGTCAATATTGACCAGTTTGTCTTTGAGGATTGGAAAAATATCCTGGATGTTGACCTCAACGGAGTATTTTATTGCTCTAAGGCGGTATCAAAAGTGATGATAAAACAGAAATCGGGCAGAATTATCAATATCGGTTCTGTTTTTGGAAATGTTCCGGCCAGAAAACAGATCGCCTATGTGGCGGCAAAAGCCGGTGTGCACAATATGACCAGAGCGATGGCTTTAGAATTAGCGCCGTACGGAATCAACGTCAATGCGGTAGCACCCGGTTCCACGCTCACCGAGGGTACCAGGATGTTGTTTTACGGGGATGATGCGGCCCAGGCTGAAGTGGCGGAACGAATGTTATCCCATATTCCGTTAGGCCGCCCCGGCGAGCCGGAAGATATTGCCAACGCGGTACTCTTCCTTTCCGGTGAGGAGAGTAACTACATCACCGGCCATGTTTTAACCGTGGACGGTGGCTGGACCTGCGGATACACCAGAGACTTTTAAGGAGGAACATATGCTTAAGGTTGCGGTTACCGATTATAACTTTGGAGACCTTGCGGTAGAAAAGGAAATTCTGGAACCATTGGGTTGTGAGATAAAGAGTCAACAGAAGTATGAAGACCAGCAAAACCTGATTGACCTGGTTGCGGACGCGGATTATGTAATCACCCAGTTTGCGCCGGTAACCGGTCCGGTTGTCAATGCGATGGAAAGATGCAAGGTCATCGTCCGGTATGGCATCGGCGTGGACAACGTGGACCTGGTTACTGCCGCAAAGAAAGGCATTCCGGTCTGTAATGTTCCTGACTATTGCATTGACGAGGTCGCCGATCATACCCTGGCGTTGATTTTAGCCTTAACCCGAAAGGTGGTGCCTAACCGGGAAAACATCAAAAACGGGAGATGGGGACTGGCCGTTCCGCTGGAACAAATGCAGGTGCTAAAGAGGACGACCGTAGGAGTGGTGGCTTACGGCAAGATTGGTCGGGAAGTGGCTCTCCGGCTCAAGGGGTTCAAATGCCCTGTCCTGGTCTTCGACCCGTTCGTTGATTCTTCGGTAATTGAACGGGATGGCTTTATTCCGGCAACCATGGAAGAGGTCTTTACCAAAAGCGACCTTATCTCTCTGCACTGTCCCAGTACCGCGGAAACAAAATATCTGATTAATGCGGAAAGTATTGGAAAAATGAAGAAAGGCGTCCTTCTGGTCAATACCTCCCGCGGAACACTGGTGAAAACTGATGACCTGATTATGGCGCTGAAAAGCGGGCAAATCGGCGCGGTGGCCCTGGATGTGACTGACCCGGAACCAATTCCTGCCGACAGCCCGTTACTGAAGATGGAAAACGTGGTGATTGGCAGCCATATCGCCTGGGCCAGCATAACCTCCGTACAAACCCTCCGCAGGAGTGCAGCGGACATTGTTGCCTGTGCCATAAAGGGTGAGGAACTGCCTAATATAGTCAAAATAAAATAAGATGAACTTAGAAAAGGAAAAGAGACCGATAAGAATCTCTCAGGTTATTAAAGAAGAGAAGGTGAAAACAGACACAATCGCTGTCTTTTATTTGGCTCAGGCAGGTTTCTGTTTCAAAGATAGCCGTGGACAAACTGTATACTTGGACCCTTACCTGACCGATAGCTGTAACCGCCTCTTCGGTTTTAAGCGGATGATTCCCTCGGTCATTACTCCAGAAGAGGTTAACGCTGACATCCTGGTTTCTACTCATAGTCACCTTGACCATCTGGATGTGGATGCGGTCCCCAGCTTCGCCAAAAACCCAAAAACCTGCTTTGTAGGTTCACCGGACTGCGAAGAGGTCTACCGGAAATTTCGTATTCCTGAACAGAGATACTCCATCCTCAAAAGAGGACATTCTGTAACCATTAAAGGGATAACCTTAAAGGCCACCTACGCTGACCACGGCAAACTGGCGCCAGAAGCGGTTGGTTTCCTGATAGACCTTGACGGAATTAAGATTTACAATGTCGGCGATAGCGCTTATGCTCCAAAAAAGATTATGGATTCCCTTAAGACAAAGGTGGATATCATGATTTCGCCGATAAATGGCAAATTCGGAAATATGGATGCTAAAGAAACCTGCCGATTGGCTGGCGTTATCAAACCAAAAATTCTAATCGCCAGCCACTTCTGGATGTTTATCCAACACAATGGAGACCCGGAAAAATTCTTAAAGGAAGCCAAAAAACTTCCCGAAGGAATAAGGGCTTTGGTCATGGCGCCCGGCGAAAAACTTATCTATGTTCAAGGATGATATTATGAAAAAGATGATGAAGGCCGCCCGGATATTTGGAGTAAATGACATCAGAATCGTTGAGGTACCGGTGCCGGAATTAGGTTCTCATGACGTTCTCTGCCGGGTAGTAAAGGTGGGTGTCTGCGGAACCGACTATTCCATCTATACCGGGACATTATCGTTTATCAAGACCGGTGCCATTAAGTTTCCGATGACCCCGGGTCACGAATGGTCTGGAATCGTAGAAAAGTCCGGTTCAGCGGTGGAAAATTTCAAGACCGGCGACCGGGTCGTCGGCGATACGATGGTTTCTTGCGGGGTTTGTTACGACTGCCTGGTGGGTGCCTACAGCCACTGCAAAAAGGGACGCGCGGTCGGAACAATCTATACCTGGGACGGCGCCTACGCGGAATACATTATGATGCCGGACCGGCACCTCTTCCATCTTCCGGACCCGGTGAGTTTTGATAACGGAGCGATGGTGGAACCGGCTGCCACCGCTCTCTATTCGGTTACCCGGGCTAACGTTAAAATTGCGGATACGGTTTTAGTCCACGGAACGGGACCAATCGGAATAATGGCGGCTAAATTGGCAAAACTCTGTGGAGCGGTCAAGGTAATTATCACCGGCCGGAAAGAATTTAAGTTACAGAAGGCGCTTGCTTTAGGGGCAGATTTTGCTATCAACACCACCCGAGAAAACCTTGCGGAAAATGTCCGGGAATACGCTGGTCCTGGTGGTGTGGACAAGGTTATTGAAGCCTCCGGCTCAACCCAACTCTTTACCGAATCGCTCGGCCTGGTCAAGCCCGGCGGTATCATTTCCATAGTCGCCTTCTATGAAAAAGAACTGGAACGGTTTGACTTGGACAAATTCGTGATGAGCGACCTTACCATCCGGGCGGTCCCGGGAAGTTTAGGGATGTACGGACCAATCCTGAAATTGATGGCTTCCGGTACCATAGATTTTACTCCGCTCATCACCGGAAGATACCCTTTCGGAGAGGTTGAACAGGCTTTACAGGATATGGGAACCAAAAACGATACCCGCATCAAAATTATGCTGGAGATGACGGAGACCTAATGTCAAAATTTGTCATGCGTTTATATTAAACGGGAGGGTGTAAAATGGTTAAGAAAATGCTAAACAGGATGGGCTTCACGCTCATAGAGCTTTTGGTGGTAATTGCGATAATCGCGCTTCTGGCGGCGATGTTGTTACCGGCTTTGAGCCGGGCACGGGAGAAAGCGAAGCAGGCGCAATGTATCAACAACTTAAAGCAGATTGGGCTGGCTGTGGCAATGTACGCACAGGATTATGACGAGTGGTTTCCTTGCACCGAAGGAAGTCCCTGGTATGTAGGCCCTGCCCACCCCTTGAATTACTGGTGGACTAAATTACTTTACGACTTAGGATACATCCAGAACGCAGGTGTTCTCGTTTGCCCGAGTTGTTCTCCGTACCAATTTCGTATCCTCCCCGACCACCCCAACTACGCTTGGGGCCGTACCTATGGGTTCATCCAAGGTGCATCCGTCCGGTTAAAAGAGGTTACCGACCCCACCTCGGCTGGTTTGATAGCCGATTCCATAGGTGTTGACAATGATCTTTTTCAATCTGCTTTTGTTTTATATTGGTATTACCCCGATTGGCCGATACATATCCATCGCCGCCATACAGGATTTGCCAATGTTTTATTTTGGGATGGTCATGTAGCCTCCTGTAGCGATTCGGATTTGAGGGAAATTCTTAACAACGCGGGTGAAAGTTTCATCACTTATAGTTATCCCGGAAATCCATAATCAAACTATTCCTTATAACTCAGAGGAGGCATCTATGTCACTGCAAAGAAACATTTCATTTACTGATGAACGAACCCGCTGGTGGCGCGAAGCGCGTTTAGGCATGTTTATTCACTGGGGCTTATATTCTATACCGGCGCGCGGCGAATGGGTGATGTACAACGAGCGCGTGCCGATAAAAGAGTATGAGAAGCTCCGGAAAATCTTTAATCCGACGGGATATAATCCCCGTTCATGGGCCAGACTCGCCAGATCCGCCGGCATGAAATACATGGTGCTCACCACCAAACATTGTGACGGATTCTGCCTTTTTGACAGCAAACTCACCGATTATACATCCATGTATACACCAGCGCGGCGCGATCTGGTCAGAGAATATGTGGATGCCTGCCGGTACGAAGGCCTACGCGTGGGCTTTTATCATTCCGTTTTTGACTGGCATCATCCTAATTATCCATGGCACATGCATTCAAATTACACCCCCATTGACAAGACGTTTATCAAGCCGGACGAGAAAACATATTATCAATACCTGATGGGACAATTACGCGAGCTTCTGACCAACTACGGCAAAATCGACGTACTCTGGTTCGACATAACCTACGAAAATCTTGACGCCAGACCGTTAGCCAAAATGATCCGAACCCTCCAACCTGATATCATGATCAATAACCGTGCTGACCACGATCATGGAGACGGCAATTATAACCGGCTGGGTATCATGGGCGATTTTCTGACTCCCGAACAATTCATTCCCAAAGGTCAAATGACAATTGACGGCCAACCCGTTCTCTGGGAAACATGCAATACATTGACGGGGAATGTCTGGGGATACGATAAATATGACAACAACTTCCGTGCACCGGAAGAATTCATTAAAATGATATCTCTCAGCGCCGGAGGCGGCGGTAACATGCTGTTGAATGTCGGGCCGCGTCCCGATGGTTCTATCCAATCGGAAGCCGTACACATTCTCAACGGGATCGGCAAATGGATACGGAAATACGGCGAATCAATTTACGGCACTTCCGCCGGTCCGGCCTGCTCTCTTCCTTACGGTATAATGACTGCAAAAGGGCATCGCATCTATCTCCACGTCTTTGACTGGCCAAAAAACGGCCGGCTTTCCCTGCCTCCGTTAAAGGACAAGCCGATATCAGCGTCAGTGTTAGGCGGCCGGAAATTGTCATTGTCCGGCAACAATATACTTGTGCCGCGTGTTGCGCCGAATAAAGACAATTCCGTGCTGGTACTGGATTATGAAAATATGGACGCGCTGAAACCGACCGTCAGCGTAGTGACGTCCACAGGCAGTTCTGTAAAACCGATCCGACAGATGAAGAAAATATCAGCGAAACGTCCCGTTGACTATGTGGTTAAACCGGGCAAACCTGTTGTTCTGGATGGCGGAATTCGTTTCCAAGACTGGAAACATGCAAAATCAATCCGCGTAACGGACAGGCATAATTGGGACGAACCAATGGGACGCTGTGCTCCGCCGAAAACGGGCGAATGCGCGTATACATTGCGCATGATGCATGCGGAAGCGACGTTATATATCGCCGTTGAAATTGAAAGCCCTTCGCCGATCTCAAAATCAATCCTCTGGCTCGGCGATTCCGCGGAAATTGTGATGGGAGGGAATCCGAAAGAAAATGAACTGCGACATAATCGCGAGTCATTTCAAATCCTCGTGGACGTTGACGGCAATATAATGACACCTAAAGAATCCAACATCCCTGGTCTTGTCTTCAGACATACGGCATGCAGAACGAAGAAGGGATTTAATATTGTATTAGCGCTTCCTTTCGGCGTTCTTCTAAAAGACGCTCAACGGCCTGATTCGGCAATTCAAATCGGCGATAAGATTGATTTCAACATAGTAGTCAACCAGGCGGACGTCGGTCCGGGTTCGTATTGGAACGAGTATCAGGGGACACTGAAAAAAGGCCAACCTTGGTGGACCGTCAAACCACCGGCGTCGCCCATGCTTCGGCATCGGGTATTCTGGAAGGGAAGAGGTAAAGAGAACCGTCCATTAACCAATCGCCGGGAATGGGGACGGGTAAAAATAGGAGGAACAACATGACGAGGAATGTAATTTTTGTGTGTTTGTGTCTGGGTATTGCCCTATCGCTCCGCGCGGCGGAGAAACGGGAATATCCCTGTTACCGGCTGGCGAAAGCGCCGGCGTTGGATGGCAACATAGATAAG
>JAZDPL010000029.1:0-40712 GCA_043797665.1 Candidatus Omnitrophota bacterium
TTTTGTCTTTTAGACGGGCAAGGAAATCCTGATAAGCGGCATTGAATTTAGTCCGGAAGAGTTGCTGTTTAGCCTTGAGGGCTAAGGAAGCGCGGTCAAAGGTTTCGGGCAGTTTTATTTCTAAGAGTTTAAATACGGTGTAAGAATTGTCTAACATTATGATGTCGGAGATGTCGCCCGGTTTCAGTCTGACAATGGCTTCCCTTACCGCGTCAGAAAGGTTGCGAAAGGGGATAATCCCCAAATCCCGCATCATACCGCTTAAGGTATTCCGGTCATCAGGTATTTCTTTTCTGGTGGCAAAGTGTGCCTCCGCCAGGTGTACTTCCCCTTCTTCCAGAAGCATTTCCGGTTGATGTTGTTGTAAGTAATGGGAGAGTTCCACCGGCGTGACGGTGACCTTTGCGGTGATTTCCTCCTGGATGAGTTTCCGGACTAAAATCTGGCGTGCAATTCGCTGGCAGACAAAGGAAGGTGTTAAATCTGCCTCCGCCAATTTTTGATAAAAGTCTGCCGGATTCGGGAAGCGGTTTACCGTACGTTCAAATTCTTCCTGGACTTCTTTTTCCGAAACCGACAACTTTTGTCGCTTCGCTTCCAGGAAAAAAAGCCTTTCTTCGACCAGTTTTTCTAAAGCATCTTTCCGGGAGATGCCGGACTGAACGAGTTCTTTGAGGTCTATAGAGATGATTATTTCATTGCCAACCTGGGCCAGGATGGAAACGTCGGCGTAACCCCGTAGCGGCGGAAAGAGGCAGAGAAGAAGGATTAACCAAGGGGTTGTACCAGAATAAAACTGCCTATTTGGAGTCCCATATTTTAGGTTAGTACAAGGCGCCGACACGGGTCCCCTTGTCATAGGATTGACAAGGGAGGTTCTGTGCCCACTGTGGCACATAACCGAGGAGCAACGCCGCAATAACCCAAAGATGGGGCTCCCCAAAGGGCCAGGCCGCTTTTGGGCTGCGACTGCGTCGCTCATTGCTTCCGTACCACAGGGGGTACGCAATCTTCTTCGCTCCTTGTCTCGCTCCAAAATCACCTCTGGCAAATAGGCAGTTTTATTCTGGTACAACCCCTACTAAAAACGAATTTTTTCAATGGCTTCTCCCATAATCTTAACCCGTGATTTGGCGCGCAGGTTCTTCAGAAAATCTTTATAGTTTTCTTCACCGTATTTACTGGCAAGCATCTTTTTAATCAGCGGGACCGCTTCTTTGTAGGCCAGTTGCCGGCTGAGAATTTTCTGTCCCGCTTTTAAAACGTAGAATCCCGCTTCGGTCTGAATGGGGGAACTCACCTGGTTGGGGAAGAGTTTAAAAGCCACTTCCTCCAATTGTTTCGGTATTTTTCCTTCCCGGACAAAGCCTAAGTCTCCGCCGGAAGGAGCACTGGGAACCTGGGAATATTTTCTGGCTAAGTCTTCAAAAATTTCCCCTTCCTTGTAACGGCGGACAATATTTTCTGCTGTTGCCCGCTCGGAGACCAGTATTTCGTAAAGGTGGATGCTGGCCGGTTGCACAAATTCGCCGGTTTGATTCTGGTAATACCGACGCATCTCTTCCTCGGGGATATTGGGATTTTCCAATATTTCCTTGTGAACGTATTCCTGGACCAGAATGTCTTTCTTCAACTCCGCCATCCGCCGTTTAAATTCCGGGTCCCGGGCATACCGGCTGAGCCGCGCTTTTTGATAAATCAGTTCCCGGTCGACCATATCCTGCAAGAACTGGCTGCGGTTGGTGATTACGTAAGGTTGAAAGAATTCCGGGAGTGCGGCGGTCTTTTCCTTAAATTCCGAAACCCTGATTTTGTACCCGTTAACCACCGCCAGGACCGGGTCGGTTTTCTGGCTCAGGACGGTCGACTTTAAGATTAGACCGATGACCACCAGGATGATAATCCCGGCCGTCACGGGGATAATTATCCGGTACTTCCCTCTCCATTGTTTCTTCAGTCTGCCACCCGAAAACCACGCTCCAAACTTTTTAAACATGTTTTCTCCTTTACGCAGACTAAAGCCTGCGGCTACCGTACTTTCCACTGGACAAACTTGCGAAATTTCCTGCCCCGGTCATAAACCGCGATGACCTTCTTTTCTGCCAGTATCTCTTTCTCTTCTATTTTACCATTTCCGTCAAAATCTTCCACTACCTGTCCGGTGGAAATGATTCGGAAAAGATTACTGCGCACCGTAATAAGGTTGCTGATACGGCGGTAGGACAGTTCCTTTTCATCATCTTCGTCCACATAACCGTCCTGGTCGTCATCCTTAAAGTTGCAGCCCCACAACCGGAGTTTACTTGAGACGTTATTCAGTTTCGGTCCAGACAGACCAATTTCCGAGTAGGGACGGCCATTAATGATTGCGTTTGCTTCATCCAGGGTAAGGAAGGGAAGGTTGAGTAAGACGGAAATTGGCGCAGTATTGATGTTGATTCGGCCGTAAGCCCATTCTTTGACCGGTTCCGCCACCGTAAAAATATCCTGTGTCTTCAGGTCCGGGGCCTGCCCCTGCATGCTTGAGGCAGGGGTCTTTTCCTGCCAGAGGTTAATGGTTTGCCATTGACTCATCTGATGGATATAGCCTAATTCACCGACCTGGCTGAACGGATTATTTTTAACTACAAAATGGCCGCCCCAGTTCAGGTGGTGTACCTCCAAGCCTGTTTCGGGCAGGAAGAGAAGGTTCTGTTTATTGGGCGAAGCCGGTCCCGGAAACCAGTCCAGGATTCCCCGCATCCTGGGGTCATTTTTTTGCCTGGTTGCTTTTCCCGGTATATCCGGTCCGTATCTGGTTGCTTCGATGACGTTGCCGTCGGCGTCAAAAAGAGTCATTTTGGATCCGGCCATAGGAAGTTCTAAAAATTTCCAGTACTGGTCACAGCCGTCCGGAACGGGTGTATAAACTGGGGTTATGATTATGGGAGGGCAACCGGCCGGGATAATCGTTACAAAAAAAGAGAGCGAATCTCCAATGGTATAGTAACCCCTGGCCGGTATGACACCGTCGGGTTTAATCGGGACCGAGACAAGGTTACCGACGCTTATCCGCCAGTTACCGATGGGAATGTCTTCTTGATAAGAATTGAAGAGTTCGATAAATTCTCCCTTGCTCCACCAGAAAGTGGTTATGGTGCCGGACTGTTTTAGTTCCAAATCGGGTGCGGCTTCAATTTCGTTGAGATAGGGTGTTTCTTCCAAACCGTAGTAGAAGTTTCCTTTAGCGTCTATTTCTAAACTGGGTACAGTATCCTTGTCCCGAAAATCCTTAATGTTAACCGCTATCTGATAAATCTGGGCTTCATTGGTGAACCCGCTGCGGCGTAATCCCTCCTCAATTTCCCTCAGGGACGCAAGGTTAAGGTTAATCCGGGCTTCTCCCTTACCGTCAATATTCTTATCGTAAGAAAAGATGGTGCACAGGTTTTTGATTCCCTGGTAGATTTCCGATCCGATTCCGGAGACCTCTTTCAACTCTTCCAGGGAAAGGAAGGGCCGGTCATCGTCGTAAGGTTTTTCGTGCCGGAATTCGTCCGGCTCGTTAAAGTTTTCGTTGGATTCGTCAATAATGCCGTTAGCGTTGTTGTCAATACCGTCCGCGGATAAAGGGTTATCACCGTCATCGTCGTAAGGACTTCCCGGGAACCGGTTGTCTCCGTGACGCCAGAGGCAGATGTTTTCTGCTAATTCCGGACCCAAACCCGGGAGTTGATGGAGGTTGATTTCGTTCATCTTCCAGCCCTCATTGACACCCTGATGCCCGGAACAGGATATATTGCCGGCAGCGTTGAGATTTATTTTTGATGATTCGTCTTCTACCAGAACCGCATACTTTCCGATTATTCGCTCTCCTTTTTTTACCAGAAACCACCGGCTCTCGTTAATACCGTCTTCGTCATTATCCACCTCGTCTCCGAGGAAATTTTCGTGCCAGGGTTCTTCATAATGGTCAGACAGAAACTCATTTTTCAGGTCGTCTTTTAGTCGGAGGACCGCTTCCGCGATGCCTGTTTCTGCCATCTCTTTCGCTTTTACTTCCTGGAGGCTGAAACCGGCAATCTTGGCACCGGTACGGCCTAAAATTAAATAGGTTAAGGTGGCAACCAGAAAGAGAGCCAACAGACCGACTACCAGGACCAGCGCATCCCCGTCCTTACTTTTCCGAATAAACATTTCGTTTCTTTTCCCCTCACCTTAATCCTCCCCCTCAAGGGGGGAGGGCAAGGGTGGGGGTTCATCTTTTAATACGCTGTTTTTCAGTTCAATGAATGCCTCAAAGTCGTCGGCGGGTCTTTTCCCTTCTTTATTTACCGGAGAAGAGAGCTGAAAATTTACGCGGACCGCTTTGGGAAGGCGGTTCTCTTCAGATGTGTCTTTCCGGGTGTCCCAGGTAGATTGAAAATCTGTGCCGTCAAAATAAAAGAACTCCATCCGGGTGATTCCAAAAGCGAGCGGTTGGGTTCCTTTCTTGTCCGGTGGACTAAAACTCCTTTTGGTACTGTTAATCCGTTCTTCCGAGACGTAAAGGGTTTCTTCCTCTTTGTTGAAGAATATCTCCAACCGGGCAAGGTCGGTTTCTTTTTCGCTGTCCTGAATCGGGCTGCAGAAGGAGAGGTTATCCGGAAAGCCCAAAAACTCCGGCCGGTTTTTTCCCAAGTCCGTGACCAGAATCGCACCGGAAATGAGCCGGGTCAAAAAGGCGATAAGGTTACGGGATTCCGTTTGCGAGGAGACGGTTTTTTCTCCTTCAAACCAGATGTTTTTAGCCGGTCGGAGCAAGAGGAGGCTTCCCGCAATCAGGACAAGCAGGAGAAAAAGTCCGATAATGAATTCTGCCAGGCTGAAACCGCCCTTCCCCTTCATTTTTTTACGAATTCGGTTTTAAAATCTTCGTTTCTTTCCCTACCCTCTTTTTGCCAGAAGACGGTAAGCGTTACCGTATAAAGGTCTTTACTCCCGTTTTTACCTTCAATCTCTGCCTTCCAGCGGAATCCGTCCGGTTCTTCCCCTGAAAGCAGCGGTGGCGGTAGAGTATCGGTTTCCGAGTAACAGGTTTTGATGCGTGATAATTCCCGTTCCGCGATGGTGGCTGCCCGGCCGGAAAAATTCGTCTCTCTGACCGCCTGCTGGCCGGACGGGAGAAGAGAGATAATGGAGAGGATACCAATTGCAAAGATGGAAAGGGCGATGACGATTATCAGAAGCGAATATCCCCGCATATTAATACCCCCTTCCCCATCCGAGGGGAATGGAACCCGCGTCTGCTAACGCAGACACCCCTTTACAAAAGGGGAATTAAAAATCCGTAATTTTAATTCGGCCGGTAATGCTGTAGATGGTAATTTTTTTCTTCTGTGTTCCCTGCTGGTCCTGGACGACGATGGAACCGGAAACCCCGGCAAGTCCGCCGTCCGGCCGGAAGATTAAAGGGGAAAGGCTTTTGGATATCTCGCTGATTGTGGTACCCGGCGGCAGTCGTTCTTCTTTACCCCAGACTTTTTTGGTTGCTGCCTCCTGGATGTAGAGAGTATTGCGGTCCTGGTCTATTACTGTTTGAAACTCCTTCCGGTTTTTGAGCGCCATCTCCCGGGCAAGAAGGAGGGTCTGTTTAATAGTGGTGCAGGCTTGTTTAATCTCTTTTTCTTTCCGGTGCTGCAGAAATTGGGGTATGGTTCCCCAGAGGAGGCAGGCCGTAAGAAAGAGACAGATTAGGAATTCTATCAGGGTGAATCCGGTTTTATTTTTCACTACCAGTTTCCGATATCGTCGGGGGTAGTTTCGGTTCGGTCCGGGCCGCCGGAGTAAAGGATAAAAGGAGTGGTGGAGTGCAGGGTCTGGGGATACTGGTAGTAATAGGGTTCGTTCCAGGGGTCAACCAGTTCTCTGTCGCAGAAGTCTTTCTCTTTAAAGCGAAGGTACGGACCCTTCCACCGGGGGTCTTCATTTTTACTCATCAACATTTTGACCACCGTCCCGGCGGTACCGGAAGAGAGGGGATAGTCGCCAAAATCGGTTTCATAGAGGGAAAGGGCCAATTCAATCGCGGCAATGGTAGCCTCTGTTTTTGTGGTCAGACCCCGGGCTCGGGCTTTCGCAGCGGCCGGCAGTACCAGGGCGGCTAAAACAACGCTGATTGCCAGCACTACCAGAATTTCCATTAAAGAGAATCCCTTACGATGCATGGTATGAGGCATCAGCCGGACATGCTCATCGCTAATTTAATCAGAGGCATAAAGAGGGAAACCACGATAAATCCCGTGACGCCGCCCATGCCGACGATGAGGATTGGTTCAATCATAGAGGAGAGTGCTTCTACCGCCCGGTCAACTTCTTCTTCGTAAGCATCAGCCACTTTGTCCAGCATCGTGTCCAGCGCGCCGGTCTCTTCTCCCACCGCCACCATATTGGTGAGCATCGGCGGAAAAACTTTGACTTTAATCATCGGGTTGCTGACGCCGGCTCCTTCGCGGACGTCGTCGTGGACCTTAAGTATCGCGTCGCTGATCACCTTGTTGGCTATGGTGTCGTGAACGATTTCAAAGGAAGTCAAGATAGGGACACCGCTGGTGATCAAAGTTGCCATCGTTCGGGCAAAACGGGCGATGATGGTTTTGTAGATGACCGGGCCAAAGACCGGCGCTCTAACCTTGAACGTATCTATAAGATACCGGGTTTTGGTAATCCGGTAGAGTATCTTGTACGTAATCACCATAGAGACGATAATGAGGATGCCTAACCAGAGCCGGGTGGTGAGAAATTTACTCAGGAATATGAGGAATCGCGTCGACCCCGGTAAACTTCCGGCTTCGAAGTCCGCGAATATTGTGATGAAGACCGGTACTATCTTGAGCATAATAAAAGATACGATGCCGGTGGCGACCACGACGATGACCATAGGATAAGCCATGGCGGTTCTAATTTTTCCTTTCAGCCGCAGGTCTTTTTCCGCAAATTCTGCCAGGCGGTTTAAAACGGCATCTAAGGCACCGCTCTGTTCCCCGGCCCGTATCATCGCGATGTAGATTCGCGGAAAACTCTTGGGGTGTCTGCCCATTGCCTGGGAAAGCAGGGCACCCTGTTCCACGTCGTTGACCATATTGCCTAACACCGTCGCCGGTGCTCCTTTTTGCTGTTCCCTGAGGGTACGAAGGGCGCGCAGGAGGGGAAGGCCGGCGGCTAAAAGGGTTGCCAACTGCCGGGTAATCATAGCCAGAACCTTGGTTTTAATAACCGGAGCGCCAAAGGAGAGGCCCTTCTTTTTCGCTGTCTTTTCTACTTTTTGGGTAATCCGGGACTTTTTTGCCTGAGATTCTGAAATTTCGGAAAGAAAAATGCCCCGTTCCTTCAGGGCGGCGATAGCCCCCTGGAGTCCTTCCGCATCGATGGTACCGCTGAGTGTTTTTCCCGCTCCGTCAAATCCGCTATACTTGAAAGTCGCCATATCTTCTTTTTGTCATCCTGAGTGAGCACGAAGGATCTAAGGGATTAGATTCTTCGCTATCGCTCAGAATGACATACCGCGTGTCATTTTTTAGGCGTAGCCGTGAATCTCCGTGCTTACTTCTTCTATGGAGGTGATACCCGCCATAATTTTTTCCTGGCCGTCAATCGCCATGGTTCTCATTCCTGATTCAACCGCTTTGTGCCGTATTTCCCCGACCGGCACTTTAGCGATTACCATCGACCAGATCTCTTCGTTAGGGATCAGAACTTCAAATATGGCTATTCTGTCCCTGTATCCCCCCTTGCAGCGCGGACAGCCTGCCGGTTTGAAGAAATTTTTATCCTTTACTTTCTCCGGGTTTAAACCAATTCCGGTCAGTTCTATTTCCGAGGGTTTGTATTCCTGTTTGCAGAAGGGACAGAGTTTACGTACCAGCCGCTGGCCGATTACACCGATTATGGTAGATGCGATCAGGAAGGGTTCTATGTTCATATCTATTAACCTGGTAACAGCGCTGGGTGCATCATTGGTGTGAAGGGTAGAGACAACTAAGTGACCGGTTAAACTCGCCTGGATGGCGATTTCTGCGGTTTCAAAGTCCCTGATTTCTCCGACAAAAATGACGTCCGGGTCCTGACGCAGAATGGAGCGGAGGCAGGAGGCAAAGGTTAAACCAATCTTTTCCTTAATCGCTACCTGGATGGCGCCGGGCAAAAGGTATTCCACCGGGTCCTCGGTAGTGATTAACTTGATATCCGGCGAATTAACATCTTTGAGCATGGCGTAAAGGGTAGTGGTCTTGCCGCAGCCGGTTGGACCGGTGGCCAGGATGATTCCCTGAGGAGTTTTGGCTAAATTATTGATAATATTCTGGTCTGAAGAAGCAAGGCCGATATTGCTGAGCCGGAAGTCTATCCTGGTCCGGTCCAGAACCCGGACAGCCATACACTCTCCGTGCACGGTGGGAATGGTGGACATCCGTAAGTCCACGTCTTTGCCGACCGCCCTGAATTCTAAACGGCCATCCTGGGGGAGCCGTCTTTCCGAGATATCCATTCCGGACATTATCTTGAACCGGCAGAATAATCCGAAAGCTAATTCTTTTGGAGGATGGACCAAATCATACAGTTTGCCGTCCACCCGGTATCTTACCCGGAAATCGTTTTCAAACGGTTCCAGATGAAGGTCGCTGGCGTTATCTTTGCATACCTGCAGGATGATTAGATTGTAAAGGCTGGTAACCGGCGGTTGGCTCGCCAGCTCTTCCATCGTGGTGACATCGGCAGCTTCACCGACGCCCAGAGAGGTGGATTTTGTATCTTCAATCTTGGTCTCGGAAAAATAGTTGATGAGGTCGCCGATGGACATCGTCTCTTTGCCGTAATACTTTTCGATGGCGGCGTCCAGGGCTACCGGGTCTGCCAGTACCGGTTTAACCTTCCGGCCGATGATAAAACGGGAATCCTCCTGGACAAACTGGTTTAAGATGTCACTGACCGCGATTACAATCATATCGTTGTCCATTCCCACCGGAAGGACCTGGTAGGTTTTGGCGATTGCGGCCGGGATAAGACCGATTATCTCCGGTTGGAGTTCAGTTTTGGTGAGGTCAATCGATTCCGTTCCGCTCTGGATGGAGAGGACCCGGCGCAGTGACTTCTCGTCGGTAAAATGAAGGTCAACCAGGGTTCGGCCCAGAAATTTGCCGGTACGCTGTTGTTCTTCTAACGCTACACGCAACTGGTCGTCGGTAACCAGATTCATCTCCCGCAAGAGTTGTCCTAAAAGTTTCCGGGCCATCCTGTTTTCTCCCTATGCAGTTGTTTCTGTTTCACCCATCTTCAGCCGTTTTTCCAATTGTTCCATGTCATAGGAACCGTCCAGCGCAGTCTTTTTATCTATTATACCCCGCTGGTAAGCCTCAAGTAAAGACTGGTCCATCGTCTTCATTCCGTATTTCATGCCGGTCTGAATTTCCGAGACGATCCGGTAGGTTTTCTTTTCCCGAATCAGGTTGGCGATGGCGGATGTAGCGACCATTATTTCGTAGACCGCTATCCGGCCTTTTTTGTCTATCCGGGGCAGTAACTGCTGGGAGACGACCGCCAGAATGGAAACGGAGAGCATCACCCGTATCTGTTCCTGTTCTTCGATGGAGAATGATTCCACGATTCTATCGACGGTACGGGCTGCTCCGGTGGTATGGAGGGTGGCAAAGACTAAGTGTCCGGTTTCTGCTGCCGTAATAGCCGCCCGGATAGTTTCGGTGTCCCGCATTTCACCCACTAAGAAGACGTCCGGGTCCTGGCGGAGCCCCCGGCGTAATCCTTCGGAAAAGTCCGGCAGGTCCACGCCTAATTCCCGCTGGGAGACAAGCGATTTTTTGTGCTGGTGGTAATACTCAATCGGGTCCTCAATCGTGATGATGTGCCGGTCCAGGTTTTCATTGATGAAGTTGAGCATCGTTGCCATGGTGGTTGTTTTACCGCTTCCGGTGGGACCGGTTATCAGGAAAAGTCCTCTCGGACGGTCCAGGAGTTCAATTATTTTTGTTTCCAGGCCCAACTGTTCGAAGGTTAGAAATTTATAAGGAATGAGTCGCATTGAAATGGCTATTTCACCCCTCTGTCGATAAGCCGCCACCCGGAACCGCGCTAAATTTTTGAAGGCAAATCCAAAATCAGTGCTGCCGACCTTAGCCAATTCCTCCTGGTGTTCGTGAGAGGTAATCGCCTTCATATAGCCGACCGTATCCTCCGAGGTCAGCGGCACCTTATTCATGTCTACCAGGCTTCCGTGCAGGCGCATTACCGGTGGCCGGTTCGTATGGATGTGTAAGTCGGATGCGTCTTCTTTAACGATTTTTTCTAATAATTCGTCCAGTGGTACCGCCATACTTCCTCCCTTTATTCTAATGTAGTTGAGGAGATTACTTCGTCATAAGTCGTAAGGCCCATTTTTACCTTACGTAGCCCGTCCTCACCCATGGTCCGCATTCCGTGTGTTCTGGCGACGGTCCGAATCTTACTGGATGATTGTTTATGGAGAATTAACTGGCGTAATTCATCGTCCATGATGAAGATTTCAAAGATACCTTTCCGACCGCGGAATCCGGAGTTATTACATTCCGAGCAGCCGGCCGGCCGGCAGAGCTTGACCTCTTCCCCGGTTTGAATCCTCAACAATTCTTTTTCGTTTGGGTTTGGTTCGTCTTCAACCTTGCAGGCAGGGCAGAGCATACGGACCAGACGCTGGGCCATCGCCCCCTGAAGGGAAGAGGAGACCAGAAAAGGTTCTACGCCTAAATCTATCAGACGCGTCGGTGCACTGGTCGCGTCGTTGGTGTGAAGGGTGGAGAAGACCAGATGACCGGTCAGAGCCGCCCGGAGAGCAACGTCTGCGGTCTCAAAGTCGCGAATCTCTCCGACCAGAATTACGTCGGGTGCCTGACGCAGGAAACTGCGCAGGACACTGGAAAACGTCAATTTAATGTCCGGTCTGACGTGGGTTTGATTGATTCCTTCAATCTGATATTCCACCGGTTCTTCCGCGGTCATAATCTTGCGGTCCGTAGTGTTGAGAGCCGAAAGGGAGGTATAGAGGGTCGTGGTTTTTCCGCTGCCGGTGGGTCCGGTCACCAGAACGATTCCTCCGGAATACCGGAGCAGTTCCTCCCACTTTTTCTGGTCGTCCTGGAGAAATCCCAATTGGTTCATGCTGAGCAGCATGGTGGTTTTATCCAGGATTCTCATTACCAGGCTCTCTCCGTAAATCCCGGGCAGGGTACTGACCCGGAGGTCTATCGGCCGGCCGGCCACGTTGAGCATAATCCGGCCGTCCTGAGGAAGGCGTTTTTCCGCCAGGTCCATACCCGCCATCAATTTAAGTCGGGCAATCAGAGGTCCCTGAAGGGTTTTCGGAGGATTAACCGCTTCGTGGAGGACGCCGTCAACCCGGTACCGGACCCGAAGTTTCTCTTCCAGAGGTTCCACATGTATGTCGCTGCATCTTTTCCGGGCGGCATCGGCGATAATGGCACTGGCTAATTTGGCAACCGGTGCCAGAAGCGCTTCCTCCCCTTCTCCTATCAGGGAGAGGATTTCGGTCGTTTCTTCGCCCAGCTCACCGGTGTAGCCTTTATCCAATTTTGAGAGCAGAGGGGTAAGGTCTTCCTTTTCTATGCTGTAAACTGTCTTCAAATAGTTTTCCAGACTCTCGGTGGTGGTGATTTCTAATCTTATTTCCTTCAGCCCCAGAAGGGTTTGAAGATTGTTGACGACCAGAAAATTTAAAGGTTCGTCCGTGGCAATGGTAACGATATCGTTCTCTAATTTGATGGGCGCGACCCGATGCTCCCGGGCAAAGTTGGCTGGTATCTTTTCCGTCAGATTAATCGGGGGATTGGAAACAGAAAGGGGCGCAGGGAGAATGCCTAACTGGGGGAGCAGGGAAGAGAGGAATTCGTCACCCGAGATAAACCCCAATTCCTGGAAAATTCGTTTGATGGAACGGGGTTTAATCAGCTGTTCGTTGACCGCCTGGTCTATCTGGGCTTTACTCAAAAAACCGATGTCTACTACCGTTTGAATGATTTTCTTAGGGGTAACCATAAGAATCTAAGCCCTTCCAAATTCAATTGGAAGGGAACCCGTATTCCTGCATGTTTCCCTTCTGTCATTCCCGCATGCTTTAAGCGGGAATCTATACCTATTTAATGGCAAATCCTGATTTTTGTCAAGGTTTAGAGTTGCCTCACGAATTGTTCTTTGAATTCACTCAGAAGGTTGTAATTTCTCCGCATTTTTCAAAAGATCCTCAAGAATATCTTCCACTTTCAACTCTCGTGCCCATTTACGTAAATACTCTTTGTCAAGGGTCTTCCATTGAACCGCCGCAACTCCCAGCGCATCACGAAACTGACGTTCTGACTCACTATTTTTTGACCACTCTAACTTACTTAAGATAATATCCTCTGGAGAAACGACGAAAACCTGGATTCCTGCTATAGTTCCTGGCATCCGTCTCTTAAATTCTTCAAGGCTGAAAGGGAATTCCTTGCGAATAATGAAGTCTGCTTTCCAACCTGTTTGATGGTCAATCACATTAAACATAGACCGATTCTGAAGTGCTTCCCGGGCAGAATCCGAACTGACATAATAGCCTTCGCTTAATGATTGGAGAAAGACATTCAATTGTTCCGAAGTAGGAGCGATTACTAAGTCAATGTCATTAGTTGCCCGTGGTTCTCCATGCAGACTACTTCCCAGTGACCCTGAAATCATATGGGGAATTCCCGCATCTTCTAATTTCATTACCAGCCGCGCCAAAAAATCCCCTTGGCTCATCGTCAGACCTTTATTTTAATGTCAGGATAAAACTTGCGGAACAATTCTTTTCCGACTGCCAGACGGAGAGCAGCTAATCGTACCATATGTTCATTGTACTCCGGGTGTCGCTGGCGGACCCCAGATTCAACGGTCGCCCTAAGGCCATCACTTAATTCGATAGCCATATTGGCGCGGCCAGCCATGCCTATCTTCCGCAGAATTGAAAAATGGACGCGGGCAGATTGTAGTGTGGTATCTTGAGGAAGTATCTTAAAATCTATGGGCCCCCTCCTTGTTACGACGGATTTTACCCCTAACAATTGTAGCATAATCTCTTGATAGTAGCCAATTCCTGAGAAGTTTCTGAAATTCCGAAGAGTTACATCCGTTCCGGACTGTTTACGTTGAGAAGTAAGAGACCTCTTCTTAATATCTTTTCCAGTCCGCATACCAGAACCAGCCGGGCCTGGGTTAAATCCGGGTCAGGGTTGATGATTCGGCAGCGCTGGTAATAGTGATGGAATTTCTGAACCAGAGACAGAAGGTAGGCAAGGAGGATTTGGGGTTCCATGGTTTCTGCCGCAGCCAGGACCGCGGGACCGAACTGGGTTAGGGACAACAGCATCTCCGTTTCTTCCGGTTCCTTGAGCAGGTTTAGCTTAGCTTTATCCGGTTCTAAAGAGATATCGGAAGCATGTTCGTTCTGGTACCGGAACAGGCTCGCGATGCGGGCCGCCGCATACTGAAGATAGAAGACGGGATTTTCCGCGGTTTCCTTTTTGGCTAATTGCAGGTCAAAGTCAAGATGGCTGTTGGCTTTTCTAGATAGGAAAAAGAATCTGACAACGTCCGGTGAAATCTCTTCCAGGACCAGAGACAGCGGAAGAAACTCTCCGTACCGGGTTGACATGCGTACCTTTTCTTTTCCGCGGTAAAGGGTGGTTAACTGTACGATGATTATCCGGACCTTTTCTTCTGCTAAGCCCAACGCGGTGATTCCTGCTTTCAGCCGGTTAATATAGCCGTGGTGGTCCGGTCCCCAGAGGTTTATCAGCAGGTCATAGCCTCTTTGGAATTTGAGCCGGTGATAAGCCAGGTCCGGTGCCAGATAAGTGTAAGAACCGTCACTTTTACGCAGGACCCGGTTCTTGTCATCGCCCAGGAGCGAGGTTTTCAAAAATAAGGCGCCTTCGGCCTGGTAGGAAACCCCTTTTTCCGCCAGCAGATTTAACGTTTCCGCGATTAGACCTTTTTGAGCCAGTTCCCGCTGGCTCTGGTAAGAGTCAAATTCCACGCCGAAAGACCTTAGGTCTTGTTTGATTCCGCTTAAAATTTCTTCCGTCGCCACCTTGACGAAAAACCCGTTCTCTTTTTCCTTCAGCCGGCTCCCCATTTCTGATACTAACCTTTGGGCAATCGGGACCAGATAATCCCCCTGGTAGCCGTCTTCCGGTATGGGCATATCCTGTCCCAGTATTTGATGACAACGGGCTTGCAGGGATTTGCCCAACAGGTCAATCTGTCTTCCTTCGTCATTGAGATAATATTCTTTGGTCACCTGATATCCGCATTCCGTAAGGAGCCGGCACAAGGCTTCTCCGAAGGCAGCCTGCCGTCCGTGAGCGATGGTCAAAGGCCCGGTCGGGTTGGCACTCACAAACTCCAACAGGACCTTCCGTCCCTTGCCCGTTTTTTCCACCGCAAGGCTTTCACTCTTGAGCAGAGACTTCAGGAATTCGTGGAGTACTTCTGGCTGGAGGAAGAAGTTGAGGAAGACGGGTGGGACGGGCTCAATCGTTTTTATGAATGATGAGCAGACCCTATTTTTTAATACAACCTTCAATGTCTCGGCAAATTCCTCAAATAGACGGTTTAGATGCTCCCGGTCTCTCGGAGAGGTAGAGGGTATTCGACTCAAAATTGGTGTGCAGAGTTCTCCGTGGTCTTTTTCTCTGGGGATTATAATGTCGTTTTCTGTTACCGTGTAAGATTGGGTAAAAGTTCCCTTCGTACAGAAAATGTCGATAGTTTCCTGCAATGCGTCTACCAGTTCTTTGATAATGTCGGTCATAGAAAACCTTATTGCTCCCCCTTGATGGCGGGGTCCCCAATGTCAGATTGGGGGGAGGGTCTGGGTGGGGGTGAATTGAGGTCATCAAGGATTTGTTCAATCCGTTCGGCCTGGGCTAATTCTTTGTCCGGGACGAATTCCAGCTCCGGCTGGAACCGTATCCGGAGATTTTTGGCTAAGGCTCGTTTAAGAGCCGGTTTGTTTTCCGTCAGAATATTTTCTAATTTTTCCTGTTCGGCTTCCTCTCCGATGAAGGCGAAGTAAACCTTGGCCATTCGTAAATTCGGTGTGATGAAGACCCTGGTGATGGTTATCTTCCAGGCATCCGGTTCGGTAATTTCTTTCTGGATGGCTTCGGCGATGATTCGGTGAATGGCGATTCCCACTTTCAGCGGTCGTCGTTTCATTTTATTTTAATCCCTAAATTATAGTATAATTATAAAGAGAGTATCAAGTAAAGAAAGTAGCGATGCGATTTATCGCACGTCTTATAATAAGTATCAAGTGGAACAGAAGAGCGGGATGAGAAGAGAGATTGCCGTGGTATTATACGCGACCGCCGGAATCTTTTTATTTCTGACCCTCTTGTCTTATTCGCCTTTTGACCCGACCTTTTCCTTCTTTACCAATTACCCGGTTAATGCAACCCCGCAGAACGCAGGTGGGTATGTCGGCGCTTTTTTAGCCGGTTTTCTCTTTAACCTTTTCGGCTGGCCCGCCCTTTTGTTTCCGGTGGCGGTTATCTTCTTTGCCCTGCAGAGTTATCGGGAAGGGGCTCCGACTCCGCTCAGCCAGATTCTCTTCGTGACGCTTACCGCAGTTATCGCTGGCGGAATCCTGAGCCTTTCCCTCTCTTTTGATAACGGCAGTACTTTTCCCGCCGGCGGAATTTTAGGATACCTGATTTTTCAGTATGGTCAGAAGTTTTTGGGAGCGATTGGGACTTCTCTTATCTTTACTTCCGCACTGGTCGTCTTTTTTTCCCTCACCTTCAGCCTGTCTCTTCCTAAACGAAAAGAAACACCGAAGCCGGCTTTTATTCCGGCTCCGAAAGTAGAACCGGAAATTCCCCCGGCAGAAGAACTCGCGAAGAAAGAAGAGGAGAAGCCGGTTCCGGCCGCATCCACGCCGGTGCTGACCTCTTTTGTTCTGCCTGACCTTGACCTTCTGTCCGCTCCGGTCCCGGAGGAAAAACCGCCGTTTGACCCGGAACGGTACCGGAAGGTAATTGAGGATACCATTGCCGATTTCGGTCTCCTGGTAAAAGTGGTTGAGTGTACCCAGGGACCAACGGTGACGATGTTTGAACTGGAACTTTCCCCGGGTATTATGCCCCATCGGATAGTCAGTTTGTCGGATAACCTGGCGATGGCTCTCCGGGCAACCAGTGTTCGGGTTGTGGCACCTTTGCCGGGTAAGTCTACCGTGGGCGTAGAAGTGCCCAACCCCAAGATGTCGGTGGTTTACCTCTCGGAAATCCTTGCTTCTCCGGAACTTGGCCAGTATCGTTCCAGGCTGATGCTGGCTTTTGGAAAAGATACCTTAGGCAGGCCCGTGCTGGCGGATTTGCGTAATATGCCCCACCTTCTCGTTGCGGGCGCCACCGGCAGCGGTAAAACCGTATGTCTTAACAGTCTGCTCACGTTCCTTCTTTTCCGTGACACGCCCGATGAGGTCCAGTTTTTGCTGATCGACCCCAAGATGGTGGAGATGACCACTTACAATGATATTCCCCACCTCCTGCTGCCGGTTGTTACGGAGATGAAGAATGCCATCGAATCGTTAAAGTGGTTAGTGGGTGAGATGGAAAGACGCTACCGCCTCTTTTCCCAGAACAACGTCCGGAGCATCGACGTCTATAACAGCCGGAACGTGGAACGGATTCCTTATATCGTGGTGGTCATTGATGAATTGGCGGATTTAATCACGGTTGCCCGGACCGAAGTGGAGGGAAGCATCATCCGTCTTTCCCAGCTGGCGCGGTCGGCGGGGATTCATTTAATCATCGCCACCCAGCGGCCCTCGGTAAACGTCATTACCGGAGTAATCAAGGCGAATTTTCCGGCCCGGATTGCCTTTCAGGTTGCGTCCAAGGTTGACAGCCGCACCATCCTGGATGCCAACGGCGCGGAGAAGTTATTAGGCCGGGGGGATATGCTCTATCTTTCGCCGGCCGCGCTTCATCCGGTTCGGGCTCAGTGCTGCTATCTTTCCGACGCGGAGATTGAAAAAGTCTGTCAGTTCTGGAAGAATCAGGGAAAAGGACCTACTTACGATCTGGAGTTTATCCGGGAGAGCGCCGCAGAGGAGAGTTCTGCCGGCGGTTCTGCGGATGACCCTCTTTTTGAAGATGCGGTCAAGTCTGTGTTAAACCACCGGATTGCTTCCATTTCGCTCTTGCAGAGACGGCTTAAAATTGGTTTCAACCGCGCCGCACGTCTGATTGAGGAGATGGAGGAGCAGGGTATCGTTGGTCCCTACCGGGAAGGCAAGCCGAGAGAAATTCTCCGGTGAGGGGGATGTCGTAAAGTTTTTTCCCGCTTAGACATGAGCTTCGGCGGAAACAGTTGTAGAGGTTTGCTCAACAGGGTCCCTCCGAACGAGTTCAGATACCCTATTTCGCAAACCTAACAACTGTCTTTCCACCTCTCGCTAACTCGCGGAGAAAAAACTTTACGACATTTATATTAGGGCATGTCAGTAAGATTGAAAGTAAATTCGATGGACTCTTTTTGAGGGCGTAATATCCGCAGGGTTATCTTTCCTTTCCCTTTTAGAATTTCCGGCGTAAAATAGTAGTCCCGGCGGCCGGCAATAGTGTATTCGCGCGCCTGGTCGTATCCCCGGCTTACGGTCTTGAGGCTGGCAAACTGTTGTTCTCCCTTAACGACCACGCCGGTATAATTCCGGTCAAATCCGAGTTCATTTCCGTAAAGGGTAACTTCAAATCGCAGCAGGCAAACTTCTTTTGCGGTTAATTTGCGTAAGGTCTCCGTATCCACTCCCAGGATTTCTGAGCCGGCGTTCCTGGTAATCAAAGCAAGGCAGTGGAAGGGCGGGTAGATGATTGCCCGGCCTCCGTTTTCACTGTAACCGCGAACGACCGCCCAGGGTTTCTGAAAATCAACCAGAAGGCTCTTCTGATATTCTCTTCCGTACCGGATGGATGCACTGAGTTCTGAGTCCGAAAGGCAGACTTCACTTTCGGGGGGAATTCCCTTCTTTGTCTGATAACAACAGAGAATTATAATCGCGGATATAACCAGCAGTCCTAAAAATACCCCCGGTATTATTTTTTTCTTCATCCCTTCCTCTTTACGTCCTCCAGATATTTTCTTAAATCACGCTTGCGGTTGGGAATTTTGTTTTCCAGAACCAGGTGTTCCAGTCCGGTCTTTATCTTACCGACCGTTGGTCCGGGTTTAATCCCCATGATTTCCATTATATCATTTCCATCAATCGCCAATTTAAAAACAGTGGAGCGCTGTGCTTTCTTCCACGTTTTAATCTTCTTTTCCAGGAGGTTAATGTCGTTAAACCCTTGGGTTACTTTGCGTTCGTTTTTGCTGGTTAAATCCGCCCGGGCAAGAATAAACAGGCTTTTCAAATCTTTCCCGGCATCGTTTACCAGATGCGCAATGGCACGGTTACTGACGCCGTCTTCATCTACGCCCGGACCGGCTAAGTAATGCGGCCGCAGGTGGTATTCAATCAACCGGCTCACCTTATCCCGGACCGGCTTGCCGATATTAAACCTCCGGGCAACAGAATCAAAAATTCGGCTGCCTACTAAAGGATGGTCGTGAAAAGTCCAGCCCTGACCGGGCACGTATTTTTGGGTAGTCGGTTTACCGATGTCGTGAAAGAGCGCGGCTAACCGGGTCGCCAGGTCTTTCGTGTTCCGGCTGACTCGTTCCAGGACAATCAGGGTATGGCGGTAAACGTCTTTACAGTTCCGGTCGTCTGCGGCAACCACTGTCTTCAAACGTTCAATCTCCGGCAGGACCAGGGGCAGGAGTTGGAGCCGGTCCATCCAGACGATGCCGGGAGTCGGATTTGCCGTCTCCATAGTGCGTAAAAATTCATCGGCGATTCGCTCCTGGCTTACAATCTTCAGCCGTTCCCGGTTCCGGATAATGGCTTCGGCGGTCCGGGGGTGAATACTGAAATTGAACCGGCTGGCAAAGCGCACCGCCCGCATCATCCTCAAGGGGTCATCAAAGAAAGTCTTTTCCGGTTCAACCGGAGTGCGCAGAATTTTCGCTTTAATGTCGTTACGGCCTCCGAAAAGGTCAACCATCCGCCTGTCTTTTAAAGAGAGCGCAAGCGTATTGATAGTGAAATCCCGACGCGCCAGATCGTCCTGGAGCGTTGAGGCGGAGACGATGGGTTTCCGTGAATGGTGAAGATAACTCTCTTTGCGCGCGGTTGCGAATTCCAGGGTGACTTTCTGGTGTTGGAGCATGGCGGTTCCGAACCGGCCGTACACAATGGGCGGCTTGAAAGAAAGGATTTGGCCGGCTAATTTTGCAAAGGCGATGGCGTCGCCTTCCACTACAAAATCCAGGTCATGGCACACCCGGTGCAGGCTCCGGTCCCGCAGATACCCGCCCACTAAATAGACCAGCCAGTCTTTTTTCCTGGCGATTTCCGCAATCGCCTCAATAATTTCCTTTTCCGTCATAGATGTCATTCCCGCATGCTTACCTTCTGTCATTCCCGCATGCTTACCTTCTGTCATTCCCGCATGCTTTAGGCGGGAATCCATAACCATTTTATAATTATACACCCTTTGGAAAATCTTTGCCAAGGGGTTGCCGAATAATAAAATTGAATTTCAACGTTTATTTGGAGTATAATAAAATACTATGCGGACAATCATAATTTTTGACACCACCCTGCGGGACGGTGAGCAATCACCCGGCGCTAGTTTAACCGTCGAGAGCAAGGTACGCATTGCCCGACAGTTGGAACGTCTGGGCGTTGACGTAATTGAAGCCGGTTTTCCCGTCTCCTCCCCCGGTGATTTTAAGGCGGTACGGGAAGTGGCGAAAACGGTCAAAACCTGCCGGGTGGCTGCGTTAGCCCGCGCCCTGCCTCAGGATATTGAAGCCGGTTTAAAAGCGCTGGAGCCGGCGGTTAATCCACGTCTGCATATTTTTTTAGCCACCTCTGAAATTCACCGCAAATACAAGTTGGGTAAGGCAAAGGCTGAAATTATCCGGTTAGCGGTTTCCGCGGTGTCTTCAGCCCGTAAAAACATTTCCGACATTGAATTTTCACCGGAGGACGCCACCCGGACCGAACCGGATTTCCTCCTGGAAGTAGCCAATGCGGTGGCGGAAGCCGGTGCCACCACCCTCAACGTTCCGGATACGGTGGGCTATACGGTTCCGGAAGAGTTCGGGAAGTTAATTGCGTTCTTAAGGGAACGCCTGGATAAAAAAATTCGGATAAGCATCCACTGCCACAACGATTTAGGATTGGCGGTAGCCAACAGTTTGGCGGCTTTGACCGCCGGCGCGGACCAGGTGGAAGTGGCGGTCAACGGCATCGGCGAACGGGCCGGTAACGCTTCGTTGGAAGAGGTTGTCGTCGGTCTGCATATCCGGCAGGATGCCTGGAATCTCAAGAGCCGGATTAAACTTCCTGAAATCTATCGCACCAGCCGTCTGGTAAGCACGCTGACCGGCTTGATGGTCCAGCGCAACAAGGCGGTGGTGGGTGAAAATGCCTTCCGGCACGAGGCGGGGATTCATCAGGACGGGGTTCTTAAAGACCGCCGGACTTATGAAATTATTGAGCCTTCCCTCATCGGCGTTCCGGAGAGTGTTCTGGTACTGGGCAAGCACTCCGGCCGGCATGCCCTGACCGTCAGATTGGCGAAGTTGGGTTACCGGATTCAGGAAAACGAGGTCCAGAGGGTATTTGAGCGTTTCAAGGAACTGGCCGATAAAAAGAAAGAAGTGATGGATTCAGACCTGGTGGCTCTGGTAGAGGAGACCATCTCTCCTCTGGTCGAGACCTATGCCTTAGATTACCTTTCCACGGTTGCCGGTACCAACACCGTTCCGATGTCAACGGTTCGTTTGCGGAAGGGCAAAGAGATTTCCCAGGCTATTTCTACCGGCGATGGTCCGGTAGACGCCGCCTGCCGGGCGATTGACCAGTTGACCGGACTTTCCGCCCGGTTGACCGGATACCAGGTTACTGCGGTTACCGGCGGCAAGGATGCGCTGGGTGAAGTTAATCTTCGGATTACGATTGAGAACAAAGAGGTGCCGGGCCGGGCGATCAGTACGGATATTATTGAAGCCAGCGTCAAGGCATACCTGAACGCGGTCAACCGTTACCTCCAGAATAAATGATGACCTTAACGGAAAAAATTCTGGCAAAGAATGCCGGTCTTTCCCGGGTGCGGCCGGGCCAGTTTATCCTGGCTGAGCCGGACCTGGGGTTTGCCAATGATTTGACCGCTCCTCCGGCCATAAAGGAATTTTCAAAGTACGGTAAGCGGGTCTTTGCACCGGAAAAGGTGGCATTAATTCCGGACCATTTTACGCCCTGTAAAGATATTGAGAGTGCCACTCTGGTAAAGTTACTGCGTGATTTTGCCCGAGAGCAGGTTATCCCGAATTTTTACGAAATCGGCCGGATGGGTGTGGAACACGCGCTCCTGCCCGAGGAAGGTCTGATTACCCCGGGAATGGTGGTCATCGGCGCGGACAGCCACACCTGTACCCACGGCGCCCTGGGCGCTTTTGCCACCGGTGTCGGGAGTACCGACTTCGCTTTTTTCCTTCTGACCGGCAAAGCCTGGTTTCGTGTTCCGGAGACAATCCGGGTCCGGTTTTCCGGCCGGAGACGACCCTGGGTAAGCGGTAAAGATTTGATTATCTATCTGATTACCAAAATCGGCGTGGACGGCGCCCGGTACAAATCGTTGGAGTTTGGCGGAGAGGTACTGGCCACTCTTCCGATGGATGACCGGTTTACCATCTGTAATATGGTAGTTGAAGCCGGAGCCAAAAACGGGATTATTCCTCCGGACAAAACTACGCTGGGACACCTTTTCCGTCTGAAACCCGGCTGGGCAACCCAGAATATGGATTCTATTCTTTACCCGGATGAGAAAGCCGAGTACTCCCGGACGATGGAGATTGACGTTTCAGAACTTGAGCCATACGTCGCCGCACCGGACCTGCCGTCCAACGGACATCCGGTTTCCGAACTGAAGGAGGTAAAACTAGACCAGGTCGTAATCGGTTCCTGTACCAACGGCCGGATTTCCGATTTGGAGATTGCCGCCGGCGTTATTAAAGGGAAGAAGGTAGCGCCGGGCGTACGTTTAATCGTAATCCCGGCGACCCAGAAGGTCTACCAGGATGCTCTGGACAAAGGGTATTTAAAGGTTTTTATTCAGGCGGGTGCGGTGGTGAGCACCCCTACCTGCGGGCCCTGTCTGGGCGGACATATGGGTGTGCTGGCTGAGGGTGAGACCTGCCTTGCCACAACCAACCGGAACTTTACCGGTCGGATGGGGCATCCCAAGAGCAAGGTCTATCTCGCTTCGCCCGCGGTGGCTGCCGCCAGTGCGGTTACCGGCTGCATCACCCATCCGGCGGAAGTCAGTGAGGGTAGTAAACAAAAAAGGTAGCCGCAGGCTTCAGCCTGCGTAGAACCATGAAGAATACTGGGGGTGGATAAATAATGGATTTTGAAGACGAAGAAAAGGAAAAAGTCAGCAAAGGTCTCTCTCCGGATATGGAGAAGGTGAAGGTGGGCATCCTGGTGGGACCCTATCGGATTGAGGGAGTGATTCACCTTCACCGGGAGGGGCGTCTCTCCGACTTTATCAACGCGCCCACCCGGCTTTTCATTCCGGTCGTTGACGCCAAATTTTACGAGATTCCGACTAACCGCTTGGTGGAAGAGCGTGCTTTTGTGAACATCAACCGGACCTCAATTGTGCTCTTTTACCCTTTATAATTTATTGTCATTGCACGGGTACCCTTTCCGTTGAATCGGAAAGGGGCCCCGAAGGGCGCGGCAATCTCGGAATAACTATGGAAATTAAAGGAAGATGCTGGAAGTTCGGGGACAACGTCAATACCGACCTCATCATTCCGGCCCGTTATCTTACAGCGTACGAACCCGCGGAATTGGCGAAGCACTGCATGGAAGATGCTGACCCGGAATTCCCGACCAAAGTCCGGCCCGGCGATATTATCGTGGCCGGCGAAAACTTCGGGTGCGGCAGCAGCCGGGAACACGCGGTTCTGGCGCTGAAGGGAGCCGGTATTTCGGCCGTGGTTGCCAGATCATTTGCGCGTATCTTCTTTCGCAACGCCGTCAATACCGGTCTTCCGATTATTGAGAGCAAACCGGCGGCCGCTGAGATTGAAGAAGGGGATGAGATTATGCTGGACCTTTCTTCGGGTAGGTTGGAAAACATAACCACCGGCGAAGAGTTCTCCATAGAAAAATTCCCCCAATTTTTGACCGAGATAGTGATTCAGGGAGGTCTGTTACCATGGGCAAAAGCCAGTCTTATAAGATAGGGGTCATTCCCGGCGACGGCGTTGGTCCGGAGATTATCCGGGAAGGTTTGAAGGTTCTGGAAGCGGCCAAGAACAGATTCCACCTCAAGTACGAACTGGTCCACTACGATTTCGGCGGCGAACGCTATCTTAAGACCGGAGAAATATTGCCGGACAGCGCCCTGGACGAGTTCCGGAAATTAGACGCCATCTATTTAGGAGCGGTGGGTCATCCGGACGTCAAACCCGGCATACTGGAGCACGGGCTCCTTCTTAAAATCCGGTTTGCCCTGGACCAGTACATCAATCTGCGGCCGGTCAAACTCTACCCCGGAGTTTGGACGCCCCTCAAAGACAAAGGACCGGACGAGATAGATTACGTTGTGGTCCGGGAAAACACCGAAGGCGCTTACTGCGGAATCGGCGGCGCCTTCAAAAAAGGGACCCCGGATGAGGTTGCGGTTCAGGAAGAAATCAATACCCGTAAAGGTGTGGAGAGGTGCATCCGCTACGCCTATTGTCTGTGTCAACAGCGGAACAAAAGAAAAAAACTGACTCTTTGCGACAAAGCCAACGTGCTGACCTATGCCGGAGACCTCTGGCGTCGAACCATGGCGGAGGTCGGTGCGGAATTTCCGGATATCCGGAAAGACTATGCCTTTGTTGACGCAACCGCGATGTGGATGGTAAAAAATCCCGAATGGTTTGACGTCATCGTGACCAACAACATGTTCGGCGACATCATCACTGATTTAGCTGCGGTTACCCAGGGTGGTCTGGGGATTGCTGCGGGCGGAAACATCAACCCGGAAGGCGTCTCAATGTTTGAGCCCATTCACGGTTCCGCGCCCAAGTACACCGGCAAAAACGTCATTTGTCCCTTGGCCACGATTTCCGCCGGTGGAATGATGCTGGATACCTTAGGCGAAAAAGAAGCCGCGGCCGCCATTGACTCTGCAATCGCCAGGGCAACCGGTGAAGGACACATTAAGAGCTTAGAAGCCGGGAAGATGGGTCTTTCCACCTCCGAATCCGGCGACCTCATCGCCCGCTTCCTCTCCGATACGAAATAGTCATTGCACGGGTACCCTTACAGTTACGGGTCCCCTACCAGTTGTAATCTGGTAGGGATCGGTAAGGGGCATAGTATGCGTGGCAATCTTGTACCTCTGTCATCCCTGCATGTTTTAAGCAGGAATCCATACAAAATTTTTGGGAGATCGTCTAACGGTAGGACTTCAGACTCTGGATCTGAGTATGGTGGTTCGAATCCACCTCTCCCAGCCAGGTTGTACGAATTGCCTCGAGAGCCTCATTTTGCCCTTGTCCTGCCTGCGTTTCCGGTGGTTCGAACCTTAGAAATTCTTTCTCGAGGGGAGGATATACATTTGCAATAGGTTGTAGCCATTCATTGGCTTCTATGCTTAGTTTTCCGTCTTTTATTGTCTGGTTCGAACCTAACGCCATCAGTATTTCTCTCTTGGTTTGGGTGTCACCCTCAATAAATGCCTTCCGGGCATAGGTTGCAAAGTTAAAAGCCCTCTCTGCCAAATCCACCCAGTTGTCTGTCTTTGCCTCGGTTTCTCGTAACCTCTCTTTCAATTGGGTTATCTCATTCTGAAGATTGTTGCGCCGTGCGTTATATTCTTCATCAGTAATTAATTCCTTGCACCGCATGTCAATTAGATTATCCAGGTGTTTCTGGGCATCAATCAGAACCTTGTGATGTGTTTCATAAGCCATATTCCTGCCTTCACTCTCTTTATCGTCTGCCGCACGTAAAGCTTCCAGTGCCCAATTCCTGAACTCCGGAAGGATAGTATATTTTTTTAATTCGTTTTCTATCTGCAATTCCAGAGCCTCTGCTCTTATTACTTTTGTCTGAGAACACCGAAAATCCTTTTTCCTCCGGGTACAAAAATAGTAGGTATAATGTCTTGTTTCGCCTGTGCTTTTTATCAATTTGGTTTTGGTGTCAGCTGTAAAAAGACAGCCGCATTCTTCACAACGTATTAATCCTGTAAATGCAAAGTTATGTTTTTGAAATCTCGGTTTTCCTTTTCTGCCAAGAAGTAGCTGGACCCGGTCATATTCTTCCAAGGTGGTCATTGCTTCATGACTACCTTTATGCTGAACACCCTGGGAATCAGTGATAATTCCTGCATAGAACAGATTGGTGAATATATTGTAAATACTGCTTCTCGGCAGTTTGTTACCTCCCATTTTCCTGAATTTCCTTGTTCTGAAACCCCATTTTTCATTGGCTATCTCAAGAATCTTGGGTGGAGTATAACTACCGGCAAGCATTAAATCCCACATTTTCCTGAGAAGGGGAAAACGTTCAGGGTCTTTGACAATTGTCTTTTCTATCTTGTCGTTTAAATATCCCAGGGGAGCCAGATTAGGCAGCCAGCCTTTTTGAACTCTTTTTTCCAGCCCTCGTTTTACATTTCGGCTTAGATCCCGTATATACTGGTTGGCCATGCCACTTTCAATTGCATACAACAGGACATTGTCTTCGGGTAAATATTCCCGGGTTATTGTCTGGATTGACTTGATTACACCTTTTTGCAACATCCAGCTGACCCTGGCGCTGTCAACAGGATTTCTTGCCAGACGGTTTATTTCCCAGCACAGAATACCCTCGACTTCGCCATCTTCTATCTTTTGAATTAAGGCATTAAATACAGGTCTTTTTCCTGGCTCTTTGGCAGATTTGGCTTCTGTGAAAATTTCTTTAATCAGGAGATTCTTATCCTTGGCCAGTTGTTTCATCCGGTCAACTTGGGCCTCAATCGACTGAACCTGGCGGTCTTCGGATTCCGAGGACTTTCTAGCATAGAGGAAATACCTTATTCTTTCTGGAATCTTTTCCATAATAGCCTCCAACAAAAAGGACGGCTCTGGTTAACCCAGCTCTACCCCTTACAGAAGGAGTAACATTCTGGCAGAACCGCCCTTAAAAGACAAAAACCTTCTGCAACTTCTGAATAGAGAGGGTCAACAAATATATTATACCAGGTTTTGTAAATGGTGTAAAGTCACCAATTTTAAATATCAACGTCATCTTTTTTTTCTTTCTGGAAACTAACAGAATCGTTTTCTGTTTTAGGTTTGGCAAGTATTTTAATAAGTCGGATAAGTGAGACCCCTTTTTCATAAGCTTCTTCCCGACTGATATCCCTGCCGAACCTTTGCTTGTAAAGGTTCTGGAACTCCTTGACCTGCGTTTCGGATAACATGACTCCTCGTCCTGATAAAATCTGTATAAATCATTCCTTGCCTACTTTGCCAACATTTTTGTTAATTCTGGTTGAAAATCACAGAGTGCCAAAATACTGTTTTCACCCAAGCCACAACACGAACATTCTGGATTTTTTGTAGGAGCGAATTTGCGAATGTCGTTTTTTATCCCGTCATAATAAATCCACTTTTCTATCGGTTTTATTCCTGCAATCCAACACGCGATTTCCCAACTCGCAATTCCTGCTGCAATTGTATTCAATGGGATGACTTGCGGAGTAGGAGAAAGTGAAGTGTGGGCAATATATCCGGCCTTTTTTCTCATCTCTTTAAGATGCTCATCCATTAATTCTTGTTGTATCTCGTCCTGGTTGAGACCTCCACAACACTCAAAGCATGGATAACCTTCTTCTCTGGGTAGAAAAGTTTGTATCTGACAGCCTGCTGCCGCTATTTTTTCACCTTTTTCATCCATATAAATTCCTGTTGCTACATTTACCAATGGTTTTGCATACTGCGCACATATTCTATTTACTGAAACTCTGGTCCTGTCGTTATCAACCGCTAGCAGAACTATATCTGCTCGTTTGACAGCATCAGAGATTTTTCTATCTTCATCTCTGAACTCTTTGTAGTGGGTTTTAACCCTTGCTTTTCTGTTGAATCTTTTTATTGCCTGCGCAATAAATCCAACTTTCCTGTTCCCAATAGCTTTTTCTGGGTCATCTACAAAATAAAGCCTGTTGCAATTGCTCTTTTCAATTACATCATTGTCAACAATCTCAATTATAGAGAAGCCTATTCTGATAAGCTGATAAAGCAGGGCACTTCCCAGACCGCCGGCTCCTATCACCAGGACTTTTGCTCTTGTAATTTTTTCCATGCCTTTCTCCGAGAAAGCAAGTGTGTTTTTTTCAAAAACCCCGCTTAAATTGGGTTCTACCTTTTTTTCCTTCCCAACCGAATAAATACCATTCTTGCCAACTACTTCCATTTCTTTAAAATAATGAAAACTGCCGAAACCAAACGGAAATCTCGGTTTGTAGAGTCTTGCTGCAAAATCTCTCGAACTGGTGAAGACAATCTGGACTATTTGGGGTTTTTCAATAAATTTTCTGGTATTTTTGTAGAGTTTTTCTGCACCCTTATCATCAATACCTGAAAACCATGCCCTGTCAGTAAATTTGTGCCAATGCGCTTGTACTACAAGAGGTGTCCTTTCTTTGATTAAAAGATTATACAGTTTACAATCAAAGTTAATGTCTGTTTTTACATAAGCCTCATTTCTTAACATTTCCTTCTGTTCCGGTTTCAACACAAACTTTATAATTCCCTTTCGATCGGAAAAATAACCCAGGCAGTAACATATTTCCTCTTTGCCATCTGGAATGGTTTGCTGTATCCTCTGAAGTTGCGAACCAGAAAGAGATAATTTAAACATCTCAGACTCCTTTCTTGTATAAAAAGGGATTTGTAAAATAGACCCGTAATGTATTAAGAAAATCAAGCAGACTTACAAAATGTCTTCCGGGATGAAAACAAATCCACATATAATTTTCTGTATTGCTGAAGAGATTACTGTGTTTCCCTATGGATGCGTCATGCCAGTTTTCCAATTGTTTAAAACTTCCCTTAATTATTATTCTCAGATTACTTGGCGTATAGACCTCTGTTACGCTTGTAGTATCATATTGCTCCGGAATTATTATTACTATCGGGCACATCCTCAGATTGTATTGTGGTGGTAAGGAATAGTTTCGTATTCTTACCCATGTTCCATCACTCGGGAAATCAACATTATCTGCTCCATATCTTGCCTGGAGTATTTTCATCTCTAAGGCAAGCCGTTTTAGATTTCTCATGGTTCCCTTTCTGGAGAAGGGGGCGTGTGCCCCCTTCTCGATCAACCTTCATCCAGGTGGAAAAAACTGTCGAGTTCGGTTCCGTCTGCAATTTGGTATCTTTGATCAGGAGAGACAGGAACCATCTGTCCTTCTGGCGTTCTAAGACAGAGGTGTGTATCTTTAGGTGGGTTTACCATCGCCCTGAGATCCATACCATCTAATACCTCAGGAACCACGAACTCGCGTCCTTGGTACCTTATCCGCGCCACGTTTATCACCTCCTCAGATTCTTCCCTTCGGATTTAAACCATAATCTTCAAGGGTTTCTTTGTTTGTTCGGTCACTATGTCCTCTTGTCTGTTGCCCTGGTTCAAGATGTACTCTTGGAGTTCTTCTTTCCCTCTCTGTGTCTCTGCTTTCATCATCTATGCTGTTTCTTTTCTGGCTTTCAGTTATGTGGGAATTCCCCCTTAATATTTTTGGAACCATGAAAATACTGAAGATTAAGCCGAACAGAGTGAAAGGGTCCATTATGGCCTCCTAATGTTTTTTACCCCCTTTATTTAGAGCTTTCATCTAATTTTTTTAAAGCCAACAGACATAACAAATTTTTTGCCCAGAGGTCTCTTTGCCGAGAACAGCATCGTGGGCCTCATAATTTTCGTACAGGACAGAGACTTATACTTCTTAAATTTGAGGGAACTCTGTTTTACATAGGGCATTGGTTTCCTCTGTCCTAACGATGCCCAAAATGGACTATCTTTTATCTGAGGCAACGATTTAACTGGCAAAGGTTTCTGCATCAAGAAAATGTCATTCCATGAAAGCATTTCGATCACCTCCTTTTAACCGTACTTTAGTTCGTGTTTCAATATCTTCGGAACCATGAAAATGCTGAGAAGTAAGCTGAACAGTTCAAAAAAGCCCATGGTCGCCCCTGATTAATTCTTCAATATTTCCTGCTTTCAGTAATTCGTGGACAAGACAGATGTGTATTTTTTCACTTTTTAGGTTATTCAATTTTTCCATCACTGTTTTATCTTTGCAGGCAATTATCACTCCAATGCAGCCAGCAGCGAGGTCCTTGTCGACGTTAATTATTTCGTGGTCAGGGCACATGGCAATCGAAATGGCAATAATTCCTTTGTCTGTTTCAATGCCAAGGTCAAGAAATTTTCCATTAAGATTTTTTTCTATCTCGATTTTGTAACCCTTTCCCTTGAGGTGTTCTGAAATTTTGACTTGCCAGTATTCATGTTGAAAACCAGTTCCTCTACCAATATGCGGTTTGGGTTGCATACCTATTGCTGCATAGCCTTTTTCAGTCAGCACCGGGAACTTGGTCAAGCCACCTCTGCCGCCAAGATTAATCTCTTCTTCAATACACAGGCCTTTGCTTACAAGCGATTTGAAAATTGCTGTGCCATTTCCTGCTGACAGTCCCACATTCTTATAGTGTTGGGTTTTAAAATCATACGGACGAAAGTAGATATCCACGAGGATGTCTTTTTCTTTGGATCTTGCTCCGGTAGTGTCCTTTTTGACTTCTTCTTTTTTCCCCGGCAGAGGGATAGGTATGAAATTGGCATGCTGTTCCTTACGTTCTTGCGGTATGCCAAGTTCAGATGCGAAATTCTGCATATGCCTGGTCAATTCGTTAGCACTTACATTTTTTTCAATGGGAAAATCAGGAAAAACAACAAGAAAAGGATTTGGGTAGCGTGCAAATCTCCCTATTGCCTGGCCTGGCTGCAACTGCCAGACAGTTTCTTTCTGTTCCGGCGTTAATCCTAGAGACTGCGAGAAGGATCGTATATTTTCTCCTTCCGAGAGGCTCATCATGATTCTCGTGTAGCAGTTTTTTACGCTATTGCAAAGAGATTCAGGTAGTTGGCAAGAAGATATGATTCCAATGCGAAATTCTCGGGCTTCCCTTGCCAATTGCGAAATTGTCAGGTCACCTCGCTGTCTTTCTATCTCGCGATTGAAGATTTCATTGGCTTCGTCGATGATGACAAGAATTGGAAACGGTTCATTTCTGTTTAGAATTCCGGTTTGAAAAACATGGGCAAGCACCAGGGGGGTGAAATAGCTTCTTGCTCCTGTTCCCAAGCCATCCAATTCCAAAACAACATTGTATTTTTTAAGCAATTTTTCAATGTTATAACCATGACTGCAATTCAGAGTGTTATATGCCCTTATTACCAGGGGGTTAATTCTGTTCAAAGATGTTTCCTTAAATCTTGCGTCTCTTTTTATCAAGGGTTGCCTGTCTTCCTCTATTTTCTTTTTTAATTGAATCAAAGTTGGTGGAAATGGCTTTGTTTCTTCATAAAGATCATAAGTAAGTTTTGCTATGTAATTATCCGTACCTTGATAAAAGCCATACGCCTCAGCTGTTATGTTGGAAACAATCGGAATCCAGTCTTCAGGTGGCCCGGGAAAATCATATGGATTCCACCTCAGTAAATAGGGGGCGTCTTCTTTACAGCACCTAAACACCATAGTGTCTGGCAAAATCCTGATGAGGTGCCGGTAATCCTGTTTTAAATCAAAAATCAGACAATGTATGCCGAGTTTGTTGACTGCTGTTATTAACCTGTAGCAAAAAGTGGTCTTTCCTGCTCCCGGTCTTCCTGCTATTACACTTCCTTGATTTAATTCGTCTGGGTATAAGCCAAAAATGGCTGAAGTTTCGTTACATATGCCCAACCGAATTGGACCATCAATTTCATTGGTTGGATAAGGTCTAAACGGATCTGGTTTTAGCGCATCTCTTACAAGGTAGGGGTTTATAAATTTAAATAACCGACTGTATTTTTCTGGTGTAGGGTCTGCGGTATAAGAACGCAATAGAGCCGCCACCGCTGGGATATTCTGGAGACCCAGTTTCTTTACAATGACAGCAGGTTCCAAAGGACTCGGTATTTTTACCTGTTCCATGGCCTTATCCTTTCAGGAGGATTTTTCATAATAAACACGGGTTTCTCGTCGCGATGAACTGTGATATATTTTTTCTGGAGAAACGGCAAAAAAGTCACCGTTTTCCAGCAGTGCAGGCAGAAGAACTCAGTCCCTTTTTGTCTAACGTGTTGCCGGCAATGGAATAGACCGCATCTCTTGCAAGAAAAGTAATTCAAACCAGAAAAAATGTGTTTGCACTTTCGATTTTGACATCTTACTGCAACGACCGTCCCGTCTTGATTGATAATCAATCCGTCATGAAATTCCTTGAATTTCGTAACCCCCTCGGTTTTAATCGAGCCCTCTGGTGTGAGAACAGAAGATTTTTCCTCGAAAGAAAGGATTGATTCATCTGGAGGGATGATTTTGGTCTCCTTCCGTTCACTTTCCAGGTTTGAACCTCTCGCATTCAGAATTCTAAGGATGTCGTCCATCGGATCATTAGGTTGTGCAGGGTGTTGTGCCATTTTCTACCTCCGTTGGCTATACTGTCTGCATTTTTGAAAGCAGAGGTTTTTGTTCATTCACTTTCTTTTTTTCACCATACTTCAAAATAGCCTCAACGAGCAAAAAGCAATACCAACAAAGGAAAAAGACGATTTTTTCTTTCTCATCAAGTGTGTAAGTTAAAGTAATAAAATCTATCGGTGGCAAGTGCTCCATTTTATTAAAGGAGTTGAGAGTTATAATTTTCTCTCCCTGTTTCCTGTGGCAGAGATAGCAAGAAGGTCCCGCTTTTTCATTTGCAAAATCTTCTTCTGGCGTCCCAGTCATATAGATTTTTTTGACTGTTTTCTTTTCCATCTTCAACTCCTTTTTCAGTTTTTTTGGCTTCTTAGTTTGTTCTACCGACGGCAATATGCTCAGGGATAATCTCGTTGTCTTTTCCCACAACCATTTGGAGAATACCTTTTATTAGTAACCCGCACTCCTGGCAGATTATAAAGTTAAAACCATATTCTCCATTTTGGACACTAAATCTGCTAAGCAATATGGGCGCCTTTCCGTGATAGCCTTTGGGAGTAAGAAAAAAACTTTCCTCTGAGCTGGTCCTTTTGCACAAAAAACAACACGGCTCGAAATCATCGTCCTGTACATCCTTTTGTGCAACTTTACCGGTCAGCAAAACTTCTTTTTCCTTATTCTCAGTTTTCATTTTTCTCACCTCCCTTTTCCGGTTTTTGTAGATTACTCTCGTCTTCGATGGCATATTACCATACTGCATAGTGTGGTGGTCTTAAGCGCCACTTAAATCCTGCTTAAAAACCAGTTAAATTTATAAAGATCGCTGCCTATGCAGTAAAATTAAAATGGTTTTTGTAGTAAAGAACGGAGAAGATGAATGGAAAGGGTATTTAATAGATGGCTATCTCCCAAGTTTAAAGAATTTAAGAAGTATTTACAGGGAAGCATATGATCTCAAACCCATTCAGCTAACGCCAAATATGAAGAAATTGACAAGGGATAATCTATTTACATCTTCTATGTTTAATATTATGATGGAGTATTGTAAAAAAGTTTCCCGGGAAAATCCAGAACTTTTAATAGAAGAACATGGCAGGTTACAACATAAAAACTATTGCGACTCTTATTTATTGAAATTCCACAAAAATAGACCGATTGAAGTAAATAAGAAGCCTGAAATAATTAAAGATGCTTGTCTGCATTTACAAAAGGAATCCGATCTCGATAACAATAAAAAAGATTACCGCCAGATTCTGCTTTTTTCCCACTATTGCCCTAATTCAGAAAACTGTATAAATAATGCTATTAAAAAAACAGGCTTCCGAATTAAACAACCAGAACAATATACGGATATTAGGAAATTTGAAAATGCTTGCGGCTGGTTATTAAAAGAGGAAGGTTTTAGTGTATTTATTTATCCTTGTAACGTTCTTGAAGAAAGATTAAAGGGACTAAATTTTGAATGTACAAGACCTTAATCTTTGGGTATTATTAAACAATATTTAAATTTATGTCCTTCGAAGTTTTCCTTTCTGATATAATAAACATCTAAATCTCTAATTGTTTCTTTAATCCCCCGGGCAGGCGTCTTTTCCATGTCTATTATTCCGCGCGTCCCGTGTTCTACAAACAAGTCAATCACTCCTTCTGTTAATTTAGAAACTCTATGCCTTGTTTGATGTATTAAATTTGAATTTGTTCCATCATCATTCCAAACTTCTTTACCTATATTCATGAATGTACAGGAACCACCAACATTTTTTAATACCAGAACCAAGAAATTCATAGGAATATCCTTTTCTGTGATTTTTTTGGGGACTCCTTTTGCGAAAAGTTGACAATTTTCGATGTCGAGGAATATATCAAACTGTTCCTCTTTCTCTTTTAAAGATAAATTTCGTAACTTTGTAACTTCTTCCTTTGTGATATCCTTGGGGTTTTCGTTATTAACATGTGAGTAAAATAAATAATCATATTTTTCTGTTTGTTCTGGTTTTATGCTGGGTTCAAGAATTAATTTTTCTGGTTGGGTTTCTTTTGCTGTCATTATTTCTGTAATGTGTTTTGTACGAAGAAGTTCCAATACATGCTTTTGGTTTTCAGTAACACTCTTCAGTATCTCGTTTTGAAGCGTGATATCTGCCTGCATTTGAGTGCACGTCTTCTGGAGAAGACCGATCAAATCAGGATTTTTCTGAGAAACATCGATTTCCTTAAAACCCTTGGCAAATATCACTATCGCCTTCCATGCTTGTTCGCTGGTTTCTCCAATAAATTGCATTGGAAATTCCTCTTTGATTCTAGATGGAGAAGAAGCAGCGCTTGAATCGATTGTTGTGAGATTGGCATTGACAAAGTCCCATGCCACGTTGAAAAAGTCATCTGTCACGTCAAAATGACTTAGGACAAACTGTTTTACTATTCCTTTTAAATCCATGACAATTAAAGAACTTTTGTGTTCACTGTTCCCTTCGTGTTTTGTTTGTGTTATTTGCAACCGAGGAAAAAATGAGGAATAGTACCATTGAAAAAATTATTCCTGATATAACTGAAGATATCGAGTGAGAAATTTGCGTCCTCAGATACATTCTGCCCTCCCAGTCTACATTTCTTCCCAGATTGTTGGTTATGAATACCCATCGGTTTATCAAGGGTACTATGTTGCTCATTATCCCCACAGTCACGCTGTATATGGTCAGAAGCTTGATGCCCTTTTTGTCATATTTGAACTCGTTTTTTGTGTATCTCAAAGGAAAGCACGCAAGAAAAACAAGCAAAAAGTACATTGTGAATGAAAATGCAACAACAGAAAGGTCCTGTTGAGCAACACTCTTAAGGAGATTACCTGTCAGTCCCATAAGTATTCCTGCTGTTCCTGCGGTGAATACACCGACAAATCCAAATATTTCAAAATTTAGAAGACCTGTTTGTTGTTCTTCGATATCGGAACTGGAAGAGTCAAGAATTTTTAAGCGGCGTGAAAGTGCCGGGTGATAGGGAAGCCTACCCCGCGCACTGAAAATATTGAACGGCCGAAAAACTTCTAGAATGTGATGTCTTTTTACGTCAGTGAAACTCGATTCAGATGCAAACGAAAAAGAGGAATTTGAGCTTTTTTCTGCCAAGATAGACATTTTCAATATGGCATTTTTCAAAATATGGGCAGGGATATACCTGACAGCCACTAAATCTGCAAAAACTTCGCATCGTTGCAAGCAAAGCGAAGCATACCGCCACCCCATACCGACAGCCACAAGAGAAGCAAATGATGTTATCAACAGCGTAAGGGGATATGGTAGAAAGTTCAATCGTTTCCCGACAGGTAGAAGCACATATCTTCCTTCCTGAAGAAAAAGGGTGAGTGCAATGAAGAGTGTAATCAAGAACCATCTATTCAAAATCACTCTTGTAGCAAACGGAATGAAGTCATCTTTATTTGATACATGGCCGAATTCATGACATATGACAGCTTTCAGCTCATCAATTGAGATGACTCGTTTTGAAATGGCTTCTGGCATTCTGGCACCAAAAACAAGCAGAATAGTGCTCTTCATTCTTAAGACTGTACAATTGAAAGAAGAAAGCTGCGTGTTTCTTTTGTGAAAGAATCTAATTTCAACTTTTTCTTTCAGGGGCATGGCGGTTTTCACGCTGGTGACAGCATTTTCTATTTCTGCAATTCCACTCTTGAAATTTTCATCTACATTAGATATAGAGGAAAGCGCAATATTGAGAAAACGGTTTTTGGTTGTGACATACAGGATAAGAGCAAGGAAAGGGAGAAATCCAAGAACATGAATGCTTGCAATGTACAGAAAAAAATGCAAAAATCCAGCTTTTGTCTGTGTGTAGAGTTTGAAAGCAGAGGTGAATAACAAGGAGTAGAAACCTATTAATCCTTGTTCATTTCGAAGAACGCTGGTGGCATATGTCGCGAAAGGAACGAGGAGAAAGAATGAAAGAAGAATTTGAAAACCCAGCACATTTTCTGAAGTTCTGCTACCTTTTGAACTCCGAAGATACGCAGTGACGAAGAAGCTAATGATTAGAATGGGCGACGTATATATGATGAAAAATAGTAATGCAGCCAATGTTTACTCCTTTTTAATAATATTTATCTCACGTTTTTCTATCTAACTCGGAACGTTAAATATCATGACCGTCAATACCAATTCACGTTTCGGATCCCCAGGCTGGCGGAATATATAACGAAATTGAGTTGTATGGATGTTGGGTCCGATGTCAGCTTCTCTTTTATAACAAGCATGTTTTTTCACTACTTGGGGTATCATCGACTGTATTCTACTCAAATCTCTGTCCTTATAAAATAATAAAATGGCTGTTTTGGTATCTCGCCAACTAACATAATTAAGAAGCTGGTCAATAGTTACTAAAAATTTCTTTTCTCCTCTCCAAAATTTACATTCCGCAATAAACACATTTTTCCCTTTCCAACGAATCAAAATATCAGTCTTTCCCTGATAATTGAAAGTTTCACCCGTAGCCTGTCCTTCATACTGTCCGTTTAGTTGAACCAAAAAGTGTTGCCGTAGATCCTCTTCCTTCATGTTTTTAAACGCACTTGGACTGCGTTCAATCACCAATGCCATATTCTGAATAATTTCAAGTATGTTTTCGTATTCAGGTTCAAATTTTCCTGTTTTAACCTTCTTATTTTCCTCAAATTCTGAAAGAATTTTTTGGGTTGCAGAGCGTGATTCTTCGCGATTTCGTATATATGCAGGTTTGAGGGACTCCAGTATCTTCGCTTCCTCTCTTTTTGGAATATCTTCAAGTCGTTTATACTGTAAACTTGCATTTTTTAGATATAAAACGAAATTTTCTATAGCATCAAAAGCTTGTTTTCCCTGAATAAAGCCCATGTCTATTAAGGCTTTTTTTGTCTCTTCTATTTTTTTTGCTTGTTTTTCTATCTCTGCGAAATTAAATGTCATGGCGGCAACTATCTCTAAAAAACTAATTATTTTCTGCTTTCTCAACGAAAGTATTTGGGGGAAAAGAAAATCTCTGGGTGTAAGTCCTAAGTCTGTGTTAATCTTTTCTGATTGTACCGCAACACTATGAGATACATTTAAGATTTTTATAATCTCAGAAAAAGAATTTGCTTCAAATATCTCTTGAAGATAACTATCTAAATATAATATATGTCTCAAAACCCTCATTTCTGTTGCTATATTACCCAGAAATGACGAAGGTCCTGCTTTTGGAAATGAAACAAAAGGTTTTTTAGTCTCACAAAACCTCTCATATAAATCTATGCTTTCATCCATGAGATGTTTTGCTTCTGTTACTTTATTCTCTCGCCAAAGGTATAACGAGTATATATATCGGCAAGTAAAAGTTTGGATGTCGAATGTCTTCATATAAATACTCGGGTTTTTTCGAATAAAGAATTTAAAGCATTCCAACGCTTTTTCAAAATTACACGTCAGCATGAAATATGTACCAAAATGACAGAGAAGGAATTGATTTCCGGGCATGAGTTTTCTGGCCATTTGCAGATACTTGAACATTTCTTCGGATTGTCTTAATCTGCATGCTATAGAGCCGTTGATAACATTAGAAGCAAAATCATTAAATCTATCCAGATACTTTTCAGCTTCCAAGAAAAATTTGATAGTTTCGGGTCCATCCTTTTCTTGTTTTTGAAAATATAATGAACCTTCAACGCTCATTAGTTCTGATAAAAACTCATGAATCATGCTACTATTGGGGTCGTATCGAAGTACATTATAAAGGATTTCGAATCCCTCCATTTCGAATAATTCGATTTGAGAACGAACAAGTAAAATACGTGCATAATTTTTATCATTTTTAGTCATTACTCTTATAGATTTATCTTCTTCTTGTCCCAAAAACTTCTTAAGATAGTGTTTTGCCTGAGCATATTGATTGTTAAGAGTACATCCAATAGCTTTATTCAACAAGTCTAAATCTAATTTGTTTTTCATATCGCTTTATTTTATCACAAAAACAAAACATTAGAACAATAAAAGCGCTCGCTTGGTTGATACCCATCTACCTCTGCCTGTGCTGTGTTGACTTTAATTCCGGATACTGCTAAAATAACTCCGGGAGTTAAACAGCAGAAATTGTCCAGGAGACCAAAATGGCAAAAAAGAATAGTCTTGGGGAAAATTTATTCCTTGGGGTGCCAATTGCTATATTGAAAAACAAGATTTTAGGAGTTCTTTTAGGGCTGATGTTAATAAGCAGTTTATCTTATGCTGTTGATATTAGCATTACTACTTTTCCTGAAGGTGCGTCGGTGTGGGGTAAGAAAAATGGGTTATCTGATAAGCTTATTGGCAATACACCTTTTACAACGTCAATATTAACTACAGTAAAAGTAACTGGAACTTATTCCACTTATTCGTGTGGGTTTTGGACGGGTGCGGACTTTAAACGGCATACCTTTTCTTCCCTCGTTCAAGATAACTTCCCTAATGGAATAATATTACAAATTGGAGGGAAAAAGTATATTAAAGATGAAATAACGAGAGGCAACCTCCAAAAACTTTATGGCTTGGCTGATTTTATTAAAGCAATGCGGGAATGTCCAAATTCCGGTGTTTGTTTAGGTACGGATGGACATAGTTCTTGGGATGAATCCGGTTTTTGTGATGCAGTGGAAATAAAAAGTGTAGAAATTACCAAAAGTTTTGATTACAATTTTATTGTTATTAAAAAAGAAGGATATGAAAATTTATCAATTGAAATAGCAGAATTTGGAATCATGCATGATGTATCTATTTCTAAGAACCTAATAATGACCCCAAAATATTTCAGCGAAACAATGCTAACCTTAATTGCCAACAAAAAATATGAAGAAGCTGGAAGTCTTAGACAATATCAGACGGATGCCCTAAAAGCAGATCCTACTGAAGAACATAAAAGGCAACTTGCAAAACTCGAAAAACTGGTTGGTTTAGATAATTATAGCTTAATGATGTTAAGAGAAAAGTACGTGGCGGCAATTGATAAAGAGGAATATGACAAAGCGCTAAAAATCAAGGAACTTATAGAAAAAGAAGAGGCTCAGTATAAACCAGAACTCGCACCAGCTCAGCCACAGACAATTATAGTAACAGGAGGAGGACAAGGAGCTTCAGGCAGTACAACTTCAAGCGGTACGAGCAATGTTGTGGTCCAGCAAAAACCCTATTATGAATTGCATAACATTGCAGAGGCTCTTGAAACAGCGAGAATAGTGGGAAAAAATCCGGATGCTTCTGTTTTAGAAAGGGCAGGAGCAGGTCTGCAGATTTTCGATGTATTGAAGAATCTTGGGAAATAGCTTTATGTAATTCTAACTTCTTTTTTTTGATGTTCTTGAAAATCTCGGGAAATAGTACACAGAATAATATTCCTGGCGCAACGTTATCCAGCCTAAAAGCATAAAAAATCATTTCAAGACAAGATTACCTTCCATTTTGGAATTTTTGCCCTCCTTTCAAATTGTATAGTTTTTTCTGTTTTGATTCAAGGATTTCCATGATTTACTGCAAAAGCTTTTCTCCGGTTAGAATTTAAGTTTGCTCGCAACTCCTCTTTTTGTAAGCAATTCTTCTATTTTTTTTCTCTTCATTGCCCAAGGGGTTGATTCGGGCTCTATTTAAACCATTCGTTCTGTGACTTAATTACTCGGGATATATATTGTTCCACACAAAAAACATAAAAGCCAATGTTGGGGTGGTTTTGAACATTTAAGTTTTTCGGTCTCACCTTCTTTTTTTCTGAAATAAGATAGCTCATAATTAACCTTTTTTGGAAGTTCCGTTCTCAAAAAAGGCGAAAGGCATAAATGAGCAATCCGAATCAATGCAGGAGCACAATGAATCAAAAAAAATTATACGAAGAATTGAAAGTTATAGAGAAGTTACTCGGAATAGTAAATTCTGAGGAAGAATACAAGTTTCTTTTGCAGAGGAAGGGGGAAATCCTTTCTCTTTTATCTTTTTCATTTAATAACTTGAAAGGAGGTATACGATAAAATGGACGCGCAATATTATATCAATATGTATAAAGCATTGGTCAATAAATTGCAGGAGTCTGGTTTTAGTGGTACATCAGCATTTTTAGTTGCACCTGCGCTTTTACAGGAATTGAGCAAAGACAGAAGAGTTGAAGAGATGAAAGCAGACAGAGAAAAGGCAAAAGAAGAGCCTGCAACAGCAAAGCAGATTGCATATTTAAGGATATTAGGCAGAGATGTAGGGAATGGAACAACAAAGCAGCAAGCAGCAAGAATGATTGAAAAGGCGCTGCAATACAACAGATAAGATGACAAATGACAATTTTTGGGATGATGCAGAAGTGATTTTCAGTTATACAGATGAACAAGCAGTTGAAGATGGTGTAGTCATTCCGGTAAAGTTCGGCAAGATAAACAGAGTTACGAGAACTATCCTTGATGATTTTATACCAGCAGGAACAGAGTCAACAGAGGTAGTAGAGTGTAAAGAGTTTTTTGCCTTGGCTGAAAAGATTACCAGGGAATTCCAGAGACAACACCAGGAAAAGGATGACTGGTTTTATAGTGTTAAGATTGACGGCAGTGAATACTTTGTAGTCTTGAATGAAACTTACGGTTTTACAATGATGAAACCACAGGATTACTGAATCCTTTTTTATTTTTTTATATTCAGAAAATTAAATTAAAGGGAGGTTTTAAGGAAGATGGAAGACGATATAATGCAATGTGAAAATTGCGGTGAAAGCGGTAATGAGAATTTTGAAGGCGATGGTGAAGTTATTTGGTGCAAGAACTGTAAAGAGATATGGCAGCAA